>NZ_BTGK01000001.1:0-1071341 GCF_042848605.1 Pseudoalteromonas sp. MTN2-4
AGCTTATTCTCTCCCAAAGTGCCAGTATAAATATCGACAAAACGGGCTATATTACGTGTCCCAATATTCACACAAGAAAAATTCATTGTAAACATGAGTTTAGAATGTCCAATTTTGCTCAGTTGTCAAAATTGGACAAAGTGCAGAGTAATAATGTTATTGGACAAACCACAAAGCACTGTATATAAAAACAGTTAAATTATTTTTTATTTTATATAAATTTATTAACTAATTGTCAGACCTTGAATGTACTGAACAGCCTAAGCGTTTTTTTAAAAATACTATAATTAGGATTACGAAAGGTAAACTAAAAGAGAACAGTTTAGTTTTATATAAGATAATCTATTGAAGGGTTAGGAAAAGCTGGTCGGCATAGCAGGATTTGAACCTGCGACCCCTGACACCCCATGACAGTGCGCTACCAGGCTGCGCTATATGCCGACTTGGTAGCAACTATACAAGATTAATATTAAAAGGCAACAACCTGTTGGATTGTTTGAACATTTTATGTTCTTTGTTACTTGTTTGTTGCCTCTCGCTACATCATTTGTTTTTAAATAACTTTTTAGTGGTATTCAATTTAAAGTTTTATTGAGCAATCGACTTTGCATGCCAGTCGCTAGAGCGATATGTTAGTTCACTGACTATTAGTTTTGTGTTATGCGCATCAAAGCCATAAATGCGTTGAAAATCATGAAGTCTTAAATGCTGGCCCTGGCTATCAAGTTGTTGAATTTGTTTTTTATTTATTTGCTGATAAAAATATGGGCCTGCATTGATAATTTTTCCAGTATCTTGAATTGACCCATTTAACTCTTTGGCTATTTTAAGCTCAACATCAGGATTAAACATTAGCGGTTCTAATTCCACCAGCCCATGTGATGTGTGCAGCGCAAACCATCTCGCTTCACCATACTCTGAACGGAATAACTGTAGCCACTGTGATGGTAATTTTTTAATGCTATTGAGTTCTGTGTCATATATTTCTAACCAAGTGGCCGACTTAGTTTTATGGCGCACTATTAGGTGTTTATCGTCTAGCCATGTCACATCTTCTAACCAGTCAATGTTATTAAATACTTTAGTGATTGGTAAGCTTTGAGCATTGGTTGCAAACAATAAAAGTTGGTTATCAACTATGGCTGCTAATCGATTATCGTTTGGGCTAACCGATAGTGCATGAACAATATGGTAGCGCGTAAAGTTACTTATCTGTTTTGGTGGTGAGAGCTTTTGTTGCGAATAAATTTGGCTTTTGCCAGAGCGTTTAGACACAAATGCAATCCCCTTTTTATGGTGCATCAACGACGGAGTCATGTCGTAAACTGTGGAGTTATCTACTGTAAAATCAGGCTCCCCTACCCACTCAATTTGGTAGTTTGTGGTATTTGTTCGATAAATAATCTGATTCAATGATTGCGAAAAAATCATTTCACAGCATAGGTATTCGCTCGATGTCGCTACTATTGTAGGGCTAGAGTTCTGCTCTATCGAGCGCTTCAATATGCGCTGAGCAGGTGGCGTGTCGGTATGTAAAATAAATTCATTGTGCCAAATGGCGTCTCTCACATATGCGTCAAACTCATGTACTTTATTGAGTTCTTTGTTTTTTGGCGTAAACGCATAAACAATTGAACGCGCATTAGGGCGCTGACCCAAAAGTAATATCGCTTCTTTGTTTATGCCACTATCAACTCTGGTTAATAATACATTGTCATTTTTAGGCAAATAAAGCGGGACTATGTCAGTTAAGTTTTGATCAACCCGATATAAGCCTCGGTCTTTTATTGAGGTTGTTTGCGCAATTAAATAGAGTTGTGCGAGATGGCTTGAAAATTCGATATCATAAATTGCAAGCTCTGAAATATCGAGTTGCTGCTCAACAATAAAAGTGTTGTTGACAATATAGCCTTTGACCAGCCAATTTTTGCCTCCTTGTTTACCCACTATATAGAGTTGCGGTTTTGAAATAGCACCGACAACAAAAGATAAAAAGTCGAACTGATGTTGAATTAACTGAGTTTGTTGGGTGTTTAGATCTTGAAGAATTAATTCTGAATTCTGCGGCTTTTGATTAATAAACACTGTTGTTAAGTCGTTCTTATAAAAGCTTATGCTCCATTTATCACCTTGCATACGAGTGAGTGTTTTTATGTCTTGCGCAGCTGTGGAACTAGGATTCAGCCATAAGAATAAGTAAATAGATACTAAAATAAGGACCGTAACAACCAAGCCAAGCAAAAGGAGATTCGGTTTGAATGAAACGGTGTTGTTATTGTGCTCGATGTTTACCTTAGAGGGCGCTCCATCAAAGATCTCAAGGTTAGCAATAAAGCGATAGCCTTTTCTTGCAACTGTCTCTATGTATTTGGGTGATTTTGCATTGTCACCTAATAACTTTCTGAGCACTGCGATATGTTTGTTTATGGTGTTCTCACTGACTATCACCCCGCTCCAGCTAGTTTCTAAAAGCAGCTCCCGAGTCACTATTTCATTTTGATGCTGACACAATAAAAGTAACGTTGAGTATTGCTTAGGCTCTAACTCTACGCGTTGTTCGTTGGCAAATAACAACTGTTGTTTTGTATCTAGAACATATTCGCCAAAAGCATATCGCATGTTTGTACAACCTAATTAAAAGCAGGGCTTTGCCCATAATAGAAAACACTTGCGTTAAGAAATATACGTGAATTTTCATGATTTCACCACATTGAGCAGCGTTCAAAAGTGTATATTTCACAACTTCACCACAACTTCTAAGCTACTAATTATTAAAGTAATGGCGCTCAATAACAAAAATCTATAGGACCTATTATTTTGAAAAAATATCTGACAAATTTTATTGTGTTAAGCGTGTTTATTTCGATGATGCTCTTTGAAGTATCAGCAAAAAATAAAGACGTTACTGAAGATTATATAAAAGTACCCCAAGGCAAAATTTATATTCGCACTGAAGGCCAAGGCCACCCTGTTGTGATTATTAATGGTGGACCAGGTGGTGGTCACACTGTATTTGTAGGTTGGTTTGATTTTTTAAAAAAGCAGGGTTATCAATTGGTGTTTTTTGATGACATTGGTCGGGGTAGATCAACACGTAAAATAGAGGGGAAATTTACCCCACAAATGACAGTAGACGACATTGAGTCAGTCAGACAGTATTTGGGGGTTAAAAAAATAACTTTAATGGCACATTCTTATGGTGGTATTCCAGCTATGCAATACGCACTTCAACATAGCCAGCATGTCAAAAAATTAGTGATGCTAAATGCCTCTTACGACACTAAAAGCCAACAAATGAATGCTAATCAATACTTTCATATTATCCGCACGCGATACCCTGAAAAGTGGCGTCAACTAGAATCACTCAAAGCACAAGGTATAAAAAGTACTGATGATAAATTTGCCGAGATTGCTTATGGTCGTTACATGGATTGGTATCAATGGTTTGATGTTGCAAATAGAAGTAAAAATAGAAAATACCAAACAAATGATGAGCGTGACTATTTTAACCTTCAGGTTTTTGACGACATTATTGACTTAGACTACGGAGAAATACGAGGCACTTTACTCGGCATCAATATTGAAGAACAAATAAAAGACTTTGCGATCCCTACCCTTATCACAGCTGGACGCTATGATAATGCATCTACACCTGAACTCGTGCATCGATTGTACGACATGCTACCAAAAGGCATCGCAACCTACAGCATGTTTGAGCAAAGTGGCCACTGGCCATGGGTAGAAGAAACTGCAAAATTCGAGCAAGTGCTGAGTCACTTTTTAAACAACTAACAATTTTAAATCTTAGTTTAAATACGCATATTTTGGTGTATGCGTATTTATCTAAGCTACTTTTTTTCTGATTGAAATGCAGTCTTGCTTACTGTGGTATTCAAGCTCACCAAATTGCCTGAGTGCACATCAAATGTGAAGAACTTGGGAGAATCCCCTTTTTGAGAAATAATCAATTTGTTGTTGGCAATCAAATTAAATGAGCCAACGTTGTTAAGTATCAGTACCAAGTTTTGTCCATCATAATTTGAAGAAAATAATTTTGCAGCGTCTTTTTGATCTAGGTATCCATTTTGATTGGTATCTTCATCGATGATCAAATAAAGATTCTTATCTAGATGATAAGCGCCTTCGACTGGCTCTGGCGTAACCTTAGAAAACTCGACGATTAACCCGTCTCTTTTTAGAAGCATGGTTTGAGTGCCGTCTTCTCTTACAAACATTAAATTAACTGCATTGTGCGATAAATAGCCATCAACATACAAATCGTGCGAAATTGAGGCTGAGTTAAACATTTCTAACACTTCGGTTTCGTGAAACTCGTTTGTATCTATCACATCAGATGTTAATTCAAATATATAAACGTCTTTTAGCCGTGTTAAATATTCAACGGTATAAACAGGCCGTTTAAGCTCATCTTTAGATTGAGTGCTATCAACAAGTTCTATTTTAGGTGGCTCATAATTCTTTTTGAAAAGTTTTGAGGCCATTTCAAAAGTAAAACCACCAATAAACACGACTATGACTAGAAAGAACAATACATGATTAGATTTTTTAATGAAATTTAATGCTTTTTCCATATAAGTTTCCCATCTTTTTATTTTTTATGCGACATCATGCGCCACAAACTACTCAGTTTATTAGTGTAACTATTTTTAAAAGCTCATCACTTCGCTTTAATTCAAGCCAATTTTATTTAAGGGTCTTTTTAGCTCACATTAAAATACGCATGTCGTCGTTTTTATTTAATTTACACTCAATTCTATTTCGTTTGAAAGCGTTATAACCGGCTTAAAGAGGTCAAATTAGCTCAAAAAGGCTATTTTTGGGTATCTAAAAGATGTAATTACTTCTTCCAAGGCTTCCCCGTAAGTCAGCTGAAACATTTATGTCATTTTTCATCGTTACTGTCTGCCGCAATGATTTAGTAACAGCTTTAAGAGCTCAACATGACAAACACATCTTTAAAATTATCTTTGTTGATTGGTGGATTACTTTGTAGTGGCGTTGCCAATGCTTCGCAGACTAATAAGCAATGGCTAACCGAGTCTGAGTTTATTTCGCCTATTGATGCCGCTCATACTGCCCATAAGCAGCTTGCTGTGAGTGAAGCGCACGGTATCGCTTTACTCGATGAGCAATGGCGAGCTTTATCGACAATCAATTCTAAGTCTGAACATTTAGATTTTAGGTGGCTACCAAATTCTCAGTCTGTTGGGGTGTTATCAACACTAAATAAAAACACCGGTAATATCGAGCTCGTTAAAGTTGATTTTAAACACAATCGTATTGAAAAAGCGTATGAGCTTTTGGCTGATAAAACAGCATTTGATGCAATTTGCTTAGGCTCATCATCTGAACATATTGAGTTATTCACTGTTGATGTAAACGGCATCGTTAGTCAAATGGCGCTAAATACCGCAAACGATACTGATTGGCAGTTAAGTGAAATTCGACATTTTGCAGCGGGCCTTAATATGAAGTCTTGTGCAGTGAACGACCTCACCGAGTCACTCTATATTGCTGAAGAAAATATTGGCGTTTGGCAGTACTCGACTAACCCTGAGCTTGAAATTATTCGAGAACTTTTACAGCTTCCTGAGGGGCTCGAAGTAGAATACTTAGATACAACCGCTTCGGGTGATGTGTCTGTGGTGTCACCGAGTACAAACCAGCTTTGGCTACTTGACCAAAATAATCACGCGTTCAAACCTTTTGAGCTGCCCAAAGACATAGCGCCTAAAACTGTTCAGCTTTACCGCTCTGACAAAAACTTAATTGCTTATGTCTTCGATGATGAGACATCAAAGAATATCAAAATCAATTTGGGCAAACATAAGTTACCCTTGAAAAAGAAGAATGAGCAACCGATTGCCAATCTGATGGCCTTTGCACAAACGACCCCTGTTGTATCTCATGGTGATGCCGCAGATGACCCTGAGATCTGGGTAAATAGAGTTAACCCTTCAAATAGCTTGGTTTATGGTACTGATAAAAAGTCAGGTCTCAACGTATACGATCTTAAGGGCAATCTTGTAAAAACTTTACCTGTTGGTCGAGTAAACAATGTCGATATTCGTTACGGCGTTGAATTCAATGATGAAGTTGTTGATATTGCAGCAGCCAGTAACCGAACCAATAAAAGCATCAGCCTATTTAAAATCGATCAAAAATCTGGGCTCCCTACTTTGCTTGCCGATATTAAAACAGACTTGGCTGATCCATATGGTTTATGTCTGGGACAATACGGTAGTGAACTGGCGGTATGGATTAATGACACCGATGGTCGCTTTCAAAAATACGAGATCGCATTTAATAAGCAAAAGGTAACAGGCCAGAAAACTCAAGAATGGACAGTGCCTAGTCAACCTGAAGGCTGTGTAAGCGATGATGCGAATAGACGCTTGTTTTATGGTGAAGAGTCAACGGGTGTATGGTTAAAAGACCTTAAAGGTAAACAACCTGACAAGCTAATCACAGGTCTAAATGAGCAAGTCGAAGCCGATATTGAAGGCATGAGCTTATATCGCTTAAACGGCAAACAATACCTTGTTGTATCTAGCCAAGGTAATAACCGCTATGCGGTATACGCCGTAGATAATAACAATGAATTTTTAGGTGTTTTTGAAGTCGGGGCAAACTGGGCAAGCATGATCGATGGTGCTTCAGAAACCGATGGTTTGGCAGTAACAAGCAGCTATCTTGGTGAAGCCCTCCCTAATGGTTTATTGGTTGTTCAAGATGGTCATAATGTAATGCCTAAAAGCACACAAAACTTTAAGCTAGTAGATGGCAGTTTGTTAAGAGATTGGATTTTAAATAAAGTCGCAAAGTAGCTTCTAAAAATACAGTGCAGATCAACATTGCAATGTTTGAGTTAATATAAAAGCTCACATGTCTAAGTGAGATGCTAGAAGAAGCGTCTCACTCATACTTGCTTTCAGCTAGCGTAAGATTTACCTGCTTATTATTCATTTTTACCAAATGATTTATACGCTCGAACTCTCCAGATTTAAAGCTACCGTAAATTTCTAATTGAGTTAGATTAGGTGTTTGTAATTCAGATAAAAATGAATCTACCAATGTATATTCTTTGTCTTCTTCAAAACGTTCTAAATCTATTTCAACTTCTTTAAGTTTTGGAAAGCGAGATTTAAGAAGATTATCTAACGTAGCTTGTGCAATCGGTCCACCATTTACGCACGTATAATAATCATCTAGTTGGATAGTTAACCTTTCTAACTCAGGAAAATAAAGAGGTTTATGTAATTCAAAGGCCCCACCTAAATATAAGTCTTTTAATTTAGGCATACCTGTAAAACTATTAGTTATGTCACCTATGGTGCCAAAAACACAATGAGCATTACAAAATAGTTCACTTGCACCCAAAGAGAACTCTTTAACATTTGCAAAGTTAACTTTCGAAACTGCTTCAGTTATCTTGTCATACTTTAGGCCAGACCCTAAAGCATAAGTTGAATCTCCGATAACCAATCGTTCTACTTGATTTACATATTCTGACTGTAAAAATTGTTCTATGACTTCGATGCCATCTGAACCTAAATAAAAATAAAAACCTTTAGCTTCTGTCGGTAAGTTTCTAAATTCACGATAACTTTTAGGTAGGTTTGAAGGTATACCAAAATAAACATCGCTTTGACGTTCCATCTCAATTAGTCGTTGCTTTTCTTTTCTGGCGTTTATTTCTTCTGATCTTTTAGCATTACCATCTGAGTCAGAATTAAATTCTAATATAGGTAAAAATTCTAAAGCCCACTCATCAACTCTGTTGAGATGAATACGTGCAGAGACAAAGCTAATACCAAATATTAAAGGAGTTAATAAGTAATAAAGTGGACTTAACTCTAAATATAAACAACCAGTAATATGCAGGCAAACTGCGATTAATCCTACTGGTATTCTATGCTTGGCCTTATGTGTTTTTCCTAAAAATTTTGCAGTAACTCCAACAATCAATGGGGGTAAAAGAAACAATAGTATTGCTGCAATGCGAATGTCTTCGATTAATAAATACACGCATGCAGCTGGTATTGAACCAATAAATGCCCCTAATATAGCACCCGATGGACTTTCTTTTCTTATGAGTTCTTCATAAGCTGTTTTCATTTCTTCATTTGAGAAAAGCATGCAACATTCCTTTATACTTATAAATATCAGTTTTCTGGATAGACTGAATTAAGTATTGATTTCTGCAAACTGTCCTTGCGTTAATTCACATAGAGTATCTGCCGCCAGTTCTATTTCGAGCCCTCTGCGCCCTGCACTCACAAAAATGGTTTCAAAAGTTTTGGATGAGCTATCTATTACGGTGGCGAGGCGTTTCTTTTGTGCCAATGGGCTAACGCCACCTAAAATATACCCTGTTGAACGCTCGACTAATTGCTGTGGTGCCATGGCAGCTTTCTTTGCACCGATAGCTTTTGCCAACGACTTTAAGTTCAGTTGTTGGTTTACGGGTAAAACCGCGACCACAAGTTGTTTGCTGTCAGTTTCAACTACTAAGGTTTTAAATACTTGGGATGGGTTTAAACCTAGCTTTTCAGCCGCCTCCAAGCCATAAGATTGCGCTTTTGGGTCGTGCTTATACTCGTGTACGTTAAATGTAATTTTGGCTTTTTTGGCGAGTAAAATCGCAGGAGTCATAACTTTAATCCTTTTACTTAACTTTTCCAATGTAATCGCTGTTACTTTGGATAACAAATAAATTTAATAAAAGTTGTCACACTTTAGGTTGCTCAATTGACTTAGTTATATAACTAACAGGAGCTAATATGATTAAGTCACACATCAAACCAAATAAACCTACAAAATTAAGCCTATTGATTGTTTTGTTCATCGCGATTGCGACAGCATTAAATAGCGCACAAGTATGGGCGCATAATCACTTTACTGTTAAAACAGTCGGAAATGACCAAACAGAAAATGCCGATATCATTCTGATCCCGGGTCTTATGTCTAACGGAGAAGTTTGGCAAAGCACCCTAGACAAATTCAAAGATAAACACCGCGTACATGTGGTATCAATCACTGGATTTGCCGATAATCAAAAACCCACAAAATTTTCGATGACCGCGTTACTAAACGAGCTAATTGATTTTATTACTGAAGAGAGTCGAAAGTCAGAAGCTTCAAATGCTGTAGCAAATAAAACAATTCTAATTGGTCATAGTCTGGGAGGCTTTTTAGCTATGTCTATCGCATTAGAAAAGCCAGAACTTATTAGTAAGGTCGTTTCAGTTGATAGCCTACCCTATATTGGCCCGATATTTACCGGCACAAATCAAACGACACCTGCTTCACTTAGCAACCAAGCTGAACGTATACTTTTAATGCACAAATCAATGACTCAAACACAACTAGCTGAGCAAACTAAGCGCGGTATATATATTCATGCGACTCAGGCTATGCATCAAAAACACATCATTGATATGGCTGAACACTCTGATCCGGTTACTGTTGGCAAAGCTATGCACTATTTAATGAGCAATGATTTAAGACCATCACTGGCTAAAATAAAAGCGGACTTACTTATTCTGGGTGCATCTGGTGGATTTAACGATAACTCGCGTAAACAAGGCGTTGAACAACTTTATAAAGGGCAAGTGGCAAATTTACCTAACGCTGTAGTCAAAATGAATACAACTTCTCGCCACTTTATTATGTATGATGATCCTAAATGGCTAAATAACCAAATTACGGCATTCATTAAGGATAAATCATGAATACATTAGCGTATAAACTAGACATAAAAGACAGTGCCAGTATTGCTTTATATGTGTCGCATGCACGAAAAGGTGATGTAAATGCCTTTGAAGCACTTCACAAAGCATGTCGACAACTCATTTGCAGCATTGCGCTCGCTATCACGAAGGACGTGCATGCGAGTGAAGATGTAGCGCAACAAGTATTTATCAATGCATGGCAAAACCTCGATAAGTTAAAAAACGATCACAGCTTTTTACCTTGGCTTCGCCAAACTGCTCGTTATAAAGCTTTAAACGTATTGCGAGAAAAGTCGAATTTAGTATCTGACAATGATGAGTCACTCGAGCAATCACTTGAGCAGTTACTTGCTCACCATGATTGTCCTGATAGTGATTTATTAAAAGATGAACAAGTAATGCTGATGAATCAACTTGTTTCAGCTTTACCAGAAGAGAGCCGTGAGATTTTAATCTTATACTATCGAGAAGAGCAATCGAACAAGCAAGTCGCTGCATTATTAGATATCTCTGAGGAAAAAGTACGTCAGCAGTTATCAAGAAGCCGAAAGAAGCTTAAGTCTCAATATTTAAATCGCTTTGGTACATTGGCAATTTCGACGATTACCCCAGCTGTTGCTTTAGGCTTGGTCGCCCCAAGTGCACCCGTTGCTGCGGCAACACTGGTCAGCAATACAACGTATAGCTCACCAATATTTAAACTTTTTGCTGTGCTTGGTGGTGCTTTTATCGGCGCATTCGCAGCTATGCTCGTGGTGTTTTACAGCATGAAATTGCCAATTAAGTATGCAAAGACTGAGCAGACAAAAGCAATACTTAAAGTTATGAGAACCAGAATGTTAATCACCACGTTTGTATTTGGGGTGCTATTCGTTATGAGTTACTCATTTAGCTCGGGGTGGATTATGCCAGCGCTCGCTTATACAGCATTTGCATTGATACTTGGCTTACAGATTTTCCAAGCTCAAAATATCATTAACAAAGACCTGCAACACATGACTGAAAGTGAAGTGGCAGCAAAACCATTTCTATGTCGCCCTAAATGGCAAAAGCTTTTTGGCCGAATTGGTCTGGTGCTTGGGTTTGCCAGCGGCGGCTTTGGTTTAGTGATGGGATTAATTGGCTCGGGCAGATTGGTTTTATGAGGTTGTTCTGTTCGAAAGTAGCAAGATTGCGCGATGTAAAAAGAAAAACGCGACATTAAGTCGCGTTTTCATACATCTGTTTCAATTTAATAATCGCACCTTACAAATTTTCTTTATACACTTGCAATGCTTGCTCTAAATCTGCTACCAGGTCTTCAACATCTTCTAGGCCTATGTGCAGGCGAATAATCGGGCCATGCTCCCACCCTGTTGTTGAACGAAGCTTCGCCATGGTTTTATTGGCAGTGACTAGGCTTTCGTAGCCTCCCCATGAAAAGCCCATTTTAAAATGATGCAATGCATCTAAAAATGCATTGATTGATTTTAGGTTGCCCTCTTTCATAACAAACGAAAATAAACCGTTACTGCCATCAAAATCGCGTTTAAAGAATTCATGCCCAGGGCATGTTTCAAATGCAGGGTGGCGAACATGATCAACCAATTCGTGTTCAGACAACCACTGCGCCACTTGTAAGGCCGCTTTTTCGTGTTGGGCCAAACGCACAGGCATAGTACGAAGACCACGTAATGCTAAGTAAGCATCATCGGCTGACGTACATTGACCTAACAAATAAGAGTGTTCACGTAATGTCGGCCAATGGACTTCGTTTGCAACTGCAACGCCCATCATCACGTCTGAGTGACCAACAATGTACTTGGTAGCAGCTTGAATACTGACATCAACGCCAAAATCAAGCGGTCTAAAATGCCAGCCATTTCCATAGGTATTGTCTAGCATTGTGATGATGTTATGTTTTTTCGCAACCTCAACAAGTGCAGGCACATCTTGAATTTCCATGGTGATTGAACCCGGCGATTCCAAGAAAATCACTTTGGTATTTTCTTGTATATGGGCTTCGATGCCAGCACCAATTGTCGGGTCATAATACGTTGTGGTGATCCCTAGGCCGGCTAAAATCTTATCGCATAGATCACGTGTCGGCTCGTATGCATTATCAACCATTAATAAATGGTCACCTGACTTCAAAAAAGACAATAAAGATTGACTGATGGCAGCGGCGCCCGATGGATAAAGTGCACACCCTGCACCATTTTCAAGTTCGGTAATGGCATCTTGCAGCGCATAGTGTGTGTTTGTACCACGGCGACCATAAAATAAAGTGCGATCAGCACGCTCTTTGATGGCAGTTTGCATTTCTTCTACGGTATCAAATACGACCGTTGAGGCACGTTGAACAACTGGGTTTACGACCCCTTGGGTATATTGTTTTTTTCTGCCAGCACTGACAATCTTAGTGTTCTTTTTCATTGTTAAACCTTGGTATTTCTAACTTAATTTATTCGCCAAGTGCGCGCCAATATTCGACCAAATAGCGTGAAATTGAATCTCTTCGGGTAAGTTTGAACCCAGGCGTATCATCGCCCCACTCAGCAAATGTATTTAATTCTGCTCTTGAGAACCACTTAGCATCTTGTAATTCATCTTGTTCCACTGAGACCTCTGTGGTTTTCGCTTTAGCAATAAAGCCCAGCATTAATGACGACGGAAAAGGCCATGGCTGCGATGCAATATATTGGGCATCATCTGCGATAATACCCGACTCTTCTTCTACTTCACGCAGTACCGCTTGCTCCAGTGATTCCCCCGGGTCAACAAAACCTGCCAGCGTTGAATACACGCCTTCTGGCCAGCTTTCTTGACGACCCATTAAACAACGCTCAATGCCATCGGCAAAAGTATGGGTTACTAACATGATCACCGCCGGATCAGTGCGCGGGAATGTAATATGACGACATTCACTATTTTGACAACGACGCGCATGACCGCCTTCATAGGGCTTATTTGCTGTACCACACCGGCCACAAAAAACATGAGTTTTATGCCAATAACACATGCCCCTTGCGAGCACACCAATAGACGCTTCAAAGCCATTCAGTTTTGGCCCAACTTTACGCATATCTTCAAATGTGCCACCGGCAGATAAATCATTCACTTCATCTGGATCTATATTCGACACATCTAACACAAAATAGTGTAATTCGTCTTGATGACCAATATACACGGCATCATCGGTATTTAAGTGTGCGACTGAAGACCAGAGTAATAGCTGAAGCTTTTGTAAATCAGCGCTAAATAAGTTTTTATCTTGGTGAATTAAAAGCCATCGGCTGTTGGTCGTTTTTTGCGTGTTTAGCCAGTTGCTATCTTTGCGTTGCTGCGACGCTCTGTCTAAACTCATCTGCGTGTAATGAAGCATATTCACTCCTTTGCGTGATTTGAGCCTAAGCTAACACACAGACACTCTAAGCTAAATAAATAAGCCGTAAAATTTGCAAAAAAAAAGCCCTAACGGGCTTTTAAAACATGTAGTTGCGTAAAGGGCCTGTTACTCTTTGCTGTTCGAGTTTTACTCTTTCTGAGCGGGCTTTTATCGCGGCACTCAGTTTTATACCTAGTGGGCTAAGTAAAAATTGAGTAACAATGAGAAAAGTTCGCTCAGAAGAGCCAATTTGGCAGCGCTTGATTAGCATTTCTACTGTGTTATCGCCTGACTTACATGGAAAAACCATGCTACGCAGGCTCTGCCGTGTATAAATACCAATCAAACTGCTGTAAAAACGAACTTGAAAGATCAACAGGTCCTTAGGACAAAGAGGCTAAGTAGGCCTGAAGCTTTTGATTTTCAGCTTCGATGTGCTGATAAAACTCAATGTCTTTTAACTTGCTTGCTGCAGCCTTATCAATCACGATAACCGCATCACGGTGCATTTGTAGTGCAGATGCTGGGCAAGCTGCCGTTAACGGGCCTTCAATCATTGCATGAACCGCTTCAGCTTTGTTTTCACCCGTTGCCAGTAACACCACTTTTTTGGCATCAAGAATAGTACCGATACCCATAGTGATAGATAAATGCGGTTGGTATTCGTCTTCTTTGAAGAAACGCGCATTATCATCAATGGTTGCTTTGGTTAATGTTTTAACACGTGTACGTGAAGTTAAGCCTGAAGACGGCTCGTTGAAACCAATGTGACCGTTACGACCAATACCCAATAGTTGAACATCAATACCGCCTGCCGCAACAATGTGACCTTCATATTCTTGACATGCAGTGATTGGGTTTTTCGCATCACCAGGTGGTACATGGGTTTTATCTTTGTCTATGTCTACATGGTTGAACAACTGCTCGTTCATAAAATAACGGTAGCTTTGTGGGTGTGAACCATCTAGACCTAAGTATTCGTCTAAGTTGAATGTTGTCGCATCTTTAAAGCTAATTTCACCTGCTTCGTTACGACGAATTAGTTCTTGGTAAAGCGCTACTGGTGTTGAACCGGTCGCTAAACCTAACACAGACTCTGCTTTCTTTTGTAGTTGTTTTGTAAAGATATCTGCGCCATAAGCTGCAACTTCATTGGCGTCGTTTAAGATTACTATTTGCATGGTTTTGGCTCGTTGTAGAAGAAAAGAAAAAATGGGATCTGGGCTTACTTCGCGTGCAATCAAAATAAGCGCCAGATCAAAACCTAATCGGGATAATCTTATTAGGCTGTACCATTATGACAACGCTGTCATTATTATCATTAATTGAGCGCTTGTAAAGTAAAAGTGAAAAAAAAATTGTGTTTTTTTATAACAAAAAGGCCCATTAATATGAGCCTTTTGCATAAGTAAATAATCAAGGTTTGAAATTAAACGCTAACAAAGATCTTACGACGATACATCCAGTGTAGCACTAACATTTGCACCGCCATTAGCGCAGTGACCGCCAATACCGGCTGCCATTCACTTGGGGCTGCGTTTACCACACCACCGAACACACTGCGGCTAATGTACTCCCAATCAACTAAAGATGACGCTAGATAGATAATGATTGAGTTTGCACCAATAATTACAAACGGATAAGCCAGCTTTTGACCATTTAGAATGTCGACTGCTGCGTAGAAAACAGCGAGTAAAATCGCACTCCACCCTACTGTTACCAATACAAATGAACTGGTCCAAAGCTCTTTATTAACTGGGAAGTGTAAATCCCATGTCCAACCAAGCACTAAACTTACAACACCTGCGCCGAATAAAATGCCACAGGTTTTCCATTCACCGCGCTCATTGGCTCTGGCAATCAGTTGTCCTGCAAATACACCTGCAATCGCATTCACAATCGCTGGCAAACTCGACAAAATGCCTTCAGGGTCAACTACACGGTTTTGATATGAAATGCCAGGTAAAAGGTGCTTATCGAACCACGCATTCCAACTACCTGCCGCAGATAAGTCACCTGCAACGCCACCCGGTACAGGAATAAAGCAAAGAAGTACCCAATAGAAGATTAAAATACCGATACCAGAGTATGCTAAAACACGTAAGCTAAAGTGCCAAACTAATAAAGCACAGAAGAACCAAGCGATTGCGATTCGCCCTAACACACTGGCATAACGTACTTCTTCAAATGCAAATGGTGCACCTGTACCCCAGCCGTGATTATACAAAACACCAAATGCCATAAGTAAAAACAGTCGTTTAATTGCTTTGTTGTATAACGGGCGCCTTTCGTTAAAAGGAAGGTGATCGATACGTTTAGGTGCCAGACCCGTAGCAACACCAGATAAAAAGATAAATAGCGGGAATATTAAATCGTAAAAAGTAAAGCCATGCCATGGGCTATGGACTGTGTGTGCTTCAAACGCTTTCCATCCCTGCCAGCCAGTTAAAACAAACAAAGCGGCAAAAATACCTTGTCCGCCTAAAATCCAAAACATGTCCATGCCTCGGAGTGCATCTAAAGATGCTAATCGTTTTTTTTGTGTTTTTGCTGTCATATTTTATTCCAGTACAAATAAAAAAGCCCCGCTATACTGCAGCGGGGTTTTTTCCTCAGGGAAAATTAAATCTGAGCACCAGCGATATACGTTGCCTGTGCAAATAAATTCTCATCAAGATGAACGAAGTCTGCATCTGCCCCTTCGCGTAAATGGCCTTTACTGTTTAAGCCTAAATATTGCGCTGGATATAAAGATGCCATACGAAGGGCTTCTGGTAGACTTACATCTAACCAATCAACCGTATTTCGAACCGCGCTTGCCATATCTAACACACTGCCAGCAAGTTCGCCGGTTGTTGAGTTTAAACGATCGCCAGTACGAATAACTTTACGGCCATCGAAAAAAGCAAACTCAGTATCGTCTGTACCTACAGGCGGCATCGCATCTGTCACTAGCATGATTTTGCCACGCTGTTTAGAGCGGATCGCTAATTTAGCAGACGTGTTATGAACATGGTGACCATCAACAATTAGACCGCACCAGCTGTTGTCGTCCCATAACGCTGCACCAACAACGCCCGGCTCACGTGAAGTAAACGCAGACATAGCGTTGAATAAATGGGTAAAGCCATCGGCACCGGCTTTAAGCGCAGTGTTAGCTGTTTCAAAATCTGCATTTGAGTGGCCGATGCTTACTTTAACTCCTAAGCTAATTAAGCGTTCAATATCAGCTAAAGGCACTGTCTCTGGCGCTAGAGTGACCATTTTTATGCCCAAGTCTTTACGCGCATAAATCTCGAATTCTTGTTCAGTGATTGGTCTAATAAACTGCTCGCTGTGCGTGCCTTTTTTCGGGTGAGACAAGTGTGGGCCTTCAAAATGGATCCCCACAACACCAGATTGATTGCTTTCAATGGCAGCTGCCATCGCATCAGCTGCCGCTTGCATCACTTCAATTTTATCTGTGATCAAAGTTGGCATAAGCGCAGTCGAACCAAATTGTGCATGCGCCGACACCATTTTCTCAAGGCAGGCTGTCGTTTGTTCAGCATTATAAAACGCCCCACCACCACCGTTCACTTGAACGTCGATATAGCCAGGCACGACTAGTCCATCAAGATTGATTACTTCAGCGTTTTCAGCCGAAACGTTATAACTAACTTTGCCGTCTTCTACTGAGAAAACAAAATCATGATGAAAATGTTCACCATCAAAAAGCTTTTTAGCTTTGTAAATATGCTGGCTCATTAGTTCACCTTTTTAATTTCATGCTGAGTGCTTTCCATCGCAAAATAAATAGCACCAATTTCTGGCGGCTGTTTTGGTTGCTGAACAAGTTTCGCAATATCAGCATCTAACCATTTATTTAACGGCTCAGCTAACCCCCCGATCATAGATAAGCGCGGTGGGTTAATTTCTAATAACCTTTTCGCAAGGTTGCTAATATATTCAGCACCTTCTTTAACAATTTGCAATGCAACTTCATCATTCTGCTCTGCAGCTGCAAATACGTGTCTTGCTAGCTTTGCATAACCGCTTGAAGGTTGACCTGCCATTTGCTCTGCGATCCCCATTGCGTCAGTAACATGAAAATGTTGCTTTAACGTGTCTGATAACACGGTTTTTGACCCGAGACCATCAAGATCTACAAGTACAGCTTTAACAGCCTCAAGACCCATCCATGCACCACTGCCCATATCACCTTGAGCAAAACCATGACCGCCGTAATTGACTGTTTCACCGTTTACAATAGCGAAACCGCATGAGCCTGTGCCCGTAATAATCACTGCGCCGTCATCACCGTCATGTGCACCAATACACGCTGTGTGCAAGTCGGTTGTAAGATACATTTCTTTAAATGGATGGTCCCATTGCATGATTTTGTCATACAGACCTGGAATATTCACACCCGCTAAACCAAGGCCAGCTACAATGTCATGCACCTGTTCAACACGAAGTCCCGCGTCTTGTAAGGCTAGCTGAGTTGATACCATGATTGACTCTAGTGTGCGCTCAAGACCATGTAATGGATTGGCAGGACCGCCTAACCCAGTACCTAACACCCCTTGTGTAGCAGAGTAGATAGTTGCACGACATTTTGTACCACCACCATCTATTCCAATAAATAACTGGTCTTGTTCAACCTGTTTAGCCATCATTTAGCGACCCCTGATCTGTAACGTGTTGCTCAAATAGTTTGTGATTATTTGGCAGAGCATTTTTTCATGTTGATTTAATGTTACACACAAAATGACAGCGTTGTCATTAAATTTTTCAGAAAAATGTTCGAAATTGACAATTTCTAATATTGCACAAAAGAATCTTTTTGTCACCGAAACCAAAGTCTAACAACAGACAGAATTACGCTTTCTAATATAAAACATTAATAATTATAGGGATATTTAACTGGTATGAGGTCTTTTATATTCTTAGTTAAGACTTATAAAGGAGTAGCAGGCTACTCCTTATATTGTGAAAACTTTTATGATGCACTTTATAAGATAGAATAAAGTTGGTTTTTAGATGTAATCGTTGCTTCTTAAGTGACTCAAGATATTCATCTGAGGTGTTTTCGACCCCCTCTTCAATGCGGATCACCTCATGATCCAAGTTATGGTAATCATCAAGCAAGCGCGCAAAATGTCGATCATTCATTTTTAGTTCGTGGATTTTTTCTTTAAATTCAGGTAACTCTTTGGCTAAGCTGTGGCGTTCAATAATCATAATGAAGTCCTGTTTAAGTTGTCATTTTTCCAAACAAACCTGATGCTTGGCTCACTTTCATAGTACGCCTGCAGCCATGGTGAATGTTGATCTAGCACAAGCTTTATTACACATTTATAAAACGGTTTTATAAGGGGCTTAAAACAGAATTTTTAATTTGATTTATGAGCTATAAAAGTTGTCAAAAAAGAAAAAAGCCTAACAGCGAACCGCTAGGCTTGGGCAAGTAAAGAAATTGAAAAAGGTTTATAGCTTAGCTGTCGATTCTCTTACGATAAGCTTAGCTTCAAGTGTAGTCTGAGTTTTTTCTACATCAGGGTCGCTTATCTGAAGTATCAACTGATCAACAGCTTGTCGCGTCATCTCTTCTACAGGCTGTGCGATTGTTGTTAACCCAGGCCAAATATGACGAGCTATAGGTGCGTTATCAAAACCCGCTATCGAAATATCTTCAGGTACATTCAACTTTGACTGTGTCGCCAATTTTAACACCGCGGCTGCCATGTAATCATTCGATGCAAATACTGCACTCGGTCTTGGTTGTAAATCTAAGATTTCTTTTGCACTATCTGCACCTGAGTGATAACTGAAGTTACCTTCAGCCACCAGCTCTGCATCGAATGCAATATTATGCTCTGCAAGCGCTTTCTGATAACCCGAGAAACGCTGCTCTGTGGCACTGTGATCTGGGTGACCCTTAATAAATGCAATTCGGCTATGACCCAAAGAAATCAAATGCTCTGTAATTTCGAAAGCACCTTGCTCATCATTACTTCTGACTGAAATTGACGTGTCATCTTCAATCGCTGAAGCAACCCGTGCGTAATTAATACCCTTCTTTTGAAGAAATTCGATTAATTCTTGAGAATCAGAAAATGGTGGCGTGAGAACTAGGCCATCTAGGCGAGATGTTGTTAGTAGATGTTCGATGTTTTCAATGAGCGCTTCGCCACGCAGTTCGCATGGGTGTATAAGCAAGTTGTAATTATGTTTGTGACATGCTTCTAAAGCGCCACTTTGAACACGTGTGATATAACTTTTACTGGGGTTATCGTACAAACAGCCGATGATAAAGCTGCGATTGCGGGCAAGGCCTCTGGCAATAGGATTCGGTGTGTAATCAAGTTCTTTGAAAACTTTTAGTACTTTTTCACGTGTTGCCGGGCTAACATTGGGCTCATTATTCAATACGCGTGAAACGGTTTTTTTCGATACGCCGGCGTATTCTGCAACACTATTTATTGTTACTTTCTTCATCTGGTTTCCCGCTCTACATTCGAGGGAGTAAGCACTTCAACCTCTACTGCAATTCATCCTGAACGAAAGAAATATCAATCTAGAATTCTTTGATTAATGGGTTATCATTTATTTTAAAAAAATGCTGCCCACATACATGGGCAGCCAACACGTTTTGACAACAAAATGATAAAACGCCGACATTATGACACCGGTGTCAGACTTGCGCAATAAAATTTTTCAATTGACTATTTCTAGCTGCCTATTTCTTGCCCTAGCCTTTTCATAAACTCCTTCATAAACAATACCCTAGCTTCTGCTTCTTGCTTTCCTGCATACGTGTGCATAACTTCAGGTAATTTAAAGAGTTTGTTATAGAAATGGTCAACGGTATATGAATAATCATCGGGCGCTCGATTTTCACAGAAGGGATCGTCAACATTATATACGCTTCGATGCATCGCACCGCCAACGGTAAAACAGCGTGCAATGCCAATTGCTCCCAAGCTATCTAGCCTATCTGCATCTTGAACGATTCTAGCTTCCAGTGTTTCAGCTTCCACATTCGCACTGTAGCTGTGCGCAACTACGGCGTGATGCACAGCAGACAACTTTTCACTTGGAAAGTCGATACTTGTTAAATATTCGATGGCTTTGTCAGCTGCCAATTTTGAAGCTTGGCTCCTTAGCGGGCTATTTTTAGCGACTGCCACACAATCATGTAGCCATGCTGCCGCAACCACTACTTGCAAATCTGCCTGCTCTTTTTCAGCCAATAGTTTGGCAGTTGTGACCACCCTTTGCACATGCGCTAAGTCATGCCCTGCATCGGCTATGGGTAATGCTTGTACAAATTCGCGACAATTTTGTTCTAAAGACGCTAATTTATCGTTATTCAATGCCCTACTCTCCGGATAATTCGTTGATCAACATTGTATGTTTGTAAACGCTTAACTAAAATGCTCAGCATACAATTAAGTTAGGAAAAATTCATGTCTTGTGCAGTGTACTTGCAGCCTGGTAGAGAAAAATCATTAAAACGTAAACACCCTTGGATATTCTCCAAAGCCATCAAAAAAGTAAAAGGTAAACCTGCTCTGGGTGATACCGTAAAAATTTACTCTAATGAAGGTAAATTTCTAGCTACTGCTGCATATAGTCCTGACTCTCAAATTAGAGCACGTATATGGAGCTTTGATGAATCTGAAAGCATAGACAAAGATTTTTTCTTACGTCGTTTAACGCGTGCTTTTGATGCCCGCAGTCAAGTTATTGAAGAAGGCGACTTAACCGGTTTTCGCTTAAGCGCAGCAGAGTCTGATGGCTTACCCGGTATCACCATTGATAAATTCGACAATTACATTGTATGTCAGCTATTAAGTGCGGGTGCAGAGCGCCATAAAGGCGATATCGTTCAAGCACTTCGTGAGCTTTTTCCTGATTGCCACATTTATGAGCGCTCTGACGTTGACGTACGTAAAAAAGAAGGCCTAGAAAAAACCACTGGTGCACTTTGGGGTGATGCACCGACTGAGCCTGTTGTCATTACAGAAAATGGCTTAAAACTTGAAGTTGATATTTTAAACGGCCACAAAACCGGTTTTTATCTGGACCAACGTGATAGCCGTGCAGCACTAGAGCGTTTTTCTAAAGACAAAGAGGTTTTAAACTGTTTCTGTTACACAGGTACATTCGGTTTATATGCGCTACGTGGCGGCTGTAAGAACGTCATTAACGTAGATGTATCACAACCAGCCCTTGATACTGCAAAAAGAAATGTAGAGCACAATGACCTTGATTTATCACGTGCTGAGTTCGTTAAACAAGATGTATTTAAGCTGCTTCGCCAGTACCGTGAAGAAGGCCGTCAATTCGATACTATCGTGATGGACCCACCTAAGTTTGCTGAGAGCAAAGCACAACTAACTGGTGCATGTCGGGGTTATAAAGATATTAATATGATCGCAATGCAAATTCTAAAGCCAGGCGGCACACTACTAACTTTCTCTTGTTCTGGTTTAATGGAGCAAAACCTGTTCCAAAAAGTTGTTGCTGACGCAGCCCTTGATGCAGGTAAAGAGTTGTTGATTATGGAGCGTTTGAACCAAGCAGCCGACCACCCTATCGCGGGTAACTACCCAGAAGGTTTCTACCTTAAGGGCCTTATTTGCAAGGTTTATTAATGTAGAAAGAGTTTAGAGAAGAATTGGATAAACTCGTTACTAAGGCCACAGAGTGGCCTTTTTTTATGTCTTGAATATAAAAAAAGGCGCTCATCCTAGAGCGCCTAAGTTTGCTTAACATTCTTTTCTTCTTAAGCTTATTCGCTTAAGTCACCATATTGGTTATTTGTACTTAGTAATACTGCTTTATCAAAGCCAGGTAAACTTAAGCTGTCTTGGCTTAATACTAATTCGTTTTCATCAATCATACCGTTGCCAAAGCGATAAATAAGTTCATATTGGCCATTGTCAGCGGCTTGCTGGTAGTCAGCTTGAGCCAGCTTAGTTTGCTCTAACTTTGCTTGATAGGAATTTAACTGCGCTTCAGAATAGCGCTTCGCTAGCAACTTATTGGTAAAGTTTGGCGAAAATACCGTTGCTGTTGCGTTGTTACCACCGAAACCTTTTGAGTTGATAAAAGCCACATCCATAGGTGCACACTCATAGTGCTCATTACGAATATCTAAATGTTCAACGTGAACGTCGTCAGCCACTTTATCAATCGTTGTAATACCTGGCATGATGTTGTGACTAAATACGCCCAGCGCTAGCGCGAGTTGGTCGCCACTTGCTGGCGCAATGGTGTGCCCTACGTATGCCTTTGGAGCAACCACTTTCCAACCATTGATTGAAAACGCTTCTGCCACTTTATGGTAAATCAGCGATTCAGTTACACGGTTTTGCGGTGTACTTGAGCCGTGCGCCAAAATAAAGCTACGCTCTCTAATAGCATCAGTGCCAGCAATTTGCTCAGCTAATGCAACTGACTTAGCCATAGTAATGTAGTTACCAGGGCCAGGTGCCGTAATAGACTTTTTAATACCATCTGCATTAACAAACACATCTACTACTGAGCCCATAACTTCTGCACCAAGCTCGAGGGCAAGCGCATCATCCATCAGGATCGCAACCTGAGCACCTTCACCGATTGTGAAACCACAGTTATCACCAAATGGACGGCTTGTGCGACGGTAGTCAACGTTTTCTGTATTATCTAGCTTGCGAAGACCTTCTTCGTTTGCCAATGCGCTCATGTTACCAAAACCTTCAATGACTTCTGGCGTCAACGCACATTCCACGCTCGCTACAATCGCAACTCGCGTACGGCCAGCTTGAATATCATTCACTGCAGCGCGTAAGTTATATAAGAAGGTTGCACATGCACCAGAGGTTGTGAACGTCGTACCAACGCTGCCTGTCACGTAAGCATTAATAAAGTCTGTCGACATGGTATTTAAACCCAATGCCAATTGTTTTGTACTTACGCGATCACCTTGCTGACGAGAGCGGATCAAACCACCAAAGCCTTCTTGCTGCATTTGGCCAGCGACTGATGCTGAATAAGTACCAATTTTGTCTGGTTCAACACTGTTCATGACGGTATCCCAATCAAGGCCCGTTGAACGAATTGCATCGGTTGCAGCAAAAATAGTAGCTTGTAAACCACGAGGTTGGTAACGACTGTTATAAAGCGATGCCGGATCAAAGCCGGAAGGTAATTGACCCGCCGCTTTGATTGGATTATCACGATAGCTTTCGTGTTTTACTTCTAAAGAATCAGGTACAACCACATTGACTGTTTTTGCGTCTAGTTCTTCAACTTGCCAAGAGGCAGGTACTGGGTTTGGTAAATCACGTTTACGACAAGTGAACTTTAGTCCCGCCTCATCATTCGCATTAATAGTTAGCTTTTGCTGCCAGTGTGTTGCATCACAATCAAAGTGTTCTTTTTCTATTTTACGGATCAAAGTACCCGCTTTAATCTGCTCACCAAATTGCGCTTCGACTTGTTCAGCTGAAATTTCATCGCCAGTGTGTGTAACTAGTCGACCGTCTTCGAAACGCACTAAATTCATTAGTGTTGCAAGGCCTAAGAAAGTTTCTAGACGTGCTTGTTGATCTAGCTTATCTATAACAATACGGCGATAGCCCTGATGAAAAGATGTACGGCCAGCAGCATTAATGCCACCCATACCGACAATAATTGGTAATGCAGTCATAAATAATCGTTCTTAAAATTTTCACACAACTTAGATATGTTCGATTCTAGTTTGAACTTTAGATTACATTTTGCAAAAATAGCCAAATATCATTTATTTTGCGCCAAATAAGCATGGTCAGACCAGAAACCCCGATAAAAATTGGCTTTTGTATTTATTCAAGCATGCTTTTTACCAGTGTTTCTCTTCCCGCAGAAATGCTTAGAGCAGGTGAAGCTTTTGCAAAAAGACACTTAGGGCATGACTTTAAACCGTTACGCGTAACTTGGCTGGCAAATGATACCTCGCCAATCAGTAATGAGCTTGGGTTACAAATACACCCTGACGAGGCATTTGGCTATTTGTCAGAGCAAGATTACATTATTGTGCCGAGCATTTGGCGAAACCCAAGACCTGTACTTAGAAAAAACCAATCACTTGTAACGGCTTTAAATCAAGCTTGGCAACTAGGCTCGACCATTATCGGTGTCGGCACTGGGGTCTGCTTTTTAGCAGAGTCTGGTTTACTCGAACAGCACCCTGCGACAACACACTGGCATTATGCGAAACAATTTAAGCTCAATTACCCGTCAGTCGATTTGAAACCTGACTTCTTCATTACCCAATCTGAGCGTATTTATACCGTAGCCAGTTTGAATGCCCTCGCAGATGTCATTGTACATTTGATTTCGCAATTATATGGGGTTGCCGCGGCGCAACACGTGCAGCAAAACTTTTCTCATGAAATTAGAAAGCCCTACGAAGAGCAGCGTTTTCTTGAAGGCGATGCAGATACACATCCAGATGAGTTAATCGCATCGATTCAATTTTGGTTGAAAAACAATTATCACACCGAGATTGTCCTTTCAGATGTGGCGGAGCAATTTGATTTAAGTTACCGGACTTTTAATAGACGCTTTAAAGCAGCAACGGACCAAACAGCCGTGCATTATCTGCAAACTTTACGCTTAGAAAATGCCAAAGAGCTATTAGCTTCTAGTAATTTGTCAATTCAAGATGTGGCAATATCGGTGGGGTTTAATTCTCAGGGCTTACTCACTCGGGTCTTTAAGCAAAGGCTAAATCAAACACCGAGTGAGTATAGAAAAATCGTGCGTAAAAAGTTGTTTTCTCAAAACCACTAAATAATTACAATTCGGCTTCAATCACTTTCAATGCATTAGATTCTGACTCAGTCACTATGCCATCAGCCTGTGCTAGTTGAGTCGTTAATCTTAAAGCCAGCTCCTTTATGGGTGCATCAACAATGTGTTTCATTCTATGGTGAATAAAATGCTCTGTATCACCTTTTGCAATCACGTCTTTGCAATGGGTGATCATATTCGAGATATAAAGACCTGATTCTATCTCGCTATTCCAACATAGCTTCTTTATCCACTGATTTAAAACTGATAACTCTTTTTCACATACCTCGCCATCAATTGACATAAGCAATACAGCTAAATCTACCACAGACTCAGTTTGTAATTGATCAACGCAAACGCCTGAATCAAGATGATTAAGTAACTGTTCGAATTTCATAAAGTCCCCTTTTATAGCGCTCGATAAACACGATTTTCAACGTTTTAAATAACATCAACTTAACAAGATAGTGAACTAGTTTGCTCTTGTCACTTTAATTTATCTCAACTTATACGATACTTAACTCAAATACAGACCAATGAATCATGTTTATGAAATGGGTATGTTTATTTTTGTGCTTTTTTACATCTTTAAGTAGCAAGGCAAAAATTCCAATTTCGATTGAAACCGACATTTATAATTACGCACAACAAGTGCTCGGCGAAGATAGCATAGAGTCTATCGAGCATTTCAAGCACCCAAGCTGCCTTAGGGATGTTGTTGAATTTATCCTAGTACAAAAAGCAATAAAACTCGGAGGTCTTAACCTGGAGTATGATTTTGTGCTAGGTGATTATGATGCGAGAAATATTCGTCTTATCCAACACGGGCTACTCCTGATCAGTTTTGACTCCATTTGGCTTAATGAAGCATCCCAATACGAAAATGATGTATTTATATCTGAACCTGTGATCCGTAATGGAGAGTTTTACGCAGGTATCTATGTCGCAGCTAATAAAATAACTAAGCTGAAACCAAAACTTACGAATGGCATTTCAGACCTTAGCTTTGTGACCAGTGAAGCCTGGCACGCTGATGTAAAAACACTAACCGCGCTTGAGCCCAAAAATTTAGTCATTGAAGCCGATTGGTTAGTTATGGCTAAAATGGTAAGCAGTGGCTGGGTCGATGCCATGCTGGCCCCTTTCAAACCAGCACAGCCTTTTGAGTACACAGGAAAAAACTACAATATTCGAGCAATAGATGGTGTTAAAGTCGCTCTTCAAGACAGCAGACACTTTGTAGTATCAAAAAAACATCCTCTCGGAAACAAAACATTTAAAGCACTACAAAAAGGCTTAAAGCAGCTAAGACAGTCAGGATACATAGAGCGTGCTTATAAGGAATGCGGTTTTCTTAACCCACTTGTTGAAGACTGGCAAGAAATAAAAGCAGAGGTACATTAATTTAAGCTTTAAGTATTAACTCCATATTTTATTCATTTTCTTACATTACTTTGCATGCCTATAAAAAAGGTACGTAGGAGTTAAGAAATGTACGAAATTAAATCTTCAATCAATTTTGGTTTTTATATTCTTGCCGCGAGCGTTATTGCACTTCTTGTGTCAATAAGCAAAGTATTTAACTTTACTGCTTGGTTAGAAGCATTAGAAATAATGCTTATATTCACTCTCAGTTTATTTGTGGTTGTAACATTAATTCAAACCTTAATGGGCAGAAGAAGATCATCATGGTGTGTGAATGGCTTGAGCTACTATAACTTTTTAGGTGCACAAAAATATGTTCCTGTAGAACAAATTCAACAAATTAAAGTTCATACCATTATTTGCTGTCAAGTCACACATGTGCAACTTGAGCAAAGAAGTATTTTTTTATTCAGCTGTAAATTAACGTCACAGCAAAAAAGTCGACTTGCGCAACTTGGTTACTTTGCGAAATAAGCCGCTGTAATAGTGTTCAGATGGTGTGCAATTAGATTTAATTACTTTACTGGCCCCAGCTTTATCACTAGGATGGCAAAAAACTTTCACCGAGGACGATTATGACAACCGCATACCCAATTGGCACGCCTGGCACACCATGGCAAGAAGCAGAAAAAAAACAGTGGCTCGCAGCACAAGTGATTAAGCGTAGTTACCAACAAGAAGTAGAAACTAAAATACTTGCGCTCGCTGACGAGTATGACGTTGAGCAATATGGCGAACTAAATTACGGTGAACATGAATATAAATTGTATGCGATAAAGTCTCGTGACTTTTCTGACAATAAGCCAACTGTTTTAGTGACAGGTGGTGTGCATGGTTATGAAACCAGTGGCGTACATGGTGCGATTGAGTTCATAAAATCACAGGGAAAACATTACCAAGCTAATTTCAATCTTGTGGTACTGCCATGTATTAGTCCTTGGGGTTATGAAACAATCAACCGTTGGAACCCTGAGGCGATTGATCCAAACCGCTCATTTTATGCTGACAGCCCAGCGGCTGAGTCAAAACAAGCAATGGCTTATGTCGCTCAGTTTGATGATTTACTTTGTCATGTCGATTTACATGAAACTACTGACACAGATAATTCAGAGTTTCGACCAGCGCTTGCGGCGCGTGATGGTGTAAGTCATGATAATTGGAATATTCCAGATGGTTTTTACTTAGTTGGTCATACTCAAAAACCACAGTACTCGTTTCAAACTGCGATAATCAAAGAAGTAGAAAAAGTCACCCACATCGCCCCTGCTGACGAAGAGGGCAGATTGATCGGTGTTCCGATTGAGCAATTCGGTCTGATTAATTATGACGGCACTAAACTGGGTCTTTGCATGGGCATGACAAACGCTGAGTATGTGACAACAACCGAAGTTTACCCTGATAGCCCAACTGCAAATGATGAAATTTGTGTGCAAGGCCAAGTAGCTTCTATCGTTGGTGCTTTAAACTACATAAAATCAATCGAAGACAAGTAAGCCACAAAAGTAGCGCAATTTAACATTGCGCTACTTACCCCTTTGCATTGTGATATCTAAATAACCGTTTAAATAGTTAACTCTTTAGAAAAAGCCGAGTGGACTTTCACTATAGCTAACTAATAGATTTTTAGTTTGCTGATAATGGTCTAACGCTTTTTTGTGAGTCTCTCTACCCACACCTGACTTTTTATAACCACCAAATGCCGCATGCGCTGGATACATGTGGTAGCAGTTTGTCCATACACGACCAGCTTCAATCTTGCGACCAAAATGATAGGCGCGATTCATGTTTCGTGTCCAAACACCCGCACCTAAACCAAATTCAGAGCTATTCGCAAGTTCTAATGCTTCAGCTTCATCTTTAAACGTGCAAAGTGAAATAACGGGACCAAAAATCTCTTCTTGGAACACACGCATTGAGTTATTGCCTTTTAGCAAGGTTGGTTGAATGTAATAACCCGAATTAAACTCTTCAGATAACTGTTCGACTTCGCCACCAAACAGTACTTCTGCACCTTCTTGTTTACCAATTTCGATATAACTTAAGATTTTATCAAACTGCTGCTGAGAGGCTTGCGCGCCCACCATAGTTTCAGTATCGAGCGGATTACCACGCTTAATTTGCTCAGTACGCGCTTTCACACGCTCAATAAACTCATCATAAATGCCTTCTTGAACAAATAAGCGCGAAGGACAAGTACATACTTCACCTTGGTTAAAATAAGCCAATACCGCGCCCTCAATACACTTACTTAGATAATCATCGTCTTTGTCGAGCACGTCATTGAAGAAGATATTAGGTGATTTACCGCCAAGCTCTACAGTCGATGGAATAATATTATCGGCAGCGCATTTCAATATGTGCGAACCAACCGGAGTAGAACCCGTAAAAGCAATCTTAGCAATTCGTGTGCTGGTTGCTAAAGCTTCACCTGCTTCTTTACCAAAACCATTCACCACGTTTAAAGCACCCGAAGGTAGTAAATCACCGATCAGTTCAACTAATAACATAATTGAGGTGGGTGTTTGCTCTGCAGGTTTTAGTACCACACAGTTACCCGCAGCAAGGGCTGGGGCTAATTTCCAAGCGGCCATTAATAGCGGGAAGTTCCAAGGTATAATTTGCCCCACTACACCTAGCGGCTCATGGAAATGGTAGGCCACCGTGTGCTCGTCAATCTCCCCAATACTGCCCTCTTGCGCACGAATACAGCCAGCAAAATATCTAAAATGATCTGCTGCTAGCGGAATATCAGCGGCGAGGGTTTCACGTACGGCTTTGCCGTTGTCCCACGTTTCAGCAACGGCCAAATACTCTTTGTTATCTTCAATGATCTGAGCAATTTTCAGTAAAATATTACTGCGCTCTGTCACACTGGTTGTGCCCCACGCCTCTTTTGCTTCATGTGCTTTATCGAGTGCCAACTCGATATCTGCTGCTTTAGAACGTGCTACTTGGCAAAACACCTTTCCGTTCACAGGGCTTGTGTTTTCAAAATATTCACCATCTAAGGGAGCAAGCCACTCACCACCGATGTAATTGTCATACTTGTCTTTAAAATTAACGACTGCGCCTTGGGTATTCGGGTTTGAATAAATCATCGTGTCCTCTTTTATCAACTTGTTGCCCGGCTCATACTTCGGTTATGTGTTTATTTTTGAGCCCATTGAATTGACATTAATCGAAAGGAGGCCTAAAAAATTAACTCTAGGTATTTTTTGCTTAACTCTCCGTCTTGATATTCATAAGGAACAGATATGCGCTTTGATTTGCAAGCTAGGCACCAACACATTGATAAATTGGTAGAGAATAAGCTCAGCTTTGATTCAGATGACGCGCAATTGAGTATTTATGACACTTATGAAAGCGCATTTAATGTGCCCTTATCATCAAGCAATGTATTATTTTGCGGTATGCTACAAGGCAAAAAGATGATGCATGTAGAAACATGTGATTACCACCATGATTTTTTGCCTAATGAAAGCTTTGTACTTGCACCAAACCAAACCGTCCATATTGACTTTCCTGACGCATCAGGGACAACACCCACAACCTGCTTAGCCATTGAAATTAACTCTGATAAACTGGCTGATATTGCTCAAAAGCTTAATATACAAAATCAAACTAGTATCGAAGTGGCTTATCAAAATGAACTCGTCCATGTCGAGCACAATTGGCAAACTCAGGCATTACTCGACCGTATGGTGCATTTATTTACTGAAAATGGAGATCAACGCGGATTTTTGATTGATTTAGCACTGAATGAATTGGTGACACGATTGCTCACTCAGCAAACTCGCGAACTTATTTTAAAGTGCGCAAGCTCGCACAATCATCAAGACCCAATTACAGAAGTCGTTCAATACATTGAGCATCATTTGAGCGAGCCTCTAGATATTGATACTTTGTGTAAAATTGCTTGTATGAGTCGCAGTAAATTTTTTAATTACTTTAAGTCATGCTTAAACATGACCCCACAACAGTGGCTGCAAACACGGCGACTTTCTAAGGCCAAAGAGCTGCTTAAAAAAGGTAAAAGTATTACCCAGATAGGGTTTGATTTAGGCTTTAATCATACCAGTCAATTTAGCCGTACATTCAAAAATGCCTTTGGTATTTCTCCAAAGGCATTTCAAAAGAACTAAATTATTTTTCGCTATTCAGTATAACGTTTTATACCTACCATTTAGAGTCTTGTAACTTAGTCCAAAGCATATTTGTCGCACTTGCCACTGCTTGACTCACGCCAAGTCCTAGCTTTTCTGGTAGAGATTTTTTGCTGGTATATTTTACCGTGTAAATTTGATGGCTATCTAGTAAAGATAAAATATGGTCATCACTGGTATTCAATTCATCGACTAAACCTAATTTTTGCGCCTCAGAGGCAAACCAATATTCACCTGTGGCCACTTTTTCAAGATCTATATCAGCTCTGTTAGCTTGTACAAACTCTTTAAACAAGCCATGGGTAGATTCAACTTCTTGTTGAAATTTATCACGTCCCTTATCGGTATTCTCACCAAATAGTGTCAACGTGCGTTTGAATTCACCAGAAGTAATCATTTCAAAATCAATGTCATTCTTTTTAAGAAGCTTATTAAAGTTAGGAATTTGCGCAATGACACCAATTGAGCCAATAATTGAAAATGGTGCAGCGACAATTTTATTTGCCACACAGGCCATCATATAGCCGCCACTTGCAGCAATTTTATCGACACAAACAGTTAAAGGCAGTTCTGCGCTAGTAAGACGCTTTAACTGCGAAGCTCCTAACCCGTAGCCATGAACCACACCGCCGCCACTGTTGATATTTACAATCACTGAGTCCTTATCTTTATCTGCAATTTGTAGTACCGCTGTAATTTCTTCGCGTAAATTATTCACTTCATGAGCATCTGAACTACCATCGAAATTAATCACAAATGCCTTTGCAGAAGTCTTATCTTCTTGCTCTTTCTTCTGCGCTTTTTTGTAAGTCTTCAGTTCTTTTTTATCTAGAGTCTGCTCGATAAAGTTTTGCTTATTTCGCTTTAGTTTTTTAGATAAGTCTTGAAGCTCGACTTCACCTGCGCTTGCCTTAGGCTTTTGACTCGCACCCACTGCCAAAATGATGATAACCCCAATAGATAATAGTATGGTGACTGCTTTAGCTAAAAATAAACCGTATTCAAATAAGAACGTCAATCTAGTCTCCTCGTTGTTCTTATGATTAAAAATATTTTTATAAAAATAAAAAAAGCCGCTTATCGCGGCTTTTTCATCTTCTCGTAATTAAACTTAATTAGCAATCACTGCAGTGTTTTCAATTGGTAACTTCATACCTTTTGATGCCAAGAAAGTTGCAAGTTGCTTTTGCATTTCAAATGTTGTCATCTCATGGCCTAGAGCGGTACCACCTACAGCTTCATTAAATGAAGTTGTTGCAATCGATGAGTGATGACCTTGAGAAAACTTAACTACATAATTCTTAGGTTCACCTTCCTGAGTTTCAGTCACTGGTGTCATACCGAATAATTGCGCCATAGGCATAGTACCAGACAAAGGCAGTGCCGTTGTTGGCGGAATAACTGCATCAGGTAGGTTACCATCAACGCCACCTGTTACTACACTTAAGTAGGTTGGTGTACCAAGTGCTTGAACTGCTGCTGCGTAGTTTACTGGGTCTGCACTGTCTAACGTTGTTTGAGCAACGGTCACGAACTGGCTGATCACAGATTGAATACCAGCAAGTGCCGCTGTATTGCCTGCTTCAACAAGTTGCTTTTCGTATAGTGCATAAGAACAAGGGATCTTAGTCTCTGCAGGGCAAGCTGCTGTTGCTTCACTTGCTACGAACTCTAAGAAAGCTTTAGAAGATAGATTACCCGCTGCAGCTAACACAGAGCCTTTAACAAACGAACCAAATGAACCCGACTCAGTTAAGAAATTAGCGATACCTGCACCACCGCTTGCAAGACCAACTGTATTCACTTTAAATAAGTTATCAACCGTTTCATTACCGATAGGCTTATTTGTATGCGCAATAAAGTTAGGTGCTACAATAGAACCTAAAGAGTGACCAAAGAAGCTTACATCTGTTGGATTAATACCAAGTGTTGGGTCAATGAAGTTCAGACCAAGTCTAAGTGCTAATAGATCAGCTGAAGACTGCCTTAGGTTATCACGTGCGACGAGTAGCGACGTCAAGTTCATGTATGAAAGTACTGAACCCTGACCACTTGTTGCATTAAAGTCATCTTTACCATCTAAATCGATATCTAGACCACGAGCACCGTGCATTGGGTGATCAATAGCGACCGTTGCAAAACCAGCGTTGCTTAATGCAAGTGTTAACCCTAGTAGGCTTTCTTTGTTAGCAGTAATGCCGTGTTGCAAGATAACTACAGGCCAACCTGTTGCTGGCATTTCAATATCTAACAATTCTGCACGTGGCTTAGTAATTTGAACTGGCACGTTTGCAATCCATTCAATTGAAGGAATGCTATTAAACTTAGTTAAAAAACGGCTTTGATCTAAGCCAAAATCACGTAGTTTAGTTTTTGAAACAGCATTACAGTACGCATCGTTCGCACCTGGTGTTAAAGCTGATAACTGTTCTTCTGATAGACTTGCGATAATTGCAGCATTATCACATCGAGCTTTCCAATAGGTGCCCGCTAAATCTTCAATTGCTGTACCTTCTGGTTTCTTCGAGTACATAGGTAACATAATGCTACCTTGCATGTATTGAACAGCCTGGAAAGGCGCACGAGTTTCAGCATCAGGAATGACTGCCGCTAATGCATCTGATACTGTGATCATAGGTTGCTCTGGTACTACAACTTTAGGGTTGGTCTGAGTGTTTAAGCTTTCAGCAAGTCCTAACTTAATATTATTCATTACCGCACCAACAGACTGAATCGTCATTGCTGCGGTATAAATCACATCTTCTTTTGCCACCTGGCCAGAGATAACATTTTCATATTGTTGTACAACAGCCTGAAGGCTTCTTTGTGAGTCGGTAACTAAAGGCGCTTCCGCTTTCACTAAACTATATGAAGATGATGGCTCAAGTGGACGGCCATCAGCCATTACAATACTTTTTGTTAGTGCAGTAATATACGATGCACCAGACTTAAGTGGTTTAAGCGGCACTACCATGATGCCTTTACCTGAATCAGTCAACTTAGCGATGTAATCAACACCAAACGTCAACTCACCCACATATTTACAGGCAATACCCGCAGGCACTTTATCACTCGCGCAGTCAGGATCTGTAATACTCGCGCCCATGACAACTTCAAAAATGCGAACAGCATCAGGTGTGGCAACAGACTCAGCATTAATGCTAACTTCGCTTGGCACATCTAAATCGATGACGTAAGGCATATTAGTAGACCAACCATCTAAACCACCCATTGTCAGACTTGGGTTAGCATAAGCTGCTGCGGCTAAAGGTTGACCTTGATCGTCAAATTCACCAGGTAAATTCAACGTACCATCTTTAGTACCATTTAAAAGTAAGTCATTCGGAATTGATATCACACCATTTGATGGATCGAATTTCACTGAAGCTGAAGGTAAGACAGGGGTCGTTTCTTGTTTTACATCTTGTAGTGTTTCACCGCCGCCACAGCCGACCAAAGCCGTAGAAATTGCGAGTGAGAGAAGCATTTTTTTCATTGAATGGGCTCCGACAAATTTTATTATTCTTATGCAATTAACGCGTTAATATAATGTAATTGTGTTTTTAATGAGACATTAGACCAGTTAAACTTAACTCAATATGTAAAGTTTCGCCACTCAATTTTGCAATAATTTAGATAACTTACCCTAATGCTGTGATAAAATGCGCAAAACGTTCAAATAGAGATCTACAATGCATAATTATCAAGCAGCAGACAACGCACTAGAAAATAAAACCATTTTAATCACAGGTGCTGGCGATGGAATTGGCCGTGTTGCGGCATTAACATATGCGAAACACGGTGCAACTGTAATCCTACTTGGTAAAACAACTAAAAAACTTGAATGCGTATACGATGAAATCGTGAATGCAGGCTATCCACAACCGGCTATCGTACCTATGGATATGCGCGGTGCGACAAAACAAAACTACCGCGACCTTGCTGCAACCATAGAGCAGCAATTTGGTAAATTAGATGGTCTACTGAACAATGCCTCAATCTTAGGTTCACTTGGTCCACTGGAGCATTTTTGTGTATCTACGTTTGAAAATATCATGAAAGTAAACGTGACTGCACAAGCGATGATCACAAAATATATGTTTCCACTACTTCGTAAATCACCGTGTGCATCTGTGATTTTCACTTCATCAGGTGTCGGCCGTGAAGGGCGAGAGTTTTGGGGTCCTTACGCAATCTCAAAATTTGCAACTGAAGGTATGATGCAAACTTGGTCTAAAGAAGTAGGTAAGACTAACATTCGTATCAACTGTATTAACCCTGGTGCGACACGTACAAGTATGCGAGCTTCAGCTTTCCCTGGTGAAGATAAAGAAAAGCTTAAAACTGCTGAAGAACTCATGCCGACGTATTTATACCTAATGGCAGATGATTCTAAAGACGTTAACGGTGAATCGATTAATGCACAGTAACTTATAGTTCTGACACCATTAAAAAAGGCACTCAATCGAGTGCCTTTTTAGTTTGAATCCAATTAGAAAGTTACTTTTATAAAGTTACTTTCTCTTTGGCTTTTGCGCACGTTGGTTGTGCTTTTTCACAGCCTTTCTGATCTGATTGATCTTAGCACGCTTGTCTTTACGCTTTTCTGGCATCACAGAAAGCTTAGTTTGCGTTTCAGGGCGCATTTTCACAGATTTACGTAAGTAGTTTACGTCTTCTAACTTAAGCTCTTCCCAGCCACCTTGAGGAAGACGTTTGTTAAGCTCTAATTTACCGTAACGGATACGAATTAGGCGCGATACTTCTACATCTTGAGATTGCCATAAACGACGTACTTCACGATTACGACCTTCAGTTAGCGTAACGTTGAACCACTTGTTAATGCCCTCACCGCCCATTGGCTTAATTTTTAGGAATTTAGCTGGGCCGTCGTCTAATTCAACGCCTTTAGTTAAGGTATTCAGTGTTTGGTTTGTTACTTCACCGAATACGCGTGCAGAGTACTCACGCTCTACTTCATATTTAGGATGCATTAAACGATTTGCTAACTCACCGTCATTGGTAAATAACAATAAACCTGAAGTATTGATATCTAAACGGCCAATCGCAATCCAACGATCGCCTTCTAAACGAGGTAGTCTATCGAAAACCGTGCGGCGACCTTCAGGATCTTTACGCGTACATAATTCGCCTTCAGGCTTGTGATACATTAAAACACGACAAACACGCTCTTCTTGCTGCTCAATTTTAACAACATGACCGTCAACACGGATAACCGCATTTTCTTCAACACGATCACCTAAACGTGCCACTTTACCGTTAACGCTGACACGATTAGAGTCAATGTATTTTTCCATTTCGCGGCGTGAACCCACACCAGCACGGGCCAATACTTTTTGTAACTTTTCACTCATTAGGATGGTTCTCTCACAGAAGGATCACTCAATATCTGTTCTAGTTTTACATCTTGTTGCTCAGGTAAATTAGGCAACTGTTCTAAACCAGATAAAGAAAAATAATCTAAAAATTGTTTGGTGGTTGCATATAGCGCAGGTTTACCAGGTACATCTTTTTGCCCAACAACCGTTATCCATTCACGCTCTAATAAACTTTTCATTATATTGCTGCTCACAGCAACCCCTCTTACCTGCTCTATCTCACCTCGGGTAATAGGTTGACGATAGGCTATCAAGGCAAGGGTTTCTATGGTCGCTCGAGAGTATTTCACCGCTTTTTCAGGCCATAATTTACTTAATGGCTCAGCCAAAGAAGGCCCTGCTTGAAAGCGATAACCAGACGCCACTTCAACCAACTGAACACCTCTTGTTGAATAGTGCACAACCAGTGAGTCTATGGCTTGGTTTAATCTTTTAGCAGAAATATTGAAATCTTGCAGAACGGTTTCTTGTAGACGACGCTTACTTAATGGCTTCTCAGAAACAAAAATCGCTGCTTCGACTAGCTCAACGAGTTGTTCATCACTAAGACGCTTAAAAGCCATATTAATCTACAATTGCAAACACAAGACAATATTATGACAGAGGTTCGGTTACTCTTGTAGTTTTAAAGATAAATAAATCTCTGATTGCGGGGTAATTTGGGTAAAAGTGACTAATTGCTCTTTGATCAGTTCAAGCATTGCGATAAATGTCACCACCACGCCTTGGCGCCCTTCAGTAAAATCAAACAAAGTGACGAAAGCACACGGACCATTATTTTCTGAAAGGTACCTTAGAATTCTCGACATACGTTCACGAGTAGACAAAACTTCACTTGATATTTGATGGTGAGCGAGCGTTTTTACCCGAGCCATCACATTACCAAATGCAAGCACTAAGTCTTTTAAACTTAAATCAGGTGGTTTTTCTTCATTAAGTGCACTGTCAACATACTCTGCATTAGCTATGAAGAAGTCTTTTCCGACATGAGGCTGCTCTTTTAATGTTTCTGCAGCGGTCTTGAACTGCTCATATTCTTGCAAACGCTTGACTAATTCAGCACGCGGATCGGCTTCTTCTTCAAGCTCTTCATGGGTCGGTAACAACATGCGCGACTTAATTTGCGCCAATAAAGCTGCCATCACTAAGTATTCCCCTGCCAATTCAAGCTGTAAGTCTTTCATCAGCTCAACATAGCTCACATATTGTTTAGTAATGCTATGGATTGGCAGTTGCAGAATATCTAGCTTATGGCGCTTAATGAGATATAAAAGCAGATCGAGCGGGCCCTCAAAGCTTTCTAATATCACTTTTAGAGCATCGGGTGGTATGTATAAGTCTTCTGGCTTTTCTAAAACGGCTTCGCCATGAAGAAAGGCCAGTGGCGCAGAGTTACTCATTTAATGACTATTTTAATGTCTATTTTGTTAGCTATTGAAACGGCGTAACGTCACCGCATCCTTCGCGAAGAATGACAATATCATCGTCAGAAAAGTCGATCACAGTAGTCGCTTGTTCAATTAAATAACCACCATGAATAATAAGATCGACCTGTTTTTCTAGGCTCATACGAATGTCATCAGGGTCTGACTCGGTAAATTGCTCACCAGGTAAAATCAATGAACATGACATAAGCGGTTCATTGAGCTCTTCAAGTAACGCGGCGGCAATTGGATTATCGGTTACACGCATACCAATAGTTTTTTTCTTTTCGTTTAGTAAACGCTTAGGTACTTCTTTTGTGCCTTTGAAAATAAAGGTATATGGCCCTGGCGTATTGTTTTTTATTAAACGAAAAATTTGATTATCAACACGAGCATACGTTGCCAGCTCTGATAAATCTCGGCAAACAAGTGTAAAATTATGGTGTTTTTCAATACCGCGAATACGTTCAATTCGCTCTTTCGCTTGTTTATTACCAATACTGCAACCAAGTGCATAGCCTGAGTCGGTTGGGTAGACTATCACCCCACCCTTGTGAATAATTTCAACCGCTTGTTTAATTAAGCGTGCCTGCGGGTTTTCTGGGTGAATATGAAAAAATTGGCTCATTAGTGACACTCCTGTGCGTCTTGCCAAAACTGCCAAACAGCTTGACAATCTTTTGGTAAGTATAGGTTTTTTCCGAGATCTGACCAAGGCATAGGATAATGAAAATCTGAACCTTGACTCGCGAGTAGATCAAACTCTTGGCTTAATTGCCCTAAAAACTGTCTTTCGCTCGGTGCTTGCTGTGGTAAAGCGACTTCCATCGCCTGCCCACCAGCAAGTTTAAATTCGCTGAGTAATTTACGAAGCCATTTATTAGACATTTGATATCGACCAGGATGTGCTAGCACGGAAACGCCACCAGCAGCCTGAATCGCCGCAATGGCAGTTGCCATATCACACCAATTGCTTGGTACATAGCCCGTTTTTCCTCTGGCTAAAAACTTTTTAAACACACCTTGGATATTCTTAGCCACACCACGTTCGACCAAAGCTTGCGCAAAGTGCGCTCGGGTGATTTCAGCATCTTTTGCCAATGCTTTGGCCTGTTCATAAATATCTTCATAGCCTTTTTTCGCTAAGCGTCGACCAATCTCTTGAGCACGAGCTTCACGTTTGTTTTGCTGCTCAGTCAATAAATTAAGAAGATGAGTATTTTCAGTATCTATAGAAAGGCCGACAATATGGATTTCAAAGCTTTCCCATTTTGTCGAAATCTCAACACCAGCCACTAACTCTAAATTTAAATCTCGGTCAGCTATAAATTGCTTTGCAGGTTCAATACCCGCAACGGTATCATGATCAGTAAGGGCTAAAACATCAACGCCCTTTTCTGTTGCTCGCTCAAGTAATGCGCCTACGCTTAAACGACCATCAGAAAAGGTGCTATGACTGTGTAAATCATATTTTATCAAGTTTATTTCTCTTCATTATTATTTGTGTTCGTGTCAACGGGTCGGATTATATCACTAATACACCCCATTAAATTTTGTATACTTTATATTTTTAATGTTTTTGCAACTTTTAAGCTTGACTCGCTCGTTCCGATAAGGTTTACTGTGTATAAATTGATTCGACATATACCTGATATGAAAACATTAACTAAAAATAAAATCTGGTGGTGGCACTCGTAACATTGCGGGCGCTTTGTCGTATCTATACGAACTCTAAACCCGCACACAAATGCGGGTTTTTTTATATCTAAATTTTTTGGAATACAAACATGATTAACAACAATATCAACACACATTCTTGGTGGTGGCGCCTGAACTAGCGGGACGGCATTGTTGTATCTGTTACACAACCCCCGCAAGTTAACACTGGCGGGGGTTTTTTATTATGGGGAATGAGGTTTTGATTTTTAGTCATATTACGACAACACCAGGGGAAGTGACGAGTATGAGACAACGGCGCGATTACATTAGCAGCCCATTGTCATTGTATGCGGCACTTGATAAAACAAATTCATTATTACTGGAGTCTGCAGAAATTGACTCAAAAGATAATGTTAAAAGTATTATTTTAGTTGATGCAGCACTTCGCATTGAGTGCAGAGGCAAAACCGTTATTGCCAAAGCACTGTCTAACAACGGTCAGCAAGTGTTAAGTTACTTGGCCGAACAAGTTGAAAACTGTACAGCGGTTGTTGAAGATGATGTATTAACACTTGAATACGCACCGTTCGAAGCTGAACTGGATGAATATAGTAAACTTAAAGCAGATAATTCATTCAGTGCCCTACGTACTTGTATAAATAAAATCAAACGTAACTCAGATACTCCTTTTGCATTATTCTTAGGCGGTGTATTTGCTTACGACATGGTAGCCAACTTTGAAACACTGCCTGACGTCCCAGACGGTGATAATGACTGTCCTGACTATGTGTTTTACTTAGCAGAAACCCTGGTATTAATCGATCACCAAGCCCAAACAACTGAGTTAATTGGTAATGTTTTCAACGGACCAGAAGTTCATGCAAACTGTTTTGAAGTTGGTAAACAGCTAGAAGAGCTGAATACGCGTTGTGATAATTTAACGCCGTATTTAGCAGCGCCAAATGAAGGCCTGTCTGAAGTAACAGTAAACATTGACGATGAAACTTACTGTCATCAAGTCAAAACTTTAAGGCAAAACATTATCGATGGTGATATTTTCCAAGTTGTGCCTTCTCGTACATTCTCTTTACCTTGTGCTCAGCCACTAGCAGCTTACCAGCAACTTAAAAAGCAAAATCCAAGTCCGTATATGTTTTATATGCGAGATGAGTCTTTTGTTTTGTTTGGTGCCTCACCTGAATCGGCATTGAAATATTGCGTCAACAGCAATCAAGTTGAAGTTTACCCTATTGCAGGCACACGCCCTCGCGGTAAGTTTGCAGATGGCAGTATTAATCCAGATCTAGATAGCCGCATTGAACTTGAGCTTCGCAACGATCAAAAAGAGCGTGCTGAGCACCTAATGCTGGTAGATTTAGCACGTAATGACGTAGCGCGAATTAGCGTTGCAGGCACACGCCATGCAAAAGAGCTGCTAAAAGTAGACCGCTATTCACAGGTCATGCATTTAGTATCACGCGTTGTGGGTCAATTAAAACCAGATTTAGACGCACTGCATGCCTATCAAGCTTGTATGAACATGGGCACATTAGTAGGTGCACCTAAAGTAAAAGCAGCAGAGTTAGTACGACATACTGAAAAACAACGTCGTGGTAGCTATGGTGGTGCAGTTGGCTATTTAACGGGCGATGGCGCAATGGACTCTTGTATCGTTATCCGCTCTGCATTCGTAAAAAATGGTACCGCATACGTGCAAGCAGGTGCTGGCGTTGTATATGACTCAGATCCACAATCAGAAGCAGATGAAACGCGTGCTAAAGCACAAGCCGTCATAAAAGCCGTGCAATCTACGTATCAAGGAGCCTGCTAATGTCTAGTAACACAAAAGTATATTTTTTAGATAACTTTGATTCATTCAGCTACAACCTTGTTGATGAACTGACGCTACTAGGCCTAGATTTAGTGGTTTACCGTAACAATATCTCCGCTGAAAAGATCTTCGCTAAGATGCAGCAAGAAACTGTACCGGTAATTTTAGTGTTATCGCCAGGCCCAGGTAACCCAGCTCAAGCAGGCTGCTTATTAGAGCTAATTGAACTCGCTAAAGGCCAATTCCCTATGCTGGGAATTTGTTTAGGCCAACAAGCTTTAACACAAAGCTATGGCGGAACTGTTGGTCATGCAGGTGAAACAGTTCATGGTAAGTCTTCAATTATTGAAGCTGACGACCACCCTGTATTTGCAGGTATTGGCAAACGCTTCCCGGTTGCGCGTTACCACTCTTTAATGGCGACTCATATTCCTGAGAGCTTAAAAGTGATTGCCAAATACGACACTATTCCGATGGCCATTTATCATCCTGAAGATAAGGTGATCGGCTATCAATTTCACCCTGAGTCTATTCTTACCCCAGACGGTGCTCAGTTATTAAAACAAAGTATCGACCACTTAACACAATAGGAGCCAACATGGACAGTTTAAATCTATTACTTGAACAACAAGACTTAACATTCGAGCAAACAAATAGCTTCTTCGATCTAGTCATGCAGGGTGAAGTGTCTGAAATTGAACTCACCGCCGCACTGATTGCATTAAAAATTAAAAAAGAAACGGCACAAGAGATTGCTGGCGCAGCAAAAGCAATGCGCGATCATGCCACAAAGTTTAACGCACATAATCTTGTTTGTGCTGATAGCTGTGGCACAGGTGGCGATGGTTCAAATACCATCAATGTCAGCACAACAGCAGCAATTGTGGCTGCGGCATGTGGTATCAATTTAGTGAAACACGGCAATCGCAGTGTATCAAGCAAATCAGGTTCTGCGGATTTACTTAGAACACTGGGCATTAATATCGAAATGACACCTGAGCAAGCCAGTGTATGTTTAAAAGAAACCGGCTTCACCTTCTTATTCGCGCCGCTTTATCACTTAGGTGTGAAACACGCGATGCCAGTACGTACCACGTTAAAAACTCGTACAATTTTTAATATTTTAGGTCCACTGACTAACCCAGCAGCCCCACAAATACAGTTGCTGGGTGTATATGATAAAAGTTTATGCCGTCCGATGGCCGAGACTTTAAAGACACTCGGTACTGAGCGAGCAATGATAGTGCACGGTGAAGGCACAGATGAAATTGCCCTACATGGCACAACCCATGTGGCTGAGTTGGTTGATGGTGAAATTAAAGAATACACCTTAACCGTTGACGACTTTGGCGTTGAACATTATTCATTAGACCAAATCGCTGGGGATACGCCAGAATACAATGCCAGAGCCAGTATTGAGATTTTAAATGGCACAGCACCTGATGCGCACAACGCCGCTATTGCGGTAAATGTCGCTGCATTATTGGTAATGCATAATTTGGCCGCTGATTTTAAAGCCGCCACGCAGCAAGTATTAGCAGTTTTAAAGTCTGGACAAGCCGCAGACAAACTGAAAGAAATCGTTGAGGTAAGCAATGGCTAACGTATTAGAAAAAATCGTTGCAGATAAGCAGCAAGAAGTCGCTCTAAGAAAACAACAAAAGCCACTAGACGCTTTTATTAACGACCTTGTGCCAAGTGACAGAGATTTTCAAGCGGCACTGACAGCATCAGGCACACAGTTTATTTTAGAGTGTAAGAAGGCATCTCCTTCAAAGGGCCTGATTAGAGATAATTTTAATCTTGATGAAATTACTGGCGTATATGGCAAATATGCCACGTGCATCAGTGTGTTAACCGATGAAAAATATTTTCAGGGTAGTTTTGATTACCTTACGTATGTCAGCAAAAAAGTTGATCAACCACTAATTTGTAAAGATTTCTTTATCGACGAGTATCAGGTTTATCTAGCGCGCTTACATGGTGGTAACGCCATTTTGCTTATGCTGTCAGTACTTGATGATGCGCAATATACACACCTTGCCAATGTGGCAAAATCACTGAATATGTCAATCTTAACCGAAGTCAGCAATGAAGAAGAAGTACACCGCGCACTTGATCTGAATGCTGAAATTATCGGTATTAATAACCGCAACTTACGTGATTTGAGCACTGATTTAGTGACAACCGAGAAGCTCAGAAAGCTAATTCCTGATGGCAAAGTGGTGATCTCTGAATCAGGTATTTACACCCATCAAGATGTGAAGCGGCTAGCACCACTTTGTAATGGTTTCTTAGTGGGCAGCTCTATTATGGCTGAGCAAGACTTAGAAGTTGCTTGCCGTCGTCTTATTCTGGGTGAAAATAAAGTTTGTGGTTTAACACGTTCTCAGGACGCCCAAGCGGCTTTTAACGCAGGGGCAATTTACGGCGGCCTTATCTTCGCCCCTAAATCGCCCCGCTACGTTGACATTGACTGTGCTAAAGCTGTTATTGATAGCGCACCTTTAAAGTATGTTGGTGTATTCGTAAACGAAGATTTAGAACAAGTCAGTGAAATTGCGCAAACATTAAAACTTGCAGCCGTGCAGTTACACGGCAATGAAGATAAAACTTATATTCAAGCGTTGCGTGCAAAGTTACCTGTAACTTGCCAAATATGGAAAGCACAAGGTGTGACTGATGTGCTACCTGAACCAATTTCAGGAGTAGATAAACATTTGTACGATACTAAAACCTCTGCAGGATTTGGTGGCACAGGTGAAGTATTTGATTGGTCATTACTTGCTGAAAAGAGCGCAAACAGCTTTATGTTAGCTGGCGGTTTAAACGCAGAAAATGTACTTGATGCAGCTTATACAGGCGCACAAGGACTAGATTTGAATTCAGGGGTTGAACTTAGCCCTGGTAAAAAGTGTTCGCAAAAAATTGCAGATGCTTTTAAAAACATAAGAGGTTATTGAGGTGGAAATGAATAACGCAGCATACTTTGGCGATTTCGGTGGCATGTTTGTACCCGAACTACTCGTCCCTGCACTAAAGCAGCTTGAAGGTGAATTTAATAAATCCCAAAAAGATCCTGAATTTCAGGCTGAATTTACAAAATTATTAAACGAGTACGCGGGCCGTCCAACGCCACTAACGCTTACACGTAATTTAGTTACAAACCCAAAAGTAAAACTGTATTTAAAGCGTGAAGATTTACTCCACGGTGGGGCACATAAAACCAACCAAGTACTTGGCCAAGCATTGCTTACTAAGCGCATGGGTAAAAAAGAAGTAATCGCAGAAACAGGTGCAGGTCAACATGGTGTGGCAACAGCCCTTGCCTGTGCCCTACTTGGCTTGAAATGCCGTGTTTACATGGGTGCAAAAGACGTTGAGCGTCAACAGCCAAATGTATTCAGAATGCGTTTAATGGGTGCCGAAGTGATCCCAGTAACTGCTGGCTCTGGCACGTTAAAAGATGCTGTAAACGAAGCCATGCGTGACTGGTCTGCAAACTATAAAACAGCCCACTACCTTTTAGGTACGGCTGCTGGTCCACACCCATTCCCGACCATCGTACGTGAATTCCAAAAAATGATCGGTGAAGAAGCAAAACAACAAGTGTTAGACACTGAAGGCCGCTTACCTGACGCTGTGATTGCCTGTGTTGGTGGTGGTTCAAACGCCATTGGTATGTTCAGTGACTTTATCGGTGATGAAAGTGTGAAACTCATTGGAGTTGAACCTGCTGGCAAAGGTCTTGATACAGAAGAGCACGGCGCTGCTTTGTGTAAAGGTACTAAGGGTATTTTACACGGTGCTTACACGTATATTATGCAAAACAATGATGGCCAAATTGAAGAATCTTACTCTGTATCTGCAGGCCTTGATTACCCTGCTGTTGGCCCTCAGCATGCATTTTTGCATGAAACAGGTCGCGCTCAGTATGTGGGTATTTCTGATAAAGAAGCACTTGATGCATTCCAAGCACTTGCTAAGCATGAAGGTATTATTCCTGCGCTTGAATCAAGTCACGCCCTTGCATACGCATTAAAATATGCCGAAGAGCAAACTGAAGAGACTATTTTAGTGGTGAACTTAAGTGGCCGCGGTGATAAAGACTTAGCACACGTTCACCAAGTATTAGCAGAACAAGGAGCGCTATAATGAGCCGTTATGCACAATCTTTTGCAGCCCTTGCAGAGACAAATCAAGGTGCGTTTGTTCCCTTCGTGACAATTGGCGATCCAAACAAAGAACTGAGTTTTGAGATCATTAAAAGCTTGATTGACGGCGGTGCTGACGCGTTAGAGCTAGGTATTCCATTTTCAGATCCGATTGCGGATGGCCCAGTGATTCAAGCTGCGAACATTCGCGCCCTAGAGCAAAATATTAATACCCAAGACTGCTTTGATATCATTAAGCAAGTTCGTGAATACAATCAAGATATTCCGATTGGCCTATTACTGTATTCAAACCTTATTTTTGCACGTGGTATCGATGCTTTTTATCGTGAAGCTAAAGACGTGGGTGTAGATTCAATTTTAGTAGCTGATGTGCCGCTTCATGAGTCTAAAATGTTTAGAAACGCTGCGAAAGCTGCAGACATTGAACCTATCTTCATTGCAACACCAAACGCAGATGATGATACTGTTCGTACTTGTGCAAGCTACTGCCGCGGTTATACCTACCTGCTTTCACGCGCTGGGGTAACTGGCACAGAAACAAAAGCGCAAATGCCAGCTGACTCTATGATTTCTAAATTAAAAGAATATCATGCAGCGCCTGCACTGTTAGGCTTTGGTATTTCAACGCCTGACGATGTAAAAGCGGCACTAAAATCTGGTGCTGCAGGTGCAATCTCAGGCTCTGCTGTAGTTAAAATTATCGAGCAAAACCTGAACGAGCCAAGCGCTATGCTAGACTCGTTACAAAGCTTTGTTGCGACGATGAAAGCTGCAACCCAAAAATAGTTTCTCCCTCCTACTTGAAGCTGCAGCGGTGTTGGCCACGCTCGTTAACCCAGCTCCCATAGAAAATCTATGTTCATTGGGATTAACTCACTTGCCTTCTAGCTGCAATTCTAAGTAGTTTGACGAAGCTTTGATGCTTAGTTTGCTAAGGTGTCTTTAAGCGCCTTAGCAACTTTAAATTGTACCTTGTTTGCCCCTTCAATCATGATCTCTTCACCCGTTTGCGGATTTCTGCCCATTTTTGCTGGATGATAACTCAATGCAAACGTACCAAAACCAGAGATAGGCACCTGATCGCCCTCAGATAAGCGTTTCTTTATGACCGCCAAAATACTATTCAAAGCTGCCTGAGAATCCTTTTTCGTTAACTCGCTATGTGCCGCCATGGCCGATACTAATTCTGACTTGTTCATATATATACTGGTTTATTACTGCTAGAGGGTGGCAGAGCCTAAAAATATTTTTTGTGAATGTCAACTTGCAGTCTTACCAGAATATTGTTAATACTTTGTTGTAGGACGTAATTTAAGAGAGGTATCTATGACTGCATTATTTGAATACTTACCCCTTATCCTATTTTTCTTAGTCTACAAAGTGGTCGATATATTCTGGGCAACTGCGGTATTGGTCGGTATATCATTACTGCAAATTGCGTATCAGTACTTCACTCAGGATAAAATATCTACCAAAACTTGGGTCTTCTGTGTGATTGCTTTATTCCTAGGCGGTATGACAATCATATTCCAAGATGAACAGTACATTATGTGGAAAACGACGGCTATTTATGGCTTGCTCGCGGCTGCCTTGGTCATCTCTCGATTCATATTTAATAAGAACCTCGTAAAAACAGCATTACTTAGTATGCTAAAGACAGCAGCCGAGAAACAAGGTGAAAAAGAGTTTAAGGTGGAGGTACCAAAATCTGTGTATGAAAAGCTCAATACGATTTGGTTTGTATTTTTAATCAGTATTGCAATTTTAAACCTTTATGTTGCCTATAACTTCTCACTCGACTTTTGGGTTAATTTCAAAGTCTTCGGTCTCGCAATCGCCACATTTATAGCTGTATTGCTGACAATTTTTCGTATTTTTGAATACTTACCCGATGGCTTTCAAGAACAAGAAAACAAAAAATAACCCCGTAAATTTAATAAAATTGTCGCTTTTTTAGTCTAAGGGCAAACTATACTTTTTTAGTTATGTTTAAGTATGGAGTTGCCTTTGACTGCTTCGCAATATCGATGGTTTGAGCTCTGTGGCGTATTTTTCTGCTTACCGTTAGTTACTTATTTATTTAAAGATTACCTGTCCAGTTGGCTGTTCCCTGCTTTACTCATCCTTATGATTGTTTGCACCTTTCTATTGCTCACCGATCCGCACTTTAAGCGCTTTCGTTTAACTTCTTTGGGTCAATTTTCACAAGTCAAACATCGACTTTTTACTGGCTTCTTCATTGGCGCATTGTTCAGTGCCATGTTATTTGGCTTGGCTAATCAAACGCTATGGTTTGATATGCCAAAGAATGAAACCACTCAATGGCTAATCTTATTGATTGCATATCCACTGCTTTCTGTTTTGCCTCAGGAGCTTATTTTTAGAAGCTATTTCTTCCATCGTTATAAACATATTCTGCCAAGTAAAAATGTGCGTATCTTTTTAAGTGCGCTCAGTTTTGCCCTCGCCCATTGTGTATACGATAACTGGATTGCAATTGCGCTTTCATTTGCTGGCGGGTTGTTATTTTCTTACACCTATGCGCACAGTCGCTCATTGATGGTATGTGTATTAGAGCATAGCTTGTGGGGTTTATGGATGTTTACTATTGGGGTTGGCAGCTATTTAGATTCTGGGATGCGAATAACCACGGGATAAAAATTAATACCAACCCTCAATAATAATTAATCATTTTGAGGGATTAAAACTGACGATAGCTTCGTTAAAAATTTCTTATTTAGAACAACTAAATAGCAAAATTTTCGCCTTGCCTACATGGAAGTAGGTACCTCAGCGTGAGCAGGAACCGTTAGCGGCGCTATCGACAAGTTTTCCTTGTCTCAAAATAGATCACTTAATTAAGAGGGGTTGTATAAAAAAGGCCGAATAATCGGCCTTTAAGTTATCAATTTTTGATGAGATTTAGAAACCAAATAGGCTCACAGCAAAGAATTTGGTTGCTACGGTATTCACAAAAATAAGTAGCAAGATCACAGGTATGAAAGTCGACAGTGAGAAATTGACATATTTTTCCATAAAACTACCTGAGTAGCTGTCACAACCTTGAGACAGTTCTTCCGAAAGTTTGGCTTTCTTCCAGCGATAAGTAACAAATAAACAAACCATTAAACCATTCAGCGGTAGAATTGTGTCGTAGAAGACGTCGTAAACGATATCGAACATACTCTTGTCCGCGCCACCATAACTAACAAACTGAGTTAGCCAATCAACCATACCAAATGACATCGTACACAACACAGCCAGTAAACCTGTGGCGCCCGCTAAAATTAATAGTGCAACTTTACGACTTACCCCTTTTTCTTCAATTAATGCTGCTGTTGGTACTTCGACAATCGATACAAGAGAAGTAATTGCCGCAAAAAATACCAATAAGAAGAAGACAAAAGCCACGATCGACGCACCGGTATAACCAATATCAGTTTGCAATGCTAAAAGAATTTTAGGCAGATAAACAAAAATCATTGAAACCGATGAATCAGATAATTCCTCAGGATTCGTCGCTGGATTAAAACTGAAAATAGCAGGCAGAACCATAAGACCTGCAATAAATGCCACTAACGAGTCAGTGATTGCGACCATTTTTGCACCACCTACAATGTCGTCTTTTTTAGAGATATAAGACGCATAGGTCATTAAAATACCCATTCCTAGAGATAATGAGAAAAAGGCTTGAGACAAAGCCCCATTTAGAACACTGGCATCCATCTTAGAAAAGTCTGGAACAATGTAATACTCAACACCAGCCATGGCGTTATCTAGCGTGAGTACATATGCGACTAGACCAATTAGTAGTACAAATAGTGCGGGCATTAGAAACTTAGCTGCTTTTTCAATGCCTTCTTTAACTCCGCCTACTAAAATAAGGTTAACTATGATCGCCACAACAATCATGTAACCAAAAACCGTATTTTGATTAATGAACTGACCAAAATGATCTGGATTAGCCAGCATATCCAAGTTACCTAATGCAGTTTGCGCTAGATAACCAAATATCCAAACTGTAATTACCATATAAAATACAGCAATCATAAAAGGGGTTAGTACCGCAAGGCCGCCGGCAAAAGACCACTTTTTGTCATTACCAGATAAAGATTTATATGCACCGTATGGGTCTTTCTCCGCTTTTCGACCCATTGCCATTTCAGCCATCATTACAGGCAAGCAGATAAAAGCCACAAATAATGCATAAACTAAAAGAAAGGCTCCACCACCATTTTTTGTTGCAGAGACGGGAAAACCAACTAAGTTACCTATTCCTACTGCAGAGCCTGCAGCAGCTAAAATAAAGCCTAGTTTTGAACTAAAATGCTCTCTGTTCGCACTCATTAAAACGTCATCCTGTTGTTATTGTTTTTTTCTTCCGCCCGACTCTACCGTCATAGGATACTGTTATCAAGTTTTTAACGTGAAACACTGCGTCTCATAGTATTGCCATTTACAAAGGGCGTATAGAAAGCTTACCATTGCATACAATTTCATACAGACTTGAATAAAGTGAATTTTATGTTGTATATGATCTACTCTACTGATATTGAGAACTCTTTAGAAAAACGTTTAGCAACTCGCCCTGCTCATTTAGAAAGGCTCATGGCTTTAAAAGAACAAAACCGTTTATTCGCAGCAGGTCCTCTTCCTGCCATTGATAGTGAAGACCCAGGTTCAGCTGGCTTTACCGGCTCTCTTGTCATTGCTGAGTTTGAGTCTCTTGAAGCTGCTCAGCAATGGGCTAATGAAGATCCATATATTGCTGCTGGCGTTTATGCTCACAGCGTTGTTAAACCATATAAAAAAGTTTTGCCTTAACAAGTTCAGCTTTGGTTAATTCGTTAACTTATATTCTGAATACAATTGTTAAGCAGCCCTGTAACTGGAGCTCAAAATGCGTCTAACACTATTTGGTTTTGTTGTTGGCTTAAGCTTGTCACTGACGTCAGCGGCAGTCATTGCCGATAACAAAACCAATATCGACAAAAAACAAGCTATTACGCTGGCCCTAGCAGAGTATGCAGGAAAAACGTTAAAAGTATCAGAAGAAAACACCTATTTTGTCGTGAGGATATTGCAAAAGGACGGACGCATTGTTGACCTCAAAGTAGACAAAAAAACAGGCAAAGTGAAGAAGGATTAGTATGCGAATTTTAGTGATCGAAGATGATATTCAACTGGCTGAGAATTTGCGCTCAGCACTAGAAAAAGAAAAATACAGTATCGATTTATGCCATGATGGTGAGTCTGGTTTATTTCACTTACAAGAATACCCGCTTGATTTAGCGGTAGTTGATCTAGGTCTACCTAAATTAGACGGTATCGAACTAATTAAGCGTGCCAGAAAAGCGGGGGTGACGATCCCTATTTTGATTCTAACTGCCCGCGAACGTTGGCAGGATAAAGTAGAAGGCCTAGATGCTGGTGCTGATGACTACTTAACAAAGCCATTCCATGTTGAGGAGCTTGTTGCTCGCTGTAATGCGCTTATTCGCCGGAGTGCAGGACAAGCGAATCCTGAAATTAATATTGGCCCTGTTAAAATTCACACCCGCTCACAACAGGTTTGGGTCAATGAAAAAGAATTAACGCTCACCGCCTACGAATACAAAGTGCTTGAATACTTAATGATAAACCCGCAAAAGGTGATTTCTAAATCTGAACTTACTGAGCATATTTATGATCAGGACTTCGATTTAGATTCAAATGTAATTGAAGTGTTTGTGCTTAGGCTACGTAAAAAACTCGATCCTGAAGGCGTACTTAACCCAGTCGAGACTTTAAGAGGCAGAGGCTATAGGTTTAAGAGTCAGTGGTAAATTCTACACAGGTCCCATTAAAAATAAGACAAGGCTTCGTCCTTGTCTTTGTGCTTATAATCGCCCTTCCGGTATTGTTTTACTCTGTAAGCAGCGCCTATTATGCGTCACTTGTCGATGCCACCGAAAAAAACTTAGAAGCGCACTTATATTCACTCATTTCAGAAGTCGAGTTTATTGATGAATCGGTAAAAATGCCCAATACCATATTGGCACCCGAATTAAATCGCATTGACTCAGATACTTTCGCGCTTATCTACCAAAACAATGATTTAGTTTGGTATTCTGAGTCTGCTGTCTCACTTGAATTTAACCCTGATTCAATAGACTCTGAGACTGGCGCATCTGAATTCAAACAAGTGCACTACCAAGGAAATGCATACTGGCAACTCAGCCTCACTGTAATTCTGGGTAATGCCGAACAATCTCAACAGGCTGTGTTTATCCTGCTGCGAGATGATAATGCTTTAGAAGATATATTGTCCGAGTTTACAGACACATTAATGAGTTGGATGTTAATTCTTGGTGCCATCATGACACTGTTAATGAGTTTAGGTTTTATCTGGAATATGCGTCCTCTGCAACGTTTAGACAAAGAGATTAAAGCGATTGAGTCTGGTAAAAAAGAACGTTTGTCACATACTTACCCTGTTGAGCTCCAAGCTATTACAGAAGATCTAAATTTACTTCTTGAGTCTCAACGCCGACAAAAAGAACGATATAGAGCGTCATTAAGCGACTTAGCACATGCGCTGAAAACGCCTTTAGCTATCTTAAAATCTAGCCCTATGGCTGATGATAATGATGCGCAAGAGCAGCTCGATAGGATCAACAGCATGATCGAACATCAGTTAAAGCGTGCTGCGACTGGTGGTACGGATACTTGGAAGAAAACCACCTCTGTTGCACCTGTACTTGAATCGATTTTAAATGCGATGAAAAAGGTATATCATGAGAAAGCAATTGATTTTCAATCGAATTGTACTGATAAAACTAAGTTTTTAGGCGATAAAACAGATTTAATGGAGATACTGGGCAACCTTATCGACAATGCCTGTAAAGCCTGTGTAAGCACTGTCCATGTTAACGTCACAAGTGATGAAAAGACCCTGAAAATTGAAATTTGTGATGATGGACCAGGCATTGAAGTCAGAGCTCGTAAAAAACTGTTACAACGCGGCACCCGCTTAGACACTTATGAATCGGGTCATGGCGTTGGACTCGCAATTGTGGCAGATTTGGTGAATGATTATCAAGGAAACATAGAGATAGGCTCTGCTTCATTAGGCGGTGCGTTGTTTATTGTTGAGTTTAAATATGACTAAATTTTTTAGATTACTTTTTTGTGCAAAATTACCACTAATATCACTTTCAACACACGCCTATGAGCTTAGAGAGTGTATGCCAATACAAAGTAACTCTCCTGCTGAGGCTAGACAGTTTATAAAGTGCCTTGATAGCAATATTGAGACACTAGACAGGGAAAGAACTATCTGGATTAAAAAGCTGGTGATGGATATGGAAGAACTTGAGCAAGACACCGGTAATACTCAGCTGTTACCAATTATAAGACGTAGTTTAAAACATCAAGACAACTACATTGAAGACAGCTGTAGATGGCGCTACCTTCATAAAATGCCTAACTCAACCAAAGCTGCTATTGCATATAAAGAATGCAAGATACGTTTATATACACACCATATTGAAGACTTGAAACTAAGTTATTAATCTGCAATAAAAACGGCGCTCTTTCAGCGCCTTTTTTATTAATTAGCCTAGCTTTGATTCTGTTTCTTCACCACTACCGAGCATAGTCGCTAGCCACAGACCTTCTTCGCTATTTTCTAAGGCAATTTTCACCACCATGGTTAATGGTACTGATAACAACATCCCCACAGTGCCAAACAGCCAGCCCCAGAAGATTAAAGAAAGGAACACAACTAAAGTAGATAAGCCAAGTCCTTTACCCATATATCTAGGCTCTATAACGTTCCCCATAACCGTGTTTATCGCCACATAACCAAGTGCAACAAAGCCACTGACAAGAGGACCTTGAGTAATAAGTGCAATTAAAACCGCAGGCACTGCTGCAATAATAGAGCCGATATTTGGAATATAATTTAATAAGAACGCGACAACGCCCCATAAAACAAAGTAGTCAACATCTAATATCCAAAGTAACAACGCAGCGCAAAAACCTGTAGCTAAAGACACCAAAGTTTTAATGGCCAAATAAGAGTTAATAGATTCTAGAAATTTATCGATTTGTTTTTGTCGCATTTCAGGGTCATCTAGCGCCAAATGTACTTTTTTATTGATCATCGGCGCTTCGAATAACATAAACACCACAGTTAAGATGATTAAGAAAATATTGGCCATGGCCGCACCAAAGCCAGTCAGCATATTGGTTGCCATATCAATCATTTTACCCGGATCAAACAAAGCAATGAGCTGTTGTTTGTCGATTAAAATATTGTATTGTGCGGCAGTATCAACCAGCCAAACAAAACGGGCCTGTAAATCTTCTCTATATTGTGGCAATTGTTGCGAGAAATCATTCAGAGATTGACCAACTAGGCCAGCTAAACTAGAGCCAACAGCCACTATCATCAATATGATGAGTAAAATAGCAATGCCTTTAGGTACTTTATAGCGGGCAAAGAATCTTAGTAATGGATTGCAGATGATGGCAATAAATGCAGCCAGTATAAAAGGCACAATGATATCCGTGGCCAGTTTAAGGCCTGCCAGCACGATAAACAGTGATGCGATAATCACCAAGCTTTTACTTAAACCTTGAAGAGACGACACATAAATTCCTTCGAAAACAAGTTTACATTTATTCTACTTCAACAATACTTAATTGATCCATCAATGATTTTTAACGTATCAAAACTAAATGTAAGCGCTAAGGTTGTAGGATGAAAATACTGATAACAGGTGCAACGGGTTTAATTGGCTCAGCACTTTGTAAAATACTCGCTGACAAGCACGAACTGATAGCTTTAACGAGAAACATAAATAAAGCAAAAAGCACATTAGCAAACTCAATCAAATTTATTGGTGATCTTGAAGATTTAAATTTTGATGATTTAGATGCAGTGATTAATCTTGCTGGAGAGCCCATCGCAGACAAACGTTGGAGCGCTCAACAAAAGCAAAGAATTTTTCAAAGCCGTATAGGTATTACCGAGCAGATCGTCACTAAAATAAACGCCAGTGATGAACCTCCTGAAGTGTTTATTTCTGGAAGTGCTATTGGATTTTATGGTCGTCAACCTGCAGAGAATATTGTCACTGAGTCATGCTCTTCAACCTACCCTGAATTTAGTCATCAGCTCTGTAAACAATGGGAAGAACTCGCACTACAGGCACAGTCACCTGAAGTGAGAGTTTGCCTGCTACGAACCGGTATTGTACTCAGCAAACAAGGTGGTGCTCTGGACAAAATGCTCCCCGCTTTTAAGCTAGGATTGGGTGGCAAAATGGCATCAGGCAATCAAATGATGTCCTGGATCCATATCGATGACATGATCAACGCCATCGTATTCTTACTTGATGCGCCAAATGCCCATGGTGCGTTTAACCTGACAGCCCCTGAGCCTGTAAGTAATACAAATTTTACTCATATCCTTGCAAAGGCCTTAAAACGCCCTGCTTTGTTTCCTATGCCAGAATTTGTTTTGAAACTGCTCTTTGGTGAAATGTCTGACTTATTAATATTTGGGCAAAATGTCATCCCTGTAAAGCTCGAACAGCAAGGGTTTAAATTCAAGTATAATACACTCGATACTGCTCTGAATGAGATTTTAAATTGATCTCAATCTGTGCCATAGACATGATTTTGGAAAGTATATAAAAATAAAAAACCACACAATTGCGTGGTTTTTTATTATAAGAATTACTTGGTTCTAAAGAAGTTTAAGCAATCTTTCTGACTGTAATTCAGCAGCAGGCGTATTTGATAAGTATGCAGATAAATAATGTTCAAAACCTACATTTTGACCTTGCAATTTATCATCTAACATAGCAACTTGTTCTGCCATACGCTCTGGACTTGAGCTCTCATCGTTCATTTTGTCAGATAAGATTTCAAGGCGTAAAATCAGCTGCTCGCTAGACAAATTCACATCGATTTTGCTAATAAACTCAGCTGGGATCGAGCCACCATTTTCAAGCGCCACCTTTAATGCATCAAATCGAGCGGTATTGGCACGCTGCTCAAGCTCAACTAACTGCTGCTGTAATTCAGAAATGAACTTTTGAGCTTGCTTTTTGATTGCTGGCAGAAAGTTAATTTCGGATAATTGAGAAATCAACTTTTTGATTTCAGCTTCGCTAATGTTTTCAGGCAACTGAGCTTTAATTTCATCAAATTGTTGCTGCTGCTCTGAGTTTAATGCATCTTTTTCTGCTTTTTGAGATTCAAATTCCGCGCTGCGTTTCGCAAATACGGCATCGTTATGCTCTCTGAAAGCTTGCCATAACTGGTTTTCTTTCTTGTTACCAGCAAAACCGATTGTTTGCCACTGCTTTTGTAACGATTTCAATACGTCGCACGCTTGTGCCAAATCCTCAGCAGCAATATGCTCAGCCGCTGTATCAACTAGACCTTGCTTTAATTGAGCATTGTGTTCATGTTGTGCACGGATCGCATCACCAATGAGTTTAGCTTGCGTTTTGAATGAGTTATTCAGTGATTTGTATACGTGACTATCAACGCTGCCTGCTGCACGCCATTGTTTATTTAGCTTATTAAACTGGCTTTCATATTCACGCCAGTTAAACCCTTCTACTGATGTGTCTGTTGCGGCAAGTTCTGACATTTGGTTAATCAAAGTTTCACGCGCTTGTTTTGCTTTTTCACGTTGTTGCTCTTGCTCAGCAAAGAAAGCACGACAAGGTGCAAATAACAATTCTAGCTTTTCATCAAACTGTTTCGCTTGCAACTTCTCTTCGTCAGTATCAACTCGGCCTAATTCATGCCATTGTGCACGCAACTTTTTTACAAATTCAGCACGTTGCTTAGGCGCTAAATCACAGCTTTCAATATGCTCATCTAACACAGCTAAAAGCGCTACACGCTTTGGCGCTGACGCATAGTTTTGCCAATCACGAATATCATCTAACAGCGCAGAAATTTGCTCTCGAAGCGGTTCAAGTTGCGCTTGGTTTGCTGTAGTTAAACGCTCGTAGTGTTCGTTGAACCCTTTGAACACACCAAATGCGACTTTACTTCTGCCTTGCTCAACAAGTCGTTGGACATCTTTGGCTTTGCGTCTAGCTTGTTTAAGCTCATTTTGTTGCGCATCAAGTTGTTCAGCCATGGCTGATTTAAATTGCTTGCTTAACGCACTAAGCTTTGCTTTTGCAGGTTTTTTTAATGTGTTAGGTAACTGTTCAATAATGCTTTTCGCATTGTTGTAAGCCGATTTTTGCGAATTTAGAGTGTCATCAAGCTCACTCAACTCTGTTGATGGCGTGATATTAGCAAGGGCGTCAAGTGCAGTTTGGGCGGCTTGGTTTGCAACAACCAGTTCAGGTAATTGCTTTAATTGACTTTCAAAGTCTGCAAGTAAGCCTAAATGCTTAACAAGCTCAGCACTGTACGCACTAGATGTTATTTCATTACGTACCTGACTAAGTTGAGTCTCTAACTCCGTCTGTTTTGAAACATCTAGTTGTTCTAGTGCATTAACTAACGCTTGTTCAGCTAGATTCAAGTGTGACTCAATTTCTGTCAGGAACGCCTCTTTTTCTCGCTTAGCTTGCTCAGCTTTTTCTGCTGCTTCAAACTCAGTTTGTAAAGCAGTCAAATGTGAAGAAATACGCGTTTCTATTGCACTGTATTTTTGTTGATTTTCTTTAACCGCTTCCTCATCTAACCAAGACAGCTCTAGACCTTCCCACTGCTCAGTTAAAATTCCGAATTGGTTGTTTACTTCTTTGTAATCGTGCTTGTCTCTAAGCGCATTAAGCTTAGCTAAAATCATTTTGACTTGTGCAAGTACTTCAGCCGGTTTTTCTTTTGCCAGTTTTTGTTGCTCAAGAGCTTGCTCAAGTGCTGATTTCGCTTGGCCCTTCGCTGATTTCAATAACTGCTTTTGTAAGCCGTATTGCTCGACCAAAGGTAAAAGCAGCAACTGTAGCTGTTCGTTGTCTTGTTTAAAGCTCTGCTCTATCAGTTTAGGCTGAGCAAGACGTTTTAATAATTTTACTCGCACTTCTAGGCTTGATTCAGAGAAAGCTAGCTTTTCTAGCACACGTTTCGATGCGTATCGATCTACATATTCTTGGCGAATAGTAGCGTCAAGTTCACTTTTACCATTTAATACTGCACTACTAATATGCTGTTCAGCCAGGTCTTTAAGGGCTTGGTCTTGTTTATAAGCTTGCCACCAAAGGCTCAAGCTATTTAATTTATTTAAAGCTTTTTGTCTGATTTCAGTGGAATTATCTTCTAATGCCATCGTCTTTAAAACATCGGCATCCTTGTCTTGCTCTAGCTTATTAAGCGCCTGAAGTCTTACTTCAGTTTTTGGGTGTTTCCATTTTGGTGTAAATAGGTGTTTAAAGATCATTTTCACTGAACCTAGCTATCTCATTTTCTTTTTTAAATTCTTTTTGTAGTTCTCTTTTCGACTTCTGAACCATTTCACCTTCTGCGTTGATGGTGAATTGCTCATTAGTCTTGGCTACTTTCGCCTGATAAAGCATAACAAGTTGTACTGTTTGCTCTTTTTGAGCTTCTGTCAGAGGAGTGCCATCAGGCCACTTACCTGTTGAGGCCCCATACTGCAAACGCTCAAATAATTCGGGTGTTAAATTATTTACTAAGCTGTCTATGTTCATGTCACTTTTTCTTTTTTAAATACACTAAAATAATTCTGTTAACTAAGTACCAAAAACAACCAACTGCGATGGCGGCTCTGGTTAACCACATTTCAATTGAATGTGGTACTGGTTGGCGTGAATAAAGGTATAAGAAACCACCGAGGAAAAGGATCAATGCAAGGAAAGAGTGATTCATAAACATCTGCTGCTTTTTAACTCTTTTACGTGCAGCAATTCGAGCTAATTGCTCTTCGCTGACTTCTCCGAGCTGAAGGTCACAGTGTGGACAAACCTTGTTTTTACTTGAAATAGACTCGTTACAACTTGGACAAGAAACTATTGCCATATTTATGACTCCTGCTGATACAAAAAAGGCGTCTCGAAGACGCCATTTTACTCGTTTTTGTACCAAAAGTCTTTTACTAAGGTACGTTCAAAAACGATTTATTTTTCGTTTGGATGCTCTTTATTGAACTTATCCCAGTATTCAGTGACTGACTCTTTCATTTCTTTACGAAGTAAGAAAATACCGAATAAGTTAGGTAAGGTCATCACAACGATTGCAACTGCTGCTAGTTTCCAAACTAAAGTCGTGTCTGCAAATGATGCCCAGAAAAAGCCTGCAACATAAAATACTCGGTAAGGCATCACTGATTTGCTACCAAGTAGATAAATCATTGCACGGTCGCCATAATAGGACCACGCAATTGCTGTCGAGAAAGCAAATAATAACAAGCCAATTGATACGATATATTTACCATTTTCACCAAAGAAACCTCGGCTAAAAGCTTTAGTTGTCAGCTCAGCAGAATGTACTAAAGATTTACCTGTGATCATAATGTCTTTGTCTACAGGCATACCATCTTTAATCTCAATAGTGCCGGTATAAACATGCTTTTCAGTTAAACCAAAGCGCACATCTTCAGCAATTGAACGAGAGTGAATAATGGTAAAGTCTTTTTCTACCGCTTTACCCTGAATTGAATGAAGTTCACCATTATAAAGCTCAACACCATGGTCTTTTTCATCATTTAGGTAATTGTATAGCGCTAGACGATCTTGTTCGTTATCTTCAGAATACTGACCTTGTAAAATGACCATTGACGAACGTTCAAATTGTGTTTCAAATTTTTCCGTCCACACACCTGAAGAAAGGATTACTAAACCGGTTAAAGTACAGATGATGATGGTATCGATGAAAGGTTCAAGAATTGACACCATACCTTCAGATACTGGCTCATCTGCTTTTGCAGATGCGTGTGCAATTGGTGCAGAACCTTGACCTGCTTCGTTAGAGAATAAACCACGGTTTACACCACGGTTGAAGGCGTAAGCGAATGATGCGCCTAAGAAACCACCCGCTGCGGCAGAACCTGAAAATGCGTCTGTGAACACAGCTGCAAATGAAGGTGCAATGTTTTCAATGTTGTAGAAGATTACCGCCAATGCACCAATGATATAAACCGCTGCCATCAGTGGCACAACACGAGAAGTGATTGCGGCAATGCGCTTAATACCACCTAAAATAACAAGTGCAAGTAAGATAGATAGCACACCACCTGTATGCCAAGGCTCAAAACCAAAGGTAGACTCCATACCCTGAGCAATATTATTAATTTGCGGCAGGCTACCTGTACCAAAAGAACTAATTACAGTGGCAACAGCAAATAATACGGCTAACCACTTCATATTCAAACGACGATCCATGTAATACATTGGACCACCAGCCATCGTACCATCATCAGTTTTAACACGATACTTGTGAGATAGGGTCACCTCTACAAATTTAGTCGTCATACCGAAGAATGCAGTCATCCACATCCAAAATAGCGCTGCTGGACCACCAATTGAGATTGCTAGTGCCACACCACCGATATTACCAGTACCTACGGTGCCTGAAAGTGCAGTCGCAAGCGCTTGGAAGTGCGTTGTATCACCCTCATGACTTTTTTTATCAAACTTGCCGGTTACCACCTTGCAAGCATGTTTGAAATATCTGATCTGTGGGAATTTAAGATAAATGGTGAAGAATAAACCCACACCAAGTAATACGTATGGGAACCAATCTGCCCCCCCCAACATGCCATCTAGAGAATCTAGAAACTGCCCAAATGCATCCATGGAACATCCTCATTATTGTTATACATAAAAGGTAGCACCGTGGCGCTACCTTTTGATTTTATTGTTGATTATTATCTTAGTTTGTCTACAACCGAAACAATTGCAGCAAGCGTATCTTGACCGAATTGATATGAACGTCTGTCAGACCAACCGTAATATGGGTCTGGTAGATTCGCGTTATCTTTAAACGGCATTTCAATTGTGTAAGCCAACGCTTTAAACGACTCACCCACAGCACAAGATGCAACCGTTAAGTTAGCTTCACCTGGCGCATCTTTTGGATAGCCAAACTCATCTTGGAACTCAGGTGTTATAGTAAGTAGTGCTGCCTTAAAATCGTTTTCTAATGACTCTAAACGCGCGTCATAACTTGGAATGCCTTCACTACCAGCAACAAAGTTATAAGGCAATGCTTCGTCACCATGAATATCTAAATACATATCAAGGCCTGCGTCATGCATCTTATTTAACACATGGAAAACCTCAGGTGATTTTTCAAGGCTCGGCTCAGCCCACTCGCGGTTCAGATTAACACCTACTGCGTTTGTACGAAGATGACCTCGTACACTGCCATCAGGGTTCATATTTGGTACAATATAGAAAACCGCTTTAGAAAGTAACGCCGCCGCATGCGGGTCTTCGTCATCTAGAAGCTTGTGAAGTAAGCCTTCTACAAACCACTCTGCCATTGTCTCACCCGGGTGCTGACGGGCAGTGATCCAAATTTTCTTTTTACCTTCTTCAGGTTCGCCAATTGTAAGCAAACTGATATCACGACCGTCTAGCGTTTCGCCAAGTGTTTCAATTTCACATGCATCATGGCTTTGCGCCCAATAGAGTAAATCTAAATGACGCTCATAACTATAAGGAGCGAAATAAGCAAAATAGGTATGACTTTGCTCAGGTTCGAAATCAATCGTAAGAGTACCGTTTTCGTATGCTGTAGGAACACGGAACCAAGTTTGGCGATCATACGATGCTACCGCTTGATAGTCATCCCACCCTTCTGGGTAGGCTGATTTTTCTAACCCACCAATTTGCATTTTATGCTGTAAAAAAGGTGTGCTTTCTAAACGAAAATGAAACCACTGAAAAAACTCAGATTCATTATCATTGTTAATAGCAAGTTGAATATCGAGTGGGTCGTTGTTCGCAAGTACCTTGATATTACCACTGTCAAAATTACTGCTGATTTTCATCCGTAACCTTCTTTTAAAAATTGACGACATAATAGTCGCAGACAAATATTAACCTTTTGTCTTTATCGTTTAGGAAGTGTAATTCACTTGTAAAAATAATTTTTAAAGAGTATCACACCAATTTAAGTTCAAAAACTAAAAAAGCCAGCAAAAGCTGGCTTTTTATTACATTTCGCTATTAGCGAGGTAAGCTTGGGTATTCAACTTCAGCCATATCGTGCATAACACGAATAACCTGACAGCTGTAACCAAACTCATTGTCGTACCATACGTATAATACAACACGATTACCATCAACAATTGTTGCTTGAGAATCAACAACACCTGCGTAACGGCTACCTACTAGGTCTGTAGAAACGATTTCAGTTGACGCTGTGTAATCAATCTGGTCACGAAGATCAGAGTGAAGTGATGTCTCACGTAAGTACTCGTTTAGCTCTTCAACCGTTGTCTCTTTTTCAAGGTTTAGGTTAAGGATCGCCATTGAAACGTTTGGTGTTGGTACACGGATAGCATTACCAGTTAGCTTACCTTCAAGTTCAGGTAGCGCCTTCGAAACTGCTTTAGCTGCACCTGTTGACGTGATAACCATATTCAGAGCTGCTGCACGACCACGACGTTCAGCTTTGTGGTAGTTATCAATCAGGTTCTGGTCATTCGTGTAAGAGTGAACTGTTTCAACGTGACCGTTCTGAATACCGTACTTATCGTTAAGTGCTTTAAGCGTTGGTGTGATCGCATTCGTTGTACAGCTCGCCGCTGAAACGATTGAATCTTCAGAAAGGATGTCTTTATTGTTAACACCATAAACTACGTTTTTGATGTCACCTTTTGCTGGAGCTGTAAGAAGCACTTTAGCAGCACCATTTGACTTAAGGTGAAGACCTAAGCCATCTCTGTCTTTCCAGATACCTGTGTTATCAACGATAAGTGCATTGTTGATACCATATTCATTGTAATCGATTTCATCTGGAGAGTTCGCATAGATAACTTGAATGTAGTTACCGTTAGCTTTAATTGCGTTACGCTCGTTATCAACAGTGATTGAACCATTGAAAGGGCCATGAATTGAATCACGACGTAAAAGACTTGCACGCTTTTCAAGGTCACCGTCACGGCCACCACGGACAACGATTGCACGTAAGCGCAGATCAGTGTGAGAGCCACCACGCTCGATAAGAAGACGTGCTAATAAACGACCGATACGGCCAAAACCGTAAAGAACAACATCGCGAGGCTCTTGATTGTCGCCTTTGTTTACAATGTCAACTAATTCAGCGTTTAGGTATTCTTCAATTGAACGACCTTCGCCTGCATTTTTATGAACATAACCATAAGCTAATTTGCCTAGGTCAATACGCGCAGGTGCTAAATCCATTTTGCTAATAGCTTCTAAGAATGGGAAGCTTTCACGCAAGCGTAATTTACTTTCTTCGAAACGTGCCACAGTCTTGTGAGCTTTGATCACGTCGATTGTGCTTGTATTTACAAGTGGACGACCGTAAACAGCGATTTCAACACCCTTGTTACGGTACAAACGACCAATGATTGGTTGCATGTTTTCTGCATAATCTTGGCGTTCTTGCCAGCTATTTTGATATTCTTGCTCGTGAGATAAGGTCATTTTTTCTGCCTAATTAAACAATTTTTTTGAACGGATAACCCCTTAGGGCAATGCTATTCTAATTTAAACAGCTTCGATTCTCCACTGTTACTGTCTAATTCATTAGGCTAAACTAGGCAGAGTTTTAATTTATGCTGTTTTTTAGTGTAAAAACGTTGAAAACTCATAAAGCATGCATATCAGGCTTATAGATAACAAAGTAAACATGGCCTAACACCATTAAAATAATGAAGAGGAAGCAAGATGGCACTGCGGACGCTGCTCGCACTTAGTATTTTTACCCTTGTAGGTTGTGAACAACCCCTTACCTTGAGTAAAGTGTGCGAAGAAACACCTGGGTTTTGTGAAGATTTAAATAAGGATAGTCACTGTAAAGAACTGCGCTCTGATCTTATATTTGCCAGATATCACGAATACAAATCACCTAATGATGATAACAAATATGACTTACTAAAAAAATTAGAGTCGTATAATTCTTGTGTATCTCTGGCTGCAAAAATAGAACACATAAAGTTAAAGGAAAAGACCACATCTCGTGTTGAAGGTCATTTAACTAGCCTCAAAGAGATGAACCGTATTTTTCAAGATACAAAGCACACTGATCATCCAGGATTACTTTATTACCATTGGTCCAGAAATAATAGTAATTTTGCTATGAATAAGCTTTTGAAAATGCAAGACCAAGACGAAGTTAAGAATGATGCTGAAATACAATTATTTTTAGCAACTTATTTCGCTAAATTTGATGATGAAAAAACAGTAGACTTACTCTATCGAGTACTTGAATTAAACCAAGCTGGTCAACAGCCAAAATTAGAGGTATACAGCAGCCTAGTCAGTATTTTCTTCAAACAAAAGAAATATAAACATGCTTATACGTTTGCAAAAATAGCGCAAATGTCTGGATTTGAAGATATTGATATTTTACCTGTAACACATGAAATCACCAGTCGAGGTCGTCCTCTTGCTCCATTAGATGAACTCGCTATGCAAACCTATGAAGAAATTCAAGCAGGTACGTTCGTTTCACCTCGCGACTTTTAATTGAAAAATATCAGCAAATAAAAAAACCCTAACAAGTGTTAGGGTTTTTTTTATGTCTTGGCTAGTTAAGTACTAGTTTATTTTACACCTAGTTCTTCAAGACGCTCTTGTAAGTAACTATCAGCAGTGTAACGCTCCGATAACACAACTTCAGGTTTTGGGTGTAAGAATAACGGTAAAGAAATACGTGAATTCTTAGACGCTTTACCTGAAGGATTGATTACACGGTGAATCGTTGATGGGAAGTAGCCACCAGATGCTTCTTGAAGCATGTCACCGATATTAATAATCAAGTTACCAAAATCACATGGTACGTCTAACCAGCCACCATCTTGTGTTTGTACTTGTAAACCTGGCTCATTTGAAGCTGGAAGCACAGTAAGTAAATTAATATCACCATGTGCCGCTGCACGAATAGCACCGGGCTCTTCATCACCGGTCATAGGCGGATAGTGAAGCACGCGAAGTAAAGTTTGCTCAGAATCTTTGATCATATCTTTTAGATCTATTGAAAACTTAGCTTTAACGTCTTCTGGTGCCTGTGCTTGAACCCAGCTTAAAAGCTCAGCGGCAAACTCATTCGCAATACGGTAGTACTCACGGATCTCAGCGTCTAATTGTGCAGGAACACGACCTTTTGGATATACATGGAAATATTCTTTGATGTCTTTAACAGTAAAGCCTTTTGCAACTTCTGAAACATCTGGTGGGAAGTAACCATCTTGATTTTCTTTATCGAATAAGAAGTTGTGTTTCTCTTCTGTATAGAAGAACTCTTGCCAATTTTTATAAATTGATTCAACTAATTCTTGTGGGATTGGGTGGTTCTTTAAAACGCCGAATCCTGTATTACGAAGAGATTCAACGAATTGCGCAGCTGCGTCATCTGCGCGGTAATCTACCGTAGGTAATTGTTGCATAATGGTCCACTCAGTTGTGTTTAGTTAAAACAGCTTTTTGATAAGTGTAGCCAATTATTTACTAGCCTTATCAAATAGTGTTGACCCTTGACATAAGAGTGCGGCGAGCATAAGAAAATAGACCGAGCTACATAAGGACTTATGTCCGCCTTTTGCGTAAGTGTTAAACTAAATTGAGATAGATCAATTAATCTAAATACATAAAAAAGGCTGCATAAATGCAACCTTTTCTCTTTATTTACACTCAGGTTTTAGCCCTTTTTGCCATGCTGAACGCTTTAATGTCTCAGCTTCAGGCATTTTACTATTCAAAGTTTGCATACGTGTGTCAGGCGCTGGATGAGTTGATAAAAACTCTGCAGGGCGCTCACCACTGAGTTTATTCATATTTTCCCAAAGTTTCACTGAACCAGTTGGTTCGAATCCCGCTTTTGCCATTAGATCTAAACCAATTACATCGGCTTCACTTTCATGAGAACGGCTAAAAGGTAAAGCGACCCCTACTTGAGCACCAACACCTAAACCTTGCATAATCGCTTGGCGGTATTCCACATTACCCATTTGCAATGCCACATCACTTGCCTGCAAGCCAAACTGCAACAAGCTATTTTGAGAAACTCGTTCATTGGCGTGCTCGGCGATAACGTGACCCACTTCATGGCCCATAACCGCAGCAAGTTGATGTTGATCTTTAGCGACCTTTAATAGCCCTGTATGCACACCAATCTTTCCACCTGGTAAAGCAAAGGCGTTGGCGCTGTCTTCTTTAAAAACGACAACCTCCCAGTCTTGATTTGCATATTGCGTAGGTAACTGAGCTATTAGCTTATCTGCGATACAGCGCACATAAGCATTGGTGTTTTTATCTGTTTCTATGGCTTGCTGCTCTTTCATTTGAGCAAAACTTGCAACCCCCATCTCATTCATCTTTTGTGGTGAGTAAAGCGCAATTTGTGTTCGCCCTGTTGGAGAGGTTTTACAACCTGCAGCCAATAAAGATAAGGCAACTATGCCGATCAGTTTTTTCATAGCGATTCCTTTAAAGGACGTTTTAAGTGTATATGATTATTTTATAATAAAAATTTACGTAAACAATTTAATTCAGGCAACAAAAAACGGGCTAAATGAGCCCGTTTCAATTCAAAAAGCAGAAGCTGATTATTCAGCTGCTTTAGATACCATTACCATCGCAGGGCGAAGTAAACGACCGTTTAAAGTATAACCTTTCTGCATCACAGCTAGCACTGTGTTTGGTGCTACATCATTGCTGGGCTGAATTGACATTGCCTGATGGAAATCTGGATTGAACACTTCGCCTTGTGGATTTACAGTTTCAACACCAAATTTAGCGACAGCGTCTTCAAAACTCTTAAGCGTCATTTCAACACCTTCAAGAACTGGCTTAAGTGTTTCATTCTCTTTATCTGAAAACTCAATAGCACGATGAAGGTTATCGATCACAGGCAAAAGCTCATTAGCAAACTTTTCAAGTGCAAATTTATGTGCTTTTTCTACATCTTGTGCAGCACGGCGACGAATGTTCTCAACATCAGCTGCGGCACGAACAACACTGTCCTTTTGATCTGCAATAGTCTGTTTAGCTGCTTCAAGCTCTGCATATAAGCCTGCAATCTCCTCTTCTGGGCTTAGTTCAGTTTGTACTTCTTCTTGAGCTTGCTCTTGTTCTACTTCTATTTGCTCAAAAGGCTCTACCACTTCTTGCTCTGGGGCATTATTTTGCTCAGACATATTTTTCTCCAAAATCTTACAACTGCGGACATTATGGGGATGGAAAAACCAGTTTCAAGTACTCGCCAACGAAAATTCTTCAATAATTGCTTCGATTGGTGCACAAGTTGAGCAAATCACACAAAATCGGCTCTGATATTCACCATTTTCAAAATAAGGCAGGCTTAAAATCACTGTTTTGCCCAATTGATAACTCGATAACTCATTACCCATGATGAGTGATAAACCATTTTTAAAAGCTAATTTATCTTCAATATCGTGAAGAAACCCAACTCCAAGGTTGAGCTCTTTATTTGACTCTATGGCGTTATATAAATGCCTTTCTCCAAGTAAAATACAGTTATCTGAACCTAGTTGCTGATGAAGTTGAGCAGTCCATTGGGTCAATTGAGCTGTACAAGTTTTAGGTGCGCTATTTGCCATTGCAAACATACGTTGCAAACCTTCTTTCAAAGGCTGTTGACTAAAAACAGTATTCATCCAAGAAGCAAATTGATAACGCTGTGCGTCGGTTTCAAAGTCAGGTTTATCAATCAAAATATTCTGTGACTGCCCAGCTCTATCAATTAACAGTACTAACCATGAACTACTATCAAAACCAAGCACTTCTACCCTAAAAATTATTTGTGAACTCGCTTGTGGTAACCCAACACAACAACACACTTGATATTTTTGACTGAGAGAGTGCGCTAATTCTATGAGTTTAGACTGCTCAGGTTGCCAATAGTGGCCAATATCAGATAAGTTAAAATATTCACTTAGCCAGAACTTAAAACCTGCATCGGTGGGCATTCTTCCTGCTGAAGTGTACGGAGAGCAAAGTAAGCCAATCTTTTCAAGCCGAGCCATGGCGTTTCTTACAGTAGCAGAGCAAACAGCCATGCCTTTTTGTTTCGCTATTTTACTCGACGGCACAGGCTGGCCTTCGCCATTGCAATACATACTCATCACAGCAGTAAAAATTTGCTGATCTCTGGGACTTAATTTCATACTTTATCCACAGGCCATCAAAAAAGTTTTCTCTTAAATGTTTTTCGGTTAGTCTTGCGCTAACTTAATCAAGGAAAATAATCATGACAAGCCCTTTTAAAACCATAGGCTTAATCGGTAAACCTAATCACAAAGGTGCGGCATTGACATTACACCGCCTTTATACCTTTTTGCAAGCATTAGGATACGAGGTACTTGTAGAAGAGCGTGTTGGCGCACAAGTTCAAGAAATCGCACCTGAGGGACTCATTGAACTGGTTGAGCTTGGAAAGCGCTGTGATCTGGCTATTGTTATTGGCGGTGACGGCAATATGCTTGGTGCCGCTAGAGTACTAGCACGGTTTGACGTCGCCGTTATCGGTGTTAACAGGGGTAACTTAGGCTTCTTAACCGATCTTAACCCTGATGGCTTTGAGCCTGCGCTTGAAGAAGTGCTAAGAGGTGAATTCATTGCTGAGTCACGCTTCTTATTAGAAGTCGAAGTCTATCGTCATGATGAATTAAAAAGTGCAAATTCCGCCATGAACGAAGCAGTATTACATGCCGATAAAGTGGCACACATGATTGAGTTTGAAGCATTTATTGATAATCAGTTTGTGTTCTCGCAGCGCTCAGATGGTTTAATAGTCTCAACACCAACAGGCTCAACAGCCTATTCTCTTTCTGGTGGAGGCCCGATCCTTACCCCAGAATTAAATGCCATGGCGCTTGTACCTATGTTTCCTCACACTTTATCAAGTAGGCCGTTAGTTGTAGATGGTGATAAAGAAGTGAGATTAAAACTCAGCTTGGAAAATACAGATAGCTTACAAGTTAGTTGTGACAGCCATGTGGTCTTAGCTGTTTTACCGGGTGATGAAGTGGTTATTAAAAAAGCAGAAAAGTCTTTACGCTTGATTCATCCAAAAAGCTATTCATACTATGATGTCCTTAGACAAAAATTGAATTGGGGCAGTAGACTTTACTAAGCCCATTAAAACATTCAAAATCGGTACATAGCTATCAGGAAGTACACACGTTATGAATTACATTATTATCGCCACAATCGTGCTACTAATCACACTTTTAGGCGTTTATCTTGTTATCGAAAATAATAGAAAAAAAGCAAAAAACGCTGAGAAGCAGGTTTTTAACCAAAGACACAATGAAGTAACACTGCATTTTAAGACTAAAACCTCTGAATTTGTTGCAGCCGGTGCTATAGCCTCAAAATACAGTGGCACAATTAACACCATCGTTAATAACTTTTTTGTTGTGCAAGCACATACAGAAGACAATTTGAATCAACTCGAGCGCATCGTTGAGTTATTTATATTGACTGTGGGTGAGGAAGTGCATAAGCATCGTGAGCATGACACCATGGATACTTTAAAAGACACCATGACTGCTTTTGCAAAAGAGCTTCCGACAAACGGTGTCGCGTATAACAAAGATTTCTACTATGAATCACTGCCTGCAATGATCACTTTATTAAAAACCGCTGACATAGCAGATGTTGAAAGCCAAGACAAAGATGAAACAGATAAAGACTCTGACTCAGATCAGAACAATCAAACTGAAGTGAATAAACTCGCTACAGCACAAATTTAATTTCACGCTTGATTTATTAATAACTACTGTATAAATTGACAGTGTAAACACTGTTTGGATATACATATATGTTGATCAGTCTTGAGATTAGTAACTTCGCAATTGTAAATGATTTAAATATTGAATGGCGTGATGGCATGACAGCCATCACGGGCGAAACTGGTGCGGGTAAATCCATTGCCATAGATGCCCTCTCACTTTGCTTAGGTGAAAGAGCGGACGCAGGTGCGATCAGACCGAGTGCTGATCGCGCTCAGATCGTGGCACAATTCAATATTCAACAACTCCCTAAAGCTCAGCAATTTCTTAAAGAGCATATGCTAAATAACGATGAGCATGATTGTATTTTACGTCGTGTCATTAGCCGAAGCGGTCGTAGTAAAAGTTACATAAATGGTGTTTCAGTTACTGCTAGTCAACTTAAAGAGTTAGGCGAATATTTAATCGCCATCCATGGACAACATGCTCACCAATTACTATTAAAAACTGAACATCAACTTCATCTGATTGATGCATATGCAGGTCACACTCACCTACAAACTGCCGTAAAAAATCAATTTCAGCATTACCAGCAATTACAGCGAGAATATTCAACTCTTTTAAAAGAACAGCAGGCTAAAGCGGCACAACAGCAGCTGCTAGAATATCAAGTGGCTGAATTAGATGAGTTTTCACTTGAAGCTGATGAATTTAAGCAAATTGAAGAAGAACAATATCGGCTGAGCCACAGCCAGACCATTATTAATACCTGTCAACAGGAGTTAATGGCTTTATATGAGCAAGATGGCACCACAGTGTTAAGCCAGCTACAGCATAGTGCACAACAGTTCAATAGTTTAACCAGTGTTGATAGTTGTCTCGCTAACATCGCTCAGTTGCTAGAAGAAGCCGTTGTACAAGTCGAAGAAGCAAGCCGCGAAATTCGAGACTATGCAGACCAAATTGACCAAGACCCGCTCAGATTACAAGAAGTCGAAGATCGTCTATCTAAAATCATGGATCTATCGCGTAAACATCATGTTAGACCTGAAGAACTTTATGAGCATCATCAATCGTTAAAAGCGCAGCTTGATAATATTAGCTCTGATAACGCCCGTATAGATATTCTAGAGCAAGAAATAGCTCAAACACTGTCAGCTTATCAACAAGCTGCGATGGCGCTGAGTAATAGCCGAAGCCAGTCGGCGAAAAAACTACAGAAGCTTATTAGTGCGAGCATGGATGATTTAGCCATGAAACACTGTAAGTTTGCAATTGAATTGCAGCCAAAACCAGAGCTTAGACCTAATAGTGAGGGTTATGATGCCATAGAGTTTTTAGTTTCAACGAACCCAGGTCAACCGTTGCAAGCTTTAGCAAAAGTTGCTTCGGGTGGTGAACTCTCTCGTATCAGTTTGGCTATTCAAGTGATTATCGCTGAAAAAGTGACGACGCCAACGCTTATTTTCGATGAAGTCGACGTGGGTATTTCTGGCCCAACCGCCTCTCAGGTTGGTAAATTACTTCGTAAGCTTGGAAAGTCGACGCAAGTTATATGTGTTACCCATTTACCGCAAGTTGCGTGTAGTGGCCATCAACAGTTTTTTGTCAGTAAAAAAGTCATCAAAGGGGAAACTTTTACTTCGATGAAACCATTAGAAGATGCGCATCGTGTTGACGAAATTGCCCGTCTTATCGGTGGTGAATCGATCAGTGAAACCACCCGAGCCAGTGCAAAAGAGCTATTGGCTATACAAGCAGCATAAGCGAGAAGCGAGAAGCGAGAAGCGAGAAGCGAGAAGCGAGAAGCGAGAAGCGAGAAGCGAGAAGCGAGAAGCGAGAAGAAGATAACAAAAAACCCAGTTTGAAAACTGGGTTTTTTGTAGGTAAATATATTTAATATTGGACTTTACACTTCTAGAAAATCCAGAATACCTTCTGCGGCATTACGGCCCTCAAAAATAGCTGTTACAACTAAGTCTGAACCTCGAACTGCGTCGCCGCCGGCAAAGATCTTAGGGTTACTTGTTTGATGCGTGTAGGCGCCCTGCTCAGGCGCAACAATGCCACCCCAACGGTTAATTTCAACATCGTATTGTGCTAGCCAATCAAGATTGTGTGGTTTAAAACCAAACGCCATGATCACCGTATCAGCGTCAAGCACATGCTCTGTGCCTGGTACTTCTTCTGCACGTTGACGACCTGCCGCATCGGGTTCGCCTAAGCGGGTTTCGACCATCTTCACACCAACAACTTTGCCTTCGGCATTTAATTCAATGCCTTTTGGTTGAACATTAAACTTAAAGTTTACGCCTTCTTCTCTGGCATTTTTTACTTCACGAACTGACCCTGGCATATTTGATTCGTCACGGCGATACGCACAGGTAACATGCGCTGCGTTTTGACGGATAGATGTTCGTACACAGTCCATCGCAGTATCACCACCACCTAACACCACGACTTTTTGATTCGCCATGCTGATATAAGGCTGCTGAGTTTCATCGTACCCCATCACTCGGTTTGTATTACCAATCAAGAAAGGTAAAGCGTCATATACGCCCTCAGCATCTTCGTTCTCTAGGTTACCGCGCATACTTTGATATGTGCCCACGCCAATGAATACTGCGTCATATTCAGCAATGATTTCATCAAGACTGATATCTTTGCCAACTTCTGTATTTAACTTAAACTCAACGCCCATCTCAGTGAAAATTTCACGTCGATTTTCCATCACTGATTTTTCAAGTTTGAAAGATGGAATGCCAAATGTCAGTAGCCCACCAATTTCTGGGTTACGGTCGAAAACAACCGGTTTAACCCCATTGCGTACTAGAATATCTGCACAGCCTAAACCTGCAGGACCCGCGCCAATAATGGCGACTTTCTTGTCAGTCCAAACTACATATGACATGTCCGGCTTCCAGCCTTGAGCAAAGGCTGTATCTGTGATGTATTTTTCGATATTACCGATTGTTACAGCACCAAACTCTTCATTGAGCGTACATGCCCCCTCGCATAAACGGTCTTGTGGACACACTCGACCACATACCTCAGGCAAGCTGTTGGTGCGATGTGAGAGCTCAGCGGCTTCTAAAATACGACCATTACGGATCAACTTTAACCACTGTGGAATATAATTATGAACCGGACACTTCCATTCACAATATGGATTACCACAGTCCAAACAACGATCAGACTGAGAATTCACTTGGTTTTGTGAAAATGGCTCGTAAATCTCTACAAATGATTGCTTACGTGATGAAATTGGTTTTTTTCTTGGATCAACTCGTTGCACATCGATAAATTGGTAAACATTTTCGCTCATACTCTTCCCCTTACTGCGCCTGTACTCTTAATTCAGCGCTACTGCGAGCACGATGACCTAATAGGCTCTTTACATCACTTGAGATTGGTTTAACTAGCTTGAATTTAGGTAGATACAATTCAAATTCAGCTAGGATCTGTTCTGCCCGAGCTGAGCCTGTAAGCTCTAAGTGCTCAGCAATCAAACCGCGTAGGTGCTCTTGATGTGCATTAAGCGCTGACAGCTCAACAATTTCAACTAACTCCGGGTTGATTCGCTTTTCGAAGTCTGCTTTTTCATCTAGTACATAGGCGAATCCACCTGTCATGCCTGCACCAAAGTTGATACCTACATTGCCAAGTACACAAACAACACCGCCCGTCATATATTCACAGCCGTTGTCACCTAAGCCTTCAACTACAGACGTCACACCTGAGTTTCGAACCCCAAATCGCTCACCCGCTTTACCTGCTGCGAACAACTTACCGCCTGTCGCACCGTATAAGCAGGTATTACCGACAATACTTGCTTGATGTGACTCAAAGCTTGAACCAACTGGTGGACGAATTACTAGTTTACCGCCAGCCATGCCCTTACCGACATAATCGTTAGCATCACCGACTAAAGTCATTTCAAGGCCACCGGCATTCCAAACACCGAATGATTGGCCTGCAGTGCCGTGTAGTTCAATTGCCACAGGATCTGCTGCCATGCCTTGGTTGCCATGTAAATTGGCTATGTAACCAGATAGCATCGCGCCTACCGAACGATCGGTGTTGCTAATACGATTCACCAATGAAATACCTGATTTGCTCTCAATTGCAGCTTGTGCTTTTGATAGCAGTAGTTCATTTAGCTCTCCCTTATAATGAGAGGTATTCGCTGCAGAGCAGTATAAAGTCTCATTGGTTGGGTTATTCGGCTTGGCTAACAGGTCTGATAAATCTAGCTTGCTTTGCTTGCTCGTCTTGCCTTCGATCATTTCTAGTAAATCAGTGCGACCAATTAAATCTACTAAACGAGTTACGCCTAGTTGCGACATGATTTCACGGGCTTCTTGAGCAATAAACTTGAAGTAGTTCATCGCCATCTCAGGTAAACCATGATAGTGCTTCTGACGAAGTGTATCGTCTTGAGTTGCAACACCTGTTGCACAGTTATTTAAGTGACAAATACGAAGATATTTACAGCCAAGTGCGACCATAGGGCCAGTACCAAAACCGAAGCTTTCTGCTCCTAAAATAGCTGCTTTGATGATGTCTAAGCCTGTTTTAAGGCCGCCATCTGTTTGCAGGCGAATGCGATGACGAAGACCATTTTCAACCAAGGCTTGCTGAGTTTCAGCAAGACCCAACTCCCAAGGGCTTCCGGCATATTTAACCGATGTCAGTGGGCTTGCCCCGGTACCACCGTCATAACCCGCAATCGTGATTAAATCAGCATACGCTTTGGCAACACCCGTTGCGATTGTGCCAACGCCAGGCTCAGATACTAACTTAACTGAAATCATCGCTTCCGGATTAACTTGCTTTAAGTCGAAAATAAGCTGGGCTAAATCTTCAATTGAATAAATATCATGATGTGGTGGTGGCGAAATTAGCGTCACACCCGGTACCGAGTAGCGCAATTTAGCAATGTAAGGCGTTACCTTTTCACCAGGTAGTTGACCACCTTCACCAGGTTTTGCACCCTGCGCAACTTTGATCTGAATAACATCGGCATTTCTTAAATAATGCGGAGTAACGCCGAAACGGCCCGATGCCACTTGTTTAATACGAGAGTTTTTCTCTGTTCCAAAACGCAGTTTATCTTCACCGCCCTCACCAGAGTTCGAACACCCACCCAAGCGGTTCATGGCAATTGCCAGCGCTTCATGAGCTTCTGGTGATAATGCACCGATACTCATGGCCGCAGAGTCAAAACGCTTATAAAGTTCTGTTGCAGGCTCTACATCATCAAGGCTAACAGGTGATACGTCAGACTTAAGCGCCAATAGGTCTCGAATGTTTGTCACTGGACGATTATTAACAAGATCCGCGTATTTTACATAATCTTGATATTCACCCGATTTAACAGCAACTTGCAGTGATTGTACCACATCAGGGTTGTAAGCGTGATACTCACCACCGTGAACAAATTTTAATAAACCACCATGAGACAACAGCTTACGCTTACTGAAGGCGAGCTTATGAAGTTGCGCTTGTTCATAAGCAAAATCTTCAAAATCTGCGCCCTTGATACGGTTAGCCACGCCTTTAAAACACATTTCAACAATGTCATTTGATAAGCCAACAGCTTCAAATAGCATAGAGCAACGATATGACGCGACCGTACTGATCCCCATCTTAGACATGATCTTGAATAGACCCTTATTGATGGCATTACGATAAGCCAGCGTCACCTCGCGGTAGGTTTTATCAATCACTTTACTGTCACACATGGCGACCAGTGTTTCGTATGTCAAATATGGGTAGATCGCGGTCGCACCAAACCCTAATAACACGGCAAACTGATGCGGATCTCTGACACTGCCTGTTTCAACTATGATGTTGGCATCACAGCGTAAATTAGTATTTACCAAACGCTGTTGTACCGCGCCCACTGCCATAGCTGCAGGAATTGGCAACATATCTTTGCTGATATTTCTGTCACTCAAAACCAGCATGACACACCCTGAACGTGCTTTTTCCTCAGCCTCGTCACAGACTCGTTCTAAGGCTGATTTTAAAGACTCTGTTTTGTCATAGTTCAATTGAATTTTACAGGCACAGTAGTGTTCATCATCCGCATTCACTAACTGCTGCATATCAGAGAATGTGAGCACTGGTGAGGCAAACTGAAGACGCTTAGCATGACCAGTTGTTTCATTGAAGACGTTTTGCTCACGGCCGATACAGGTTGCCAATGACATTACGTGATTTTCACGAAGTGGGTCGATCGGTGGGTTTGTCACCTGCGCGAACTTTTGACGAAAATAATCGTACAAGGAGCGATGACCTTCAGACAATACAGCAAACGGGGTGTCGTCACCCATTGAGCCTGTTGCCTCTTGGCCATTTTGACCCATAACACGAATAACGTTATCTAATTCTTCATTGCTGTATCCGAATAGCTTTTGATAAGTCAGCAATAATTCATCGTCAAAATCGCGTACACCCGCATCCTCTTCCGATAAATCTTCAAAAGGCGTAAGACGTTTTACATTTTGCTCAAGCCAAGTTTTGTAAGGATGACGTGATTTTAAGTCTTGATCGATTTCATCAGACTGCCAAATCTTACCATGAAGGGTATCGATGACCAGTAATTCTCCTGGGCCAACACGGCCTTTTTCAACCACTTCATCGGCTGTGTAATCCCAAATACCGACTTCAGATGCAAGCGTGATAAACCCATCTTGGGTGATCACGTAACGCGCTGGACGTAGACCATTTCTGTCTAGGTTACATGCCGCAAATCGACCATCTGACATGACGATACCTGCGGGGCCATCCCAAGGTTCCATATGCATAGAGTTAAAATCGTAGAAGGCACGTAAATCATCGTCCATAGCTCGGTTTTTTTGCCATGCAGGCGGCACAAGCATGCGCATAGCACGGAAAATATCCATACCTCCGGCAAGGAATAATTCAAGAATGTTATCTAGGCTTGATGAATCTGAACCTTCTTCATTTACAAATGGCGCGGCCGTTTGTAAATCAGGTAACAATGGTGAAGAAAACTTATAAGCACGCGCTCTCGCCCACTGGCGGTTACCAGCAATAGTATTTATCTCACCATTGTGCGCCAAATATCTAAATGGCTGAGCTAACGGCCATCGTGGCTGCGTGTTCGTAGAAAAGCGTTGGTGGAAAACACAGATAGCACTTTTCATGCGCATATCTGCCAAATCTAAATAAAAGTTTGGTAGGTCCACTGGCATCATAAGGCCTTTGTAAACCGTTACCAGGCCTGAAAGACTCGAAATATAAAACTGGTCGTCTTCAACTAAGCGCTGCTCAATACGACGTCTTGCGATATACAAGCGACGCTCTAGATCTTTTGGACGCCAGCCTTCAGGTGCTGATACAAACACCTGCTCAAATTTAGGTAGTTGCTTTAGCGCAATTGGTCCCAACATATTCGGTTCCGTTGGCACGACTCGCCAGCCAACGAGTGTTAACGTTTCTTTTTCTAATTCTTCGTTAATCACTTTTCGGGCTTGAGATGCAAGCGTTTCGTCCGCATTCAAAAACAACATACCGACAGCGTAATTTTTACCTAAGTGCCAACCGTTTTCAGTGGCAATGGCTCGAAAGAAGCTGTCAGGTTTTTGCAGTAATAAACCACAGCCATCACCTGTTTTACCATCTGATGCAATACCACCACGGTGTTGCATTCGGTCTAACCCTGTAATTGCATTGCGGATCAGTTTATGACTTGCTTGCCCGTTTATCTGAGCAATTAAACCAAAACCACAATTATCTTTTTCTAACTTAGAGTCATATAGCATGCACCCCTCCCCCTGCTACATCTATGGCCGGAAATGAACAAGACGATTGTTCCGACAGATATTCAAAACTAGCTTTGTTTTAAAATGGAGTCAACAAAATTATGAATAGATATTCACTAACTTGAATATTTCTCATTGGTCTGACAAATTCACCAAAAAAGTAAAAAACAACAGAAATGTTAAATTATGACAAACAAAAAACAAATGACACCGGTAACATTTTAAAGAATATTTAATAAAGGTTGCGTTAAGTCACTTAAATCACCACCTTTACGTTTACGTAAACTGAAAATCAACAGAATAAATATTCACAATAAGCAGCATTAATAGATGTTTATGAAAAGGAAAATATTTGCTGGTGAAACTGAATCTAATCGGGCTTTATATTGCTAACTGATTAAAGCATTTGAACATGAGAAAAGAATAAATAACGGAAATAAGATCAAGACTTATAATATAAGCATGAACTACTAATGAATGCATAACTGTAAATGCCGATCAAAGCTAAGAGGTGATATTTTTTAGAGAAATGTATGAAATATCTATTATAGGCGCCTGTTCCTTAGAATATTTCAAAAAATTAGTACCAGTTTTAGGCAAACCAAATAAGATTTAAACACTTTAGTAAAGTTAATTAGAGAAGAGTCAGAGCCTTCTGTTCATGCAGTTTGGTCCCATAAAAATGTTGAACACCCAGACTATCCGACTCCTGCAGAATTAAGGTAACTATCAAAGCGAAGTGATACGAAATCAAGCTCTCTACTTCGCCATGACAATGTGAATTATTAATCCTGCTTTGGTGCCAAATCAAAATGCAGGTAAGCAGCATTCGACGCTATACGACCTCTCGGCGTACGCTGAATAAAACCTTGTTGAATTAAGAAAGGTTCGATGACATCTTCAATGGTTTCGCGCTCTTCACCAATAGCTGCGGCAATATTGTCGAGGCCGACTGGGCCACCAGCAAATTTTTCAATAAGTGCAAGTAGATACTTTCTGTCCATGTAGTCGAAGCCGCATTTATCGACATCGACCATATCTAGGGCTTGCTTGGCAATATCTTGGCTGACTTTACCGTCGCCTTTGACTTGGGCAAAATCTCTTACTCGGCGCAGTAAGCGGTTGGCGATACGTGGTGTTCCGCGTGAACGACGTGCCACTTCATCGGCACCTTCTGGGCTAATAGCTAGGTCTAGATAGTATGCCGAACGAGAAATAATAGTTGCTAAATCTGCAGCTGAGTAAAACTCTAAGCGCTGCACAATACCAAAACGGTCACGCAGCGGTGAAGTCAATGAACCAGCGCGCGTGGTGGCACCGATCAGTGTGAATGGCGGCAAATCGAGTTTAATCGAACGGGCTGCAGGTCCCTCGCCTATCATTATGTCAAGCTGATAGTCTTCCATTGCAGGATAAAGAATTTCTTCTACCTGTGGGCTCAAACGGTGAATTTCGTCAATAAACAGCACGTCACCCTCTTCTAAATTGGTAAGCAATGCTGCTAAGTCACCGGCTTTTTCGAGTACAGGACCCGAAGTAGTCTTAATATTCACTTCAAGCTCGTTAGCAACAATATTAGCAAGGGTTGTTTTGCCCAGACCTGGAGGACCGAAGATCAAGAGGTGATCGAGTGCTTCTTGACGAGATCGAGCAGCCTCAATGAAAATTTCCATCTGTTTTTTTACATGGGGCTGGCCTGTGTAGTCGTCTAATAATTTTGGACGAATGGCTCTGTCTATAACTTCTTCGTTGCCTTGAACACTTGGCTCAATCAGTCTATCAGCTTCAATCATAAGGGTTATTACATCATAGATTTAAGCGCTTCTTTGATCAGCGCTTCGGTATTCATATCTGGCTGGCTTACTGCCTTCACCGCTTTTTGTGCTTGCGCTAGTTTATAGCCTAATGCGAGTAATGCAGCAACTGCATCATCGGCTGGATTATTGGCAACCGTCGGATCTTCTTGTGGCGCAATGACCGCATTATCGCTAAATGGCGTGAGTAAATCATTGCCGAAGTCTTTTAAGCGATCTTTCATTTCTAGCACTAAACGTTCAGCGGTTTTCTTTCCGACACCCGGAATTTTCACCAAAGTGGTCGCGTCTTCGTTATTCACACAGTGGATGAATTGCTCAGCTGACATACCCGATAAAATCGCTAAACCAAGTTTTGGACCTACACCATTGGCTTTTATCAATTCTCGAAATAAAGCACGCTCTTTTTTATGATTAAAGCCAAATAATAACTGGGCGTCTTCACGTACCACAAAATGCGTGTAAATCGCTGCTTGCTCGCCAATATTAGGTAACTCGTAGAAACAGGTCATTGGCATTTGAACTTCGTAACCTACCCCATTTACATCAAGTAAAATTTCTGGCGGTTGCTTTTCTAACAAAGTGCCGCTTAGTCTTCCAATCATGTTTATTACCTTAATCTTCGACGAACTGTTTTGCTGGCATTACCAGCTAAACGAATTAAATTTTGCTCAGAATGTGCATGACAAATGGCAATGGCTAATGCATCTGCGGCATCGGCTTGCGGTGTACCCGGTAACTTCAAGATACGTTTCACCATTTCTTGAACTTGCTCTTTTTTAGCACCACCTGTGCCTACAACCGCTTGTTTTACTTGCCTAGCGGAGTATTCATAAACAGGAACATCTTGCATAGTCGCGGCAACAATTGCAGCGCCTCGGGCTTGCCCTAGTTTTAATGCGGAGTCAGGATTATGTGCCATAAACACTTGCTCAATGCCAAAACTTTGTGGGTTAAATTGCTCAACCAGCTGGGTGACACCTTGGAAGATCATTTTTAATCGGGTCGGAAAATCATGCTCCCCAACTTTAATACAGCCACTGCCTAAGTAGGTAAACCTACTTCCTTGATGATCAATAACGCCGTATCCAGTAAACCTTGAACCGGGATCTATGCCTAAAATTACTGCCAAAGCACATTCTCATTTATTTTTTTGGCATAATGCCAAAATACTGTATGAATTACCAGTTATTCATTATCTCTTTGTAACGCTGGCAAAATTACGGTTGCGATTGCACCTTGCTCAAGGTGATTCTCTAATTGTAATTGCCCGTCATGGTTCAGCATTATCTGTCGACTTAATGCTAAGCCTAAACCAGTGCCTTGCTGTTTAGTGGTATAAAAAGGCACAAATAAGTTATCAAAATTAGCGATCCCCTGCCCAAAGTCTCGGATGCTAATTTTCAACATGTCATCACTTGCTTCAAGTTCTAGTTCAATGCCTTGCTGGTTATTTACTGTATTGGCTTCAATGGCATTTTTTATCAGATTGATAAGCACTTGCTGAAGCTGTTTTTTATCAACATTCAGCACTAACTGTGAGGCAGGTTTTGGCCAATTTTCGCTATAAGTAAATTCACAATCAAACAAAGGCAGAATAGGACCAAACAAACTTTGTACGGTGACCGCTGATTTACTCGGCTTTGGCAATTGAGCCAACTCTCGGTAACTGGTAATAAAGGCTTGCAAAGAACTTGCCCGCTCAGAAATGATTTCAAGCCCTTGTTGAAACTGAGGTTGTTTAGGAAATTCACATTGTTGAATTTTCTTATTAAGGCTACGACTGATTGTCGCTATTGGCGTGAGTGAATTATTAAGTTCGTGACTTAATACGCGCAATAGGTCTTGCCATGCTTGCTGTTTTCTCTCATCTAGTATTTGTTCTGCTTTTATTAATAGCAGCAGCGTATGTGGGTTGCCAGCGCTTAAATACTTATCTTTAAAAGCAAAATACTCGCCTTGTAACTCCGTAGTCTTTAACGTCACAACTGCTGAATTTTTCTCAGTGATTGATTTCATCCAATGGAAATCTTGAAGTGAACAAACTTCTAACTCTTGGCCTAAAAATAATTGGGTAAGTGCGGCATGATTTGCCATCACGATATTTTGCTCATTGTCGTAAGCAAAGCAAATAGCTTGAACCTGATCTAAAATTTTATCGATCAGGATCTGCTTTTCAGATACTTGGCGACTCTTTGTTTGTAAATTATCTGCGAGCGTATTGATTAGTTTCAACAGTGGCGCGATGGCGGCATCTTGCTGTAAGTTTCCACGCATTGTGTAATCTTCTTCAATCAAAGCCGCCAATAAGTTACTGATGAGCTGTTGTTGTTTGTCTATGTTATTTCGTGTGGTATACACCACATAAAACAACCCTAACAATGCGATGATGCTGAAAAAGGCCAATAAATAGATGTTGAACCCTGCGTAAAGTAAACTAAAAAAAGCCACTAAAACCGTAGGGATCGAAAGCCCCAATAATAACCGAGTCTGCTGCTGTTTATGATCAACCGCTTTCGTTTTGGAGCGTGCGAAAAATTGCATGCTATTGCGCTTCGTATTTAGCTAAACGACGGTAATAGCCGCTGCGACTAAGACCCAGAGATTTGGCTGTTTCGGTGACATTCCCAGCAAAGTGTTTAAGTCTTTGCTCCATGGCCTGAAACTCTATTTCATCTAAGGTTAAAGTGGCTTGGCTGGTAATACTGTCTTTTGGCATCGATGTCAGTGCATTTTGCTGAGTGAGACTACTGGTTACGTTGAGATTCAGGCTCTCAGCTGTGATACTTGTTTCACTTAAAAACAGCGCGCGCTCAATACAATGACTTAACTCTCTTAAATTGCCCGGCCAGTGATATGCGAGTAATGCAGCTTTAGCACACTCAGACAAACAAACATCGTTTTTGCCATAATGCTTACTTTGCTTTGCAACAAAGTAATTTGCCAATGGTACTATGTCGTCTTTGCGCGCTTTTAACGCAGGCATGTGCAAGGTAACCGTGTTTAAGCGATAAAATAAATCTTGCCGAAATGACCCTGCTTGAATCGCAGATTCAAGATCTGTATTAGTCGCAGACACTAATCTTACATCAGCACATTGGGTTTTGCTTGAACCCACAGGCTCAAATTGTTTTTCTTCTAATACGCGTAGCAATTTTGCCTGCTGAGCGAGCGGAATATTACCTATTTCGTCTAAAAATAATGTACCATGCTGCGCCATTTGAAAGCGCCCTGCACGATTTTGTTTGGCATCTGTAAATGCGCCTTTTACATGACCAAATAGCTCGCTTTCAAATAAACTTTCTACAATCGCGCCCATATTTGCACTAACAAAGGGCCCTGAAACTCGCTTTGAAAACTGATGAATTTTACTTGCAAGTAAGCTTTTACCTGTGCCGTTTTCACCTGTGATCAAAATGTTCATATCACTTTTTGCTAAACTTTGTGCTTGTTTGAGCAGTTGCTGCATCACTGCAGATTCAGCAATGAGATCGTCATGTTGGAGATATAAGTCTTGTTTAAGTTGACTATTTTCGTCTTGCGCAAGTTCGAGCTGTTGCTCGCGCTCGGCCAGTGTAATTTGAGTTTGAATGGTATTGATGAGTGCGTCGTCTTGCCACGGCTTTTGCACAAAGTCTTTTGCACCGGCCTTCAAAGCTGAAACCGCGATATCTATGGTCGCCCAGCCTGTCATAGCAATTATTGGCGGCAGTTTATCGGCCAAAAATTCATTCATTTGTTGAATAAATTCAATACCTTCACTGCCTGATGTGGTATCACGATGGAAGTTCATATCCAGCATGACAAGATCAAATGTATGTTGCGTTAATTGGGTTTTAGCCGCTTCAAGAGACGTTACCCCTTGCACATCAAAACCATGATCATCTAGTAAAAATCGTAGGCTGGCGATGATGTTAATATCATCGTCAGCCACTAAAATATTTGCCATTATTATTGTTATTCCTTACTCATAGCGAAGCACCTGGCTTGGCTCCAATACTACCGCATTTCTAGTCGGGAAATAAATGGCAAGTAACACCGCACTGGCAACTAGCACTGTTACGACGCACGCAAGTATCGGATAAATGTAAGCCGGAACTAGCTGCTCTGTAAAATTATGAAATACATAAGCAATCAAGACAAAAAGTAGTAAGGCTAAGCCACTCCCCAGTACCAACAATTTACTACCTTGTTTTACGAATAAACTGACTATCGCTCTATCTGTCGCACCGACAGAGCGGCGGACGCCAATTTCATTGTAGCGTTGGAAAACTGTACCCGCACTCAAGCCATAAATACCTGTTAATGCTAAGAACAACGCGAAGAAAGCACATCCAAAAGTAATAAAGAACGCTGTTTTGGCCATTTTATGCAGCATGCCAAAGTCATCTTCTTTCGATCTAAAATAACCAGGATCAGACGCTGGATCTAATCGATAAAATACATGATAAAAATCGGTCTGAGCTTGTTGGTTATCTCCAAAGTGCTTTAATGTCACTCTTAAAGGCACGACTTCACCTTGTAACGCCGATGTATAAATTTCGTCTTCTTTATCAAGTGAAGCAAATAGAGACGATGCATTCATTCTGTTTGTCACAACTCCCACAATTGTGTGTGTCTCTTTTCCTGATTTAAGTTCAACGTCTATTTGCTCCCCAAGCGGGCTGGCATTCGGCCAGTATCGTTTTGCCATTGAATCTGAGATCACAGTTGTTCGCATTGCATTGCGATGATCTTGTTCGTCAAGGTGACGACCCTCTAGCAAATACGGACCGTAGCTTTGTGTGTTTCCAATCAGCTCAATCACATCTACTTGTGGTTTGTCCTGATCTCTTTCAATGATTTGGCCTGCTGGGTAGACAGGCTTTTTACCCAAGTAGGCACTGAGAGAGACATCACTGATACTATCTTGCTGTTCAAGTTCAGCTTTTAGTAATTGATAATAAGTAAGTTTTTGTTCTGCAGAGGTATAGCGGTTTTCATCTAACGTTAAATTCACATCTAGACTATTCTTGAAGTCGACGCCCATATCCATATTAATAATAGTTTGGGATAAAAACGCAGATAACCCGCCAATAAGCATTAGGGTAGAAATTAAAAATATTTGTGCGGTCAATAATACTTTAGAAAGTCGACCCGCTTTTTTACCTTGAGCTCCTCGTGTACCATCTCGTAGAGTGGCATTCACATCTTGTGTTGCTGCTTTACACGCAGGTAAGAAACAAGCAAAGAAAAGCGTCACTATTGCAAACACTAAGGCTGCGAATAAGGTGTCAGTATCCATTCCCCAATGCCACCAGAATGCAAGGTTATCAGCCATATGACTTTGTAAAACGATTTCTGTATAACTCAGGGCAGCTCCTGCTAATAAAACCGCTAACACAGAACCAAGAATGGTTAAAATGCTCCCCTCCCACATTAACTGAGAAATTAAACGCTTTGTGGGGGCACCTAACGCAGCACGGATCGCCGTCTCTTTATTTTTCTCTAACGCTCTAGCAAGCAATAAGTTACCAACATTGATACAAGCGAGTAATAATATGCATAGTGCAACACCATTGATAAAGGTAAAAACAATACCACCCGCACCATTTACTTGTGCACTCGGAAACGATGTAATCGCAACTGTTCTTGGCTCATAGTCACGGCCCAGTGCTTGCTGCTTCTGAGAATAAAACCCTTTTAACAAGCTAGATAATTCAGTTTCGGCTTGCTCAACAGACGTGCCTTTATTTAAACGACCGTAGGCACTAAGCCACTCATCGTTGCTCATTTGTGGCTGTCTATATTGCAAAGATAAAGGCTGCCAAGCTCTACCTGCGACTGGAAACGCAAAACCTTCAGGCATAACGCCTATAACCGTCGTTAATTGATTATTAAGATTTATAATTTGACCAACTATATCTTGCTGACCATTAAAAGTGCTCTGCCAAATAACATAACTTAACACCACCACAGACTCTGCACCGGCTTGGTAGTCTTCAGCTTGTAGTGTACGTCCCATTAATGGTTGAACTTTTGCAAACTCAAAGAAGTTACTATCCACTTTTTCTAAACTAAGTCGTTTAGATGTTTGTTCAAATAATATATGCCCAAATGTTGATACATAACGACCTATCTGCGCGAAACTGGTTTGTGATTCGATTAGATTCGCGGTTTCCCAAGCCGGCATAGGATCTAGGTCTGCATCTTCTTGTGATTGAGAAGATATATGTAAAATGGTATCGCCTTCGGGTAAAGGTAAATCTTTGTATAGCACTGAATTCAAAAATGAAAAACTATACAAGCTGACAAATAGCCCGCCAATAAGCACCAGCAGCGTCAAGGCTGAGAATTTAGGCGACTGAAGTAATTGTCTTAGTGCATACTTAATATCAAGCCACATACTGTGCTCCTTACGCTGGTACTTTTTCGACGGAATGAAGCATGACATCATTGACTAATGTGCCATCAAGAATACTAACTTGTCGCTGCGCCATCTGAGCACTGCGAGGGTCGTGCGTCACCATGCAAATCGTGCTGCCATCTCGATGTAACTGGTCAAATAACGCCATCACTTTTTCTGCATTTTGACTGTCTAAGTTACCTGTTGGCTCATCGGCAAAGATAATTTTAGGATCGTTCACCAAAGCTCTTGCAACGGCCACTCTTTGCTGTTGACCACCAGAGAGCTGAGAAGGAAAATGATACGCACGATGTTGCATACCAACACGTTCCAATACTTCATCCACCTTACTTTGCATCAAGCTCTTAGAGACATCATTTTGGTAAGTCAGCGGCAACATGATGTTTTCACTGATTGTGAGACTAGAAATTAAGTTAAAAGACTGAAAAACAAAGCCGATGTCATAACAACGGATCCTGGCCCGTTTATCACGACTAAAACCCGTGACATCCTGACCATTAAATAAATATTGTCCGCTGGTTGCGGTGTCGAGCAAACCTAAAATAGACAACAAGGTAGATTTACCACAGCCAGAAGGGCCAGACAGGGAAACATACTCACCTTTTGCTATTTCAAGATTAATATTACTTAACGCATGGGTTTCGATGTCTTCAGTTAAAAATGATTTATTGATGTTACTTAAACTTAATAATGACATGAGAGATCCTTTTTAAACCTATTGATATTATTGTATTTTGACACTGCTATGAGATGCCCATGCGCTGGTGTCAGAGATAATAATTTGATCGCCGGGGTTAAGACCAGAAAGAATTTGAATATATTTGGCAGTACTGGTGCCAAGTTTGACTTCATGTTTTTGTGCAAACGCGCCGTCACTGGTCGTTTTGAACAGATCTACCGTACGATTTTTTGGTGCAAATGCAGGGCGTTTTACATAAAGCGTGTTTTTGATGTTTGTCACTTCAATGTAACCATCAATATTAAGCTCTGAGCGCGCTTCCTTAGGCAGTTCAGAGATAATCCCCACCTCCACTGTTACCAGGCCATTTTCAGATAACGGGGAAATACGCTGCACTTCACCCACGAGCTTATTAAAACGGGTATCTATGGTGACGGGTTGACCCATTACAACGTCTTTAACTTGTATTTCTTGTACGTTTATCTCGGCAAATAGCGAACCAGGATCTATTACCAAGGCTGCGTTTTCACCGCTATTAAGTTGCTGACCAAGCTCAATTGGCAGCTTTTGTATTACGCCAGAGATACCCGCTGTGATCGATAAACCACTTACCTGCTGTTGTGCTTTTCTGAGATTATTTTCGACCTGCTCAAGACGTGCTTGTCTTGCTAATTCGCTGGCTTGGTAGTTTTGTTGCATTTTATCAGCACGTTTTATTTGTGCCTGCCAGCGAGCATACTGTTGCGTAACCACAAGTTGAGTGCGTTTAAAATCTAACGCAGATAATGAGCCTTTACCTTGATCTAGTAACGATTGCTCTGCATCTAGTTTTAGTTTTGAGCTTTTGTAATTAAACTCAGCTTCCATAACGGCATTTTCAAGATCAAGTTGTTGAGCTTGTTGCGCAACTGCAGCAGCATTATTCTCAGCCTTAATGGCTTTAAGTTCCCATTGAATTTTCTCTAGTTCACTCAGCAGTTCAACATTTTCTAACACCGCAATTTTCTGTCCTTGCACCACACTGTCGCCGGGTTTTGCAAGTAACTGCTGAACTCTGCCTCGAGATTGCGCTGCACTCCATTGCAATGATTTTGGCTTTAAAACCCCAGAGCCCCTAACCTCAATTTTGAAGTCTCCCTGCTGCACATTAGCCATTTGTAATTTATCTCGTGCGACAAAGTAAGACGCATCACCTAAAAACTGCTTTGATAGGTAAATCGCTAGAACAATCAAAGATATAACAGGTAAGTACCAATATCGTTTAATTGCAGGTTTTGATTGTGGGGTTCTCTTCGTATCCATAGCTGACTCCAATAGTTGAACTAAGTAACTTAAATCAACTATCGAGCCAACACTTATCTTGTTGTTATTTAATGATTTTTATATTCTTAAAGTTAAAGACGGTACTAAATTGTGTCGAAACTGAAACAGCTTACAAAATAAAAGTGTCTCAATTATGAGACACTTTTATACTATTTGAATTGCTTTTAAGCTGTGACTTCTTGGTGATCATGGATAATTTCAAATATTTCTTTAAATGAATGGGCTGTTTGAAGAATATTAACTGGAATATGTAACGCCCTAGCAATATCACTGGCTGAGATCATACCTCTTAAGCTACCTTTTTCATCAACTAACAAGATGTGTTGATGACCTAACCCTCTTAGCGTTTCGAGTACATCGCCTATTTTAGAATTTTCTACCATTGAGTAAGGCATCGCACGTAGATCAGATTTCTTTGTCATTATATCTTCAACAGTCAGATCATTGCGCGACTGGTTGCGTTTTTGCGCCACAGTCAGTACTTTTATACCCGTTAAATCACGAGAGTTAATAACTCCTAAAAAAGTATCGTCATGGTCTATTACTAACTTAGACCTAACATGACCATTTACCATCATAAATAAAGCATGATCAACATCTACGTCTTTTAAAATAACTTGCGGCGTTCGTCGGGTAAAATCTGTCACTATCTTAAGGGCACTACTCTTAAGATCTAACTTTTCTGAGTCGAAATGATCGCAGAATTGATACACCCCTTTTAACTCAACAGTGTCTATTTTTTTAAATTCACCCATCTGTTACCTCGCAAATTACCATTCACTTTATTGCAATAATAAAAATATGGTTCAGTACGCTCGAATATGCAAGCTAGTGTAAGTGGCTGTAATCGCATATTACAAAAAAAAAGCTTAGACTTTATTTGGGTTAATACAATTTGAACTTTTCCAAATTTCATTATTCGTGCAATGTGTGCATTAACAAGTTAAATCATATTGTGCTGAACAACTGGACAGTTTAGTATCAGCCGATTGTTTCAACGGAAAATTTTTGGTTTTAATTAAGAAAAGGAAGCATGTATGGCTTATCTCATTGATGAACAAAAGCTTGAAAAGGTCTATCTAAAAAGCTACCACACCATTGGGCGATTTAAATATAACGTTGATACCCTTATCAACTCGCCTGAAATCTCTCGTCATCACGCAATTATCGAACATACCCAAGGTAACTGGTTAATTCGAGATGTGAGCACCAATGGTATTTGGATCAATGATAAGAAAATAAGCAAAAACCTTCCTTATCAATTATGTTTAAACGATAAAATTGATTTTGCGGCACCTGGTCGTAGCTCTTTTGTTGTCGGCGACCTAAGCACTGATTGCCAATTTTTAGTGTCTCAGTCTGACAGCAATAAAGTGATCGAAATAAAAGATCAGTTATTACTGCCAAACGAACAAGAAGCTACTCATATCGCATATTTTGATAGCATGCTTAATTACTGGTTTTTAGAAGACTTATTCACAAATGACAGGCAAGTTTTGATTGATGGAGGACTGATCAGTATTTTTAATGATCAGTGGCAATTTTACTGCTCAAGCCCGTCGACCATTACCAAGCAACTTAAAAGCGAAATAGCACAAAATATTGAATATGCCTTATCTTTTAACGTGAGCTTAGATGAAGAAAACACGCAGCTTACATTAAATGTTGCAAGCAAAACATTCGATTTAGGGACGCGTTCACATCATTACCTACTATTATTACTAGCACGCACTCGTATTCTTGACAAACAAGCAGGCTTAGAGCCTGAATTACAAGGTTGGATGTATAGAGAAGAGCTTGCTAAAGCGCTAGGCATACAAATGAACCATATGAATATAATGGTTCACCGAGCCAAAAAACAGTTAGGAGATGCTTGTATGGAAGTATGTCCTGAATTTGCTTACATGCTTGAATCAGAAAATGGTAAAGTCAGAATTAACTGTAATGACATTACTATTGTCAAAGGCAGTAAACTTGAGACCCGTATCTCTATCTAGAGCAAGCCTCACAGTTTCATCAAATTGCTAATTTCTGTAGGGGCCTGCATGTTCAATTATGCGGGCTTCTAAGCTTTTAAGTAGGCCAAATTTAAAGAGTAACTCGACCACAACAAATAACGGTCCAACCAATAAGCCAATTAAATCATCAACAAATGCAGGCTTCTTGCCTTCATAATAATGCCCAATAAATTGCATTATCCACCCAACAACAAACAGCCCCGCAAATAAGCCATAAAAATTCGCCGTGTGCGCGTTCATGCTTTCAAAAATACTGCCTACCCCCCATAACCCTAATAGATATAAACCACTCATGAGCAGGCCTAATTTAATATCTAAGGCTAAGTAAAACAACATAGCGAGTATCGCAATGATCAATGCTGGGGTGATCAGAAGGCTGTTGACTGACATTAAAGGAAAATACAGCAAGCCAATTACAGCAAATACTATCAGCGGCACGCCTACAAAGTGGGTTAAAATATTGCGCTTATCACGATGGTAGAGCGCATATTTAATTAAGTGTTGGTCTAATTTTTTCATTTTAGTTCTACTTATAAATAGAGTCTTAACACTAAATTAGAACCACACTTCTTACATCATTGTCAATCTAAAGGGCTAACTTGTCTGCAATCTCTGCCTTAAACCAGAACAGCGTTGCAACTGTCTAGACATTGAAAGAGTTAAAACCGACATTTGTGCCACCAGCTCAAATTTTTGTTTTGCTCGCGTGATCCCAGTATAAACTAGCTGCCGGTTGATCCCTGAATGTGCTCTTTGCATTGGTGGTAACAACATTGCGGTATGTGCAAACTCAGACCCCTGAGATTTGTGTATGGTCATGGCGTACACTTTCTCGTGCCTAGGTAGTCTATTCGGGTAGAAGTCCCGAACATGACCTTGCTCATCAACAAACACAGCTTTTAAACTCGCCGATGCTGAACTATTTGATTGATAATTGACTAAAATCCCAATATCACCATTGAATAAATTCAGCTGATAGTCGTTTTGGGTGATCATAATTGGCAAGCCCGCATATTGGCGCTGCGTTAAATCAATTAAACCACTTTGATGCAGTCTCTGCTCAATACGTTGATTTAGTGCGTTTACCCCGTAAGGGCCTTCTTTCACCGCTGCAAGTAACTGGTACTGGCTAAAAGCATGATGCACTGCTTGCACATCTTCGGCATTCAAGATGGATTTACCTTGAATAAGGCGTAAGTAGTTTTGGTAATGCCCTGTTGCTCTGTCGATTAACGCGTGATAGGCATCATTACTGAAGTCATACAATTCTAAATCTTCAAAGCCATGTTGAATTGTCTGCTGTAAATGCTTCTGATCGTTATTGTTCACCGCTTGTGCCAACTGACCAATACCACTTTGAGCATTAAATCTATGGCTCTGTTGTAAAAATGCAATGTTATCAGAGAGTAAAAAGTGACTCGGCTTTTCGTGCAATTTTGTCGCATTACTAAAACAAATTTGATTAAGTGCGTTTACACAGTTTTGTGAGTAATGGGGCTGCTCGCCCAACTTTAGATGCTCACATAAATCCCCTAGCACATTACCGGTATCGACTGAGGCCAATTGGTCTTTGTCACCAAGTAAAACTAAGCGCGCATGAGATGGTAATGCTTTGACTAATTTGCTTAACAAGGGTAAATCTATCATCGACGCTTCATCGACAATAAGTAGGTCTAAGTGCAGCGGATTGTGCTCGTTATGCCTAAAGTGATGAGTATGTGGCACAACCCCAAGTAAGCGATGAATGGTTTGCGCTTGCTCTGGCAACAAATCAAACAACTCGTCATCTATCATGCCGCTTTCGATTAACTTTTTCTTCGCGCCTATCATAGATTCAGTTAGGCGAGCAGCAGCTTTACCGGTTGGCGCAACCAGCTTAATACTCAGCGGTGCACTGCGATATAATGACTGTAAAATTGCCAACAACTTAGTGACTGTAGTGGTTTTACCTGTGCCTGGGCCGCCAGTGATCACACAAAAACGATTTAATGCAGCCATCGCACACGCCACTTTTTGCCAATCGATATCATCTTGATCATCAAAGAAGTGATTGAGTAATTCAGTCAGTGTGTCTAGGTTCAAGGTCACTTTGTTGTTGTTCAACGCTTGGAATGCTTCAGCAAGGCTTGCTTCATAGTCAAAATAACGGGCTAAATATAAGTTATTATTCAATAACCTCATTGGTTTAGCGTCACCCACAGCAGTGTGTGATGCTAACGCTTTTATCGCAGCTTGTTTGTCTTCAGACCAAGGGGCGGTTAACACATTTTCGCCTTGTAATTTTACTGGTAGCGAAAATGGGTTTTGCCAATCAATCTGCTCTAACTCCAAGCAGCTATGTTGTTGTCTTTGTGCTCTAAGTAGCAGCAAGTTTAGATAAAATGCGTCATCAATTTTCGACGCATTGAGTAATTTCGCCAGCGCAAGATCGCTGTGCAGCAGTTTTTCATGCTCGATTAAAAGCCCGATAAAACTTTGATGATCAAAAGGCGCTGTGAATGCGGGTTGAGCAAATAAATCGGTTTGTTCCATTATGCTGCTCCTTGTAAAAATAAGGCATCTAACTGTTCAAGTTCACTGAGAGATAGCTGTTTAAAGAACACCCCTTCTCCGTCACCCATGGCGCGTAAGAAAACATAATAGACGCCACCTAAATGTTGCTCTGGCTCATAGTTAGGTAAGCGCGCTTTAAGTAGGCGATGTAATGCCACGGTATAAATCATATATTGCAGATGATATTGGTGTGCGTTCATGGCTTGCACTAGGTTATCGCTGGCATAGTCGCTCGGTGCATCGCCTAAATAGTTGGATTTGTAATCAAGAATATAATACTTGCCTTGATGCTCGAAGATTAAATCTATAAAGCCTTTTAGAAGCCCTTTGACATTATCAAATTTAAGGCTACTCGGATGCTGAGTGATGTTTGAGACAATATTATTCAGAGTCACTTGATCTAATGGCGCAAGAGGTAAATTAAACTCCATCTCCACTAAACGCTGCGCAGGCGTTATGTCTTTAAGCGCTAAATTATTATTAAGTTTACATGCGAGACACGCTGACACCCAATGCTTTACTGGCGCTTGCCATTTATCTTCAAAACCGAATTTATCTAGCGTCTGTTTTACTGCTTCTTCTAGTGTCAGGTTCGGTGCTTGCGGCGTTTCTGGCTCGCTAAAATCAATTAATTCAAAAATTTCGTGTAAACAGCTACCCGCTTTGGCTCCTTTTGGAAAGGTGTAAGCATTTAGGGTTTCTTGGCTTTCTGCCAATGGTAGATCAAGCAAGTGGTTTTCATCAATTGCACCTAATGGTCTGTCATCATGATCTTGATGATAGGTTAGCTGGCTAAAGCTGGTTGCTCGCCAGTCGCGCTCAATACTCGCTGACACCGCTTTTACAGCGCAATCAATCGTCTGCGCTTGTTGAGCTGGTGTGTAGCTTTCGCTTGGCAAACCACTAATATCAAAATAAGCGACCTTTAAATTCGCATCATTTGTACAAAGTGCGTCAAGTCGCGCGTGCCATTGTTCTGCAGAGGTCATAATATCTGGAGCAAAAAGCACGTAGCCTAGGGCTGTGCGAGTAATACCCGGCTTTTTACTGCGCCCTTCGGCTAAGTTATACATGCCTACATCACAGTGGTGTACAGCGCGTGTCAATGCCACATATAACAGTCGAATGTCTTCAGCTAAACGCTCTTTTTCAGCCTGCTGCATAGCGTCATCGGATTTAGATAAGTCATACACGAGTGCGTCGTCTTTGTGATAAATCGCTTCGCTCGCTTCACGATAGCCGCTGGCAAACGGTAGATACACTATTGGATATTCCAATCCTTTTGAAGCGTGCATGGTGATGATTTTAACTAGGTTCTCATCGCTTTCTAAGCGTACCTGTGCAGTATCGCTTAACGACTCGGTATATTGTTTTTCATACCAACGTAAAACCCGCTGCGTGCCTTCGAGTTCAATTTGCTTATGTTGTAAGAGCTCTGCAAGGTGACGGTAGTCCGTTAACCAGCGCTCTACGTGATGGCCTTTTTGCTGCCAAAGCAAAGGTAGGTCGTTCTCAACCAACAATTGCTCAAGCATCGCCATCACGCCCTTTTTGTACCACAAGGCTTTTAGCTTAGAAAACTGTAACAAGTACTCCTGCCAGGTTTTATGCGTTACATGATTTTGGGATGATTTAAGGCTATCTGACTCGTTCTGCAATGCAAAAATTTGCTGGTAATTCAAACCAAATAAATCACTGGCCAAAACACCTCTTAGCAGAGCTTCGTCGTATGGACCATGCAGCACCAACAAAAATTGCATCAAGGCTTGACTAACTGGCTGCTGGAAAACGCTTTCTCTGGCAAGATACACACTGTCGATGCCTTTATTGGTTAAAGCACGTTTTATCAAAGCCGCTTCATTTCTATCTCGTACTAAGAAGCAAATATCTCCTGCAGCTACAGGTTTGTCTGCGATTGTGGCTGCACCCTGCTGTACTTGGTTCAAAAGCGTTGCGGTTTTACTAGCATAAAGCTCAGCCAGCGCTGGATGCGCCACGCCTTTACTGGTTACCTCAGAGGCATCTTTTAAAACGCTAAAACATAATGGCGCTGCTGGTTCATTGCTTAGCTCGAAGCCTTCGCCGGGCTTTTTGCCATTTGCAGCCACGGCTTCAAACGGAATGTCTTTATTATAGATAAAGCTATTTTCATTTTGTTTGAAAATACTGTTAACTGCATCGACCACGCCTTTTGCAGATCGGAAATTAGTCGCAAGGGTATATTGATGTGTATCTTGCACCTGCTTTTTGGCATGGATATAGGTGAAAATATCTGCGCCCCTAAACCCATAAATTGCTTGTTTTGGATCGCCGATCATGGTCAATGTAGTCGCTTCGCGGGTGCCGTAAATCGATTGAAAAATACCATATTGAATGGGATCGGTATCTTGGAATTCATCGATCATCGCCATTGGGAAAAGCATGGCAATTTTCTCAGCTAAAAGCTCGCCTTGCTCAGCAGCGAGTGCAGCATGTAACTGAGTAAGCAAATCATCAGGCGTTAAAACCCCTTGCTTTCGTTTTTGTTTTTCTAGTAATGATGCAACTTGTTTCGCCGCTTGTTGCACTATGGCCAGCGGTAACCCTTCTTGTAACTTTTGGTGTAGTGCAAACATCTCAGAAAACGATTTAAGCAAGGGATGCGACATCGGCGCTTGCCCTTTCTTGTAATACTGACTGTCTGACAGCGTTTCTTCACTCCACAAGTTGAATGAGTGCTTCGCAGAGCCAAATTCAAAATACCAGTTATCCGATTGGCAGTAGTCAATCAAAGCTGCAATATTGGCTACTCTCCCAGGCGCTTTATTTTTCGCAAGGCCCGAATTATCTAACGCGGTAAAGAAGTCGCTTGCTAACAACGCACTTTTAAATGTATGTGCTTGTTGCTGGTATTGCACTTTAGTAGCCAGTACATCATCTAAGTCATAACTCGGTGTGATGGTGATATTGCCCTTACTCAGCAGTTTACTCACTTTACTATTGAGAGATTGAGGGTTTGGCACATGCTCTAAAATAGTCTGAGTGGTATCGGTATCGAGCGGGTAAATAAAACTGCGCCAGTAGTCTTTTACTGCTTGGTCGATTAAATCAGCACTGTCGAGGACAAACGTTTGGTTAAAACCCATATTCGACTCAAAAGCATGCTGTTTCAGCATTTTCTGGCAGAAACCGTGAATGGTATAAATCGCAGCTTCATCCATCGACTTAGCCGCAGCATCGAGTAACGTAAAAGCCTGCTTTTTGTCTTTAACGTCTTTTAACACTCGCAGAATGAGGTCATCTTTTGATTCTTTACCGAGTAACACATCGCGCGCTTCGACGATGCGCTTTCTTACTCGGTCTCTGATCTCAGCAGTTGCTGCATCAGTGAAGGTTACCACTAAAATTTGCTCAACATTTAATGGCGTGCTCTCTTGCTCAGGTACGGTCAAGCCCAGTAAGCAACGTAAATACAAACCTGTAATTGTATAAGTTTTACCCGTCCCTGCACTGGCTTCAATTAAGTTTTGCCCAACCAAAGGCATAACTGTTGGATCAAGCATTTGCATATTTTTCTTCCTTCGCAAGGTCTATCAGCTTACCAAATAGTGATTTACTTAAGCTGACAAACTCAGCTTCAAAATCAAATAGGTTTTTAAAATCGAGCGCCACATAAGGGTTTTCGCTGTCGCCCATGCCGATATATTGGCCACCGTTAAATTTATTGGCCGCTTTGTTGATGTTTTCAGTGAGCGCATATTCATAGCTAGATGCAACGAAGAAAGGTTGCGGACTGCTCATAAGCGAAATATAAAAATTGACCCATTTTTGTAGCTCGGTTTTTGCCTCTTCTGCCTCTAACGGCGCAAAGCTAACTTGCTCGTCTAAACCATAAACAGAAGTCGTGACCGATTGGCCCATACAACTCGCTGCGCAGTGGTAAATAAACGCTCTTAGTTTATCTTTGGCTTTAATACTTGCTGGGCGATAAAAGATTTGTTCTGATTCAAAGAGTTTATCGAGCCACCCTTGTAGTTTTATTGCACCGCAGTCGATATCAATTTCAACTGGCTCTGATGGTGATGTGAGTGTTGTTTTTAAACGCTCAGCTAGAGGGGTGATCCTTTGCTGTAATTGACCAAGTTGCACTTTACCCACTTCGGCTTGCGGCAAGTCGCCTCGTTGTAAAAGTTGCTCAGGCGCTTTTTCTGAATCATTCAGAGAGTCTGTCAGTAACTCATCAAGATATTGATAGCGAGACAAAGCATCGAGAGCAAATGGTTCATCGTCGTCAATCACTTCTTCCGCATTGTATAAACGCACACCCACACGTTGCTGATAAAACGCTGCTTGAGGGTTTAAAACGGCTCGGATTAATTGATTAATATCTACTTCATGATCTGTTGTATCAAACGGATTTGGCAGGTCTTCGTTAAAACTTGTTCTGTCTTCATTGTTCTGCTGTTCTTTAGCAGCCATTGAAATCAACCAAGTGGGGTTAAAGCTTTGATGCTCGCTCTCAATATAATTTAATGTAGAAAATGGCTGCAATGTGGCTTGATTTAATAAATGCGCAGAAGGTTTACACGCTTTACCTTCGATATAAAAACAACGGTCAATGTAGTCAATAAGTTCGCTGACCAAAATTGAAGGTACTTGCGGCTCGTTGTTGTAGCATGATCGACCCACGTAGCTCAGAAATAGTTGTTTTCGCGCACTCAATAATGCTTCTAAAAATAGATACCTGTCATCAAGTTTACGTGAACGGTCACCTTTTTTACGCTGACTTTGCGATACAAGGTCAAAACCTATAGGCTGAACACTTCGCGGATAGTCACCGTCGTTCAAACCAAGTAGACAAACGACTTTGAACGGCACAGCACGCATTGGCATTAGTGTACAAAAATTCACTGCCCCCACCAGAAAACGTTGTCCTACCCCTTTCTGTGCGACCCCTTGCTTAACCCAATAACTGATGATTTCAGGGCTTACCGCTTCAAGCATGTCTTTATTGTCAAAGTGGGTCTGTAAAGTTTCAATCACTTTATTGAGCACTTGCAGATCCCAGCTTTGATCTGAATCTGGGTGATAAAAAGTCTTTATCAGTGATTTGAGCTGTTCGGCTTTGATATCAAGTGGGTTATGTTCACTCAAGGTGTTTTTGTGACTTATTAAATCATCAATAAAGTGAATCAGTTTACTGAGTGACTCAGTGGCCATGCCCTCAACTTGATCGCTTGGGAAAATGCCTTCAAATTCTAAAGACTCATCGCTCATAGCAATGCCAAGCAATAAACGATTTAAGCCCTGTTGCCAGGTATTAAGCTGCATTTTTGGCAGTTCATGCTCGGCCTTATGCTCTGCGTTAATACCCCAGCGTACCCCTACTTCTTCAAGCCAAAATCTGAACTGCTCAAATTCATCTTCACTACACTGATATTGTTTCGCAATTGGCTCAACAGCAAATAAATCTAAGATATCTGATACGCCAAAGCGGCTAAAAGGTAAATCAACCAAAGACAAAAATGAATTGATCACGGGCTTTTCTTGATCAATGGCTAAGTCTGCCAATGAATAAGGTATGTAGCGCTCTGCAGTTGCCCCGCCAAATACTGCCTCAATATAAGGACTGTATTTAGCTACATCTGGCATCATAACAATAAAGTCTTTCGGCGTAAGGCTTGGATCTTCGTGCATCAAAGCTAATATATGGTCGTGTAAGCGTTCAATTTCACGAAGTGGCGTATGGCAGTCTTGAAACACAATAGAGTTATCATCTTCTTCGATGGATAATTGACCCTCTTGGTTTATAAACCACTGTGTGTTTTCGACTAGGGTTTCGCCTTTAAACGATAAATCGAAAATTTCTTTTTGTACTTTACCCAATAAGTTATCGCTAAAGTCTTCGACAAAACCGTCTATCCATGAGGCGTCAAGTTGCAGTAGCTGTTCGAAGTAATCACGGCCTAACTTACCCCATGCCGATAGAAGAGGATTACCGATTTGGAAGTATTCCCCTGATTGCGCTTCGAGCTCTGGATATTTTACAAATTTAGCGGCTATTTTAGCCTGTGTTTTTTCATCAACCACATCGCCCCAATAGTGTTCACTCGGATTGAACAAGAATAGCAACACATTGGTTTTCTGAGCTAGTGCTTGGAAAATCTCAAGCTGGCTACTTGGAATGGCTGACAGACCAAATAAGCTTATTCTCTGGGGTAACTGCTCTGCAGAGGCTCCAGCTAGTGCTTCGAGTAACATGCCGTGCATGTTGGCTCGGTGATAAGGACTTTGTCCTAAGTCTTCAGTTAATAAAACAAGCTTTCGCCATAAGTCAGGCTGCCAAGGCGCAATAGAAACATCCACGTCTGGCAACTCGTCCATGCCCGACTCCCACGTGTCTAACCATTCAGGACGATACATTAAATATTGGTCAAACACGTCGGCAATTTTTTCACACAAAGCAAAACGCTTTTTGCCAGCTTCATCATCTTCTAAATAACGTTTAAGAGGCTCATACACAGATAAACCGAGTTGCTCAGGCAACAACGTCATTAGCTTCCAAGTTAGGTTCGCTTTGTTAAAAGGCGACTCTTTTGGTACTTGCGGTAGAAAGGTCTGATATAGCTGCCAAATAAAACTTGAAGGCAATGGAAAATCGAGTTGCGCAGCCAAACCTGAATGTTGGCTCACCCCCAGCTTTAACCATTGCGACATACCAGGTGACTGAACAAGAATAATCTCTTTACTAAAAATACTGTCTAAAGGCGCGGTGTCTAATACTTTATGGAGTTGCGCTTGCAACGCCTCCATGCGATTTGACTGAATGATATGTAACATGATGACAAGCCTCTGCGTTCCAATGCATGTTTAATACAAGGTAAATATAACACAGGGCTGAGTGTAATTTATTTATGAAAAACAATATAGTGACAAGGATCTAGTAAACAATATTTATCTAGATAAAATTAAACCCCATAACAAGTTATGGGGTTTAGCGATTAAAAAACTGATACGAATTTAGTCTTTAAAATAAGTCTATATCGTTACTTTCATCACTATTTTTTTCATCAATCAGTTGTTCGTCTATCAGTTGCTCAAAGAAGCACAGCTTATCTCGGCCATTCTCTTTTGCGAAATAAAGCGCTTTATCAGCTTGTTCTAAAACCGTTATAGGAAAGTCATAAGGGCTGATCCTAGACATGCCTATGCTAACAGTCATAGTTTTTACAAATGGGAAATGAGTTTGTCTAATTAGCTCCATAAACTGATCTATTTTAGCTTTCATTGCATCAAAGTCACATGGCTCAAAAACTAAAACAAACTCTTCACCACCGAAACGGAATATCAAATCACTGGAGCGAAAGTATTGACGCATTTTTTGCGCTAACAATAATAAAACTTCATCACCGCAGACATGACCATAGTTGTCATTAACTTTTTTGAAATGATCAATATCTACCATGGCAAGCCATGAAGTCGCACCTAAAGTTCTTTTTCGATTTTCATTTGGAAAGCTTGACTTGTGATGGTCTATTAATTGTTTTTCTAACAGCTGCTTTAGCTTCTTTTCAAACGTTTGTCGGTTGAGAAGGCCTGTTAACTTATCTCGTTCATTTTCGTGCAAGATACTTAAATAATTTTCAAAGATACGGCAAAAAGCATTCAATAAGACCTGATCTGAGCTGCTTAACCCCTTACTCACAATTGCAAGTGCGCCAATTGGTTTCTCTTGCAACGTAATAGGCAACCAGCGTCGCTCTGTGCCATCTGCAGATTGAACAGTGATGATACATGCAGATTGTAAACAAGAAACCAGCTCTGATGGCGGCTCTTGAACTACGTCTCTGTCTTCCCAAAGAAAGTCATCATGTGGTAGTACTTTTAAACATAAACTGCGTTCAATTACTAACTTCCCCTGAACCTGCAGATCTTTATAAATACCAACTTCTTCACATCCAATAAACTCTTGAATAGTAGAAATCAAACTATATTCGAGAGAATCAACATCTCTAGTTTTGGTTATTTTTATGACTGAGTTAAGTAGCTCTTCTTGCATAATACTTCCAATCGATCATCGACTAGTACGAAACAACCTAAATATGTCAATTAGTTAGCAAGTATTCGCTCAACGACATTTAAGTTAATTTAAAAGATGGAAGTTATTCTAATCGAAAGCCATTAAGATAGGAATAAAGAATTTAACACATTGTACCAATGTAAGGGAATAAAACAGAACTTAAATAGAAAAGAAATGGCGGAGAGGGAGGGATTCGAACCCTCGATAGGGGTTAGCCTATACACGAGTTCCAGTCGTGCGCCTTCAGCCACTCAGCCACCTCTCCACTGCGCCTAAGCGCGAAGCTATACTAAGTAAAGCACCACACTTAAGCAAGCTTTTTTACCGATATTCTAAGCTAACTGCTTAACATATCGGCAAATTTGATTACTTCTTCAAGTTCGAAGAGAAATCTAACATACGATTTAGAGAGCGCAGCGCCCCTTCACGTAAGTCCATATCAACAAACACTTCTTTACCTTCAGGACTCACAAGTGCCTCTTCGATTGCTTTAAGACCGTTCATTGCCATCCAAGGACAGTGAGCACAGCTTTTACACGTTGCACCCTCACCGGCTGTTGGTGCCTCAAAGAACTCTTTCTCAGGACATAACTGCTGCATTTTGTAGAAAATACCGCGGTCAGTAGCAACGATGAACTTTTGATTGTCCATCTCTTGTGCTGCTTTAATTAGCTGGCTTGTTGAACCTACTGCATCAGCAAGATCTACTATTTCTGCCGGTGATTCAGGGTGAACTAACACAGCTGCATCTGGATGAAGTGCCTTCATATCTTTTAGCGCTTTAGTCTTAAACTCATCGTGAACGATACATGCACCATTCCACATGATCATATCAGCACCCGTTTTCTTCTGAATGTAAGAGCCTAGATGCTTATCAGGACCCCAAATAATTTTTTCACCTTCAGAGTCTAGGTGTTCAACAATTTCTAAAGCACAAGAAGATGTTACGATCCAATCTGCGCGCGCTTTTACAGCTGTTGATGTATTCGCATAAACCACTACTTTGCGATCTGGGTGTTGATCACAAAACTTTGAGAACTCATCAATTGGACAACCCACATCGAGTGAACAGGTTGCTGCAAGTGTTGGCATAACAACGGTTTTGTTCGGCGTTAAGATCTTAGCCGTTTCACCCATGAAGCGAACACCCGCTACGACGATAATGTCTTTATCTTCTTGATTTGCACCAAAGCGTGCCATCTCTAAAGAATCTGCGACACAGCCGCCCGTTTCTTCAGCTAATGCTTGGATCTCAGGATCAGTATAATAATGCGCAACTAATACAGCATTTTTATCAATTAGAAGTTGTTTAATACGTGCTTTATATTCAGCTTTTTCGGCGTCGTTAAGTGGCGCCGGCTTTGGAGGAAAGATGTAATCCTCTGGCATGATTTGTTCTGCTAAACTCATTTCTCGACCATCAGTGCACATTGCAAAATTGAGGCGAATTATACGTAATTGCTGAGCAGAATCCTAGTCTGTGACGAGAATAGTAAAGGATTATTAAAGTTTAATGAACTAAAGAGATTAAGCGTATGGTGGGTCATGATGGACTTGAACCATCGACCAATGGATTAAAAGTCCACTGCTCTACCAACTGAGCTAATGACCCATACAGAAAGGGATGAAGAATTTTGAGATGGTGGGTCATGATGGACTTGAACCATCGACCAATGGATTAAAAGTCCACTGCTCTACCAACTGAGCTAATGACCCGCTCAAAGGATATCTATATTTAAAGTAAGTGGTGGGTCATGATGGACTTGAACCATCGACCAATGGATTAAAAGTCCACTGCTCTACCAACTGAGCTAATGACCCGCTCAAGGGTTCCCGATACTTTAAATAAGTGGTGGGTCATGATGGACTTGAACCATCGACCAATGGATTAAAAGTCCACTGCTCTACCAACTGAGCTAATGACCCGCTCGAGGATATCAGATACTTTAAATAGTGGTGGGTCATGATGGACTTGAACCATCGACCAATGGATTAAAAGTCCACTGCTCTACCAACTGAGCTAATGACCCGCTCGGATATCAGACTTATTAAGAGGTGGTGGGTCATGATGGACTTGAACCATCGACCAATGGATTAAAAGTCCACTGCTCTACCAACTGAGCTAATGACCCGCTCGGATATCAGACTTATTAAGAAGTGGTGGGTCATGATGGACTTGAACCATCGACCAATGGATTAAAAGTCCACTGCTCTACCAACTGAGCTAATGACCCGCTCGGGGATATCTTACACTTATCAAAAAGTGGTGGGTCATGATGGACTTGAACCATCGACCAATGGATTAAAAGTCCACTGCTCTACCAACTGAGCTAATGACCCGCTCGGATATCTGTTCTTAATTAAGTAATGGTGGGTCATGATGGACTTGAACCATCGACCAATGGATTAAAAGTCCACTGCTCTACCAACTGAGCTAATGACCCGCAAGGATATCAAAACTTAATAAGTGGTGGGTCATGATGGACTTGAACCATCGACCAATGGATTAAAAGTCCACTGCTCTACCAACTGAGCTAATGACCCACTTAGTGCAACAAGTAATTTGAATCAATCGCCTGCTGCGGGCGCTTATAATACTTATTTAAAAAATGAGTGCAACTGAAATGCGTAGTTTTTTTCAGTTTTTACGTCTAAGCGCCTAATTTTAAACCATAGTGGCAAAATATTATGCCATTACATCTTCCCAAGACGTTCTGTGGCCAATTTTGCAGCAGTTGTACTTGGGTAATCTTTAATAAGAGTATTTAGCAACTCTTTGGCTTTTTCAAAGTTATTTTCTTTTTGGAAGATAATACCTAGCTTTAATAAAGCATCAGGACGTTTATTTGAATTCGGATAATTACTTACAACATCTTGGAAGTGAATTCGCGCTTGTGCGTCGTTATTCTTGATAGAAAATAACTGTCCTAACCAATAATGCGCATTTGGCATATATACAGAATTAGGGAAAGCGGTTAAAAAGTTTTGTAATTCTGGAATAGCAGCATCATAACGCTTGTCCTTCATGATCAAAGCAACTGCTCGGTCATAGGCTTCGTTTTCTGATAAATCGCTGCTGATCGCTTGAGAGTTATCAACCACAACATCGGAAGACGTCGTCGCACTTGATTGCTCATAAACTTTAGACACACGATTTTCAATTTCTTGATACAGCTCTCGTTGTCTTTGTAACACTTTTTCAAGTTTATAGCTTTGCTCTTCTGTCACACCTCTTACTTGAGATACTTCATCTTGCAACAAATTAAGTTGTTGCTGGAGTTCGACTTGTAGCAAGTTACGCGTTTTCATCATGCTTTCTAGCTGAGCTAAACGCTGTTCAATTGTTTGGGTTGAATTTGCAGCCTCAGATACAGGAGCGGGAGCAGCCCATACATGGGTGCTCCCGCTCATCATTATGGCTGCCAAAATATATTTCGGCTTCATAATCACTCTTTCAAATTAGTAAACTAGAACCGCACGACGGTTTTTAGCAAAAGCTTCTTCAGTGCGAGACTTAACCATTGGCTTCTCTTCACCGTAGCTCACTACAGAGATTTGGCTGTCAGAAACACCTAGGCTTTGTAGATATTTAGCAACTGACTTACCACGGCTTTCACCTAGTGCAATGTTGTATTCTGGCGTGCCACGTTCATCAGCATGGCCTTCAATTAGTACTTTAACGCTTGGGTTTTTTACTAAGAAATCAGCGTGTGCTTGAAGTAACTCAGCATACTGACCGCGGATACTTGATTTATCGAAGTCGAAGTATACGATTTGCTCTTGACGGAGCGCTACATATTTCTGTTGTAGTTTCTCAGCTGCAGCTTGCTCTGGTGTTAAAGTATTAACTTCTACATTGCTACCAGATTGTGATGCGTTAGCACCATTAGTTTGATTTGGAGCACTTTCGTCAACGCTCGAAGATGAGCTACATGCTGCAAGTGTCATTACTGGTAAAGCGACCAATAAAGCTTTTAAGGTTTTGTTAAGTTGCATCGAGTATATTCCTATATCAAAAATTTATACCAGTAAAACTACTGTAAAAAAGGTGACCATGCTGGTGCCTTAACCTGTCCATCAGTAACAGGTAGACGCGCTTTGAATCTGCCGTCCATCGAAACCAGAGCTAGTACCTGCTTGTTATTGTACAAGGTACTATACATAATCATAGAGCCATTCGGCGCAATACTTGGTGACTCGTCTAAACGAGTTCGCGTTAACACCTGGAATAACCCTGAATTTAATTCTTTTTTCGCAATATGGTACTTTCCTAATGTTCTATTCACCATAACAAGTTGCTTGCCATCTGGTGTAATTGAACCCGCTAAGTTCATATCGCCATCAAAGGTAGCACGCTTAGATCTACCAGTTTGTAAATTTAACTTATATATCTGAGCATTACCACCCCTTTCCGATGTATAGACAATTTCTTTGCCATTCGGGTGCCAAGATGGTTCAGTATCTATACTTCTGTGCTTTGTTAAGCGCGTTTCTTTTCGTGTTTTTAAGTCTAATAGGTAAACCTCAGTTGCACCACCTGCGTCTTTAGAAAGTACAATAAGTAACTTTGTACCATCAGGAGAAAACTGTGGCGCACCATTTATACCAGGGTAGCTAGTTATGATATCTCGCTTACCCGTATATAGGTCTTGCATAACGATTTGAGATTGCCGGTTTTCAAAAGTGACATAAGCCAGTTTAGTACCATCTGGAGACCAAGCTGGCGACATTAATGGCTCATTTGAGCGAAGCAATACTTGCTCGTTATAGCCGTCATAATCCGCTACAACCAGTTGGTAAGGCTTATCTGTATTTTCTCGTACAATGACATAAGCAATTTTAGTTCTAAACGCCCCTTTTTCACCTGTTAGTGATTCATAAACTACATCACTGATTTGGTGCGCATAACTTCTAAAACCCGCTTCATTAATGATCGACTGGCGAGACTCTTGAATATGATCCTGACTTTTCATTAACTGACCATTGGTCATCATACGCGTTTCGCCACCGGTGATTTGCGCTCTGATCACATCAATTAACTCATACTTAACCAAGTAACGACCACCCGGTTGTTGAGTGATAGAACCGACTAAGACTGCTTCAACGCCTTTAGATACCCAGGCATCGTAGTCAATGTCTTCATCTGTAGAAGGCAATTGAGGCAAATCTGCAAATGAAAGAGGTTTAAATTTACCACTTCGTGTTAAGTCAGCTGCAATAACATCGCTTAATTGCATAGGTAACTCACCTACACCTTCGAATTTAAACGGAACGATGGCAATAGGCCTTGCACTATCTACCCCTTCGGTAATGACAATTTCAAGAGCCGCAAAAGCATAATTTTGAATAGATAAAACTAAGCAAACTAATAATACTTTGAATCGCTTGAGCATAGTTTTCCTTATAGTTCTGGTTTAATTGTTAAGTTGATATTCTTGAGTTGTTCAAACACATCTTTATCTTTGGAAACAGGTAAAGTATCCGCTAAACGAATAGCCCTAAGTGCAGCATCACAAACAAGTTTGTCCCCCCCTAGAGGTTTTACACTTGTTACTAAGCCATTAAAAGCAAGTCGAATATTTACACGACACTCTTTACCTCTCATCGCTTCATCGGTCAATAAATTTGACTGAATGCGTTGCGAGATTAGTGCCTGAAATTTTTCAACTTCGCCCATCACTTGCTGCTTTCTTAGTTTATTTCGAGCAGCTTGTTCTTGTGCTAGTTGCTCTTGAAGTAGTTGCTCTTCAAGAGCCTTCAAACGTGCTTTTTCAGCTTCTTCTGCTCTGCGCTTTTCATCTTCTTCACGTTTTTTACGTGCAATTTCAGCTTTGCGCAATGCATCTTCTTCGGCTTTTCGCTTATCTGAAGCAGCCTTCGCGGCTTTTTCTGCAGCGAGCTTTTCAGCGCGAGCTTTTTCAGCATCCGCTCTTTGCTTCTCTTCAATCTTTTTGGCTTTCTTTGCTTGAGCTTCAGCTTTACGCTTTTCTTCTAGCTTAGCTAACCTTTGCTGCTCCAATTTTTTGATTCGACGCGCTTCAGCTTCTCGCTCTTTTCTGGCTTGTTGCGCACGTTTTTCGAGATCTCTGATACGTTTTTCTTCAGCACGTTTTTTATTGTCTTCTTGCTGCTTGAGTTCAGCAATCTTTTGCTCTACTAGTTTCTGGTCAACTGATACAGCAGAGACCACTTTTTCTTCTTGTTCCTCAACAACTGGATTTAGCTGAACCTGCATGACTGTAGGTGTCGGCATTTCAAAATTTGCCGTAGCAAACAAAAAACCACCTAAGGCAATATGAAGTAGAAACGACTTAACAAATCCGCTGGTTAATGATTCCATCACTACTCCTCAAACGACTTGGTCATTAACCCTACTGACGGAACGCCTGCATTTTTCAAGAAATCCATTAATAGAAGCACTTCTTGATAAGACACACGACCCGAGCCTTTTATTAAAACAGGGGTTTCAGGATTTTGCTGAAGCTTAAGTTTGATCACAGCAGCAACCTCAACTGCATCCATAGGTGCCTCAGGATCAGTGCCTACACTCAAGTAATAGCGACCCTCTGCATCAATACTGGCTATAATAGGTGGTGCTTCTTTTGTTTCCACCAAATCAGACTCTGACATCTTAGGCAAGTCGACTTTTACACCATGAGTAATCAGTGGCGCTGTCGCCATAAAAATAATGAGAAGTACCAACATAACATCGATGTACGGTACCACGTTTATTTCTGCAACCGGACGTCGTTTTTTACGTAAGTACATATTACTTGGCCTCTACCGAATTTGCAGCTTGGCGATGAAGAATATTCGCAAACTCTTCCATAAAGTTAATGTAATGACTTTCAAGCTTTTCTACATTCTTTGCAAAACGGTTATACGCCATAACAGCAGGAATCGCAGCGAATAAGCCAATAGCTGTTGCAATAAGTGCTTCAGCAATACCTGGCGCAACCATTTGTAGTGTTGCTTGCTGCACTTCACCCAATGCAATAAAGGCATTCATAATACCCCACACTGTACCGAATAAGCCGATGTAAGGGCTAATTGAACCTACTGTTGCCAAAAATGAAAGACTTGATTCTAGTTTCTCTACTTCTCTTGAAAGTGCCACGCGCATTGAGCGGTGAGTACCCTCAATGACAAGGCCCGTGCTTTGATTCGAACTTTTCTTTTGTCTTGCAAACTCTTTAAAGCCTGACAGAAATAATGCTTCTAAACCTGCTGGACTACCTGTGCGTGCACTAATTTCGTTATACAACTTACTAAGTTCCATGCCTGACCAAAATTTTTGTTCGAACTTTTTAGTATCATGCATGGCTTTTGAAATAATTGACTTGCGCTGAAAAATAATTGCCCAAGAAGCTATCGACATACCCACTAACGTCAACATAACCAGTTGAACCAATAAACTTGCTTTTAATATAAGATCAATGAAATTTAGACCCGATTCCACGTTGTAATACTCCTAAAATAGTTGTGTTTGGGCATTCAGCGCCATTAGCTTATTCATCGACAATGCCACAAGCCAATAGTTCATTTAGTTTACCCAGACATTGCAGCGCTGACAATCTGATTACTACGAATTGAAGTGATTTAACGACAAACTGTTTTAATAGCATTTTTATCTTACTAACCTACTGGTTTCCTTTCTCAAATTTGATGCTTACTGTTCAAAAACCACTTTAGAATTAACTTATATGTTGTCGTCAAAGTTTTAATTAAGCGTAACTCATAGTTATTCAGTCAAAATCAAAGCTACATAATAAAATAGCAAAATGAATAGGCGCTTATTTATGAGAAGATAATGCATAAATCGAAGCACTTATTCAAAATAAATGAATAAACCCTCAAAACCTAAATGGTAATACCAATTTCCAACAATAAAACTAATTACAAAAAACTTGTTCAAAATATATCTTTTTCTTTTAAATCATATGAATAACAATTTTTAAGCAGATTTAAGCTAGAGTGAAAAACAAATAAAACCCCTATCACATTAGATTTTTTTATCTGAAAGATATAAATTTTCTAGTTTGATAACAAATCCTAGAACTCGTATTATATCTCCCGTTCCAGTAAGACAGCTTACCGAAACAGTTTTTAGCAATATGATTTCTGATTGTCGTATTGCTTTTTTAAATACAACCTTATGTATTTAATGTTCCCTTATTACTTCCTTCAACTTGTTGTTTTGCCCGCTTTTTTAGCGGGCTTTTTTTTGCCCATATTTTCTTTTAGTAAAATTTAGACAAAAAAAAGCCCGAACATTAGTTCGAGCTCTTGGTATTAATTAAAATAGATTAAGCTTTTTCGCTTTCATCTCTATATTTGTCAGCAGTTTCTTTAATTAACGGCTGTAACTCACCCTTTTGGAACATTTCTAAAATAATGTCACAACCACCGATTAGCTCACCTTCAACCCAAAGCTGAGGAAAAGTTGGCCAGTTCGCATAGTGAGGTAACTCAGCACGAATATCTGGATTTAAAAGAATATCAACATAAGCAAACTGTTCACCACAAGCCATTAATGCCTGAGATGCTTGTGAAGAAAAACCACAGTTAGGCAGTTTAGGTGAGCCTTTCATATATAGAATGATTGGGTTTTCAGAAATTTGTTGCTTAATTTTATCAATGGTTTCCATTTATTAACCTCTATGTGACGATGCGTAGCCATGAAAAATCGAATTCATTGCGTGGTAAAACACGCATTTTTGGCAAATAAAACAAATAGTCTCTATCTACGCCATTGCTGTTTGCCTAAACTTGAGTAAAATACTCAGGAATTATAGTATCACTATAAAGTTAATTCGTATAGAAATCTGGACTTCAGTAGTCTATGTTTCAGTCGTAATTAGCAAAATACATAACAAATGGAGATAACCATGGCTTTTGAACTACCGTCATTACCTTATGCAATCGATGCGCTAGAACCACATATTTCTAAAGAAACTTTAGAATTTCACCACGGTAAGCACCACAACACTTATGTAGTGAAATTAAATGGTTTAGTTGAAGGTACTGACTTTGCAGATAAAACTCTTGAAGAAGTAGTACGCAGCTCTGAAGGCGGCGTTTTCAATAACGCAGCACAAATCTGGAACCACACTTTTTACTGGCACAGCCTTGCACCAAATGCAGGTGGCGAGCCAACTGGTAAAGTTGCTGAACTAATTAATGCGAAATGGGGCTCATTCGCAGCATTCCAAGAAGCTTTTAACGATAAAGCAGTAAACAACTTCGGTTCAAGCTGGACTTGGTTAGTACAACTAGCTGACGGTTCACTAGATATCGTAAATACTTCAAATGCAGCGACTCCTCTAACAGAAGAGGGTGTAACGCCTATCCTTACTGTTGACCTTTGGGAACACGCTTATTATATCGATTACCGCAATGTTCGTCCTGAATACCTAAAAGGTTTCTGGGCTCTAGTTAACTGGGAATTTGCTAACAGCAACCTGGCTTAATATCTCTTTCATTGCAGATAACTGATCAAAGGCGTCTATGGACGCCTTTTTAAAACTTCTCTCTTTGCCATTCATCAATTAAATATCTGGATTTTTTAGGCAATTTCCTAATTTCATGTCTAAGCTTTAGTTATACCTTTTACTATTAAATAGTTTCTCATTCTAAAGCTCACACAGGTTATTTGGAGGTCGTTATGACAATATTCGAACATTATCAAGCCAGATATGAAGCTTCCCAAGAAGAAGAATATTCAATCGCTGAATTTCTAGAAATCTGTAAGAACGATAAATCGGCGTATGCAAGTGCGGCAGAACGTTTACTCATGGCTATTGGTGAGCCTGAGATGGTTGATACCTCAACAGATGCAAGGTTAAGCCGTTTGTTTTCAAACCGTGTCATTGCTCGCTACCCAGCTTTTAGTGAATTTTATGGCATGGAAGAAGCCATTGAACAAATCGTTTCATACTTAAAGCATGCTGCACAAGGTTTAGAAGAGTGCAAACAAGTACTTTATCTTCTCGGTCCGGTTGGTGGTGGTAAATCGTCGATTGCAGAAAAACTGAAATATCTAATGCAGCAAGTTCCGATTTATGCCATCAAAGGGTCTCCAGTTAACGACCACCCCCTTTCTTTGTTTAATCCTGTCGAAGATGCAAACTTACTAGAGAAAGAATATGGTATTAAGCCTCGCTATTTAAAAACAATCATGTCTCCTTGGGCGACTAAACGCTTACATGAGTTTGGTGGAGACATCACTCAATTCAAAGTCGTTAAACGCTATCCGTCTATTTTAGATCAGGTTGCGATTGCGAAAACTGAACCAGGTGATGAAAACAATCAAGACATTTCTGCTCTGGTTGGTAAGGTAGATATTCGAAAACTTGAACATTACGCACAAAATGATCCAGATGCTTATGCATATTCAGGCTCACTGTGCATGGCAAACCAAGGTCTAATGGAGTTTGTTGAAATGTTCAAAGCACCTATTAAAGTGCTTCACCCTTTGTTAACTGCAACTCAAGAAGGCAACTACAACGGTACAGAAGGCATTTCAGCGCTTCCATACAACGGCATGATATTAGCGCACTCCAATGAGTCTGAATGGCAAAGTTTTAAAAACAATAAAAATAATGAGGCATTCTTAGATCGTGTATACATCGTGAAAGTGCCGTATTGCTTGAGAGTGTCTGAAGAAGTCAAAATTTATCAAAAGCTTTTAGATAATAGCGAACTCTCTTCAGCGCCCTGTGCACCAGGCACCCTAGAAACCCTTGCAAAATTCGTGTCGCTCTCAAGATTACAAGAGCCTGAAAACTCCAGCATTTATTCTAAAATGCGAGTGTATGATGGTGAGAGCTTAAAAGACACAGATCCAAAAGCTAAGTCCTACCAAGAATATCGCGATTATGCGGGCGTCGATGAAGGCATGACGGGTTTATCTACTCGCTTTGCATTTAAAATTCTATCTCGTGTGTTTAATTTCGATCATGCTGAAGTTGCAGCCAACCCAGTTCATTTATTCTATGTACTAGAACAACAAATTGAACGTGAGCAATTTAATGCAGAAGTACAAGAGCGTTACCTAAGCCACCTAAAAGGCTACTTAATTCCTCAGTATGTGGAGTTCATTGGCAAAGAGCTACAAACCGCTTATTTAGAGTCGTACTCAGAATACGGTCAAAATATATTCGACCGCTATGTTACTTATGCTGATTTCTGGATCCAAGACCAAGAATACCGTGACCCTGATACAGGGCAGCTGTTCGACAGAGCGGCCTTAAATGCAGAACTTGAGAAAATAGAGAAACCTGCTGGCATTTCGAATCCGAAAGATTTCAGAAATGAAATAGTTAACTTTGTATTAAGAGCGAGAGCGCACCATAACGGTGAAAATCCTGTTTGGACAAGTTATGAAAAATTACGCACTGTCATAGAAAAGAAAATGTTCTCGAATACTGAAGATCTTCTACCTGTGATTTCATTCAACGCCAAAACGTCTGCTGAAGATCAGAAGAAACACGAAGACTTCGTAAATCGTATGGTTGAAAAAGGTTACACAGAGAAGCAAGTTCGCTTGTTATCAGAATGGTATTTGAGAGTTAGAAAATCTCAGTAAAGCGTGAGTTCTTGGAGGGTGATTTATGGCACATTTTATAGACCGTCGCCTGAATGGGAAGAATAAGAGTACGTTGAATCGTCAGCGCTTCATCAGACGGTATAAGAAGCAAATTAAAGAAGCAGTATCAGATGCGATTAATAAGAGAAGCGTCACAGATATAAGCAGTGGTGAAAGTATTTCAATACCACAGCGAGACATCAGTGAGCCTATTTTTCACCAAGGCAAAGGGGGGGATCGTGACATGATCCACCCTGGTAATGATCAATTTAGTACAGGCGATAAAATACAACGCCCTCCTTCTGGTCAAGGAGGAGGTGGTGGTGAAGGTGAAGCAAGTGATCAAGGTGAAGGTCAAGATGACTTTGTTTTTTCAATCTCGAAAGATGAGTATCTTGACCTATTGTTTGAAGACCTAGAACTGCCTAACCTTCAACAAAGTCAACTTGATAAACTAGTGCAAATGAAAACCCACAGAGCAGGGTTTTGTAATGACGGCATGCCAAGCAATTTAGATATTGTTCGTTCCTTGCAAGGGTCGTTAGCAAGAAGAGTTGCAATGTCTGCTGGAAAAAAACGTCGATTAAAAGAGGCTGAAGAAGAGCTTGAGGCATTGTTAAATGAAAGCGTGCCTCCAGAGCATCAAATTAATAATCTTAAGTTAGAAATCGAAGAGCTTAAACGTAAGATCGCGACCGTACCTTTTATAGATAATTACGATCTGCGTTTTCGTAATTTCGAAAAACGCCCTCACCCAACAAGCAAGGCAGTTATGTTTTGCTTAATGGATGTCTCAGGTTCAATGGATCAGGCTACGAAGGATATGGCAAAGCGTTTTTATATTTTACTTTACCAATTTCTAACTCGTACCTATAAAGATATTGAAGTCGTTTACATTAGGCATCATACCCAAGCAAAAGAAGTCGATGAACAAGAGTTTTTCTACTCTCAAGAAACGGGCGGCACCATTGTCTCTAGTGCACTTAAACTCATGGATGAAATAGTAAAAGAGCGTTATTCACAAGGTGATTGGAATATCTATGCAGCTCAGGCTTCAGACGGAGACAACTGGGCTGATGATTCGCCACATTGTACAGATATTCTTACCAATAAACTGCTTAAAACGGTACGGTATTACGCTTATATAGAAATAACAACTCGCGCTCACCAAAGTCTTTGGCGCGAATATCAGGGCATTGCGCAAACGCACAGTAACTTTGCCATGCAGCATATTCGAAGTGTTGAAGATATTTATCCAATCTTCAGAGAATTATTTAAAAAGAACCAAAAACAACATCAAGGCGCTGCTTAGTCTTAAGGAGGGGTTATGACATATAATCCGATCAATGATGGTCCTGACTGGACATTTGAACTACTTGAAGAATACCAAGCTGAAATTGCTCGTGTAGCTGAGTTTTACCGTTTAGAAACCTACCCTAATCAAATTGAAGTGATCACTGCTGAGCAAATGATGGACGCGTACTCAAGTGTTGGTATGCCCATAGGCTATAGTCATTGGTCTTATGGCAAAAAGTTTATTCAAACTGAACAAAATTATCGCCGAGGTCAAATGGGCCTAGCGTATGAGATTGTTATTAACTCGAACCCTTGTATCGCTTATTTAATGGAAGAAAATACTTTGCCCATGCAAGCGCTGGTAATGGCGCATGCATGCTACGGACATAACTCTTTTTTCAAAGGCAACTACTTATTTAAGACCTGGACAGATGCATCTTCTATCATTGATTATCTACTATTCGCCAAAAATTACATTTCTGAGTGCGAACAAAAATATGGTATTGATGAAGTAGAAAACCTAATTGACTCTTGCCATGCATTGATGAATTATGGTGTTGATAGATATAAACGACCCCAACAAATTTCAATGTATGAAGAACAAAAGCGTCAAAAGGAGCGAGAAGACTACTTACAATCTCAGGTAAATGAGCTTTGGCGTACAATTCCTAAAAACCAACAAGAAGAAACGATAGATCAACCACGATTCCCTACTGAGCCACAAGAAAATATTCTTTATTTTATTGAAAAAAATGCGCCATTACTGGAGTCATGGCAACGAGAAGTTATCAGAATAGTTCGAAAAATATCGCAATATTTTTATCCGCAAAAACAAACTCAGGTCATGAATGAGGGATGGGCTACATTCTGGCATTACACTATTTTGAATCACTTATATGATGAAGGAAAATTATCTGACTCGTTTATGCTAGAGTTTTTGCAAAGTCACACCAATGTTGTTTTTCAACCGCCTTACAACAGTAAATTCTACTCTGGTATAAACCCCTACGCACTTGGTTTTAATATGATGACAGATATTAGGCGTATTTGTGAAAATCCGACTGAAGAAGATAAACGTTGGTTCCCAGAATTTGCTGGTGCAGATTGGCTTGATACACTGCATTTTGCTATGCAGAATTTTAAAGATGAAAGCTTTATTAGTCAGTTTTTATCCCCGAAACTTATTAGAGACTTCAAACTCTTCACCATTATCGATAAACAAAAAGCGCCACATTTAGAGGTAGGAGCTATTCACAATGAAGAAGGTTACCAAAAAGTAAGATCTGCACTCTCCGCACAATACAATTTAAGTAACCATGAACCAAACATACAAGTCTATAATGTTGATGTAAGAGGTGATAGATCTCTCACGCTTCGCTATGTGCCGCAGAATGGTATTCCACTGCATGACTCAAAAGCTGAAGTGATTAAACACCTGTATAGACTTTGGGGTTTTACTGTTCGACTTGAACAAATGAATGAATCAGACATGGTTGAAACAATTGCACAATGCCCTAAAGAAGAAGATGTAAAAAAGTAAGCTGAACTTAATCAGCTTACTCTTTCATTTCTTTACTAAAACAAGCAACGCGGTTACGCCCTGTTTCTTTAGCGTGGTATAAGGCAGTATCAGCCGCTTCAATCCACTCCTCATGTTTTTCGAAATCGCTTGAAAAAGTAGCGACTCCAATACTGACAGTGACTTTAATAACTTTATCATCATAAAAAATTGATGATTTTTCGATTAAAGAACGCAGTCTATCAGCAAAAACCACTGCCCCCTCTTGAGGGGTATCGACTAAAGTAACTGCAAACTCTTCGCCACCATAACGACCAGCAGTATCCGATTCTCTTAACGTTTTCTTAAGTAGATCAGAAATATGTCTGATTGCTTCATCGCCACCACCATGACCATATTCGTCATTGATTTTCTTAAAGAAATCAATGTCAAACATTAACAAGCTACTGGACCCTTGGTTTCTTTGTAATCTTAGAAACTCTTTTTTAAGTTGATCTTCCCAGAAACCTCTGTTTGAGAGATTAGTTAAGCTATCTGTACGGCTCATTTTCTCAAGCTGACGATTAGCAAGCTCAAGGTCTTGCTTGTTCACCGCCTCATCAGTCACATCGTATATTATTAGGCAAATATGGCTTACTTCACCTGTAAGTGTAGTCAGTGGTATTATGGTTGAGTTCTGATACATGTGTTCAGCTTTACCAGTGATCGGGCGGTAATTTTTAAACCTAAAAATATAAGGTTGCTGTTCCCAAATAGTAAAGGAGCGATTTTTTAAAACAAAAACTGGTTCTGTTTTACTTCTGAACCACTTCTCATCAAGGCTTGGAAATAAATCAAAAATATCTTTGTCTTTTACCGCACTCGGTAATAGCCCTGAATGGTTTTCCATGAAGCCATTCCAAACACAGACCTGATAGTTTCTGTCTAACACAACTAGACCGACGTCTACTGTGTTGAACATATCCATCAGCCAGTGAACTTCATTCATGTCAAAATCTGCAGCAGGCATACGATTATTCTTCTAGTAAATAAGCAACTTTGTATTTGAGGGTTTTAATTGAATCCTCAGTAAATAACAGCATCAGGTCACATTTAATATCGTGATCTTCAATACCGTAGCTAATCTCAATCGCTAGTGTTCTTTGCCAGCGACCTTTATTAGCTTTAACCAGATCTGACACTTCACAATGTTGACCCAAAACAACCGGGTGTCCTTGACTAAATGGCATATCTAGCTGGCGAGACAGTCCTGACAAAATAGCACCAATCAGTATGTTGCTAATATCCATCAAAAGCTCTAATTCAACCTTATTATTTAATTCCCCTGAATAATTCATTAGTGAGGCGATTTCTTTAAAGCTCGAATCATTTAATAATAACAAGGCTTCACCAGACACGCCGCCGCCGATAAACCCTTGACATACGCCTGATGTCGATGCATTTGCATCGATAGCTTGAAGCGCCATGTGAAGCTCGCTCACTTCTAGCACATTAACATTTGGTATCGGTAATTCAACAAATACGTTTAGTAGTCGTGCAAGTAAATCACCAGCTTGTCCCATTGCTACGTTGGTTAACTCTTGATAAATATCTCGTAACTCAGAGTCGACTTGTTCACCTAGTTTATGAACTAGGCTTTCACGGATTGCTCTATCCCGAATGCCGTGTTGCTCAATAATTTCAATCAGCTTTTCTCTATCACAAGGCTTACGGATAAAATCAATTGCACCTAATGACATTACTCGTTCATGAGCATTTGGCTGAATATCACCAGACACCACTACAGTAAGCACATTTAATTGCTGTTCATTGATAGCCTGAAGTACTTCATAACCATCCATATGAGGCATGTTAAGATCTAAGAAGAGAATTTCTGGAGAGAACTGTTTGATTTTTTCAAGACAGTCTAAACCGTGCTCTGCGAATTCAACTTTTATATCCCAATCTTCTGGTAACGAACGGGCCAATTGCCGACGCGCAAGTTTGGAATCATCACAAATTAATACCAATGTTGACATAAAAGCTCTCTTCACTGTTGAACTACAATTTATCGTAATTCTCTTTTGATTATAATTATTTGAAGTGCAGAACGATTGCAAATGTTAATAAATTTGGCTTAGATTTACAACGCAATTATTCTTAGTAACATATCATCTGAATATAAGTATAATACAGTTAAAACAATTAAGTTAACCCAATAAGGAATACTTTATGCTGAAAAAAGTCATACTGGCATTGAGTTTAGCTTCATCAGCAACTCTTGCACTAGAAATTCAAGAAAATCAAATCGATAAAGGCAAGGTATTTGCGCAAGGTAAAGAGGTTACTTTATTGGGTAAAGGTGTAACTATCGGGCAAAAAGCGCCAAATTTCAAAGTAGTTGATGCACAGTTTAAAGCGGTTTCATTAAATGATTTTTCAGGCAAAGCGGTACTATTAAGTATAGTGCCTAGCCTTGATACAGGCGTATGTAGTTTACAAACTAAATTCTTTAATCAGGAAATAGCACAGAAATACAACAACATAGCAATGCTCACCATTAGTGCAGATCTTCCATTCGCGCAAAAACGCTTCTGTGCAGTTGAAGGCATAGATAAAATCCAAACGTTATCCGACTCTGTTTGGCGAGATTTTGGCAAACAATATGGGCTTTATATTAAAGACATGGGCCTTTTGAGCAGGGCTATTCTGGTTTTAAACGAAGAGCACAAAGTGACATATAAACAACTAGTGTCAAACCTTGCAACCGAACCAAATTACGAAGATGTTATCACACACCTCAATGAACTGTCTGGAAAAAAAACAGAGCCCAAAACTGACACAAAATAAAACGAAAAAGCCGCGAATGCGGCTTTTTTAATTACTGGCTAAAAAACAAATTAATTAACCTAGTAACTCACCTAACTGAGCGCTTACCGCTTCTACAGCCTGTGTACCATCTAAACGGTGGTACTGAGTGTTACCCTGCTCTGCTTCTACTTGGTAGTAATCAACTAGTGGCTTTGTTTGATCGTGGTAGATACCTAAACGCTTGCACACTGTTTCTTCAACGTCATCATCACGAATGATAAGGTCTTCACCCGTTACGTCATCTTTGCCTTCCACTTTAGGTGGATTGTAAACTACGTGGTAAACACGACCAGAACCAGGGTGAACACGACGACCGCCCATACGCTCAACAATGATCTCATCTGCAACGTCAAACTCAATAACGTGGTCAATAGCAATGCCATTTTCTTTCATTGCATCCGCTTGAGGAATTGTGCGTGGGAAACCATCTAGTAAGAAACCATTTTCACAATCAGCTTTAGCAATACGCTCTTTAACTAGACCAATGATGATTTCATCAGAAACTAGCTGACCTGCGTCCATTACTTTTTTAGCTTCAAGACCCAGAGGCGTGCCCTCTTTGATTGCAGCACGTAACATATCACCAGTTGAGATCTGTGGAATGCCGTATTTGTCCATTAAAAATTGAGCTTGAGTGCCTTTACCTGCACCCGGCGCGCCTAGAAGGATGATGCGCATAGTGTGTTCCTCTTATTCGGGAGTTTATTTGAAGTTGTTGGGATTTTTTCACAAGCTGCATGTTATCTCAAGCAACTTATACTAATTGCTGATTAACTGCACAAAAAAAGGGGCCAAAGTGATACTTTGGCCCCTTTAATATTCAAAAAGCGGTTACTTGCTTAAATCAAGCATTAGCTTATTAAGTTTCGCTACGAATGCAGCTGGGTCTTTTAAGCTACCGCGTTCTGCTAACAAGGCTTGATCTAGTAATACATCAGACCATTGTGCAAATTTATCTTCATCTTGCTCGACGTTTAAGTGTTTCACAAGTTGGTGCTCAGGGTTTAGTTCAAAGATTGGCTTCGCTTCTGGTACTGCTTGGCCTACTGACTCCATCAGCTTTTGCATTTGAGAGCTCATGTCATTGTCATCAACAACCACACACGCCGGAGAATCAGTTAAACGGTGCGTGAAACGTACTTCTTTTACTTTTTCGCCTAGTACTGTTTTAATGCGCTCAACTAAGCCTTCAACTTCTTTCTCGCTCTCTTCTTGCGCTTTCTTTGTTTCTTCGTCGTCTAAGTCGCCTAGATCTAAGTCACCACGAGTAATTGATGCAAACTGCTTTTCGTTGAATTCAGTTAAGTGACTCATCATCCACTCATCAACGCGATCTGCCATCAGTAGTACTTCGATGCCTTTCTTGCGGAAGATTTCTAAATGAGGAGAGCTCTTCGCCGCTTCAAAGCTATCTGCAACAACATAGTAAATTTTATCTTGGCCTTCTTTCATGCGCTCAATGTATTGTTCTAAAGACACATTTTCCATGCTTTCGTCAGTATGCGTTGAGCTGAAACGAAGTAGTTTCGCGATAGCTTCTTTATTAGAAATATCTTCAGCAGGGCCTTCTTTTAATACCTTACCGAATTCATTCCAAAATGTTTGATACTCTTCGGGTTTGTTCTTGCCCATGCGATCGAGCATTTTAAGTACTCGTGATGTACAGCCTTTGCGGATCGCTTGAGTGATCTTATTATCTTGTAAAATCTCACGTGATACGTTTAATGGTAAATCGTTTGAATCTAGCAGACCTTTTACAAAACGCAGGTAGCTAGGCATAAACTGCTCTGCATCATCCATAATGAATACGCGCTGAACATATAGCTTCAAGCCACTTTGACGGTCACGGTTCCACAAATCGAATGGTGCTTTTTTAGGAATATAAAGCAAGCTCGTATACTCAGTCTTACCTTCTACTTTGTTGTGTGCCCAAGTTAGAGGCTCTTCCCAGTCATGACCTACGTGCTTATAAAACTCTTTGTATTCTTCGTCAGAAACTTCTGATTTGTCACGCGTCCAAAGCGCTGTCGCACGGTTTATTGCTTCCCATTCGCCTGGTTGCGCCGGAATTTTCTCGCCATCAGGGCCTTCAGACTCTTCAACAGGTTGTTTGTACATTTCAACTGGAATTGAAATATGATCTGAATACTTAGTCACAATGCTACGTAGACGGTACTCTTCTAAAAACTCTGTTTCGTCTTCACGTAAATGAAGGATAATATCTGTACCGCGCGATGTTTTTTCAACTTCAGCCAGTGTGAATTCACCTTCACCTTTTGAATGCCACTCTACTGCCTTTTCTTCGCCAGCCTTACGTGTCAAAACCGTTACTGCATCAGCAACAATAAATGCTGAATAGAAACCAACACCAAACTGACCAATTAATTGTGAATCTTTGGCTTGGTCACCAGATAAGTTTTGAAAGAATTCTGCAGTACCCGACTTTGCAATCGTACCCAGTGAGTTGATCACTTCTTCGCGGGTCATACCGATGCCGTTATCTGAGATAGTCACGGTTTTTGCATCTTTATCTGCACTAATACGAACGCGTAAGTTTGCATCACCCTCGTAAAGATCGCCGTTTTGCAGCGCTAAAAAGCGAAGCTTGTCAGCTGCATCCGATGCGTTTGAAACCAATTCACGTAAAAAGATCTCTTTATTTGAATATAAAGAGTGGATCATTAGGTTTAGTAATTGTTTGACTTCTGTTTGAAAGCCTAATGTTTCTTTTTGAGCTGTGGTCATCTTTATCTCCGATTAAACCAGTATTTGCACAGTGTTATGAGGTATATGGGGCGAAGAAAAATAACTTCAAGAGGAAATTTGAAATTTTTTGCGCTGCAAAGACAGCAGCGCAAAAAAATAGCATGTTTAGTTTTGAACTTGGGGCTTCCAACTATCTGACCAAGCATTGAACAATGCTTTCACAAGCGATGCCATTGGGATTGCAAAAAATACCCCCCAAAAGCCCCACAAACCGCCAAAGAATAGCACTGCAACAATAATAAATACTGGGTTCAGGTCTACCGCTTCAGAAAATAATAGCGGAACTAACACGTTACCATCTAAGGCTTGAATGATCCCATAAACAATTAAAATGGTCCAAAATTGTGTGTCTAACCCGAATTGGAACATGGCTACCGCCGCAACCGGAATGGTCACTAAGGCTGCTCCTACAAATGGAATAAGTACAGAAAAACCAACCAGTGCCCCTAATAGCGCCGCATAGCGTAAATCTAAAATCCAAAACGCGACAAACGTGGCTGTACCAATAATGAGAATTTCTAGCACCTTACCACGTATGTAGTTCATGATCTGATGGTCCATTTCATGCCAAACTTGCTGTATAAGACGTCTGTCTTTAGGCACTAATACAGACATACTTTTAGTGAGTACATCTTTATCTTTCAGCATAAAGAAAACTAGTAATGGCACTAAGATTAAATAAATCATCCAAGCGACAATATCTTTAATAGAGGTTAGTGAGAACGATAAGATAAGTTGGCCGGCTTCAAGAATTTTATTCTCTGTACTGGCCACTAATGCTTTTACTTGTTCTCCTGAGATAAGCGTAGGGTATTGCTCTGGAAGATGTAAAAGCAAGTCTTTGCCCTCTTCTAACATCACTGGCGCTTCTTGTAATAAATTACTCAGTTGTTGCCATAATACAGGGATAAGGCCCAACGCCATAGTCAATAACACACTAGAAAAAAGCAGAATAATGAAGCTTGTCGCCAATACTCTACTTTTTATAACGTTTTCAATTTTAGCAACTGGCCACTCTAATAAATATGCAATCACCAAAGCCACCAACACAGGAAGAATAAATGGGCCAAATAAATAGAGCGAAACAGCCAACCCCAACACAATAAACAAAAGCGTGACAGAATTAGGATCAGAAAATTTATTCTTGTACCACTTTGAAACAAGTTCAAACATATTAAAGATTCACCTCTATATAAGGATAAGGTTTAGCATCATGATGCTGAGTGTAGCTAAACTTTTTTGCTTCTAAAAAAACTAGAATGTCATTTACCAGTTGCTTTTGTTCATAAATAAAACATACAGATTGCTTCTTTACTTGTGCTTGCTTTAACTGAAGTTTAAATTGCACAAATAGCTGTGGGCACTGATAAGGACTTAAATCAATTGTTAAACACATAACCGCTTTACCTAATTTTACCCGCGACAGTGTAACATTAAAAAATTACACATAACCATCTACAAAGTAGATAGCTCAGCCACAATCGTTTATTCTATAAATAGTTTTACTTTTTTTACGCGTATTTATGGCAAGAGTTAACAACAAAGCAAAGTTACCTGATAACCCGACACTTAAAGACATCAACTGGTATAAGAAACAGCTTAACTGGGGTGAATTACCGCCTTTCTATCATTTAGTTGCCTCTTCCGTCAGCGAGAGTGATGGGCTATTCCAACACGGGTTTGATAATGCTGTTACACGCCTAGTTGATAAGCGTAATTGGAACTTAACGCGACTTGATGGTTATGAAGACGATAATGGCAACATCTTTTGCGACAACAAGCCAAAAATTGCCATAGACCAAGTGTTTACTGACCGAGGGTTTGAATTATGGGCAATCCCATACGCAAAAGATAAACCTTTAGAAACAGATATATTAATTAAAGATAATAAGTTTCTAGAATTTAATACTTGGGACCCTCACTCGATGAAGACGCTTCTGCGCTTTAATCAACTACATAAATTTATTGCATTCTATTTCGATCGTGGGGATGTTGCAGACAAAGCCCTTATCCTTCATTCTCATAAAGTAGTGCATAGAATTATTACGTATCTAAAAAAAGAAATGAACGTTGTTACAGTTAAAGGGGTCTCAATAAAAGAATTCTATCAACTGTGCGAAAAAGACAGCCGCATGTGTAGTGATGAGATTGACTTAGCTCAGATCATGCTCGGACTTAGCGGCAATAAGGAATAACATGCTCAAAAGCTTATTGCTGAGTGGTTTGCTCAGCACTATGCTACTGTTTTCAAGTAGTTCAAACGCCCAAACAGACTTTAAACTTCCAGACTTAGGTTCATCTGCTTTAGAAGTACTCCCAATAGATAAAGAAAAAGCATTGGGTAAAGTCATGATGATGCAGATAAGAGGCGGTTCACCACTCGTACAAGACCCTGTTTTAGACGAATACATATCATCACTTGGTAATAAACTTGTCGCAAATGCCAACAATGTGCGCTTTCCTTTCACATTCTTTATGATCGACAATCAAGCGATTAATGCATTTGCTTTTTATGGTGGTCATGTAGGTATTCATACCGGGTTAATTGCGCAATCAGATAACGAAAGTCAACTTGCCTCGGTACTAGGACACGAAATTGCTCACGTCACTCAGCGACACCTAGCAAGACGTCTACAACATCAAAAAGATAATTCAGCTTTAACCGTCGCGGGCATTGTGACTGGTATCCTTGCTACGATAATTGCACCGGATGCAGGCATGGCTATCCTGTCAGCAAGCACTACTCAAGCTGGGCTTAGTCAACTCTCCCATAGTAGAAAGGCAGAGCAAGAAGCAGACCGCTTTGGTATGCAAACTCTATACAATGCCGGCTTCGATCCAACTCAAGCTGGTGCATTTTTAACTAAATTGTCAAACCAAGTACGTTTTCAAACCAAGCCGCCTGCATTTTTACTGACCCACCCACTGCCTGATTCTCGGGTATCTGATGTGAGATTAAGAGCGCAACAATATCAACCTAGGCAGCTTCAACCAAGCAAAGACTTTAATTTAGCTAAAAGTCGTGTCATTGCGAGGTATCAATTAGATAGCAAAGATGCTCAAGCTTATTTTGAGAATGAAATTCGTAAATCAACTTCGCTAGATAAAAGGCATCTCGAATATGGCCTTGCCATCAGTTTACTGGACCAAAAACAAACTAAAGAAGCTGAAAAAATATTGCTACCTCTACTTGATGGCGAACCTAACAACTTATTTTATCTAGATGTTTATACCGATATTTTGATTAGTCTTGGGCAATCAGAACAAGCGGTAGAAGTATTAACCAAGCATAATGATTTACGACCAAATAATCAGGTATTGGCATTAAATTACGCAAACTCAGCAATTAAAGCGAAGCAGTATGATATTGCTGAGCAAACCCTAAAATTATTTCTACTAGATGAGCCAGAACATTTACTTGCCAAAGAATTGCTCACTGAGCTCTATAAGAATAATAGCAACCAGGCTGCTTATTACGAAGCCAAAGCAAGTGTGCTAGCTTCTTACGGTGCTTTTCTCAAAGCTGCTGATGAAATACAACGAGCGCTAAATCATGTTGATACTTTAGAAACCGTCAAGAAAACCAGACTCAAAGCACTTTTAAAACAATATAGACAGATGCAGAAAGAGCTTGCCAAACTTTAAGTCTTTGCCTCGTTCACTTAAAATACGAAAAATTTAATTTAGGAAATAAATATGTCTGTAACCATTTATCATAACCCGCGTTGTTCAAAGTCACGTGAAACGCTCGCTTTATTAGAAACGAATGGTGTGACACCAGAAATCGTTGAATATTTAAAAACGCCCGTTGATTTAAACACTTTAAATACTTTACTTGCTCAGTTAGGTTTTGAATCAGCGCATCAACTTGTACGTAGTAAAGAAACACTTTACAAAGAATTGGGCCTGAATAAAGACACAGATGAAACAGCACTTAAACAAGCAATGTTAGAAAACCCAAAACTAATTGAGCGCCCTATCGTAGTAAAAGGCGCTAAAGCAGCAATTGGTCGTCCACCAGAGTCTGTATTGGCTATTCTTTAATGGCAACATTACTGGTTCTATTTCATTCTAGCCACGGCTCTGTAAGAGCCATGGCTAATGAAATTGCAGAAGCTGCTGAGGCATTAGACGCAAAGGTTTTACTTCGTACTTTCGAGCAAAGAGAAACTCATGACATCGTCGTCTCAAAAGAAGACTTGTTAAATTGTGATGCGCTTGCATTTGGCACTCCGACTCGGTTTGGCATGATGGCAGCACAAGCCAAACAATTCTGGGAAACAACCAGTGATATATGGTTAAAAGGTCAGCTAATTGACAAGCCGGCTTGCGTATTTACTTCTTCAAGTAGCATGCATGGTGGTAATGAAGCTACACTACTTAACCTGTCACTGCCATTACTGCATCATGGTATGATGTTATTAGGTGTTCCCTATGATGTGCCTGAATTATCTCAAACTACCACTGGCGGTACACCTTATGGTGCCAGTCATGTCGCAGGCACTGCAAATACATCAATGCTCAGTGAGACAGAAACGAAAATCTGTCGCTCTGTTGGAAAACGTCTCATCACTATTGCTGAAAAATTAAAATGACATCTGTAGAAAAAAAGCCGCTAACTAAGCGCTTTCAAAATATGGCTTTAACAGGCTACGTAGGTTTGCTGATTTTAATGCCACTGTGGTTATTTGTACTTTCTCCTAGAGAAGGTCACAGCCTCGGGTTTATGTTTACGGTATATATTCTTCCGTTGCTATTACCGTTGCGAGGGTTTATAAAAGATAACCCTTATACTTACGCATGGGCAAACTTCATTGTATTGATTTACTTCTTGCATGGATTCACATTGTTGTGGATTGCAACTGATGAGCTACTTTGGGTGCTGTTAGAGCTACTCTTTGCAAGTTTAATGTTCGTTGGTTGTACATATTATGCAAAACACCGTGGTCAAGAACTGGGGTTAAGAATTCGTAAGCTCAAACAAGATCTCGCTGATGAAAAGACAGCGCACGAACAAACTGAAAATCGAGACTGATACCAACATTAATAATACACAGCTTTAATATAAAAGAAGAGCACCAACTGGTGCTCTTCTTATTTGCAGTCTTGCATTTTAAATCTGAAGATGAATTAATTTGTTAAAACAGTAAATAGCACAAGTAGTGATAACATCACTTGTAAGCACATACTCAAATAAGCTTTACCGTAAAGAAGCTTTAAAGACCAAGGGTGGCGTTTAACAGGATACAAGGCCCCTCTTTTAATTTCTCGAGATAGAGCAATAAGCGCAATGCTCAAGATAGAAAAAAGCCACACACTTTCACTTTTATAATCAAAAGTTTCACTAAAAAATAACGATAACTGAAGTGGAAATGCAAAACATACTATTGCCACAAATATGTGCACTAGTCTGATTTTATTATATTGCTCCCCTTCTGACAGCTCTTTAATACCATGCTGTTCAAACGTCTTCTTCGCGATAAATGCGCCATGCTTCAATGCTAAGCGGTAAGGTGTTTGCCCTAAGTCATTAACAACTTTTGCCTTACAATCATGCTTAAATAGTAAAGAAATCATGGCGGAAGAATTAGATAGAACCGCGAAGTGCATTAATCCATTTCCGTGTTCGTCTTTTTGGCTAAGTTCTTGTGAATCAATAAGTTGTTCGACGATACTCACAAAGCCCAGCTCGATAGCATACATAAATGCGTTTTTGCCATGCTCGTCAACTAATGTCGCTCTTGCACCTTGCTTAATATATTCAATCAGTTCTGCTTGTTTTACATGCTCTGAGGTGATCAAATTGAGCAAAGCTTGTTCTATGAGACTTTTGACTTCATCTTCATCAATTAAGTGACTCAGTAAATCAAAAACAGGCTCTTCTGTATTAGTCTGAGCAAGTAAATATTGGGTCGTTTCATCAAGGTTCAGCAAACAATCAGGAAGAAGTGCTATTAGAGGCTCTTTTAAAACGTCTTGTCGCCAACAGGTGAATAGTTGTTTTGGTGACAAATTTACGCCGTTTTGAATCGTCCAAAGTATGACATCAGCCATAACTTTATCAGACAACAACTCGAAAAAGTCAGGGTCTGAAACACAGTTGAGCTGGGCATTAATTTGACTGTATTGCGCTAGACGCTGAATGAGCATTAACACGATTGCTTGATGATCGAGCCCTGCCTGATTGAAATGAGAAACCAGCATTTCCGTATACGTGCGGTGTTCTTCTTCATATTCATCGATATGTTGAAAATGACACGCTTCAAATGGGTCTAGTGGTTTAAGCCAAATCAAATAGAAAACTGGCGGTAAAATGGTACTTTCAACGCCTTGCTCATCGGTTAAGGTCTGACATTCAGGCCAAGCTTCTAGTGCATCGAGAATGAATGCGCCATTTTGCTCCGCAAGCCCTTTAAGAAGTAATGGATATTGTGCAGGCCAAATTAAAACTTTTTCCATCAATTACTCACAAAGTTTGAAGCTATATGTATTAATCTTAAATGCGCAAATCATAGCAGCTCATATATATAAAATCTTATTTTTTCAGCTGAATTTAAGGTATCTTAATGAAACTTTCGAAATTATAATGACAATATAATTTGAAACAGATTTAAAGGCCCTATCATGGCATCAACTAAATTCGAGACTTGGCAAGTCATCCTTATCATTATTGGTGTTCTAGGTATTATTTGGAGTAATATCGCGCTGCTCAAATACTCAGCTAAATTTGATATAAAGAAGAAAATTGATAAGCAGATAAAACCAGATAATGAAAAAGAAGAGTAAAGCTTACAGCCTTTACTCTTCCTGAATAACTTACACTAACCAATGCGCCATTAAAGCAATCACGGGTAAAGTTACTAACGTTCTTAGAATAAAAATTGTGAATAATTCTAGGATGTTAACTGGAATTTTACTACCCAGAAGTAAAGCCCCAACTTCAGACATATAGATAAGCTGTGTCACACTCATCGCTGCAACAATAAAGCGCGTTACATCACTTTCAATGCTGCTTGCAGCAAGAATTGAAGGAATAAACATATCAGCAAAACCAACAACGATAGTTTGTGCTGCTTGGGCCGCTTCTGGCACTTGTAACAGTTCAAGGTATGGAACGAATGGCATCCCTAAATACTGAAAAACAGGCGTATATTCAGCAATGATCAGTGCAAACGTACCCACAGCCATCACCACTGGAAGCACGGCAAACACCATATCGAGTGCGTTGGTCATCCCCTCTTTCAATGTGCCTTTAACACCCGGTGCTTTTTCAGCTTTCTCTAGTGCTACAGATAACGCATGTTGAAACAAGGTTTTACCTTCTGGTACGGCTTCTGCGTCGTGCGCAGGTTCGGTGCCATCTATATAGGTTGATTTTTTAAAGCTTAAAGGCGGTAATCGAGGCACGATAATCGCAGCGACAAAACCAGCTAAACATACGGTTAAATAGAAAGGAGCAAATAAATGCTCAAGCTTTACTTGGCCAATGACCACTAAGCAAAAAGTAATCGAAACCGCAGAGAAAGTCGTTCCGATAATGGCAGCTTCTTTTTGTGTATAGTATTTTTCTTCATATTGACGAGCAGTCATTAAAATACCCACACTGCCATCACCTAACCAAGAAGCCACACAGTTAACCGCACTTCTACCTGGTACTCCGAATAATGGACGCATTACTTTAGTAAGCAAAGTACCCACCAGCTCTAGTAAACCGAAATTAAGCAATAAAGGTAACAACAATCCCGCGAGTACAAACACAGAAAATAACACAGGTAACAGGTCGTTCAGTACTAAGGCGCCGGTATGCTCAGCATGAATAAAAGCAGGACCCACTTTAAAAAAAGTCATTAATATAAATGCTGCACCCAATAAACGGGTAACTAACCAAATCCAACTAACATCAAACAAATGTTTAAACAGCGAGAACTGCATCAGAGCATTTGGTTTCAATAGTTTAGCGACTAGACTTAAAACAGCTGTAACACACACAACCCCCACAATCATGGCATGAATAAAAGGTGAAACAAAAGCCTGTAATTCTTTAGCTAATTTTGCAATGGGGATAGTCATTCCCTCACCTTCTGAGACCGGTGTCATAAACAAAAATACACCGATTAAAGAAGGTACAATAAACGCAAACAAAGTACGCCAGTGCACTTTATTTTGTTGATAAGGTTGAGTTGTCATTATTATTTACCTATAAAAACGCAGAAAAGAGCCGCAGCTCTTTTCTGTTCTTTAAATATTACTTGTTTAGATTGATAAGCCTTTGTTACCAATTGCATTATTGAGCTTCTGTTGCAATTCACTTAACAACTCAGCGGTTAAAGCTTCACCGTCATTGTTTCGCCATGTGACTGATGACTCTTTATCTGATAATGAAGCTATTTTAATACGGTAATCACCTTCTTCAATTGGTAGAATAGTCACTTCATCGCCCCAAATAGAGTCCCATACGCTATCTTCAGGCTTTTCATATCTAACATGTAATTCGTCTTTTTCACCATCAACACTGATGATAGTAAAATTAAGACGTTCTAAGACATTAGCTAGATTTGCAATCACAATATTAAGTGGTTGTGCTGCAACCATAGCAGCATTGCCTTTCGGGTCAAAACCCATATCTAATGCCAATTGTCCTTGCTGTTTACGAAGTTCAACAAGTAATAAACGGTATTGATAATCGAACTCAGCAACAACTTGATTCAGCGCACGTACTTCCAATTGCTGTTTAAGTAGATCTGTCAATTCAACTTCATCACTTTGGTAATCGACAAGTTCAGCACTTAACGACGCGGTTCTTTGGTGTTCACTTTGAGAAACCGTGAATTTATATTTTTGTTTCGACGGCGTAGTCTCTTCTTGCCAAAACCACTTTGAAGAAGGCGTTATCACTGAATACCAATCGGTAAGTGCCTCACCTTGAGCTTTGTTCATACTTTCAAAACCAATTTGGTTTTCAGCAACAACGAAATTAACCGCTTGCCAAATGAATGAAGTTAAATCTTCAATGCCATCGTTTTTATCAAAAAACACTCTCGCGAGCTTGTCATTTTGTTCAACCCAAGAACCTGCAGCAAGTGTTAATACCTGTTGAGGCGGGCGTAATGCAAGTGACTCAGTATCGTTACTGTACTGCGCTTCTTGCATAACATACGTTGGATCTTTATAAGGCTGCTTTAAGTCACCCGGAACTTGAACTGCTTTATTGATACGGTAATTTCTTTCGTGGTGGGTGTCATTTGTGAAAACACTACATCCAGATAAACCAAGGATCACGCCTAACGCGACCGTTTTTGGGATCCAATACTGCACTGATTATTCTCCTTAGCAGACCCTGTTATTTAGTTATATGAGTCGGGCATGCTTAGTTTGGTTCACTGTAAAAGCGAAAATTATTATTGTGACTAAACTTTCTTATAAATTTTAATCACTTATAATCTTTTACTTAAAAAATTCTCAATATGTTACTTGTCTATCAGCACAAACACAAGAAAGGGCAGCTTTTAAAAGTTGATAACCACAGTTTCTGTGCGTTGTTATGCGTATTGTGATACACTCCCGCGCGGCTTTTTCATTGGAAAGGGTTTGTTAATGTTTAATACATTAACAAACACATAATCTGTATTCTTAGATGGCTTTTACTCAGAACAATGCAAAAAGTAATTTATCGAAAATTTTAAAATTCGACATGCATGATGAACTTGCGCCAGCTCAAAGCATGTAATGTTCTATTGTGTCGAAATAAAGCATTAAGAGAACGCATTTACCTTTTAGAAACAGCATTGTTGTTTTATCGTTTAGATGCATACGAAACAAATAAATTAATTTGGCGACTTAATGACCGCATTTGCAAACCAACAATTAGTTTTAACCGCTATTGGCGAAGACCGCTCTGGTATTGTTAGCGAGCTCACCCAGCTCGTAAGTGACTGCCATTGCAATATCATCGATAGTCGTATCGCTATTTTAGGGCGAGAGTTTACCTTCATAATGCTTCTTAGCGGCGATATGGCCGCCATCAGCCGTGTTGAGCATACCCTTCCTATTAAAGGGATGGAGCTCGGTTTGCTTACCATGATGAAGCGTACCAGCTCTCATACTGAAGACGATTATATTGGGGCTTACAATTTAGAATACACAGGTATAGACGCGCCTGGTACACTCAGTAAAGTGACACGCTTTATCGCAGAGCATAATGTCAGTATCGCATCGTTGAAATCTGACACGTATGAACAAGATAATGAATTACATATGCGATGTGAATTAGAATTAAATTTACCTACGCAGATCGATCTTGACGATTTCAAAGTACAATTCGAAGCACTTTCAAGTACACTCAATGTAGATTACATTTTAAGACGTATTCGCTAAGGATATATATGAACACATTAAAAGCAGGTGACAACGCACCTTTATTCTCGTTACAAAACCAAAATGACGAAACAGTCGAGCTAAAAGCCTTATTAGAATCAAACCAAGTTTTAGTTTACTTCTATCCCAAAGCATCAACGCCGGGTTGTACGGTACAGGCAGAAAACCTGCGTAACGAAAAAGCACAACTTGCTGAACTTAATACTGTTGCGGTTGGTATTAGCCCAGATCCAATCAAGCGTTTAAAGAACTTCGAAACTAAGAAAGAGTTAAACTTTGACCTATTATCTGACGAAGATCACGCCATTGCAGATGCGTTCGGTGTGTGGGGATTAAAGAAGTTTATGGGTAAAGAGTACGACGGTATTCACAGAATTAGCTTCTTAGTATCTCAAGACGGTAAAATCAAACATGTGTTTGATAAATTCAAAACTAAAGACCATCACGAAGTAGTTATAAACTTCCTAGAAGAAAACGCATAATCGTATTCTTGTAAAAACAAAAAGGTATGCTAAAAGCATACCTTTTTTGTTTTACGTTACTTCTTGTCGTGAATCGCATCTAAGCGTGCTAATAAGCTCGATGTATCAAAACGGCCACCACCTAGAGCTTGAACGTCAGCATAATATTGATCAACCATTGCTGTCAGTGGAATACTTGCGCCGTTGTTTCGCGCTTCATCAAGCGCAATGCCTAAATCTTTACGCATCCAATCCACCGCAAAGCCGAACTCGTATTCACCCGCTAGCATGGTTTTATAACGGTTTTCCATTTGCCATGAACCAGCAGCACCTTTTGAAATTGTCTCAATGACTTTTTCGCCATCAAGGCCTGCTTGCTTAGCAAAATGAAGTCCCTCTGCTAATCCTTGTACTACACCTGCAATACAAATTTGATTAACCATTTTACAGGTTTGACCTGCGCCAACAGGCCCTAATAACTGGCTAAAACGACTAAAAGAAGCCATAACAGGTTGCACTTTATCAAATACTGACTGTTCACCACCGACCATAACGGTCAACACGCCATTTTCTGCCCCTGCCTGACCACCTGATACGGGCGCATCAAGAAATGTAACTGATTGCTCTGTCGCCTTTTCAGCTACTTCTTTCGCGACTTTTGCTGATGTGGTTGTATGGTCGACTAAAATAGCACCTGACTTCATACCCGCAAGCACGCCATCTTCACCATACACAACCGAGCGTAAGTCATCGTCATTACCAACGCACATAAATACAATTTCAGCCTGCTCAGCTGCCAATTTTGGCGTAGTTGCAAAATCTCCGCCATGCTCTTTAGCCCAAGCTTCAGCTTTGGCTGTGGTGCGATTAAACACGGTTACCTGGTAACCCGCTTTCTGTAAATGTCCAGCCATTGGAAAGCCCATGACACCTAAACCAATAAAAGCCACATTCATTGACATAAAATTGTCCTATTTGTTTGTTAGGGTATGAAGATTGGAAGCTTTTATACCCAAGACGCTTGGGTATGGCAAATGAAATAGACACATGCGGATTAAAAATAAAAAGCAATCTACTCGCTTTGGATGTATTAATTATGGATAACATTTATAGATACAGTATTGATTTACTTAATGGCAAAAAACTTCCAATGAGTACCTTTGAAGGTAAAACCTTGCTCATCGTAAACATTGCCAGTAAATGCAGCTTTGCAAACCAAGTTGCCGGATTAGAGTCTCTCTACAAAGAATACAAAAAAGATGGTTTTGAAATATTAGCAGTGCCCTGTGATCAATTTGGTCATAGCGAGCCTTTATCAGGTGAGCCTTTACTCGACTCTTATAACAAGTACTTCACAGCCAGTTTTTATATTTCTCAAAAATATCATGTGCTTGGCCCTGATGCACACCCTATTTTTAATTATTTGAAAACGCATACACGTGGCATAGTGCAAAATCGGGCAATTAAATGGAATTTCACTAAGTTTTTAGTAAATTCAAAAGGTGAACTCGTCGCACGTTATGCGCCTAGAACTAAACCAGAATCACTAAAAACAGCTATTGAGAGTCAGCTTTATGATGAAAGTCGCCTTGTTCAGCTCGCAAAGATATGAACAACCCTATTTCGAACACGCATTATCAAATACCAGCAATATTAGCGTTTCGCATTTTAGCGAAGCATTAAATGTGCAAACTGCACCACTATGTTCGGGCTTTCAAGCTGTCTGTGTCTTTGTAAACGATGACTTATCAAGCCCTGTATTAGAATTATTAGCTGAGCAAGGTATACGCTGTATCGCATTAAGATGCGCAGGCTTTAATAATGTCGATATAGCATGCGCTAAAAAACTCGGGATCACCGTAGTTCGCGTACCAGCCTATAGCCCTGAAGCCGTTGCAGAGCATTGTATTGCCTTAATGTTGACGCTGAGTCGTAAAACCCATAAAGCTTATAACCGAGTAAGAGAAGATAACTTCGACCTAAGTGGCTTACTCGGTTTTAATCTGCATAGAAAAACGATCGGTATTGTTGGTGCTGGGAAAATTGGCCAAGCCTTGATCCGAATTCTCAATGGCTTTGGTGCAGAGGTTTTAGTGTTTGATCCCAATGTTGGCGAAGGCTCTTATACTCAAGTTAGCCTAGATATGTTATTAGCCCAAAGTGACATCATTTCGTTGCACTGCCCTTTAAATGAAACCACTCATCATATTATTGATGAAACTGCGTTTAATAAAATGCAAGACGGAGTCATGCTAATTAATACTAGCCGCGGCGCGCTCATAGATACTCAAGCCTGTATTCAAGCACTTAAATCAAGAAAATTAGGTTACTTGGGACTAGATGTCTATGAACAAGAGTCTGAAGTGTTCTTCAAAAATCGTAGTGAAGAAATTTTGCAAGATGACTTATTCGCTCGGTTAGTGAGTTTTCCTAATGTACTTATTACAGGTCATCAGGGTTTTTTTACTGAAGAAGCACTGGAGCAAATTGCTGATGTGACTATCAGTAACCTGAGCGACTTTAGTCAAAACAAACCATTATTGAATGAAGTTAGTTAATTTAAACTATGTTTAAGTAGCCACACTAAATTGACGGTTTTCATCAAGCTTGATGTGCAAGTCGCTACGTGCACTCAAGCTTTCAATGCCCCAACACGTTAATCGCTCAAAATATTGAATAAAGACAGTGACTTCTTCGTCACTCATGCCAGTTCCTGCTCGGTTAATCAACTGATGTTCTTGCTGCAAACGCCAGCTGTACACACGCTCGAAGCTTTGCGCATTCAAAAAGACTAATTTATCGAAAAGTGCAAACAAGGCTTGATACTCATCCGATAAAAACTGGTTCACTCGAGCACGATACTTCCCATTTGAGTCTTTCGTTGCTTCAAGATCATTCACCGGTACCTTTAACTGCGCAGGACTTTGAGGCAGTAGCCCTAAGCACCAACCTTCAAAAATAAGCACCTTGGGCTTATTTGTGCATGTTAACCACTTAGCACTGCTATATGGCTCATCGGTCGCCTTATTAAAACGAGGTAAGATAAAATCCTCACCATTGTTAAATCGTTTTACTTGCTCAATAGCAAAAGTAATATCGTGCGTTCCTGGCACGCCTCGTACTGCAAAAAGCGGGTGATATTGAGTTGCTCGCTCTGCTCTTTGTGCTTTTGATAAATAAAAGTCGTCTAAAGAAACAATCTCAGTGACAATATCTTGGCTCTCTAAATAACTCTTTAGATAAGTTGATAATGTTGATTTACCACTACCTTGAGCACCGTTAATGGCTAAACAAAATGGGGCCTTTTGATGTGATAACACTGGCTCAAGCCAATCGATCACACATTGCACATTTTCTGAGTAACTGTTTAAAAGAGCATGTTTCTCTATAAACTCTGTTTGCCAACGCATATTGACCTCTTATAAATGAAACACATATAGAAAAGGCCACATGGGCGGCCTTTTAGAGTAAATGCAAGCTTATTAAGCTTGTCTTGCTTCTAACATGATACGTTTCATATCACGCACGGCTTTTTCAAGGCCGTCAATCGCTGCGCGTGCGATAATGGCGTGACCAATGTTTAGCTCATAGATTTCAGGCATTTCAGCAATCGGCTTTACATTGTGGTAATGCAGACCATGACCTGCATTCACTATGATCCCTAGACCATGCGCATATTTCACACCTTCGCGAATACGCTCAAGCTCTTGTGCCATTTCTTTGTCTGTTTCGGCATCGGCATAAGCACCTGTGTGGATCTCAATATAAGGTGCACCCGCTGCTTTTGCTGCATCAATTTGTGCTTTATCAGCATCAATGAATAACGATACTTTAATACCTGCAGCTTCTAGTTTGCTTACAGCGTCAGTGATTGCTGCTTGATGTGAAATAACATCAAGGCCACCTTCAGTGGTTAATTCTTCACGCTTTTCTGGGACTAGGCACACATATGCGGGTTTCACTTCAAGCGCGATATTGATCATTTCTTCAGTCAGCGCGATTTCAAGATTCATGCGAGTTTGAATGGTTTTTGCCATCACATAGACATCTCGGTCTTGAATATGACGTCTGTCTTCACGTAAATGTATGGTGATACCATCAGCACCGGCATGCTCAGCAACCGCTGCCGCATGCGCTGGGTCTGGATAACTAGTGCCACGAGCTTGTCTAAGCGTTGCAATATGGTCGACGTTAACGCCTAATAAAATATCTTTCATTGCCTTACCTTGATAAAAATAATTCTCGGCTCTTTAAAGCCTTGTTTCCTAAAAGTGGTTTTAATAAATACCGACTTAAATACTTTGCAGGTTTGCGCACCTCAGGATCTGCAAACTCCCCACTTGCCATACGATTAAGTACTTTACCATTAAACCCCATTTGCGGGTTGTCGGTAACAACAAAGCCTAATTCTGGAATATATTGGTAATAATATTTATCTTTTATCTCATCACCATCGGCATCCATGTCAAACTCAACCCCAAATCCCAAAGCTTCAAGTAACTGATACTCATAAGAACGTAATACGGGTTCAAAGTCATTACAGTCTACTAGTTTTTTTAAGTGTTTTTGATATAGCTCGTAAATGTACTCTTGTGGCTCACTGCTTGGGATCACTCTATAACTGAGCTCATTCAAATAAAACGCACAATATAGCGGCTTGCCTTTTAAAGGAAGTGGGTTTTGTACTAATTCGAATTGATTTAAATATTTAAGGTCGTAGTTGCCAGCATAACGGCACAAAATTGGGGTGAATGGTTGAAGTTGGGCACTGTGTTTAACCGACTGTTTGCCTTTGAGTCTGGCTAACATGGTTAGATGGCCGACACCTTCAACAAGCATACTTAGCATGGCCTGAGAGTCACTATAAGGACGTCTATGCAGCAAGTAAGCTTGTCGAAAGTCGTTATGCAATCAGTCTTCTCCGTAGCCTAGAGAGCGAAGTGCACGCTCATCGTCAGCCCAGCCAGACTTCACTTTTACCCATAACTCAAGAAATACTTTGTTATCAAGCATATCTTCAAGGTCTTTGCGCGCTTCGCGACCGATAACTTTTAGCTTTTCGCCTTTATTACCGATTACCATACGCTTTTGTGATTGACGTTCAACTAAGATCAAACCATTGATCTGCCAAACGCCATTGTCTTGCCATTTAAACTGTTCGATTTCTACGGTCACAGAGTAAGGGAGTTCGTCACCCATAAAACGCATCAGCTTTTCACGAATAATTTCAGCCGCTAAGAAGCGCATTGAGCGATCGGTCACGTAATCTTCAGGGAAGTAAAACTCACATGCAGGAAGACGTTTGCGAACCTCATCTTTTACCATATCGATATTCTTACCGTTCTTAGCAGAAATTGGTACGATGCCAACAAAGTTGCCTTGCTCACTCAACCACTGCATATGTGGAAGCACGGCTTCTTTGTCTTTTACGTTATCCGTTTTATTCATAACGATAAGCACTGGACGACCACTGTCTTGGACTTTTTTTAGTACCATTTCATCGTCTTTCGTCCACAGCGTGCCTTCAACCACAAAAATGATCAGCTCCACATCACCAATTGAGCTTGATGCTGCACGGTTCATTAAACGGTTAATCGCACGTTTTTCTTCAATATGAAGACCCGGCGTGTCGACATAAACGGCTTGGTAGTTGTCTTCCGTATGAATACCCATAATGCGGTGACGAGTAGTCTGCGGTTTACGCGAGGTGATACTTACTTTTTGTTCAACAATTTTGTTTAGTAACGTTGATTTACCCACGTTAGGGCGACCAACAATTGCGATCATGCCGCAGTGCGTATTAGGCGTCATTCTTTAATATCTTCAATGCTTGCTCTGCTGCTTTTTGTTCCGCCTTACGACGTGAACTGCCCACAGAAATAATGCTTTCCATCCCTTCCACTTCACATTCAACCGTGAATGTCTGGTTATGTGCCTGACCTTTCGTGTCGATCACTGTGTAATTAGGTAAAGGCAGTTTTCGAGCCTGTAGAAACTCTTGCAATAATGTTTTCGGATCTTTTTGATTGTGACCCGGAGAAATTGCCGCCAAACGAGATTCATACCATGTCAAAATAAGCTTAGTACAAGAATCAATATCTGAATCTAAGAAAACTGCGCCAATGATCGCCTCAACAGCGTCGGCGAGTGTTGATTCGCGTCTAAAGCCACCGCTTTTTAATTCACCTGGGCCTAAACGAAGGTAATCACCTAAATTAAACTCAACACCAAATTCAGCTAAAGTTTGACCGCGTACAAGCGTCGAGCGCATGCGGCTTAAATCGCCTTCACGTGCTTTAGGAAACTTTTTGTATAACGCATCGGCTATCACGTAGCTCAAGATAGAATCGCCTAGAAACTCCAAACGTTCATTATGTTGGCCTTTGTGACTACGGTGAGTCATGGCTTGTTCAAGCAATGACTCGTCACTAAATTCATAGCCTATTTTTTTATATAATTCTGCTACACTTCTTTTCATTTTATTGAATATTACCTAGGCGTTCAAAACGAACACCGGTTGGAACCCACCCTGGTAACAGGCTATCTGGGCCATTATCAAAATCAAAACTCATCCAAATAAATACAGCTTTGCCCACTAAGTTTTCTTTAGGAACAAACCCCCACATACGACCATCTTGACTGTTATTGCGATTATCACCCATTACAAAATAACTGTCTTTCGGAACAACCCACTCATCTTTACGAGTACCAGTTTGCTGGTAATAGCGATCAGTAGATTCTAAAGCCTGTGGATTTATAAGAATGTCATGTTGTGCACCTGGTAAGTCTTCAGTCAATCTTACCAAAGGCATTGGTCCTTGCATAAATTCATCACGGTTTACGATATCAAGACCTATTTTATTATATTCACCACACACTAGGTTATCAGTGCGCTCTTTACCAGCTTCACAATTAGGCTTGATAAAAAGTTGGCGGTTACGATACACAATACTGTCTCCCGGTAGGCCAATGACGCGTTTAATAAAGTCAATTCGCTCATCCAGAGGGAATTTAAATACCGTAATATCGCCGCGCTCAGGTTCACCGACTTCAATCATCTGTGAACGCCAAACCGGATCTTTAATGCCATACGCATATTTTTGAACCAAAATAAAATCACCATCTAATAGCGTTGGCATCATGGAGCCTGATGGTATTTGAAATGGTTCAAAAATAAACGAACGGAAGATGGTGATCGCAGCAATCATCGGAAAAATTGATTTTGCACCCTCTACAATGGCAGGCTCAGGGGCAATCTGCGCAATCACATCATCATCAAGAGGAGTCTGCGTGGCACCTTGTGCCAACGCAATTCGTTCTTTTCGCTTTGGTGCGAACATGTAGTGGTCAATCAACCAAATCAAGCCTGACCCAAGAGTCAAAAGCACCAAGAATACAGAAAAATAGCCTGCCATTAATAAGTCCTGTTATTTACCTACTTTAAGGATTGCTAAGAATGCATCTTGAGGAACTTCAACGTTACCCAATTGCTTCATTCGCTTTTTACCTTCTTTTTGTTTTTGAAGTAACTTTTTCTTACGACTCACATCACCACCGTAACATTTCGCGATTACGTTCTTACGTAACTGCTTAACTGTTGTACGCGCAATAACATGCGTACCGATAGCTGCTTGGATCGCAATATCGAACATTTGACGAGGAATTAGCTCTTTTAACGCATCAGCCAACTGACGGCCACGCTGCTGAGAGCCTTCACGGTGCGCTATAATCGCCAATGCATCAACACGGTCGCCGTTGATTAGAATATCAACCCTAACCATATCAGAAGCTTGGAAGCGCTTAAAGTTATAATCTAGTGACGCAAAACCGCGGCTTGTTGACTTAAGCTTATCAAAGAAGTCCATCACAACTTCCGCCATTGGTAGCTCATAAGTCACAGCAACTTGCTTACCATGGTAAGCCATCTTAGTTTGAACACCACGCTTCTCGATACATAGTGTAATTACATTACCAAGGTATTCTTGCGGAACCAGGATATTCGCTTCCACTATCGGCTCACGAATTTCGATGATGTCATTAACTGGAGGTAACTCTGACGGGTTATCGATTTGAATAACGCCATCTTTAGTTTCTACCTCATACACTACTGTTGGCGCAGTAGTGATAAGGTCCATGTTATATTCACGTTCAAGACGCTCTTGAATAATTTCCATGTGAAGCATGCCTAAGAAGCCAACACGGAAACCAAAACCAAGTGCCGTTGAGTTTTCTGGCTCGAAGAATAATGATGCATCATTCAGGCTTAGTTTATTAAGCGCATCACGGAAAGCATCATATTCGTCTGAAGCAATCGGGAACATGCCCGCGTATACCTGTGGCTTAACGCGTTGGAAACCAGGTAAGCGTTCAGGCGCTGCATTTTGTGTCAAAGTAATTGTGTCACCTACAGGCGCACCATGGATATCTTTAATACCCGCAATCACAAAGCCTACTTCACCAGTTTTCAACACTCCAGTATTTGTCTGCTTAGGCGTGAAAATACCAACATGATCAGCAATATGTGTTTGATCTGTTGACATAATCTTAATTTTATCACCTTTACGTAATTCACCATGTTTAATACGTACTAGTGATACAACACCTTGGTATGGGTCAAACCATGAATCGATAATAAGCGCTTGAAGAGGTGCTTCAGGATCGCCTACTGGCGGTGGTACATCGCGTACAATGTTTTCTAATACGTCTTTAATACCAATACCTGTTTTTGCTGAACATTGAACGGCTTCTAACGCATCAATACCCACGATTTCTTCAATTTCTTCAGCAACGCGAAGTGGATCGGCCTGAGGTAAGTCAATTTTGTTTAAAATTGGAATAACTTCTAAGTCCATTTCAATCGCGGTGTAGCAGTTTGCAAGGGTTTGTGCTTCTACACCTTGACCCGCATCTACAACTAATAGTGCACCTTCACACGCCGCAAGTGAACGTGATACTTCATAAGTGAAGTCAACGTGTCCTGGCGTATCAATGAAGTTAAGTTGGTATGTTTCACCGTCATCAGCCGTGTAGTTTAACGTTACACTCTGTGCTTTGATTGTGATACCACGCTCACGTTCGATGTCCATCGAATCCAGAACTTGCTGCTGCATTTCACGATCTGTTAAACCACCACAGACTTGGATTAAGCGGTCAGACAAAGTTGATTTGCCATGGTCGATATGGGCGATAATAGAAAAGTTACGGATATGCTTCATATTTCTGGATTCTAAACTTCTTAAGTCATTAAATTAGATATTAGGGTAGGATTTTACATTTTATTTGCGCTAATCACCATCTATTTGCTTCACAGAGAAACTAATTGGGTAAATTTTTACCACTTTTACTTGGTGTTTAATGCGACTAACTCGATATCGTGCTAATAAAAACCCCAACACACCACCCATTAACGCAAACAAAATCTGTAATGGTTCAGATAAATTTAACAACAGCGCGCCAATGAACATCATGATGAATGCGCCAATTAATGGTGCCATATAGACCCACGCACCGTGATTTACTAGCTGACTGTCATCAAGAGAGAGTTTTATTTTTTGACCTACTTCAACAGATTCACTTAGGTCAATGGGAAAGAGTTTCTTATGTGTTCCAAAAAGGCGGCTAAATATTTGTGAACCACATTTACCATTACACCCTTCACAGGCTGGTTTTGGTTCGGCTTGAAGATAAGCAGTCGTGCCGCGAATTTTCGCGACACTCAAGGTTTGTTCTATCATAGAGCTCGTTTTACAGACTCAGCAATGCTCTTCGCTGTTTGCGGTGGAATTTTACCTACCACAGACACATCAAAAGCACCAGAGTTGTGAACATAAACAGTTGTTGCTCCCGATGATAACGCGCCACTGGGCCTTTTACCAGCAAGCGGTCTTTGCACAAACACTGAAAACTCAACTAACCCGTCTGAAAATAAATAATAATCTGCAAGCTCATTATTTAAATCTAATTTATGTCTATCGGCTTTTAACAAGGTAAATCCTTGCGGTAACCAATCGATCTGCCAATTAGACTGAGATTGTGGGCTTATCACATTTTCGCTAACTAGAGTTGGGTCAGGGAACTCTCTGTCTAAGAGCTCGACAAGCTGTTGTGCAGGCTCAGGCGTAACACTAATGTGTGTAAGCTGAAGTTGTTCGAGCAATTCACCCGCTTGATTCACATAAGCCGCTTTTAACAACAGTGATGATTCGGTATCAATCCAAAGCCAGTAGTTGTATTTACCACTATCTTTTGATTCTAAACGAACGAGCTGGGCAGGACGTCCTGCGATCCGCCCTTTGCCGCCAAGAACAAAATCATAATCTTGTTCTAAAACCGCTATGTCTTTAAAAAGCACTTCAGGGATTGGACCAGCAATTGTGTCAGTTTTAATTGAATAAGGTGTCGATTGTGGCTCAAAGTAAGTGACCTTGTCATCAACACGGACAATTTCAAGGCCCGCACCATTAAGTAAACTTAGCAGCTCTAACTCTTGATTTTGATGTTGTGCATGTAACCAACGATATGGCTCCATGCCCTTTTCTTTCATCACTACAAAGGATGCATCAAAATTTCTTTGATGCACAGCAGTTGCCATATTTTGTAGTAACTGTTTTGCGGAAAGTAGCTCAGAAGCCTGAATTACTATAGAAAAACATAAACTAATAAAAAAAATAAACGGCTTCATTAATTAGATTCTTTACTCTCTTCTACTTTTTCAGTTTTTGCCTGATGTAAAGCATGGGCCATTCTAGATTGGCGTTGATGTTCAAGAACAAGTGCGCCAATACGTTGCTGCTGAAGCTCTCTTACCCCTTGCTGGGCACTTTGTAATGCGGAACCCTCAGATGAGAAACTCACAGGCGCAACACCACCCGCCACAGGAATAGACTGCAGTACAGGTAAATCATCACCAGCTACAGGTACCTGCTGCATGGTGTTCACACCTAATACCGCCACTAATGCAACGCTCGCCGCTATCGCGATTTGAGAAAACGGCTTTTTCCAACTACTTATACTAACAACATTAGATTGCGCTGGCTGACGAGCGACCTCTTCAATACCTTTTACATTGTGCCAAGGTTCATCTGCCAATGCTGCTGCAACGCTTGCAGTAATGTCAATCGTTATTGCATTGTCGCTTTTGGCTCTCAATGCATCACCTATCATGGCATAACGCGAAAACTTTTCAGAGTCTAATTGACTTAAACTTGCATCATCTAGGATACGCTCACCGTCAAAGATCTCTGAAGTGCTTACTTGTTCATTCTCAGCTTTATTAGCTAGGGCCATATTTAAGACTCACTAATCATTGGGTTTAAATTATTATCAATTGCTTCTCGCGCTCTGAAAATTCGCGATCTGACTGTGCCAACTGGACAGTCCATAATCACTGCAATTTCCTCATAGCTCATCCCCTCTATTTCTCGAAGGGTAATGGCTGTTTTTAAGTCATCAGGCAAGCCATCTATGGTTTTATAAATAACTGCTTTAACTTCATCACTCAGCAATAAATTCTCGGGTGATGCATTTGAGCGAAGAGAATCTGCGTTGTCGTAGAGTTCAGCTTCTTCAGCATCAATATCGTTGGCTGGCGGTTTACGACCTTGAGCCACCAAATAATTTTTAGAACAGTTAACCGCAATACGGTATAGCCAAGTATAAAATGCACTCTCACCTCTAAAATTAGGCAGAGCACGATACGCTTTTATAAACGCTTCTTGTGCTACGTCAGCTATATCGCTTTGATTTGATACATATCGTGAGATAAGACCGGCGATTCTGTTTTGATATTTGGCAACTAAGAGGTTGAAGGCGTTTTTATCTCCTTGCTGTACCCGCTTGACCAATGCTAAATCCAATTCCTGCTCGCTCATTCGAGCCGGTACTCCTCTTTTTTATAATTGTAACTAAATGTGAGTTGCCATCTTTCACAGCAATTGAGACACACTAATAAATAAAAAGTTCTGTTTTTTTGAAATTTTTTTTAAAATATCGTTCAAACGCCTAAAATAACTTCTTTTTGAAAGTCTATTTTGGCCTAACGTTCGTACTTTTACGATCATAGTACACTTGTTAATGTACATCACATAGAAAAACGAAGATTCGAATATGAAACAAATCAATAACCATGAAACTGACGTGGTTGTCATTGGTAGTGGTGCTGCCGGATTGAGCCTTGCACTTTCACTTGCTGAGCACTGTAGCGTAACGGTGATCAGTAAAGGGTCATTAAAAGAAGGGTCTACACTTTATGCTCAAGGTGGAATAGCAGCTGTTTTTGATAAAAAAAATGACAGTATTGAATCGCACGTTGAAGACACGTTAGCAGCCGGCGGCGGTTTATGTGACAGGGATGCTGTGCACTACACGGCAAGTAATGCAAAAGCTTGTTTAAAATGGTTAATTGAACAAGGTGTTCCCTTCGACATGGAATTTGATAGCAAAGGTAAAGAGCGCTATCACTTAACGCGTGAAGGTGGACATAGTCACAGGCGTATTCTTCATGCCGCGGATGCAACAGGTAAGGCCGTTCAAACTACCTTAGTTAGCCAAGTACAATCTCATAACAATATTAAGCTGCTTGAAAACTACAATGCCATAGATTTGGTAAAAGATACTGAATGTGACATGCAACCTGTAAAAGGTGTGTATGTTTATAATCGCCTTGCCGACAAAGTAGAAACGATTTCTGCTAAGTTTGTTGCACTTGCCACCGGTGGCGCGAGTAAAGTTTATCTTTATACTTCTAACCCTGATGTGTCTAGCGGTGACGGTATCGCAATGGCGTGGCGCGCTGGTTGTCGTGTTGCGAATATGGAATTTAACCAATTTCATCCTACTAGCCTCTATCACCCCGAGTTGCAAAACTTTTTGATAACAGAAGCGATGCGAGGTGAAGGTGCCCACTTAAAGCGCCCTGATGGCACACGATTTATGTCTGATTTTGACAAGCGCGAAGAACTCGCACCGCGTGATATTGTTGCCAGAGCAATCGATTTCGAAATGAAACGTTTAGGTGCTAATTGTGTTTACTTAGACATCTCGCACAAAGAAAAAGACTTTATCATTGAGCACTTCCCCACAATTTATGCGAAGTGTTTGAGTGTAGGGCTCGATATTACAAAAGAGCCAATTCCTGTTGTACCAGCAGCACATTATACCTGCGGCGGTGTAATGACGGATTTTAATGGTCAAACCGACTTACAAAATCTCTATGCGATTGGAGAAGTCGCTTATACAGGCCTGCACGGCGCGAACCGTATGGCGAGTAACTCATTACTCGAGTGCATTGTTTTCGCACATGCAGCAGCCAAGGATATTTTATCTAAACTCGAAAAATCACAAGCCCCTGATGCGATCAATCAATGGGATGAAAGCCAAGTAGGCAATTCAGACGAAGAAGTCGTGATCACCCATAACTGGCACGAACTGAGATTGTTTATGTGGGATTATGTCGGCATAGTTCGTTCAACAAAACGCTTAGAAAGAGCATTACGACGAGTTGAGCTTTTACAACAAGAGATCCAAGAATATTATGCCAACTTCAGAGTTAGTAATAACTTATTAGAACTTAGAAACCTAGTACAAGTTGCTGAGTTAATTATTCGTAGTGCCTTAGAACGTAAAGAAAGCCGTGGCTTGCACTACACACTCGACTATCCTGAACAGAGTGACAACCCTACACCCACGGTTTTAAAACCATAGACAAAAAGCGGTTCTCGCTCTTCAAAACCGATCCTCTTAAATGTTCGAATCATTTTTGAGGATTGGATTTCTTTCATTCAAAGCGAATCGACACATTCTTCGCCAATCTTTTTCACTCATTGAAGAAGCTACAAAGTGTATGGTTTCAGTTTTTTGCTGAATTGTTCTGACTTGTATAGATAAGACAGCAAGTTGAAGGTTTGCTGACATAACTTGCCCAGATACTGCTTTTTCACTATGCACTTCGATATAGTTATCTGCACAATCAAGTAACAGCGTTCCACTAAGAGGCGTCGTATTTTGGGTAATTTTATAAAAAAGTAGAAACGTTATAACTGCAGCGATGCTAATAAACAAGAAAGAAATCAGATGTGCAGAAACGAGAAAGGTGGCAAAGCTTAAAACCGACAAGAACAGCGCTATGACCTTAAAGTCTTGCCGGTTATTTGTAAATATAATTTTATACTTTGACGCGGCCAAGTATAAACTGAACCATTTTGTTTAGCTCTGGATCAGGACACTTTTCATGGCCCATAAACCAAGCAAATAAATCAGGATCTTCTACTTCGAGTAAACGTTGAAAAATTAGTTTGTCAGGGTCAGGCAACTCGTCAAAAGCTTCATCAACAAACGGTCCAAGCAGTACATCTAGTTCTAGCATTCCCCTTCTACAGGCCCATTTTAGTCGTGATTTTGGAAAAAGCTGAGTCATCTATAACCTCAAAGTAATTAGAATAATCTAGAGTGGTGAGTATATAAAATCAGATAACACATTAAAATGCTACACAGCCGAAAAGTTAATATTAAGCAATGTATATCAGTAATTTTAGAGTAACTCGACAGGCAGTTTCAGTTTTATATTGATGCCCTCCCCTAATGTGGAACTACACTTGATTTCCCCTTTTAAAAGCTGCGTTATCAGGTTATAAACTATATGCATGCCCAAACCGCATCCGCCTTGATTCCGTTTAGTGGTTACAAAAGGGTCAAACACTGTTTTAAGCATTTCAGCACTCATTCCCTTACCATTTTCATCATAACTCAGATGCCAAAATTCACCTTCTTGGTGAATAGAAACTTTGATATTGCCAGAATCAACGCCTTCAAAACCATGGATCATCGAATTGTTTAATAAATTAGTCATTACTTGATATATTGCACCAGGGTAGGTGTGCAATTCAAAATCTTCGCCTTCTATATTAATGTCTATTTGCTTTCCTTTTGTTAAGGGGACCAATGAATCAAATACCTCTTTTAGATATGATTTTATGAAAATGTTTCTTGCTTGCTCACTCGATTGATCAACTGCAACTTGCTTGAAATTACTAATTAAGCTTTGCGCCCTATCCAAGTTTCTTAAAATCAGTGCATAGCCTTGGTTTTGTTCATTGATTGCATTATCTAAGTCTTGCTGCCTCAGTGATTTATCCTCGAGCTTATGCTCTATCGCTGCCAAACTTTCTTGGTTGTATGTGAGAGCCGTCAATGCAACACCTAAAGGCGTATTTATTTCGTGGGCAACTCCGGCGACTAAACTACCTAATGACGCCATTTTTTCACTTTCGATCAGTTCTTGTTGTGTATGTTGCAACTCCATCATCGCTTGCTCTAGTTTCTGATTCTTTTTGTAAAGCTCATCTGTTCGCATTGCGACGTTAATCTCTAGCTGTTCATTTAGCTTCTGGAGTGCTTCTTGATTTTTCTTTAGTTCTGCAATGTCCTTTAGTGCCCCTGCTATACGTGTTGCTTTACCACTCTGGTCACGCTTAACAACTTTGCCTCTATCAAGTACCCAAGTCCATTGCTCAAACAAATCTTTAACCCGTATTGCTATTTCGTAGCTGTCTGTTTTACCTTCTATACATTCACGAACTTTCTCTTCAATCAATATACAATCTTTTGGATGGACGAATTGATCAAAATCGTCAATAGTCATCACTGTGTCCGCATCACCATAATCAACTTTCGAAGACACTGTATGACGATATATTTGATTGCTGTTAACATGCCAATCCCACAGCTCGTCACCACTTGCCCAAAGTGACCACTCTAAGCGCTGCCTCAACTCTGACATTTTGATATTGTCACCAACAACTTTTTTGTATCTCTGTTGGCGGGCATAAACAATAGAGGCTATGAGGGTTAATACTAAAAAGATATAAAAGCTTTTAGAGCCAGTATTCCACCACCAAGGCGCTGCAATACTGAGTGAGAATTGATGAACTGGTGAAGCAACATTAAAACGGTTAATGGTATAAGCTTCGACAGTATAATTTCCAGGTTTAAGTTTTAATAAGCTTACTTGTCTTACCCCATTTGCAAGTTTTAACCATTGCTCGCTTAAACCTATAACGCGATAATAAAACTGATTTTGCTCTGCGCCATAGTCCAAGCTGGAATAGTTCAAAGAAATAATGTCTTGGTTATGTTTTAAGTTTAGCTCCTCTGCCAATTCTGGGGCCACAGATAATACAGAGCCTTCTGCAGGCTTAAGTGACTCGCCCAATAACTCAACTTCACTAACCAATAAGGGTCTTGCTGAATTATCTACATCGAGTTTCTGCGGGTAAAATTGATTGAACCCTTTTGCACCACCAACAAATAACCGCCCATCCGGTGCAAGCCATGCAGCATTATAATTAAACTCATTATCTTGAATGCCATCGGTCGGAGAGAAGTTGTGTACATTGAAATTACTAATATCAATTCGGCTTAGCCCACCACTTGTACCAGCCCAAACATGCCCTACTCCATCATAAATAAGACCCCAAATCGCAGTATTACTTAACCCTTCATTTTGTGTGAAAGTACGGTCAATACTAAAGTCACTATGAACTAGGGTGATCCCTTGCTCACTGGCAACCCATACTCTGCCATAAGCATCTTGAACAAGCATGAAAACCAAATTAGACAGTAGTCCATCTGACGTATTAATTTGTTGAAGTTCATCCCCTTTATAGCGGAATAACCCATCGCCAATACTGCCAAACCAGAGCTCTTCTTTTACAATAAGCAATGAAGAAACATGAGAAGGTGCATCGAGTGAACTTGCAAAATATGGCATTAACTTACTCGTATTTTCATTAAAAAACATCAAACCCATTGTTCTTGAAGAGAGTAATAACACACCGTCATAAAGAGTAATATCGTTAAAACTTAACTCCGGCCCATTACCAAAATCGGGCTTAAAATGGTCAAGGGTCTCTGTGTCAAATGAGAACCGAAAGACACCATTACCTCGTGTTGTTATCCATAAATCGCTGCCATGCATAAATAACTTAGTTATAAAACTGCCTTGTACAGCAACTAACGCCTTATAAATAAATTGAGACTCGATGAACCCTTGCCCATTAAAAACATAAACACCAGCAGAGGTGCCTACCCAAACTCTATCTAGTTTATCGATGGCAAAACTGCGAGTGTCTGGCGTGGCCAAAGGTGAATCTGGATAATTATCAGTACTGACATGTCCAAACGATTCGCTCAGTTGGCTAAAAAAATGTAAACCTCGGGTTTCTGTACCAATCCAGATGCCTTTATTGTCGTCTCTCATAACGGACAAAATATTATTATCTTGAAGGCCATTTGCTTGCTGACGTTTGTACCAATGATTTAACAAGGTGCCATCAAAATGGAATAAATAAACACCGTTATTTGTCGCGAGTAATATTTCATTGGTCGAAAGATACAAGTTATTGAGGGTGATGTTCGAGACTTCAGCAAACGTTTTCGACCACAAAACTCTGCTGTATAACAAATCATAAACTATCAGCTCTTCACTTTTCGTCAGAAGGAATACTCTTTGCCCCCTAACCTTGAGCATTTTGAACTCACCTTCGAATAGCAATAGCGACTGTTGCTGCTCGTTAATTTTCATTAAACCTTTATCGGTAAGATAATAAATATTATTATTTTGTGTCTCTGGTGAGCGAATGAAATTACCGACAACTGGAGAGCGGCTTACTTCTAATGTACTTTTGTTAATTTGATAACTTTCACCGTTGGCGGTCGAAACCAATACATGCGCGCTTTGACAAGTTAAATCATTCACTCTGTCAGAGGTTATCGCGTCATAGTCACTTGCCAAAAAAGAATGAAACCGGCCATTTTGCGTATTGTATCGACTTAACCCTGTGTGTGTACCTATCCATACATCTTGATCACTGATACAAATGTCGGTGATGAAACCACCAGAGAGGCTATTTTTATCTTGCTGCTTTGGTTGAAACTGTTTGAATTCATGGCCATCGAATCTATTCAAGCCCGCTTGGGTGCCCACCCAAATATAACCAAACTGATCTTGAGCTAGCGCTGTAATAGAGCTCTGCGTAAGGCCTGCACTATAATCGTAAGAACGCATGATCTGAGCCGTATCGGTAAACTGCGGCACAGCCAGTACCAATTGACTAGAAAAAAGCAGAAATAAAAAAGATAGAATTGTCGCTCTCATACCCTGCCATCAAACACACCAAAGTGTTTTAAATATAGCAAAGCTATTAAAACTCACTAAAAAATAAACAAGTTTTTAAAGTTCGAAATCGCTTTTTGACCCGTCAGCATGCAACAGGTAGTAGCCTGCGAGTTTGTTATTTTCAAGCTCAATAAGACTGATTGAAGCGTGAGATAAAAGATAAGGTGAGCGCAAATGTTCAGAGCGACAAAGATGCTTTGTCACTTTCATTTGCCAGCGCTTGGTAAAAAAGTTGAGCGGACTCCATCTTGCGTATAAAAATGAGTCTAAATGATCAAAACACTTCAACAAGGTTTTAGGGAATTCATTTTTAATCCCTGACGCAGTTAATTGCCAAATACGGTTATCATGTTGACCAAAGCGTGCTTGCACAGAAAAACAAAACGAATAATGTACGTCACCAGACAAAATAATGGTCTCTATCGGCGTATCACTTCGCCTAAAAATGTCCATTAGTTTTCTTGCTGCGCCTTCATGGGCCATCCAGTTTTCAACATCGACAACCAAAGGGTGACCACAGGCGTTAAAAATGGCTTGCACCGCTTCAATGGCTTTTACCCCAAATACTGGCGCAGGAGACACTATAATTGTCTCTTTTTGATGCTGAAGCTGAGTTTGAAGAAACATAAGCATTTCCCAGTCCATCAAGCCACTGGGCTCATTAAAGTCTTGCTCATTACGCCAGCGGTGGGTTCTTGTATCTAATACAACCAGCTTCGGCGTTGTTTCAAGGCAGTAATGCCAATTATCAAACTGATGAAGGTGCGTATCAAATTTTGTCAGATGCCATTCACTTGACTTTAGACTAGAGCTGAAATAGGTTAAAAGTGTTTTTGACACTGAACCTGCGTCATTACCAAGCCCTTGGAAGAGCCAATAAGAGAGCAAGCCATTGCTGATAATTCTTTGACTGGCAGGGTTAGACGAAATGTTTTGTTCCCACTGTGCGGTTAAATTCCAATCGTCGGTAACATCATGGTCGTCAAACATCATTAAAGTTGAAATGTTAGCAAATAACCTAGCTACCTTTGGTAAACTCTTTACAAACCCCTTTAGGCTGTTTTTTTGTAATTCATATAACTCAGTTTGTTTGGCGTTGGCAGTTTTAAAATGTGCTTTTTCAAAATCAAATAACCGCCAGCAAGCTTCACTATGCGCCAATAAATAATAAGCAACAAACTCTTCAAGATAAATGAGGTGATTCACCGCATGGCTGCTGGTGAAGTGTGGGTCATCTTTACGAAGCCAATATCCTAAACTACGTTTTGAACGTTCTTGCCACGGTGTTTTTGGTAAGTACGGCGTTCTTGCAAATAATTGCTCAGATAAACTATCAGGTAAATTGATATATTCAGTTCGAGCTTCTTTGAACAAACCTAGTTGCTCTATAACAGCATAGATGGCTTGAAGCATTGGCCCGGCCACATCATCAGCATAGATTTGATCGCCTGAAAGCAATAATAAGGTTGGTGTTGTTGTTTGATTGAGTCTCGCCTGAGAAAGCGTTTCATCTGCACTCGCTAGCGAATCTTCAACAGGGTAATGCGGGTTGCGACAAGAGCCGTGTAATACCTGCTTTAAAACATTTGGGATCACAAATTCAGGCGAGTCGGCGTGAGGGTAACAATAAGCTGATAAATCCTTTTTAATCTCATCGAGATACAACGTATAGCCTATTGCTGTATCAGCAATAAGCTCACCACTTTTTGGTTTCACATTCACTATGTAGAAAAAACAATACTTACCCAGTGGTATTTCGAGTACTTCGTTTTCAACCTCAGTGCCTTTGAACTCAAAGCGCACGGCCCGAGGCATTGAGGTAACAAGTTGCAAACACACATTATTAACTTCGGCCCGACGAACCATCGGGCCAAGTAAAAGTTCTGGAAGATGTTTGTTTACAACTGACATAACGATTATTTGCGCTTGGCTAAGCTAAATAGATCATAGAAATTATTGGTTGTTGCTGTTGCGAGCTCTTTATATGTGATGCCTTTTAGGTCAGCAATATAATAGGCAACGTCCTGTACATAGGCAGGCTGGTTTGTTTTGCCACGATAAGGCACTGGCGCAAGGTAAGGTGAGTCAGTTTCGATGAGTAATCTATCTAGTGGAATTTGCTTCACAACCTCTTTTAATTCAACCGCGTTTTTAAATGTCACAATACCAGAGATTGAAATATAAAAGCCTAAATCTAGTGCTTGCTTTGCCATGTTCCAATCTTCAGTAAAACAATGCAAAACACCACCGCATTTATCGGCACCATGGGCTTTCATTAGATCTATGGTATCAGTTCGGGCATCTCGGGTATGAATGATCAGCGGCTTTTGTAGTTCATTAGCCACCTCAATATGTCCAACAAAACTCTCTTGTTGCACAGAATGTGTGTCTTTTGAGTAGTAATAATCTAGACCCGTTTCACCAATCGCAACAACTTTATCGTGTTGAGCCAATGACAATAACTGACTTTTATCCAAGGCTTGATCTTGGTTTAAAGGGTGCACACCACATGAGACTGAAATATCATCAAAAGCTTGTACTTTGTCAAGCATACTCGGAAATTGATCTAATGTGACGCTCACACATAAAAAGTGCTCGACTTGCTTTTGTCTTGCTTCATCTAATGCTTCTGGGAGTGATAAACCAAGTTTATCAAAATCTAATCTATCTAAATGGCAGTGCGAATCTACAATCATAACTACTCTTACATGGTGTAGGTGGGTTTTTCTGAATTAAGTGCTGTCCCCAGCAACTTTATGATTTTATCGTTGACTGTTTCATTCCCCTCAGAAAAGCCAACGCCCACGCCTGGTGGATTTGAATTTTGCGCGCCTTGCGGTGTTATCCATACTACTTTACCTTCAATGACATCTTCTTCTAATGCATCTGGCAAAGTTACGCGCAGCGATAAAGGCTGCCCCATATCAAAACGAGAGTTAGTTTTAACAAACAAGCCGCCGTGCTTTAATGCGGGCATATAACAACGATATAACTCGTCAAAATCTTCAAAATCTAGAAGTAAAACTTGCATAGTGCTCCCCTACTGCAAAGCCTGTTTTAGCGCTGTAAATAACTTAAGCAAGGCTAATTGTAAATTCAAGCCTGGGATCTGTTGATGATCCTTTATAAAGTCAGCCAAAGCCTGTTGTGTGACTGTCATTTTCGAGAAGTCAGCACCATTGTATAAAGCTTGCTTTATTCGCCTTTGAACAAAGCGCCCCATTTCATTGACCAATTCTGGCGATTTTACCAATAATTCAACACATTGCGACACATCAGCAGTATGATTGAGTGTTTCAATACTACGGAATAATTGGTTAATTTGTTCAACTTGACCCGTTTCAAACCAATGCTTAATTTTCAAAGGTTGTGATATAAACAAGTTAATCCATGGCAGTTCACCGTAATCACCTAATTGCTGCGTCAACCAAGCCCTAACTTGCTGCTCGGATTGAAGCGCTATATTGCTCTTTGCACAGCGACTAACAATCGTCGCTGGCAATTGCGCGACATCATCACAAGTTAAAATTAAAAAGCGTTTTGCGTTTGGCTCTTCAAGGGTTTTTAGCAGTGCATTAGCCGCTGAATGCGTCATTTTATGCGCTTGGTGAACAATAACCACTTTGTTGCCACCTTGCTGCGCTGAATGATAGATGAAATCGGCGATTGCTCTTATTTCATCGACACCTATGGTCGCCCCCTCAGAACTAACAAGCAGTTTATCAGGGTGAGTTTGCGCTGATATTAAAGCACAACTTTTACACTGACCACATGCCAAAAGCTCTGAAGTATTTTCACACAAGATGGCATCAGCTAGACCCTGTGCTAATGCTAACTTGCCTACTCCTTGCAACCCTGCAAATAACTGAGCATGATGAAAGCGACCCGCTTTAAAGCTCGTATTGAGCTGTTGCCAAGGACGCTCTAACCAAGGCATCATCAGAGATTAACCTGCTGATAAAAGTTTTCTAGTGCCGTCAGAATGTCAGCGTGCACTTTATCCATCGCTTGCTCTGCGTTTATGACCACGCAGTTCTCATCCGATTCAGCTAATGCCAAATAACGTGCGCGAGTTTTCTCGAAAAACTCAATCGCCTCTAACTCAATTCTGTCTAATTCTCCGCGTCCACGTGCGCGCGATAAACCCATCTCTGGTGAAATGTCCAGATATAAAGTCAGATCGGGTTTTAAACCTTGTAGCACAATATCAGAAAGACTATTCAATATTGCTTGAGATAAACCTCTACCACCACCTTGGTAAGCTTGCGAAGACATGTCATGTCTGTCACCCAATACCCACTTGTTGGCAGCAAGGCTAGGTCTGATCACATTATGTAGTAACTGCGCACGTGCAGCATACATAATAAGTAGCTCAGTTTCACCTGCCACTTCTTCTTCATACTGGTTTTTAACGAGCGTTCGAAGTGCTTCAGCCATTGGCGTGCCACCCGGCTCTCGGGTGTTAATAAAGTCAATTTGCTTGTCTGCAAGAAACTGTTGGCAAATTTGCATTGCTGTTGATTTACCAGCCCCTTCAAGGCCTTCAATCACAATAAATTTAGCTGTCATTACTTCTCTTTAAAATATACTGTCTTACGGCTTTATTATGATCCGTTAAGTTTTTAGAAAACAGATGCTGGCCATTGCCTTTGGCAACAAAATAATAGTAATCAGTTGTATCAGGTTGCGTCGCCGCAATGATTGCCTCTTTCGATGGCATGGCAATGGGTGTTGGCGGCAAACCATTTATTCTATATGTATTATAAGGCGTATGCTCTTTTAAATCTTTGCGTTTAATGTCACCATCAAAGCGTTCTCCCAATCCATAAATTACTGTAGGATCAGTTTGCAAACGCATTTTCTTATTGAGTCGGTTAATGAACACTGAAGCGATTTTTTTGCGCTCCCCAGCATAACCCGTTTCTTTCTCAATGATCGATGCCAATATAAGGGCTTCATAGGCATTTTGCAGCGGCAAATTAGCCATTCTATCTTCCCATACTTGCGTAAGTTCTTTTTTCATTGCGTCATTTGCGCGTTTCACAATCGACAATGCGCTGTCGTTTGCATGATAAAAATAAGTTTCGGGTAGCAACCAACCTTCCGCATAGTTAGTCACTTCTAATTGCTCTGAAAGCTTAGTCTCTTCAATATTGTAATTGATGAAATCAGCCGATTTGAGCTTATTGAGGACCATTTTTAAAGTGTCACCTTCGATCACGGTAAAACTAAACTGTTTTTGCTGACCTCGGTGAATTTTGTCTATGGCCTCTAACACAGTTAAATTTTGTAACTCATATAAGCCTGGTTTTAGCGAGGTATTGGCAGGATATAACTTGGCATATACTTGCAGTGCAAAACACGAATCAATATTACCTTTCGCTAACCACTCATTACAAAGTCGATGAACACCTTTACCACGTTTCACTTCGAACAACTCAGGGATGTTTGTCAACTGTAACTGCTTAAAGTGTGTTATTTGCTGTTGAATGAATATGGCAGCGAATAACATCAAGAGCACAAAGACTGCGGTTATCTTCTTAAGCATGTAAGGAACTCATTAAACTCTGTTTGACGATTAAGGCTACTTCAAGCTCAAACTGTTTTGTATCTAATTGAATAATTGGCACTAACTCCATCAAACTATTACAAGTGAACAACGCCTCCATGTCAGTCCAAAAACCGATACTTTCTTCAACTTCAGTAATGGTATTTACTTGCTGTAATACACTTAAGTAAACACCTTTTATTCCTGCCTTGGACAATTTTGGCGTAAAAAACTCACCATTTTTAAAACCAATCAAGTTTCCAGCTGATGTTTCAATCACTTGATTATGAATGTCTAACACTATCACATCATGGCTATCAGTAAACCGCTTAGCATCTTGTTTGATCAGCACTTGTTCAAGTCTATTCAAGGTTTTTAAGCCCGCCAACAATGGCTGATGACCAAGTTTTACGTTTGAAGTACTTACATTGATCCCCTGAGCTTGCCAATCAGCATAATGTGTGGGAAAAGGAAGTACGGATACAATAACATTGAGACTTGGCTCATCAGGGGCTTGATAACCACGACCTCCTTCACCTCTGGTGATAACCATTTTTAATACGGCTAATTCATGCTCTATCACTTGCTTTTCACACTCAGATTGCACCAGTTGCCAATCAATTTTTGGAAAGTGGAGTGCTTTGGCACATGATTGCAGGCGTGTGAGATGAAAATCCCAGTGTTGGACTTTGCCTGATTTAATGGCTGCGGTGGTAAAAAAGCCATCGCCATATTGGAAGCCGCGGTCTTGAGGTGTGATTGTGGTTGTTATTTTTAAGCTCATTTTAATCACAAAAAAGCCCGGCATCGCCAGGCTTTCTTTAATAGTTTGTCGCCGTATCTAAGGATTATACCTTTTTAAATAGCAACGAGCCATTGGTTCCACCAAAACCGAATGAGTTACATAAAGCATACTCAAGTTTTGCGTCACGACCTGTGTGAGCAATATAATCTAGATCACACCCTTCATCTGGATTATCTAGGTTAATGGTCGGTGATACTTTTTGGTCGTGCAAAGATAGCGCTGTGATAATTGACTCAACAGAGCCTGCAGCGCCAAGTAGGTGACCCATCATTGATTTAGATGAACCAACCATCACTTTATCAGCAGCAGCACCGAAGATAGACTTAACCGCTTGCGTTTCAGCTTTGTCGCCCGCATGCGTTGAAGTACCGTGTGCGTTGATATAGCCCACTTCTTCTGCGTTTACAGTCGCGTCTTTAAGAGCATTTTCCATCGCAAGCGCCGCACCTGAACCATCTTCAGGTGGTGACGTCATGTGGAATGCATCGCCACTCATACCAAAGCCAACTAGCTCAGCATAAATTTTTGCGCCGCGTGCTTTTGCATGTTCGTACTCTTCAAGTACCATCACGCCCGCACCATCTGCAAGTACAAAACCATCACGGTCTTTGTCCCAAGGACGAGAAGCAGCTTGTGGATCATCATTACGTGTTGAAAGTGCACGTGCTGCACTGAAACCACCCATACCAATTGGCGTAGATGCTTTTTCCGCACCGCCTGCAACCATCGCATCTGCATCACCATAAGCAACCATGCGGGCAGCATGACCGATGTTATGCAAACCAGTTGTACAAGCAGTAACGATTGAAATATTTGGACCTCTCAAGCCGTGCATGATAGACAAGTGACCTGAGATCATATTGATAATTGTCGAAGGCACATAAAACGGTGACAGCTTACGTGGGCCACTATTAAGTAGTTTTACATGGTTTTCTTCGATTAATGTTAAACCACCGATACCTGAACCTACAGCTACACCTACACGTGCTGCATTTTCGTCAGTGATTTCAAGACCAGAGTCTTTTAAAGCTTGAACCCCTGCTGCAACACCATATTGGATAAACAAGTCCATTTTTTTGGCTTCTTTCTTCGGCATGTACTCAGTGACATCAAAGTCATTGATCAGACCTGCGAATTTAGTTCCAAAATTTGTGGTATCAAAGTGCGTGATGTTAGAAATGCCACTTTGGCCTTCTAGTAAGCCTTGCCAGGTTGATGCAACATCATTACCTAGCGGCGTCAACATACCTAAGCCAGTTACTACGACTCGACGTTTAGCCACGGTTTCCTCCAAAAGGGATTGATTATTTTTATGAGGGGGTAGAAAAGACTAAGGGCAGCGAATGCTGCCCCAAGTGATACGTTTGATTACTCAGCGTGAGCAGTAACGTAGTCGATCGCTGCTTGAACAGTAGTGATTTTCTCTGCTTCTTCGTCAGGGATCTCAGTGTCGAATTCTTCTTCTAGAGCCATTACTAGCTCAACAGTGTCTAGAGAGTCAGCACCTAAGTCGTCCACAAAAGACGCTTCGTTTTTAACTTCTTCTTCTTTAACACCTAGTTGCTCAACAATGATTTTCGTTACGCGTTCTTGGATATCGCTCATTCTTCTTTCCTTTATTAAAACGCATTTGCGTTATTTTCAGATTGCGGCGTAGTGTACGGCGCATAATTCTGGGTTTCAAGGATTTGCTCAGATATTTTGATCTGGTCAAACCTGTTATAAATTAATTTATACTTTTATCGCTTATTTTAATAGCAATTTCAAGTAAGATTGCAGCAAGATCACAAAAAATTAATTGAATCTTTTTTATGATCTACAGCAATTAAACCATGTACATCGCACCATTTACGTGCAAAGTCTCACCAGATACGTACGCAGCCGCATCAGACGCTAAATAACATACTGCTGCAGCGATCTCTTCAGGCTGACCCAAACGACCTGCTGGCACGTTAGCAAGCGTTGCTGCTTTTTGCTCGTCAGTTAACTCGTCAGTCATGTCAGTTTGAATGAAACCTGGTGCAATAACGTTCACTGTTATACCGCGAGAAGCCACTTCACGTGCCAAAGATTTAGAAAAACCAATTACACCCGCTTTTGCAGCTGCATAGTTTGCTTGACCTGCATTACCCATTGTGCCCACAACAGAACCAATGTTGATTATACGGCCCGCTTTTTTCTTCATCATAGGACGAAGAACCGCTTTAGAAAGACGGTAGATAGAGCTTAAGTTGGTATCGATGATATCGTTCCACTCATCGTCTTTCATACGCATAAGTAGGTTATCACGAGTGATGCCAGCGTTATTAACTAGCACGTCAATATCACCAAAATCAGCTTTAATTGCCGCTAACGTTGCTGTGATTGAATCAGCATCCGTCACGTTTAGCGCGTAACCTTTGCCGTTTTCGCCTAAATATTCACTAATTTTTTCAGCACCAGAATCGCTCGTCGCAGTACCAGCAACAATCGCACCTTGTGCTACTAATGCATTAGCAACAGATTTACCGATACCACGGCTCGCACCTGTTACTAAAACAATTTTACCTTCTAATGAAAATAGATTGCTCATTATTTATCTCTTCTTATTTAGCAGATTCAATTGCTGCTGCATCATTTACAGATGCACATGCAATTGACTTATCAATTCGTTTAACTAAGCCACTCAGTACTTTACCTGGGCCGAATTCATAACTTTGTGTAATTCCAAGCTTTGCAAGTTCTTGAACTGTTTCAGTCCAACGAACAGGGCTATAAAGCTGACGTACTAGCGCATCTTTAATCGCTGCCGCTTCAGTTTCAATGGCAACATCAACGTTGTTGATCACGTTTGATTTCGGAGCATTGAATGCAAGTGCTTCTAAATCAGCAGCAAGCTTCTCTGCCGCAGGCTTCATTAACTCACAGTGAGAAGGCACGCTTACCGCTAATGGAAGTGCGCGTTTTGCGCCCGCTTCTTTACAGGCTTCAGACGCTTTTTCTACCGCTTCTTTGTGACCTGCGATAACAACCTGACCAGGAGAGTTATAGTTAACTGGCGCAACAACTTGCTCACCCGAAAGCTCAGCACAAATTGCTTGGATCTTGTCATCATCAAGACCGATAATTGCAGCCATTGAACCTACACCAGCAGGTACAGCTTCTTGCATGTAAAGACCACGTTTCTCAACCAATTTTACGGCTTCAGCAAGACTTACTACACCTGCACACACCAAAGCTGAGTACTCACCTAGGCTGTGACCAGCTAGAACAGTCTCAACTTCTGCATTGCTTGCTAACCATTCACGGTAAACAGCAACGCTCGCAGTTAGTAATGCAGGTTGTGTGCGATGAGTTTGATTTAGTTCTTCAGCTGGACCGTTAACAACGAGATTTGCTAAGTCATAACCCAGCGCTTCTGATGCTTCTGCAAATGTTGCTTTTACAATTTCTGATGATTCAAGTAACTCTGCAAGCATACCAACTGCTTGTGAGCCTTGACCTGGGAATAAAAGTGCAATTTTCTGTGACATATAATGCTCTTTATAATAATAGTTATGCCACCCTCACCCCTAGTCAGTGATTTTCGAGGGACGATGGCGAGTGTTCTTCATCTAATGCAATTTGTTCGAAGGTCGCTTCTATTTTTTCAGGAACCTGTTTTTCAACTTCTCTGATAGCTTCTTCGATTGCAGCAAGAAACGCCTTGTTCGAAGCATTTCCGTGACTTTTCACAACAATACCACGCAATCCTACCAGACTTGCACCGTTATACTGGTCGGGGTTCACCCTTCTGTAGAGTTTTTTTATGATTGGACTGAGCAATACGGCTAATAATCGATAGAAAAAACGTTTTTTCAACGCTTTTGTAAACTTATGCATAATAAGTTTAGCAATACCTTCACATGTTTTTAGAGCAACATTACCCACAAAACCCTCACAAACAACAACATCGGCCTTACCGGAAAACATATCACTGCCTTCACAAAACCCTGTGTAGTTAAGATAAGGCGTTGCCTTCATTATATTCGCGGCTTCTTTAATTGTGTCATTGCCTTTAATGTCTTCAGAGCCAATATTAAGTAAACATACTTTTGGCCGTTCACCTTTACAGGTCTCGCCAGCAACAATGCTGCCCATAATACCAAACTGAAACAATGTCTGTGCATCACAATGCACGTTTGCACCAAGATCAAGTAAATAAACAGGTTGTTTTTTTTCTGTAGGTACAGCAGAAATGAGAGCAGGTCGTTTAATGCCAGGAAGCATTTTTAACACAAAGTGTGCAATCAGTAACAGTGCACCAGTATTACCTGAACTTACGCATGCTTGTGCTTGTTTGTTTTTTACTAAATCTAAAGCGATACGCATTGAAGAATCTTTCTTGTTTCGAAGTGCTTGCGCAGGTTCACAATTATTAGAAACGACTTCACTACAGTGCTTAATTATCAATCTAGGGTGTTTGTCTGCTTTATGTTTTCTTAAAGCATCAGAAATGCATTTTTCATCGCCACAAAGGAGCAATGTAAGATTGGGGAACTTATTTACCGCAGAAATGGCGGCTGGAATAGATGAACGGGGGCCGTAATCGCCCCCCATCATATCTAACGCAATGGTTAGATGAGTCAGCATAAAAGCAATCTCTTATTTAGAAATTACTTTTTCGCCTTTGTAGTAACCATCAGCAGTCACGTGGTGACGAAGATGAGTCTCACCAGAAACCTGATCTACAGTTAGAGCTGGTCCACTGATTGCGTCGTGTGAACGGCGCATGCCACGTCTTGCGCGAGACTTTTTGCTTTTTTGTACAGCCATTAGCCTTCTCCTAAGAATTTTTCTTAAGTTGTTTTAAAATTTCAAATGGATTTGGTTTGCTCTCTGTTGCAACTACTTCACCAAAGCTCGCAGGCTCTTCGGAATAAGCGCAAGATGCTTCGTCGTGTGTTGGTACTATAGGAATCGCTAAAATAAGCTCGTCTTCTATAAGTTGACGAAGATTTATTTCACCTTCTTCATCCAGTTCAACCACATCGTAGCAATCAGGAAGATGGTCCGACTCATCACCCGATTTAACCGGTGAATAAGCAAAGTCATGTTCCAAATCCAACCCTAAATCTCCATTACAACGCTGACAAATAACGGTTAGATGTGCACGGAAAGAACCGCGAATTACAACCAACCCTTGTTCATCATTACTGCAATGAATGTCTACCGCTATTTCACCAGTTTGATCTTGCACAACTTGCTCTAAACGAGAAAGTTCTTCGAGCTGAACAACGCCGTCATAACTGAGTCTGCGTTGTGCGGCTCTGCAAGGATCAAGAGTGATGGGAATTTTCACCTTTTGCATAGGGGCTGCATCATATAGATAGTTAATGTTTTAGTCAAAATAAAAATCAAAGTTTCCTTTGTTTTTCGCTCTATTGCGCCCTATTCTAGCGCTATTGGTATTTTGACAACTAAGTGTTTATGAAAACTCCTCTTATTTTAGCGTCAAGCTCGCCATTTAGGCAGCAAATTTTAAAAAAATTAAACCTTCCTTTCTCATCATTTTCACCTGATGTTGATGAAAGTCATTTATGCGATGAGTCGCCTGACAAATTAGTGTCTAGGTTGAGTGTGTTAAAAGCAAAAGCAGCCAATGACAAATTCAAAGAAGGCTTGGTGATTGGCTCAGACCAAGTAGCTGTTCACGACGGAAAAATACTTGGCAAACCCCATACAAAAGAAAATGCCATCAAACAGCTGCAAAGTTTTAGTGGTAATAAAGTGAAATTTTTAACTGGATTGTGCCTATACGATATAGCAACGAACCGATATGAAGTCCTTGTCGAACCGTTCAACGTTCATTTTAAGAAGTTAACTCTCGCACAAATCGAAGCATATTGTGATGCTGAAACGCCCTATCAATGTGCAGGCAGCTTTAAAAGCGAAGGTTTGGGGATTTGTTTGTTTGAAAAATTAGAAGGCAGCGATCCAAATTCATTGATTGGGCTGCCATTAATTAGATTAACCGAGTTATTAGCTCGTTTTGACGTCGATGTGTTGCTCAGCCAACAGAAAAGTATGCAAGTCAGTTAGGCTGTCTAGTACTGTCAGCGCTTGCGTTTTTTCAAGCGCTGCTCGAGTTGCTGCGCCATGGGTCAATCCAACCGCTGCAATACCCGCTTGCTTGGCCATTTCGATATCTAATAATGAATCACCAATCATAATGGCATCTTCAGCAGCCACACCTGTCATTGCTAGAATTTGATTTAACATATCAGGATTCGGCTTCGACTGTGCTTCATCAGCTGTTTTAGTGGTAACAAAGTATTCTTCTGTCGATGTTTCAGCCATTAAGCGGTTTAACCCTGTACGAGACTTACCGGTCGCAACGGCCAGTTGCACCTGACTCGCAGCTAAAGCATCTAATAAGTCATTTGCTCCTGTGAATAAAGGCGTAGGCGTATCATCCCCTTCTTTATAAACCGTTTTATAAGCTTGAGCTAACGCTTCCCACTTATCTTCATCGTTTGGAAACAGCTTTGCAACCGCGGTCGGTAAAGATAAACCGATAATAGCTTTAGCAGCATCATCCGTCGGAATTGCCGCATCACATTGTTTGGCTGCAAGTTTTAAAACATTCACAATTTTTGGCACTGAATCCATTAAAGTGCCATCCCAATCAAAAATAACAAGCTTGAACTGCATTACTTTGCTCTTAATGTTTTCAAAGCATTATTTAATGCTTTATCTAGTGGTGCCTCAATATGCATGGTTGTTTCATGTTTCGGATGCAAAAAGCGAAGGTCATGGGCATGTAAGAATAAACGGCTCAGTCCCATTTCTCTCATACGGCTATCGAAAACTTGGTCGCCATACTTATCATCACACGCAATAGGATGGCCTTTACATTGAGTGTGAACACGAATTTGGTGAGTACGACCTGTCACTGGCGATGCTTGTACCAACGTGCAACCATCAAAACGCTCAAGCACTCTAAAACGAGTATGAGATGCTTTACCTTGCTCCTCATCTACTCGTACAACTCGCTCACCTGACTGTAAGGTATTTTTGCGAAGAGGTTCTGTAACATTTTTAATTTTCGCTGCCCACTCACCTACTACTAATGCCCAGTAGTTTTTCTCCATGGTTTTTTCACGGAGCTGCTCGTGGAGTCCTTTTAATATAGAACGTTTCTTTGAAATCAGAAGACAACCTGATGTATCTCTATCTAAACGATGCACAAGCTCTAGGTTTTTCTCTTGAGGCCTTAAAACGCGTAACGCTTCAATTAAGCCATAACTCAAGCCACTGCCGCCATGCACAGCCATACCTGAAGGCTTATTGATCACAATGAGATATTGATCTTCAAATAAAATAGCATCTTCTAGGGCTGATATTTTATCTAGATTTTTTGGTACAAACTCTTCTCGCTCAGCCACTTTAATAGGGGGAATACGAATTAAGTCGTCAATTTGCAATTTATAAACTGGCTTAACACGCTTTTTATTAACCCTTACCTCTCCCTTGCGAAGAATTTTATAAATTGCACTCTTAGGCACCCCCTTCAAATGGGTCACTAAGAAGTTATCAATTCTCTGACCTTGCTGATCTTCAGTTACGGTTACAAAGCTGACTTTTAAAGGAGATTTTTCTGACATTGCCTAATCACTGATTTGAGTAATAATTTAGTTGCTATCACGACGTTATTAATGGGATAATCGACGCGCAATTTTTTTGCGAAACTGCTTTTTATCGCAAAGACAATAATCGTGATGCACATCATGGGTGCCGATCATACAGATAGCAGCTTGGATTTCCAAAGCTTTTGTCACCCGAATAACACGTGCCTTTAGCTCACTTCGATGCGCGTAACAGATTGCAGTGAAGGCTAAGCATGATTAAAAAAGAAAGCAAAAATAGAAATAAATGTCTGATTGCGTAAGTAAAAGCCAAAAACGAGATTAAACTTATTCACTAAGAAGCGCCCTTACCGTGCGAATAAACTGGTAGTGATAACCGTCACCGTGCGCTTAAAAAATAAGTTGTAAGAACATTCCATTGACCCCAGTCGTGAGACTGCATCATTAAATATGGGGCACTCGTCAGGTCCACACTTTGCACATCAGACTCGACTTAATTTGAAAGTAGAGTTAACAATATGAAACGTATGCTGATCAATGCTACGCAGCAAGAAGAAATGCGCGTCGCACTGGTTGACGGTCAGAAATTATATGACTTAGATATTGAAAGTCCTGGCCACGAACAGAAAAAAGCCAATATTTACAAAGGTAAAATCACTCGAATCGAACCATCTCTAGAAGCTGCATTTGTTGATTATGGTGCTGAGAGACACGGTTTCCTTCCTCTAAAAGAAATCGCTAAAACTTACTTCCCAGAAGGTTACACATTCAATGGCCGCCCTAACATCAAAGATGTGATCAAAGAAGGCCAAGAAGTTATCGTTCAGGTAGACAAAGAAGAGCGAGGCCAAAAAGGGGCTGCTTTAACAACATTCATCAGTGTTGCAGGTAGTTACTTAGTACTAATGCCGAACAACCCTCGTGCAGGTGGTATTTCTCGACGTATTGAAGGTGACGAGCGAATTCAACTTAAAGAGGCGCTAAGCCGATTAGATTTACCAAAAGGCATGGGACTGATTGTTCGTACTGCGGGTGTTGGTAAATCATTTGAAGAACTAGAGTACGATTTAAAAGCACTTCTTGTTCATTGGGGTGCAATCCAACAAGCTGCTGACAGTGGTAAAGCACCATTCTTAATCCACCAAGAAAGTAATGTGATTTTCCGCGCGATCCGTGATTATTTACGTCGTGATATTGGTGAAATTTTAATTGATAAAGCCCGTGTTTTTGAAGAAGCTAAAGCACATATCGAGCGCTTCCGTCCTGACTTCATCAACCGCGTTAAGCTTTATCAAAACGACGTACCACTATTCACGCATTACCAAATCGAAAGCCAAATCGAATCAGCGTTCCAACGTGAAGTACGCTTACCTTCTGGTGGCTCAATTGTTATTGACCCAACTGAAGCACTAACATCAATCGACATCAACTCTTCAAAAGCGACCAAAGGTGGTGATATAGAAGAAACTGCTTTAAATACTAACCTTGAAGCGGCTGATGAGATTGCACGCCAATTACGTTTGCGTGATTTAGGTGGCCTAATTGTTATCGATTTCATCGATATGACTCCACCACGTCATCAACGCGAAGTTGAAAACCGTCTAAAAGATGCTGTACGTCCAGACCGAGCACGCGTTCAAATTGGTAAGATTTCACGCTTTGGTTTACTTGAGATGTCTCGTCAGCGTCTTCGTCCTTCATTGGGTGAAGCGAGCCAGCATTCATGCCCGCGCTGTAGTGGCCAAGGCACTATTCGCTCGAACGAATCTATCGCCCTCTCTATCCTCCGTTTAATCGAAGAAGAAGCAATCAAAGAAAATACTGCACAAGTCAATGCGCAAGTGCCAGTAGCTGTAGCAGCTTATCTTCTAAATGAAAAGCGCAAGTCTGTTCATCGTATCGAGAAACGTCATAACTGTAATGTATTCATCATTCCAAACCAGCATTTAGAAACACCTCACTATGAAGTGGTTCGTTTGCGTAAAGATGAAACACCAGAGACTGCAAGTTACGAGCAAATTGTTACACCGGAGCCGGAAGTAATCGAAGTTGCAGTTAACACAGCGCCTAAAGAAGAGCCGGTACTTAAGGGTGTTGTTATGCCTTCTGCACCAGCGCCCGCACCTCAACCGGCTGCAGCTACACCTAAATCAGAAGAAGTTAAATCTGAAGGGTTACTAACGCGCATAGGTAATTGGTTAAAAGGTCTGTTTTCATCAGAGGAAGAGCCTGAAAAGAAAGAAACAGAGAACAAAAACCAAGAACGTAAACCACGTCGCAATAATGATAATCGCCGTCGCAATCAGCAGAAGCGTCGCAATCACAAAAAACGTGATGATGTCCAAGCTAAAGACAATTCTGAAAGCAAAGACCAGAATGAGAAAAAAGAAGGTCAGGAAAATCGCAATAAGCGCCGTCGTCAAAATACGCGTCGTCGTCCTGACAATCGCTCTAATAAAGAAGCTGATGAAAAGCAACAAACTAATACTGAAGATACTGCAAATGCGGAAGTTCGCGTAAAACCGAGACGCCAACGTCGCAACCTTCGCAAAAAAGTACGTATTGCTGATCAAGAAGCGGCTATTGAAAATCTAGATAGTAACGATACAGCTGAAGCTTCTGAGTCTGAAAATACAGCTATTTCTCAAGAGCAAACTCAAGTTAAAACTCAGGGTGATGAAAAAGCCGCACGTTCTGAAACAAAGCGTGCTGAGAAGCCTAAAAAAGCAGTTCGAGCAGAAAATAAACCTGTAGAGGCTGTTTCTGAAGAAGCAACTCCAGTAACGGAAGTGACTACTGAATCAGTCGAGCAAGGTGAAGAAGCACCGAGAACACGTTCTCGTCGCTCTCCTCGTCACCTTCGTGCAGCCGGTCAGCGTAGAAGAAAGCCTGAATCTTCTGAGAAAGAGCAAGAGCCTGCATTCATCCCTGTAGCAGATCAAGCTGCAGCAGAGTACGAAGCAGAGCTTAAAGCTAAGAAGGTAACTGAAGAGGTTGTTGAAGCACCTAAAGCAGAAAGCACCGTTGAAGTAGCTGGAGCACCTCTAACAGAAAAAGCTGTTGTAGTAGCTGAAACGCAAAAAACAGAAGAAACTATTGAAGTAGTTGAAGTGCCTAAAGCAGAAGAAACTGTTGAAGTAGTTGAAGTGCCTAAAGCAGAAGAAACTGCTGAAGTAGTTGAAGTGCCCAAAACAGAAGAAACTGCTGAAGTAGCTGAAGCACCTAAAGCAAAAGAAACTGTTGAAGTAGCTGATGCACCTAAAGCAGAAGAAACTGTTGAAGTAGCTGATGCATCTAAAGCAGAAGAAACTGTTGAAGTAGCTGATGCATCTAAAGCAGAAGAAACTGTTGAAGTAGCTGAAGTTGAAGTGGTTGAAACGCCTAAAGCAGAAGAAACTGTTGAAGTAGCTGAAGTTAAAGTGGTTGAAACGCCTAAAGCAAAAGAAACTATCAAAGTAGTTGAAGCTCCAAAAACTGTCAACGTTTTGTCATCACTACCTCGCGTTCGTTTCCATGCCAATGCATCAGCGCCAATGACGAAAGCACAAAGCAGTGATGAGATTGATACATTTGAAATGCCATCTGCGATGCCTTTAGAACAACGTACACCTACCCATAACTCAGGTATGTCTGCTGGCTCTAAAGCACCTATGGCTAGAGCTAGTGCCGACATGGCCTCTCCTGCTCAAGTTGACTAATTATCACTTCTGACGAAAAAAGGCTGCAAATGCAGCCTTTTTTATTTCTTTTAAAAACTAGAGCCTATCCACTGCGTATAGCTTTTCTTTCTCAAGCACCTTATGAATGTACTTTCTAGTTTCGTCATAAGGCAAATTTGCGCTCAATACATCTAAAACACGCTCAGGAGACATAGAGTTAATGACTTTGCTGGCATTGCGAATACTTCTAGAACCATCGCTGTTAAAAGCTCTCGCTACATTACCAGCTCCAGTATTGTAAGCCGCTATCATGCAGTACTTTCTACTTAAAGGATCTGAGATATGTTTTAAGTAGCGTTTATCTAGTAAATGCAAGTAAGCCGATCCCGCTTCTATATTATTATCAGAAACGTATAAATATGGCGCTGACATAGGGGCGTCAATATCATACAAGAATCGATTCACATCAATTCCTGCACTTGTGGGCACAACTTGCATTAAACCGAAAGCAGGAATATGCGACTTCGCCATTGGATTAAAATGGCTTTCGGTATGCATCACAGCCAATATCGTTGCTGGAGGTAATTCAAATCTTACACTTTGCTTTTGTATCGGCTCAAGGTATTTCTCCGCACGCTGTGATACCTGATTGCTTTTAGGTAAGGTAATTACAAATTCAGTGATCAGCGTGTTCTTTGGTGCCTCTGAGATAATTTCAGGCACACTCTTTTTGAGATTAAGCATACGCTTTTGTTCTAACTGCTTTAAACCTGCTTTATCTTTTTCTAAAGATTTGAGCGACTGCTTATCTACATTTTCACTTACAAGCTGTTCGTCATACTTTTTATCAAGCGCTTGTTGTTGAAGACGCGTTTGTTTCTTTATCTCTTCTAGAGCCTTCTTCAATGCTTTCGCTTGAGATTTTTTATCGATCTTTGTGGTGTCTGCTCGTTTAAAGTCTCGCTCATCTAAAGATGACGGCTGACTGTTATAAAACTCTTGTAAAAGTGCTTGTTCAGAACGAAGGAATTGCTGAAATAACGCCTCTACTTCATGTTTTTTAGGTGTGATACCAGCATTATGCTTAACACTCAAAGTGAGTGTATTATTCTCAAAGTCGACATTCAGCCTGGCTGAATCATCCTCAGTATAACTCACAAACTGATTTTGGTTTGTTACTTGCGCATCGCCCCAAGATTTCAAAAGCTGATCCCTGAACTTATCATACTCCGCCATTTGCGTTTCAACATAGCGGTTAAAATCTTTTAAGTGCTGCTGTTTAAATGCCTCGAATTCAGATAAGTTTTTTTCTTGCGAGGGCTTTTGCTCTGCCTGCCAGGACTGCATAGCTTTATCGAGTTCAGTATAAAGAGTAGTAGGCGTGGCTTGCACCTGCAGTGCTAAAATGGGGGATGCTGCTAATAGCATTAATTGACGTTTCATTTACTTGTCCTCAATGACAAAAAAGCGCATCGAATGATGCGCTTAGAATTGCTTTAGTTTGTTAATCTAGCAATTTCCTTTTCTAAATCTTGCTCTGCTTTGAACGCTTTAAATTCTTGATATAAGAATTGTTCATCTTGAGGGTCGATTTTTTGCTTAGTTTCTTTAACTAAATCTTGGAAAAGTGTTTTTGTTAACTCAGGAGATAAAGTCGTTAATGCACAAAAATAATCTTTGCCAGCAATATCAACAATATCGGCTTTAACTACGCGAGAGCCACGTAAAGTTTGTTTGGTTAACTGCTTAGAGACAGAACTAAAAGTTGTGCCCACAGTTGTTTTATCATTTGCATCAACACGATTAGCAAACGTTTTATCTAAGCCTTCGATACGTGTCTCAATTTGTTGCGCTAATGCCAAACGTGCATTAGCAACTGCCATTTTTTGATCTATCGAGATATTTCCTGAGTATTTAATACAATCAGCAGCTGCAATACCATTTTCCACAACAGGGTTTAAAACCCAATCTGGTATATTTACACGAGAACTAGAAGCCGTGCTGTCTGACGTTGAACTACACGCTGATAGCATACCTGCCATGAACACTGATGCAATTAGTGGTTTAACTTTCATCTTGTTTTCCTTTATAGCCTTGAGCAATGTTAGAGTTACTGTAGCAAAGTTAATCAAGCTAAACAGTAATAAAGTGTAAAAACACCTTTTAACAATTTTACACTTTTAAATATTACTATTTTTCTTTAACTTACTTGATTATAAGTTACTATATTCTTTATTTATTTTCAGTGCAAAGGATGTGTCTTTGAAGGTATTTCTTTTTTTCCCATTAAAACAACTTTTGGTTTGCTGTCTGACTTTAATGTTTCTATCGGGCTGTAATACCATTCGCGCTAACAAAAGCGCCATCCTGCAAATAGAGCAAGGTCAATTTACCGAAGCAAAGCAGACTATAAAACAAAACTATTCGTCTGTGGGCCCAGATAGGCTTCTGCACGAATTAGAGCTTGCGACTATTCTTCATTTAGAGAAAGATTACTTGCAAAGTAATCAGCATCTTGAGAGAGCTAAGGCACACATCGAATCGTTTTACACGATTAGCTTATCTGAACAAGCCCTAGCAATGTTAAGCGGGCCCACTTTTGCCAACTATGAAGGCAAAAACTATTATTTACCCCTGATACATTATCTGAAAGCGTTGAACTTTAATTCACTCGCTCAACTTAACCCGAGTATGCGTGAAACCTACCTAGATTCTAGCCAAGTTGAAATGCGACAGCTTGATGTTTACATGGAAAATTTAAAGTCTGAAACGGGTGGTTACAACAGTTCTGAACAAAAAGATGAAGGCTCCCTTACCGATATCATTTATGACATTTTAAAACCAATCGCTGCACCTGAAGCACTTTTAGAAAACATTGAATATAAAGATGATGCTTTCATTCATTTATTTAGCGGGCTATTAAATGAGCAAAATAACGATTTAGACGCTGCTAGATTGCAGTACCAGAGAGCCGCTCACGCTTATGAAAATGGCTTCACTAAACAATACGGGTTAACTGATAGTACCGAAAAGCTTGCATTACAAAACCTTGCGCGAACGATGAAGTTAGCAGGTGGATATCGCTCAGAGCTGCAAACCTTGCTAGGTAAACATAGCTCTCTTGAAGTGCCCGATGGTGCACAAGTTACGATTATCCAAAACCTAGGGATTGCACCAGAAAAGAAACAGTTAAACTTTATGCTAAGAGCCGAAGCGCGATCTAAAGCCTTGGTGATGTACCCTATTTTTATTGGCTCAGAACAAGAAAAGCGTGAGCAGCGACTTTGGTTTCAAATGCTTTATGCTGATACTAGCTTATTTGACCTGATGCAAAATTACATACTCGGTGATGTAAGCGATGTACTGTTAGGAACCATGACTAAGCGTATTCCTTTAGGCTCTTTATGGGATGAAGCTGAAGATATCGGACTAATCGATGCCCTCGAGTATGGGGGTAGGATCTCAGTAAGTTATTTAGCTCCGCCCAAATTATCGGTCCGTAAAACTGAGATTTGGCAGGGCAATAAAAAATTAGCAGACCTTGAGCAATTTCATTCAATAAGCCAATTAGCCTTACAAAAGGCCTTGATTGATGCACAGTCTGAAATCCGTATCGCATTTACACGAGAAATTGTCAAAGCCTTAACCGCTCGCAAAGCGATGCAAGTAGCGGGCGCAGATCAAAACAACCTATTAGGAAGCTTTGTGAAAATTGCTTCAACCGCCGTGAATGCAATTACCGCATCGGCTGACACAAGACAATGGCAATCACTCCCTTCACAAATCAGGCTAGCCCAACTATCACTCGAGCCTGGGCTACAAAATTTAACAATAAAAACCACCCTAAACTCGGGACGAGTGATACAACAATCGGCTAACATAGACGTACAAGGTTCAATGACTGTTTGGCATACACGTACTTTTTTAAATGCAGCACCAACGGTTAATGCTCTATAAATGGAAAACACAATGCAGAGAACAAAAAACTTTTTAACCTATTCTGGTCTTTTACTTTCGGGCACTTTATTCCTTTCAGGGTGCCAAAGTACAAAGATTGAACGCGTAGACAGCAATCAAGAGATTGCTCTTTCTGACAACTGGAATGCTAAGGATTCGCAACTTGTCGCCGAAGCTATGGTCAATGATATGCTCACCTTTCCATGGGTTAGCGATCACTTAAAGTACCACAACAGCAAGCCTGCCATTATCATTCAAAGTGTTCGTAACAAATCTCATCAGCATATTGCCGTTGATACTTTTTTAAATGATTTAAAACGTGCCATTCTGAGAACTGGTCAGGCTGATTTCGTGGCAAACAGCAGTATTCGAAATGAGATCCGTCAAGAACGTAAAGACCAAGAACTCAATGCCTCTATCGAAACGCAAAATGAAATGGGACAAGAGCTAGGTGCTGATTATGCCCTATCAGGGAGCATCAACTCATTTGTAGATGAACAAGGTGGACAAAGAGTGACGTTTTACCAAGTAGACTTAAGATTAATCGATATGACAAGCAACCGTGAGGTATGGAATGGCCAGAAGAAAATTCAAAAACATCAAAAACGTTCGCGCTTTGGTTTCTAAAGCCCCTATAGCTGCGTGCTTATCTTTGCTGATGTTATCGGGTTGTCAGTCGACCTCTTCTAGCACTGAGCCTGTGACCCCAGCTTGGATCACACAAACTCCAAGTGCACCGAATGTGGTATATGGCGTTGGTCAGGCGCAGAATTATGGCGATTTACAGCAAGCTAAAAATACAGCAATTGAATCAGCCCGTGTTGCTTTGGCAAAGCAGCTTAATGTCGTTATCACTGCCGATACCCGTATTGTGCAACAAGCCAGTAAAGGCAGTAGTAAATTTAAACTTAACGAATTAATTCGTTCACAAGTGCCTGACTTAAAGTTACAAGGGTTACGCATTAGTGAAGAGTTTCAACAAGGCAATACCATTTATGCTCTCGCTGAGTTCAATAAAACCAATGCAATTATGCAAACCGAACTCGAGATTTCAGGTATTGATAGCCAAATTGCAGGTGTAAGCTTAACCCAGTCGACTAAAACACAACGTTTGAAATCTGCATTGAGAGTTAAGAAGCTTTTAGCTGAAAGAATTCAAAAGAATGAATTCTTGTCTATGCTGCAAAGCCAACAAGTGATCTTAAGTGAATCAGTATTTTATAAAGCCAAGCAAGCTGAAGAAGTGATTGCTGATTTAAGCTTCAATCTTGAGGTAACTTCTGAGAAAGAATCAAACTTAAGAGATCACCTAGCTAAAGCACTCACAGATCAGGGGTTAAAAGTTTCGACATTTAAACCGGATTTTATCATCAAGATCAGAACTGATTGGCAAAATATCAACCAAGACAGCACTCATTATAGTGTTGCGCAAACTTTTGTCTCTATCGTTGAAAAAGGGGAAGAAAGAGCGCATTTCAGCAGCAAAGTAAAAGCGGCTTCTTCCTACCAAAGTATGGCTAAAAACAAAGCCATGGATAAGATAGCTGATAATCTATCTGGGCAAATCGCTGAGTTTATCTCCTCATCTTACATGTAAGTGCACACTTACATATTAAGCTAATATTAACTTTATCGCTTGGTTTCGGCCAAGCGTTTTTGTTTCATGTAAGGCCGTATCAGCCAAAGCCAGTAGATCTGTGTAATTATGTGCTTTATTTGCTAAGGTCGTCGCAATGCCGATAGAGACAGTCACAAAGTCATTGTCATCGTTTTTGTTGTAACAGATTTTGCGAGATAAAATATTATTCTGAATGCGGTTTGCTATTTTTAGTAATTCTTTTTCTGGGGTATTGTGTAAAATCATCACAAATTCTTCACCAGAAAAGCGCCCTACTATATCCTCGCTTCTGCCTGCTGATAACACATTCGCAATGCCCATAAGAGCTTCGTCTCCTGCCGCATAACCATATTTAAGGTTATATTTTTTTAAGTCATCTACATCGATTAGAAATACCGTCAACTCAGTGCTATAACGGCAAGCTGTTTGCCAACTGCGTTGTAAAACACGTTCAATTTCACGACGATTATAAAACCCAGTTAATGCATCATGAGTTGCATAACCACTGATAATATCTAATTGATGTTTAGTGCGAATATGCATGGCTAACCTACCAAGTAAACTCTCTTTTTGTCTGCTTACATCAAGCATGTCAGATACACCAACGGCAAAACCTTGTGTCTCGATTTCATCGGTTAACTTATCGCTATAATAAATCACAGGGGTTGTACTTTGCGACATTGCACGAAACTGCTTACAGAACTCAAAATCAGGATCCGCTTGGTGTTCAACGAGTATCAAAGCACTGTTTTGCTTCAGCGCTTTACTTAATAAAGTATCTTTAGACTCAAGTTTATAAAAATCATATTCTGCATGAGACAAATAACTTGAAACTACTTGAGATGATAATGAGTTTCCAAGCATAAACACTTTTTCATTAAACTTAAGATTACAGGCACTGTACTGATCAACGTGTTGGACGGCTTCATTTTTAAAAAACGACCGTAAAGTACTTTCGTTTTGTAAACCTGTAATAGAATCTCCGGCTCCGTTCACCAAGACTGGGACTCTATGTCCAAACTCACCCTTTTCCCAATCCGATTGCCATTGTAATTGTTGTGCTTGCTGCTGCTCACTAAACTCAAATTCATCTACACCGTATTTAACAAGTAAAGAATCTAAAATTTTAGGGTCAGATATATCTAAACTCTCTATCCATAATGCTCGGTATAAAGCATCTCTAAACTCAAGGGCTTTATCAGGATAACTGCCTGATACAGCATTAAGCGTTTCATTCAGCATTGAGCTATTGACCATGAATTTAGGATTATGGATTTCGATGTCAGGCGCTTTATCTAATACAGCTTTAAATTCGGCATTGAGAATATCAATATATTTTAACTCTTGAACATTTGCAGAGGATGCATGCTCTACTAACCGCCACTCCACTTCGTTAATTAAATCAAGATTTTTTAACCGCTCGTGTAATACAAAACAAAACGGGCAATTTATATCAGCATAAACAAACGGTCTTTGAGTCATAATAGTCGGGCACAATGAAGTGTATTATTAAATATAGACAAGACTTTACCTTAGAATAAGCCAATAAAAAAAGAGCCAAGGCTCTTTTTTTAGAATTATCATAATTGATACTAGGGCGTGTTGACCTTTGCTGTTTGTTTTTGCAGCAGCGAGTTGGATATTTAGGCAAGGCAGAGGCTGCGTAGCAAGGGTTGCCCCGCATAGTTATTCTATGTAAGTCAGCCGATAACGCCGAATAAATGACCAACTCGCGCAGCTCGGAGAGTTCAACCAAAGGCTTCCACTACTTTGTCATTCGCCACTCACATAACCCATTATGCTTCGTAGCTCATTTCGTGTATTGAAAGCCTTTGATTTGAACAAAATTCATACCTCAAAGATAAACACGCCCTAATCGTTTTCTTCATAGAAGCGTTGTAGTTGCTCTTTTAGATTTGGCGGAATACCTTTTATTGTAAGCGTGTCATTTTGAGCATCATACAAGACCCGCTCGCCTAAGTGTTTACGCTCAAAACCCACACTTACACCGCCACCTAGACCTGAAAATTTCACCATAGTTGTTAACGTCTTCTTATCAACTGGGAAAGATTCAGCTAAGTCATAGCTTTGATCTTTATAAAAGTCTTCAAATTGAGCCTCTGAAGATTTTGACAGTGTTTCAGATAAGCCAGCTATATTGGCGTCTTCACCTGTTGTGATGCAGTCGTTACAGTAATCAAAGACTTCTTTCCTTAAGTCGTCTTTTTCTTCCTTATTAAACTGCTGTTCACTCAAATAATCTTCCACAGCTGCCAACATCACATTCGACTGCTGTTTAGCATCAATGCCTTCTTCACAGCCTAAAAAGTCTAAGAAAAAGTCAGCCACTTTTCGACCTGCTCGCCCTTTAATGAACGAGATGTAACGTGCATCTTCAGGTTGCGTATCCCAAGCAGACAAATCAACTCTTGCTGCAAGCTGCATGCGAGAAATATCTAAATGGCGCGAAGCAGATAAATCTAGCTCTGAAGTAATCGAGTAATGCTCTTTAATATTTATTAATGCGATTAGTACATATTCTGTTGCCACGTATTGGTAGTGGCAAAATACCAAGTACCCTGTTTCGTTAAAGGCGTATTTATTCAGCTCTTCTTTTAATACCTGCGTCGCTTGTTCGGTCACATTATAAAAATTGAGTTCATTATTGCGATAACTCTGCATCGCCGATGCAACTTGGCTATTTTTATCTGGGCTAAACGCACAGTATCCCTTGCCAGGTTTACTGGTGTAAGCATGATGTAATTGTTCAATAAATACATTCACTCGGTCGTTAATCGACATCTCATCATTGCGTAAATGGATTTGGGTATCTTCGTCCTGTTTGTCGACATAATGGACAACCAGTTTATTCACCTCAATGCTCATCTTTGTTTTTCGCGCCTCTGGTGTTAAAATAAAAAATTATTATTTATTGATTTTGAACCAACTGATGCCTATCCAATCTAAATATTCCAACAAACAAGTAGAACAAATTGTCGACCAGCTTATCGATGTGTTAACTCAACAACAGGCACCTGTTGATTTAAGTCTAATGTGTTTAGGAAATTCTATCACGCATATCCTAAAAGAACATGTGCCAGAAAATAAAAGACAAGCTGTTGCCGAAAATTTCGCTAAAGCGCTCGTGCAATCGGTAAAATAACTGAATGAATCTCACCCCTGACAACCAGTTTTCTTCGAAAGCCAGCCAACTTTTGAGTTGGGGACACTGGTTCACTTTTGCTAATATTGGCTTAGTACTGCTGATCAGTACAATTTATCTATTTGCCGAAAGCCAACCAAGTTCATCTCTTGGTTGGTTCTATATGTTGATAACTTGGGTGAGTCATACCAGCTTTATTACGTTTTGTGCGTTTGTTTTAACCATATTTCCACTGAGCTTAGTATTTCCTTATCCGAGACACATTCGTGGCATGGCTGCGGCTATTGCAACAATTGGTGTTTCAACCTTATGCCTAGATGCTTTTGTGTATTATAGCCTTGGCTACCACATTAATATTCAGTCGCTACCTGAGATAATTAGCTTACTTTGGTCGACACTCACTAGCTCGCCAGCCATAACTACTGCCATAGCTGGTTCTATCATTATCGTTATTTTAGGACTTGAATTGATTGCCAGTAACCATGCTTGGCGACACTTAGATAGACTGAAAAACCTGAAATTTGCCCGTTATGCTACTAGTGTGCTCGTGACTTGTTTTGCCCTAAGTCACAGTATTCATATATGGGCCGATGCAAACAACTATTTCGATATTACCAAACAAGACAATGTATTGCCGCTCTCTTACCCAACAACGGCAAAAACCTTACTTGCCCGTCACAATTTACTTGATATTGAAAAATATCAACAGGCTAGAAATGTACAATTAGAAGTCTCAAAGGGTGACTTTATAATTAAGTCTTCATTACCAAATTGTGAAGTAGCCAATCAAACCGTCAACATTATTGCCTTTAAAAACAGCGCTCTTTTGAGTGACTTTGTAGCTGGAAGTTCTGGTTTATCTGAGCTTGATAACATGTTACTGCCAAGTAATCGTCAAGATGCACTGTTTAACCTTATCTATGGGCTACCTGCATATTACAATTCTGAAAAGCTACGAGGCTCTTTACCCGCTTGGTCACAAAAAAATGCGCTGTTGGGCCTAACAGGCTTTACGGATTCAGGCTTCAAAGATATTGATGGTGAACACCCAGTCAACATCATCTTAGTAGATAAACTTGAAGGTCTTCCCACTGAGAATGTGATCGCTTTGTCTCTTGCTGACGACAACAACAAAGAGCTAATAAGCACCTCACAGGCTTATGTGTCAGATTCTATTCAAATTAAAAATAGTGATAGTTTTAAACAACTTAACGACATAATCTATTCTGTGGTATCAGAGCAACTCAATTGCCCTACACTTGCTGAGGCTACCATGTTAGGTAGAAACCTAAATCAAGACTTCCGCCAAGAGGGCGTGAACTACTCTAACGGTGTATTGATAACTTTCAAGAAAGACCGAATTACTTTAGTTAACCCAGATGGCAGTTATAAACAAATGTCAGGCTCAGAGGGTTTCCTATTAGAACAAAGTTTAGATATCCCTTTTCTAATCCAAAGTATCAAAGAATTACAAAAGTTCACCCACAGTAGTGGTGGCAATTAACTTGCATCTCCTTTTAGCTTTACTATATTTCTATAATCCTTCTGAAGGTCATGGAGAAAACTAAAAGGAGCTGTTTATGCTAAGAACTTATGCCATCATTCTTATACTAATGTCTATGAGTGTTTCTGCTGAAAAGGTTTCTGTCAGCTACTATAAGTGCGTTACAGATAGAGGCACAATTTTTAGTCAGCACCCTTGTGATAAAAATGGTACAATTCACACATTAACACATTCCAATCCTGAAGCAAAAATACCTGCTGAACAGCATTTCAAAACACTCAATAATCTTGAGAAGCAACAAATAGTTCGAAATTTAAAGCGTGAGATCCGGGCTAAGCGTCAGAAGTCTGCTATTTTAAGTCGTGACAGAGACAGAGACTCTAGAGAGCAACAAGCTCGCTTGAATCGCATTATGGATGACCGAAAAAAACAACAAACTATCCGAGATGTTAAAAAGCAGCTCAAATCTATCAATAAGCAATATTTAAAGGATGCCAGAGACATTGACAAACAAATAGCGAGACTAGAAAAGCAACTAGCCCGCTATCAATAAGGCTTAGCACAAGTTAAGTAAATCATAATCATCTGTAGACCATTGTGGGATAGCCAAGCACCCATTTTCATTATATAGTGTTAGCAAGATAATGCGTTTTTGGTAATTTTCACCCTATTTTGACGGCAAATTACCTAAATATCGAGGATGATGATGCACGCTTTCAGTCTAGCCCAATTGATACTTTCTGGCTTTGCTAAGCACTATCAATTATTTCAAGAGATCACAGGACAAGCCCCTATCGCTTTTGCCACACAAGACTGGGGGAAAATCCAGCAAATCAGCAAAGCACGTATCCATCATTATGATACTCGAGTCAACGAAACCATCAATGACGTAAAAGAACTATTAAACTGCGATGTGCTTGATGAATCTTTTTGGTATCAAGTAAAACAACACTATCTCGACTTATTAACCTTTCACCCTCAAGCTGAACTAGCCGAAACCTTTTATAACTCTGTATTTTGTCGTTTATTCGATAGACAGTATTTCAATAATGATTTTATTTTCGTCGAAACAACTTTAAAAGATGCTCCTGTGGTTGCCGTTGAAACCGAATATCGAAGTTATTTTCCAGTTGTTAAAGGGTTAAAGCCAACCATCAAACAGATTATTAATGAGTTTGACTTTCAGTGTGAGTTTGCCAATCTTGAGCAAGATATAAGGTTATTAGTAAAAGCATTTATTCAACAAGCACCCGATACGCACCACCAGCATCATCAGATGCGTTTTGATATGCTTCCCTCGCCATTTTATCGCAATAAAGGCGCATATATCATCGGTCGCGTAGTCTCTCTGAGTGGTATTCAACCTTTTATAATTTCTGTGTTGCACAACGAGAATGGTATGCTTTGTATTGATGCTTTACTGACAAACTCTTCACAGATGCGGGTCATTTTTGGTTTTGCACGGGCTTACTTTTTGGTTTCGACTAATACCCCATCTGCTATGGTACATTTTTTAAATCAATTAATGCCGAATAAGACTCCTGCAGAGCTCTACAATGCAATAGGCTTTCATAAACAAGGTAAAACCGAGTTCTATCGTGAGTTTTTACACCACCTAGACAACAGCAGGGACAAGTTTGTGATCGCCCCTGGTACACCCGGTATGGTGATGATGGTATTTACGCTCCCAAACTTTCCGTATGTTTTTAAAATCATTAAAGATAAATTCTCTGAAAGTAAGCCTTTTGGTCGCGATACTGTATTAGCCCGATATCAATTGGTTAAAAACCATGATCGTGTTGGTCGAATGGCTGACACCATTGAATACTCAGATGTTGTGCTGCCGCTAAATAGATTCTGCGCTGAATTACTTAAGCAATTACAAGCGACCATTGCTGGCAGTGTCAAAATAGAAAACAACCACATAGTCATAAAACACTTATATATCGAGCGACGAATGAATCCGCTCAACCTGTTTATTGAGCAAGCTTCAGATGAACAAAGCTTTGGAGTGATTGACGATTATGGGCTAGCCATCAAAGAGATGTTGCAGGCAAATATATTCCCAGGAGATATGTTGCTAAAAAACTTTGGTGTTAGCAAACACCACAGAGTGATATTTTATGACTACGATGAAGTGCAATATCTAACAGAAATGAATTTTAGAGCCTTGCCGAAGCCAAGTTTAGATGACTTATACTCAGGGGCTGATTTATATTCAGTTGCACCACAAGATGTATTTCCTGAGCAGTTATTAACTTTTGTGATGACGAACCCTAAATTAAAAACATTCTTTGAGCAGACGCATCCCGAATTACTAACCGTTGAATATTGGAAAAATGCACAAGCCGATATTCTCAACAAAGTGAGTAAGCATATTTACCCTTACCCGCCTGAGCAAAGATTTAACCACATTGCGAAACAAAAGAGATTAATGTGAATATCAGTAAAATAGATTTAAATTTATTAGTATATCTCGACACCTTATTACGAGAATGCAATGTTACTCGAGCTGCAAACCAGCTTAGTATTACACAACCAGCCATGAGTAATGGCCTAAAGAGGCTGCGTAACTTATTCAATGACCCAATTTTGGTTCGAACCAGTGATGGCATGGTGCCTACAGAGCGCGCCTTAGAGTTACAGCCCGTTATTCGCGGTATATTAATGACGCTTGAAGAAACGCTTGCACCAAATCGAGAGTTTGAAGCAAGTCAAAGTAAGCGTGTATTTAGGATCATGGCAAGTGACTACGCTGCAAGTACGCTTGCGCCAAAGCTATTAAATAAGTTACATGAAGAAGCACCTGACACCACACTCGATATATTAACGCCAAGTGACGTGACCTTTCATGATGTAGAAAATGGTAAGGTAGATATGGCCATCAACCGTTTTGAAAATCTGCCTCAATCTTTCCACCATAAACGTATCTGGAAAGACAGCTTTTGCTGTTTAATTAAGTCTGATAACCCAATTATCGATAAATTTAACCTCGATGCTTATTTAAAGGCACGACATATCTGGGTAAGTAAAACTGGTTTTGGTGTGGGTGTTGGAATGGACCCAGAAGATGTGCAGAAACTTGGTTGGGTTGATGAAGCGCTCGCGCATTTTGGTAAACACAGAAACATAGCTACCTTTACCCGTAACTATCATGTCGCTATTCACCTGGCGAAAGAACAAAACTTGATTGCTACACTGCCTTCAAAAGCCGCCAATATTTATAAAGATGATCCTCAGTTAGCTATTTTAGAGCCGCCGTTCCCTATTCCACCTTTCGAGCTGGATATGATCTGGAGCCCTTTGCTTCATCGCGATGCAAGCCATATTTGGCTTAGACAGAAAGTTGCAGAGGTAGCTGAAGAGCTAAAATAACCATAACATTATGAAATTAATAACGAATACCTGCTTTTGCAGGTATTTTTTTGTTCAGAAAACACAAGTTGTTTCATTTAAAATGGCAAATAAAGCTAACTCGAAGTAAAAAATTTTTGACTCAACCACAATTTTGACGTAATTTTATTAATGTTAAAAATACTTTACCTTAAGTCAAAAGGAACAAACATGACTAGACAACAAAAGTTTAAAGAATGGCTTGATAGCTGTAGCTTTCGAGAAGTGACATTACTCGTTGATTTGCTCGTTTGCGGGTACCTTTTATTTTATTATTTACGCGCAGTGTTATTTGCAAGTACCGAGCAATTGAGTGATATAACTTGGTTATCTGGGCTACTAGGTAATGTAATCATTTGTAGTATCATTTTGATGATCGCCAGTTACATTCTCTTAGCACTTGCAAGTGACAAAGAGCTAGAGCAACCCATGGATGTACGCGAAAAACAGATCAACTTAATCGGCTACAAATACTCTGCATGGATCTTACAAATAGGTTTGGGTATAGGCATTTTTCAATATCAGATTGAAGCTAACCAGTTTTTTGCAGATAAAATCAGTATGCCATTTTTACCACTACATATTATGGTAGTCGCCTTTATATTAGCTGAAATCGTTTTTTATGGTGTGCAACTTATTAAAGGCCGTACAGGAGCGATTTATGACTGATCGCGTTATCACTAATTCGATTAGGACGTTGAGATTTTTAAACAATGAGATGACGCAAAAGCAACTTGCTGAAGCCATCGGAGTGACTCGTCAAACAGTGATGGCCATTGAAGCCAACAAATACTCGCCAAGTTTAGAAGTTGCTTTCAAAATTGCAGAGGTCTTCTCTTTACCACTTGAAGAAGTATTTCAATATAAAGAAGTTGAATAAAGCCAAAGGGTTGGCTTTATTCTCTTTGAAAAGGGTTAGAGATTATTAGTCTCAACCTGATTTTTACCTTTAGCCTGTTCTAATTTATGTTGTTCAACTGCATCTTCATAACCAATCTGAATATATGTATGCATTGCACCTATGAACCCCACTATGAACAGTCCTAAAAACATAACTGCACAAGACTTCAAAAATACTTTTACTTTATTTTTATCAAAAAACGTCGTGTAAGCATAGATACTAAATAAGACTGAAATATACACAGAAGCAGAGGTTATAATTTTTGCATCTAACCAACTCGTAGCAACCAATATTGAAGTAAACCAGGTTACGTGTGCAGATGGTAGAATTGCTAATACGTAAAACTCAGTAAATTTAATCCCTTCTTTTCTAAAGAAGACTCTCAATAATAGGGCAAAAACTGCGGTATAGATAAAAGTTAAATACCACATTGAACTTTCCATAATTTGGCTTAATACCTCACCAAACCGTTGGGTTTCTGGTGTTGGAGAACCTATGAATGAGCTCGTTGCCAGCTCACCGACGGATTGCTCTGTTAACGCAGTTAAAAAGAAAAAAAATGTCAAACTCCAGAAAGCGTATTTAATAGGATTGAAATAGCTTGCCCTCTTGCCTTCAATATAATCTCTACAGACTCTACCTGGAGAAGTTGTCATGGTGATAAATGTTTTTAAAAATGGTGACTCAAATTCTAATATCGCTCTTTGAGCCGTTTTAAATAACTCTTTAAAAGTAATACGCCGAACTTTCTCTTGACCACATTCGCCACAAAAGCGTGTTGTTAATTTTGCACCACAGTTTAAGCAATTTGCTTGCTCATCAAAGTTTACCACGTGATTCATCCCTATCGAAAACGACTAAAAATAGAGTGTTAGACACTATACTTGTAAGCAAATTGTCCCTAACCTGATACTTCCTGTCAAAGATTTATTTACATATCCAATATTAATACATTGAATAAAGCATCAGTTTTAGTCCCTCAAAAAGATTAGGTATTAACGAGGGCTGGCATTATTAATAATCAGGAAAATAAAAAAGCTAATCATGTTATATGATTAGCTTTTCTAAATGCTTAAGAGGTCAGAGTGTACTTTAGGTAATGGCTTTTCGCCCTGAAAACGCATGCATTAGCGTCATACCATCAACTAAGTCAAGCTCGCCACCTACAGGCATACCATGAGCAATACGAGAAGCAAGTACATCATATTTTTGACAAAGCTCAGAGATAAAATGTGCAGTTGCTTCACCTTCTACGGTTGGGTTAGTAGCGAGAATCACCTCGTCAATATTACCTTCTGATAAACGACGCTCTAATACATCTAAACCAATTTCATTTGGGCCTATGCCGTCTAATGGCGATAAATGCCCCATTAATACAAAGTACAAGCCTGTGTACTGACCAGTTTGCTCAATAGCAAGCACATCAGTTGGTGATTCAACTACACATAATAAGCGACTATCTTGGCGTTTAATATTTTGACATAGCGAACACTCAGGCTCTTCACAAAACGTACGACAAGTTTGGCAATGCCCGATAACTTGCATCGCTTTAGTTAGACTTTGCCCTAACTGGCTACCGCCTTCTCTGTCTCTTTCAAGCAGATGAAAAGCAATACGCTGAGCCGATTTAGGGCCAATGCCTGGTAAACAGCGCAAGGCTTCAATGAGTTGTGATAAGGTTCCAGATAGTTGCATATCGCTTCTTTTTTATTTAAAACTCAACACTTATACCATCCTCTGTATTAAATGATCTACTTTAAGGCAGGTGGAACATGTCGATAACATGGCGAAAAGTTTCTATTTAGTTGTTCTAAATAATAAGTTTTCAACGAAGTTAACGTCAGTTTTATTTCCTCAAAATGATTGAATACTACTCAGAGGTGATATTGTGCACTAAGTATGTCTTATTAGATAAAAGTGATTATAAAAGTGCGACAAACCTGTCACAAGCATAATTGATTAACTAATAAAAAAATCATTGCTTAGTATCATTTAGGGCCAGCTTTTTATTTCCAGCTATACTAAAAAGATGAAAATAAATAGACGCCTTTTTATCAAAGGGGCATTGAGTGTTGGTGCCCTAAATTACTGTGCTCCGCTTTTATGTCTTCCAGTTGGAACTATTCAAATGGAATACGATCTTATGGAAGAGCGAGACAAACTAAGAAGAGCTGATTACATACTCAATTTTGCTTCCCCTTATCAGACCAGCCAGTACAGAACGACCCCACACCTTCACCAGCAACTAAAATTCTATATTGAGTCATTGTCTGAAGGTAAAATATATGTATCTCTATTTGATAATGGCCAGCTTGGTGTCGGTACTGAATTAATGGCCGCAATAAGCCATAAACACATTGATGCCGCATTAATTTCAGTTTCGAATTTATCTCGTGCCTTGCCATTACTTGACATCTTAAATATCCCTTTTTGGGCTAGTAACAACCAAGCTTACTTAAATTTAATTAGCTCTAAACAATGGCATGATCTAGTACTTACCCCCATCAAAAAGCAGGGTAAATTTCAAATTCTTTTGCACCATATTGTAGGTTCACGCACATTAACGACTATAAAACGCTCAAACAAACGCGTCATAACGCCAGGAGACCTTAAGGGGGTAACATTAAGAGTACCCGCATCTAAAGTGCTCACTCATTTTTATAAAATGACTCAGGCAAATATTGTCGAAGTACCATGGGGTAAAACAGCCAAAATGGTGCGCTTAGGTCTTATAGACGCGCTTGATCCAGGTATAGTTGGACTTCATTCAGGTCCTGGCGGCTTAAGAAAATACTTAAAACATGTCACAAAAATCGATAGTGTGCCAGATACATGGGTAACGGTTATCAGCCAAGCTTGGTTAAAGCAGCTACCAGGTACTTTGAAAGAGGTAGTTACCATTGCCGCAGAAAAGACATTTGAACATCACATCAGTAGTTTTAATGCCATTCATACCGAATGTATAAAAGGACTCTCAAAATATGGCACTGCTATTTACGAGCCTAGTAATAAAGAACAAACAGAATGGATAAGGCAATTTGGTCATCACCAACCTGCCTGGCGGGACATAAAAAAAGATTTATTAGGTGATCTCAACACATTTGAAAAATTACTTGATGCGACCAATGAAACCAGTATCTATCAGCTTTCTTAGTGTTGTGAACACCTATTTTTAGTTAATTATCCTTTGCTTTGGATAATGAATCTATTTTCATCAACAAGTTTTCGATTTTCATACTTTGGCCCAATAACTCACAACTAGTTTGCTCAAGCTTTCTGAATATAAGCTCATTATTTTTTATACCCTGCTCTTTATTAACAAGACTTGATATGTCATCAGTACAAAATACTTTAAGCCTTTCTCTTATCAAGGCGTCAGAGATCAAATCTTCTGAATGCCCAACTCGCCCATTTATTTTAATCTCTGCGAAACTTTCTACATTTGGATTCAATATGAATTCGCTACTTGCCGGGTAAAAATTATATAAAAATGAGTACTTTGAAACCTTTTCAAGTAGCACTACCCCTTGCTTGCCCAGCACAGAGAATTTATTTACTGCTTTTTCGACTTTAAGTGCTGTGGTTTCATCAACCCCAAAACCCCACCTTTGGTTAGTTTCGGCTAATAACACCGCTAGCCTTGGTGTGCGACCTCTTTCACTAAAATGCGTGTCTAGAATACCGAAATTAAAGCTGCCTAACCCACCTCGTTTGTCATATGTCAACGCATCATGGGGTAAAATGTCACATCCGCCATGTTGCTGACAGTTCTGCTTGGGCGAAGCTTTTGCAAATGCTCCCGACTCAAGCGCACTTAAGCTTGTGCCATTGGTAATCATAGGCACTTGTCCAGATGCATTTTGGCCACCAGACTGCACCGCTGTACCTGCACTGGTTCCAATCAGAACAGGCCGATTTTGTATCGCCTTCAACCAAGGAAACGCCTTGCCTGTTTCGTTATCAACCATGACCTGTTTTGTCAGAGACTGATCGCCGCCATTAAACATCATGCCACCAGCGCTTGTAATTTCTTGAGTGAGGTTGTCGATGCCTTTTTTACACAGAGCTAGCTCTTGCGCGGTTAAGTCGGGATAAACCAATTCACGATTAAACACGTTATTCAGCTTGTTTCGGTAAATATCTAGGTTGTCACAATCGTTATTACTGATTGCTTTGGCTAAAGCTGGGGTCAATGCAAACCAGGTTGCTTCTATACCATATGCACTAAAAAGACCCTGATAGAAATCAGCTGACTCGTATGGGTCACGAGAAGACGCGGTACTCAGGAGTAATTTTGCATTATTTTGCTGTTTTAGCGTTTTTACAATGTCATTTAAGATTTCAGTGCTGGCAGGTTCATTATTAAACTGCGTTAACACCTGCTCTTTCGCTCTACGTTGTTCATACAAAACAGGTACTTCTAACATATCAAAAACAAAGTAATATTCTTCATTACTCCAACGCTTATACAAGTAGCTATCTTGTTGCTTAATTGCAGCTATCAGCGCTGATTTTGAATACAACGTCTTCGATTTAATTGCTTTTAGCAGCTTTCTAGTGCGATGTTTATGTTGTGTGTTATGAGTTGGCCATTTTTCATTCACAGCATTTAGCGTGAGGTCATGAACTAAAAATAATTGTTGGCGCTTAGCAGCACTTTCAAAATTGACTTTTTTTGAACAATTTTGAGTACTTTGACTTGAGCAAGTTTTAAGCGAACCGCCAATAAGATAAAGGGTTTGCGCTAAAGATGACGCGCTAAAAAGTAACAAATAGCCCAGACTGATACTGGACAAAAAACGAGCAAAGTTCATACGGACTTTTCCATAAATTTAAAAAATCAGACTTGTCATCACAAAAAAAGCTGTGATATAACTTTTATGAACATTGCAGGAAGCAAGCTAGCACAGGCCAGTTTGCATTGTCAAAAATGAAGAGATGAAGCTATGTATAAAAAAGCGTTTAAGCTTGTTTGCTACTTCTACTCACCTCACTACCTTTCGGAGTGGTTCGACGAGTAGACACACGGTATCAACACCGTGGTGTTGTCTATTGGTATGCAACCCACCTCAAAAAATCATAAAAAATAAATTCTAGCTGTCGAAGGCTTTGATCATCTTGCGAGCTCTATGCTGATTAATGCCATTTACAGGATAGTTACGTTTTTTACCTGCTCTCATTATTCAGTTAAGTGTTTGTGAGGATGGTAAGACTCCTACCTGTTCACCCAAATTGCATCGACGGCTAACCAAAAGTTAGGTGAAACATGTACAACAAGTTATTTCTCGGTGTTGCTGCTGCGCTGCTGAACAGTGGCTACACTCATGCACAACAATCAGAACAAGCAAGTTTAGAAAAAGTCGAACGTATTGAAGTCACAGGCTCTCGCATTAAAGGCGTTGACCTAGAAGGTACTCAACCCATAACCATTATCTCTTCAGAAGACATTAGCCGCTCTGGCGCAACCTCTGTCATTGAACTTTTACAAGATTTACCACAACTTAAAGGTGGTGCGGGCACCTTTACAACCAGTGAAAGTGGCAGTACGTCGACTTCAACCCCTGCAGGTCAAGCAGCTGCCAGCCTTCGTGGTATGGGGCCTTCAGCTACATTGACACTCATCAATGGGCGAAGAATTGCACCAAGCTCTTTTGCAGCAGGTACACAAAACTTTGTCGATGTAAACGCCATTCCACTGGCTGCAATTGAACGTGTTGAAATTTTAGCGACCGGGGCTTCTGCGATTTATGGCGCAGATGCGGTTGCAGGCGTTATCAACTACATTCTTAAAAAAGACTTCACAGGTGCAGAGCTGGATGTGTCATTTTCAGATAGCTTTGAAGACAGTGATGAGAGCAAAAAACAACTTAACCTGATCTGGGGTAGCGAAATTGAAGGTGGCAATGTCACCGTATTTGCTGATTACTTCGATAAAAACCAGTTTAATGCCTCAGATCGTGAGTACACAGCTAACCCGTCTTTGATTAACAGTTACTCTTACCTACCTAAACTCGAAAATACCCCCAATATCTATTACTACAGTAGCCAAGATGGTAATGAAATAGGCGCGCCAGGCTGTAAAACTGAGCTTGTCACAACGGAATATGGGGAAGAAATTTGTGCCTATTATGGTAATCAAGATGACGTATTGAGCGCGCCATTTGAAAGCCTATCAGCCGGCTTTATAGTTAATAAAGCATTTAATGACCTAATCTGGAACACTGAATTTTTTTACAGCACCACTAAATCAACCGCCTATTCAACACCCGCAGCCATTAATCAGCTTGATGATGCTGAAGGTCCTTGGGTAAAAGAAGATGCGTTATTTATATTTGATGATGCCCAAGGCAATAACGCCCTCTTAGATGCTTTATATATCGACCCATTCGATACTTTTTTAGGCCAAGAACAATGGGGCTTCCGGTTTGATGCGCGATTTAACGACCCAAGAACCATTGAGGTAGAATCTAAAAACTTCCGCCTAGTTTCTAGTCTTGAAGGTCAACTTGGAGAGTGGGATTGGCAATCAGGTGTGCTGATCTCTGAGTCTCGCTCAGAGCAGCAAGCAATAAAGGGCGTGTATAACCGTTACCAATTCCATGCAGCATTGGCTGGCGAGATTTGCTCTGATGGTTCGATTGGTGCTCTTAGCGATAACGGTGTCACCTGTAACAGCGGTCAGTTGCTTGATTTTTATAATCCATTCTTAGTCGCAGACGCAAACAATGATGCAATTCTTGCACTCACACAAGCCATGCCAACACGCGAAGGCAAAAGTAGAGTCTATGGTATAGACCTCACTTTCTCGGGCGAGTTATTCACGCTCGGTGATATTGATGTGCAGTCTTCATTTGGATTTGAAGCCCGTAAGGAAGAGCTTTCCGATATTCCATCTGCAAATGCAGTGGCAAAAGCTGAAAATGACTATTTAGTTGATGTATTTGGCTACGGCTCGAGCATAGCTGAAGCAGAGCGTACGCAATATGGTGCTTTTGCCGAGCTTTATATTCCGCTCACTGAGCAAGTCGAGATGCAATTAGCGGGTCGATACGATCACTTTGATGATTTTGGCTCAACGTTTAACCCAAAAGTCAGTATCAGTTATCGACCAACTGACACCATTTTACTTCGCGCGGGTTGGGCAACGTCTTTCAGAGCACCGTCTTTAACGCAAGCAGGTGTCAAGCTTCGTACTACTACCTCAACTTTTGATTGCGGTACAAACCAAGCAATTGCTGACCTATATTGTGAAGGTGACGGCACACTTGTCAGCGTAAACAGCTTAGAGTTAGGTAATGAAAACTTAAACGCTGAAGAGTCTGATTCACTTTCAATTGGCTTTGCATGGAGTCCTTCTAGGCAGACCACAGTGATGATCGATTATTGGCAGTTTGACTACAAAGAAGTCATTGATACCAACATGACTGCAGTGTTAGAACGCGCTATTTCAGACGCCTCACTTCGCCACTGTGGCATCGTACCGCAAAATCAAATGGGCATATCATATGGTGAAGATGTTTGTAGTGTCACCGATAATGCAGGGCTTAAAATTGATGAATCTGGCGCGAACTTATCAGAAATATTAGGTGCTTATATCTCAGAGTTTGATCCACGTTCACGATCACTTCAGCTATATCGCGATCATGTAATCCAACTTGAAAATACTGGCACTCAGGATATTCGCGGGTTAGATATTAAGTTCGATCACAGATTCAAACTGGGTTTTGCCGATTTAAAACTGGCGTTAGATGCGACGCACTATCTTGAATATGACCGCAATAAGCCAGGCTCAGATCAAATTGAATCTCTTGTCGGCACATTTAGATACCCTGAAAATGTCGGGCGCCTGTCAGTCACATTAGATACTGATAGCTACTACATCTCGTTGTCTGCCAACTATACTGACAGTTACTCTGATGATATTGAAGGTTTAAAAGGCCGTGAAATTGATGAGCTTGACGAACTAGGCTTACTTGATGCACAACAGCAACACACAGTAGATAGCTGGACTGTTATGGATCTCAATGCAGGTCTGGAGTTGAGTGAAAACCTGTTTATTAGAGCCAGTATCAAAAATTTATTTGATAAAGCACCACCAACAGTATTTGGTTCAAAGCGTGGCTTTGATTCAATTAACCACGATGCGTTTGGTACGACTTATCAAATTGGCTTATCAGCTAAGTTCTAATGGAGGAATGGGGGTAACCCCATTCTAAATTAACATGCATCAAAAATATAAAATGCCAGATGCCTTCGTCATCTTAATGATGATGGTCGTACTATGTTATCTGGCCTCTTTTTTTGTACTCCCCGGTTTTTTTAATACGCCGGAGCAAACAAATACGGTCATGCTGTCGCAGTTTAGTCAAATTGCATCACCTGCCCCGATGGCATTGTTTGGCGAAGGTGGGACTCTCGGCTTCTTTAACGTCTTATTTGAAGGGCTAGTCAGTGGTGACAAAAATGGCGCGGCAATCGGTGTTATCGCATTCATTTTAATCACTGGCGGGGCATTTGGCGTGCTTATGCAAACCAAAGCCATCGATAATGGCGTGATGTCACTAATAAATAACACACAGAAAATTGATTGGTTATTTATCCCCAGTTTATTTGTTGCCTTTAGCCTAGGTGGGGCCATTTTTGGGATGGGGGAAGAAGCTATTGCGTTTTGTATTGTGCTCTACCCAATTATGCAAAAGCTTGGATATAACGCGTATGTCACCGTGTTAGTCACTTATGTTGCCACACAAATTGGCTTTGCCACCTCACCGATGAATCCATTTAGTATTGCCATCGCACAAAGCATTGCTGGGCTTGAGGTGTTCTCAGGTGCAGAACTTCGTGTTGCATTAACCGCTATTTTTATTGTGGTTGGCATGTTGTTTACCATGCGCTACGCCAAGCAATCTCGTAAAAGTGTGGACTGCTCAACACCACAGCCACATACTCAACTCTGCGCGGTCGATAAAGTACTGCTCATTGCGTTTTTAGCTGTAATTATATGGGTGGTTTATGGCGTTACTGCAAAAAGCTATTACATTCCTGAGCTCGCTGCACAATTCTTTGTTTTAGGCTTAATTGTGACCATTATTGCCAAGCTTGGTAAACGTCAAAGCATATCTGAGTCAGTCGACGCATTTAAACATGGTAGTGCCGCATTGTTACCGGCTGCTATGTTGGTTGGCTTAGCAAAAGGGCTGGTTTTATTACTAGGTGGCAGTGAATTAAACTCACCATCTATGCTTAACACCTTGCTATATCATTGTGCCAGTGTGATATCACATATACCCGATGTGATAGCTGCATGGTCGATGTATGTCTTCCAGTCTGTATTCAATTTTTTTGTTTCTTCAGGCTCAGGGCAAGCAGCTATAACCATGCCAATCATGGCGCCTTTGGCTGACTTAGTCGGCGTTTCTAGGCAAACGGCAGTGCTCGCATTTCAACTCGGTGACGGCCTCACCAATATCATCATTCCAACCTCTGCGAGTCTTATTGGCTGCTTAGGGGTGGTTAACTTATCTTGGGGCGATTGGGCAAAGTTCATTTGGCGGTTTATGTTGGTGCTTTTTGGTCTTTCTACACTTGCCATGGTTTTCGCTCAACTCATAAATTATCAATAAATTATCTATTAATTATGCTTACACTTATAAAAGATGCTGAGGTATATGCTCCACACTACCTTGGTAAAAAAGACGTGCTCTTCGGCGGTGAAAAAATCATTGCCATCGAAGAAAATATTACGCTTCATCATGACACACTCGTCAATCTAGTTGACGGTAATGGCTTTATCCTAGTGCCAGGGTTTGTTGACGCTTTGGTGCATTTCATTGGTGGCGGAGGTGAAGCCGGATTTGCCAGTCGTACACCAGAAATGCACCTCACTGATGCAACGTTAAACGGTATAACCACTGTCGTCGGCGCGCTTGGTACTGACGATATTAGCCGAACACATGCTGATTTGGTTGCCAAAGCAAAAGGGTTAAAACAAGAAGGACTAAATGCTTTTTGCCATACGGGTTCTTATCATTTTCCTATCAAAACGCTCACTGATTCGATCAGCAAAGACATCATGTTCATCGATGAAATAATCGGTGTCGGTGAAGTTGCCATTGCAGATCATCGTGGTCGCCAAATCACCGCTCAACAACTTGCCGAGGTCACCGCTGAATCACGCACAGCAGGATTGCTCAGCGGCAAAAGAGGCACAGTCTCAATTCATGTCGGTAGTGGCGATACACAACTCGCCCTATTGCATGAAGTGGCTCGCTCTACTGAGCTGCCTATAGATATATTTTACCCAACGCATATGAATCGTAATTCAGAGTTGTTGATGGCTGGTATTGAGTTCTGTAAAGCCGGTGGCACCATAGACTTCACCACCAGCACCACAGACTATGATTTAGCACATGGGGAATTAGCCGCTGCAGAGGCACTTGCCTACTGCCTTGAAAAAGGCGTCTCTGAGAGTCAGCTCACCATGAGCTCAGATGGGCATGCAAGCTTGCCTATTTATGATGCACACAATAACTTGGTTGGCTTTGAAGTGGGCCAAGAGTCATCGCTTTTACATGCATTTCAACAAGCTGTATTAGAATTTAACGTACCGCTTGAAAAAGCCTTGATGGCTATCACCCAAAACCCTGCGCATATACTTGGCTTAGTTAAAGGATTGATAAAAGTTGCAGGCGATGCCGATTTAGTCTTATTAAAAAAAGATGACTTAACAGTCCATAGTGTTTGGAGCAACGGGCGAATGATGGTTGAAAAGCAAAACATCATTACACAAGGATTCTTTGCAAAAGCCTAACGTATACCTCCCTAGCCTATTTTCGCTTTTAGCTTATTTAGGCTTTTTTACTTTCCTCCTAAAAATATAAGCCCCCAATAAACCACTGATAAAACCAAAAATATGATTTGAACTGCTGGTTTGAGCAGAAAAGTCTAATAATGTCGCCAAAAAAGCAAAATCCATGTAATAGGTAACGGCAACCAACACGGTAAAACTAATTGCACCAACCAAGTTACGATTGAACACAGCCGTGCCAAATAAAAAGCCATAATAGCCCATCACAATGCCCGATGCGCCAATATGATTTCCATATTCACCAAATACCCAAACCAAACATCCCGTCACAAACATTATAAAAACAGTGACACGTTTAAACCCAGCCTGCAAACTCGCTAAATATCCGCTAATGAATAAGCCAATGGTATTCCCGGTTAAGTGACCCCAACTCGCATGGATAAAAGGTGCTGTAAAAATACTGTATAAACGCTCGGGGAGCTGAGGCACTAACCCCAAATTAGATATAATAGGTGGGTAGAACGATGCCATTGCCATAAGTACATGCATAAGCAACATAGCTAACAGTAATAATCTGAAGTTGTATGGAAAAAGCTTTGTGCGCTTTTTTTCATTCATTCTATTTAGCATCTTTCATTATTTACAAAAATTTGTAGCTAGACATCATTCATCTAATTTACGGTATTTTTAGAGAAAATTAACACGAACTCTTACTATTCAACGGCATTTTACCCTCATTTACCTAAAAAACTTGCCCTTCACTGTTTGTGGGCTGACAATGGTTTCATTCCTCAATTGTTGTTTAATGAGGAACATTTCTTACTTAAAACATAGATTGAGATTTTACTCAATTAAAAAGAGAAGATAACAATGAAAAGAACTGTTATTGCGACAGCCTTGGCCGCTGTCTTTTTAGCTGGCTGTTCTGAGTCAGAACCAAAAGTTGAAAAAGTACAACAAGTAGAACAAACAGCTGGCAAAGCTGAACTTGGCACATTCGGTGTTGACCTAACTGCACGTGATGAAAGCGTTAAACCAGGTGACGACTTCTTCATGTATGCAAGTGGCTCTTGGTATAAAAACTACGAAATGCCTGCTGACAAAACGCGTTACGGCGCATTCACGTCACTTGCTGAGCGCAGTGAAAAGCAAGTTAACGCCATCATCGAAGACATTATTTCTCGCGATAACTTAAATGCAGAAGAGCAATTGATTGCTGATTTCTACAACGCATTTATGGATGTTGAAACCCTTAACAAATTAGGGATCACACCAATTCAAGGCTTACTTGATGAGATCAAAGCCATTGATAATACTGACGGCCTAACAAAAGCGTTCGGTCAGTCTTGGCTAACAGGCGTAAACTCACCGATTGGCGGTGGCATGTGGTTTAACCGCCTTGATCCAAACAAATATGAAATGTCTATGGGTGCGGGCGGTCTAGGTTTACCGGATCGTTCATACTATTTAGAAGAAGCAGAGCGTTTTGAGAAGACACGCGCAGAATATGTTGCTCATATCGCAAACATGCTTAAATTTGCAGGCTTAGAGAATACAACTGAGCGCGCCCAAGCGATCCTTGCGCTAGAAACTAAAATGGCTGAAGGCCATTGGCCACGTGAAAAGCGTCGTAACCGAGACCTGACACTAAACCAAATCAAACGCGAAGATTTAGCTAAAGAGTACCCTGGTTTCAATTGGGATCTGTACTTTGCACAAACAGGTTACAAAGTACCTCAGCTAAATATGTCTCAGCCTGAGCCAATCAAAGCAATGATTGACCTTGTGAATAAAGAAGACCTTGCGGTTTGGAAAGATTACCTGACTTTCCACGCTATTAGTGGCAATGCAAGCCTGCTTTCAGAAGATATCTTCAACGCATCTTTCGAGTTCTACGGTAAGCACCTGAGTGGTCAGCAAGAACCTCGTCCTCGTTGGAAGCGTGCTGTGAGCCAAATGTCTGGTACACAATCTTTAGGTTTCGCAATTGGTAAAGTGTACGTTGATAAACACTTCCCTGAGTCATCGAAAGAGCAAATGTCTGAACTGGTTGAAAACCTGCGTAAAGCCCTTGGTGAGCGCATTGAAGGTCTAGACTGGATGGGTGAAGAGACGAAAGTAAATGCGCAAGCTAAACTAGCCGCATTCGTACCTAAAATTGGTTACCCAGATGTATGGCAGTCATTTGATGGCCTAGCACTTAAAAACAATGACCTAATGGGCAATGTTAAAAATCTGCGTCAATTCTTCAGAGATGACAGCGTATCAAAAGAACTTGAGAAAACTGACCGTAACCGTTGGGGTATGACACCTCAGCGAGTAAACGCATACTACAACAGCTCATTCAATGAGATTGTATTCCCTGCAGCGATTTTACAACCACCATTTTTCGATCCAAATGCTGATGCAGCGGTAAACTACGGTGGCATCGGCGCAGTTATCGGTCACGAAATGGGTCACGGTTTTGACGACCAAGGCTCTAAGTCTGATGCTGAAGGTATCCAACGTAACTGGTGGACTGATTCAGATCGCGCAGCATTCGAAGCAAAAGCTGACAAACTTGCAGCTCAGTACAGCCAATACGAGCCAATCGAAGGTAATTTCGTAAATGGCCGTAACAGTCTTGGTGAAAACATTGGTGACGTAGGTGGCTTAGCAATGGCTTACCACGCGTACAAGCTGAGCTTAAATGGTAAAGAAGCACCAGTTATAGATGGTCTGACTGGCGACCAACGTTTCTTCTTAGCTTGGGCACAAGTTTGGAAAGAAAAGCGTACTGAGCAAAGCATGCTTAATCAGCTTCGCGCAGGTACACATGCACCAGGTCGCTTCCGTGCACTTGCACCTCGTAACCATGACGCATGGTACAAAGCGTTCGACGTAAAACCTGGTGATAAGTTATACCTTAAACCTGAAGAGCGTGTACGCATCTGGTAAAAAGCAACAAGCTTAATACTTAAAACGATAAACCCAGCGAATGCTGGGTTTATTTTTGTCTGCAATAATGTTTGAAAATAATAAAAGCTAACGTTTAATTTTATTTTGCCCATCAAACTTAAAACAAAAAAATAGCGCCTGAAGGCGCTATTTTTATGGGATTCTAAATTAGAACGGCATTTTGAAGCCTGGAGGCATCTGCATACCGCCAGTAACATCAGACATACGCTTAGCTGACTCTTCACCTACACGACGCACTGCATCGTTTACAGCTGCAGCTAGAAGGTCTTCAATCATGTCTTTGTCGTCTTCCATTAAGCTTTCGTCAATTTCAACGCGCTTAACATTGTGGCTACCTAGCATAGTTACTTTAACTAGGCCTGCACCTGCTTCGCCTGTTACTTCTAGGCTTTTGATCTCTTCTTGGGCTTTTTCCATGCGCTCTTGCATCTGCTGAGCTTGCTTCATGATATTGCCCATTCCACCTTTAAACATAATACGCTCTCTTACATATATTTTATTTGGCTAAAAGATAAGGTCTATTGTACTCGATTACAATGCCTGTATGGTATTTTCATCGACCTCGGCACTAAATTGCTCGATAAGTTGTAATACAATAGGATCTTGATTAATCGTTTCTATCGCTTGCTGATGCCTATGTGCATCTATTTTTTGTTGAATTAGATACGGTGAGTCTATCACCCATTCTGCAAATTCAACGATAAGTTCAACCTCAGAGCCGTACATATCGTTCAACGCTGCTTGAAGCTTTTGTCTTAAAACAGCACTGTCTAAATGACGCTGACTGATATCAACTTGAATGTTGGCTTGATTATTCTCGTAGTGATAAATCGAATGCAGTGCAAATTGGCGCATACGACCACCTAGTGCCATTTTCTCAATCAACTTCGCCCAGTCATCTTGCTGATGGGCAAAACGAATTTCACTGATTGGGCTCGCAAACCCTTCAGGTACTGGCACTGCTTCTTCTTTAGGCGCTTCTTGCGCCTGCGAGGTTTGCGGTGCAATTTGCTCTAACAACTCAGGCGCAAGTTTGCTTTCGTCCGCTTTGTGTCTTTCGCTAAATGGAACTGGTTTTTTCTTCGGTGTTACTTGCGCCACATTTGAGTCGGGCGCGTTTTGCGCCTCAGACTTTTTTGGCTCATCTCCTCGAGCAGATAATAACTGCCCTGCCCCTGAAATATTTCGATTCTGTAAAATACGAGCTATGGCAGATTGTGCTTGCCCTTGTTGAGCTTGTAAGCGTGCAGAAGCCGACTCTGAATTTTGAGAGCTAGCGTTTTGCTGCACTTCTTGTGTAGCCTGGGGTTCATAAGCTGGCGTATAGCCTTGCTCTTGAGCATCATGCATCACTTGCTCATATTGCGCGGCTAATTCTTGCTCTTGAGGCTCTGGCGCATATTCTTGATGCGCTGGTACTTGCGGATTTTGGTGAGCTTGCTGATTAAACGCATTGCTTTCAACATTCAGTTGATTGTGTGGTTGCTCAATAGAATGCTCTTGTGAACTTTGTGCAACCGATTGAGTTAATTCTGAATGCTGATGAGTAACATTATGTTCTCCTACCGACTGCTGGCTAGTTTCGGCCTGAATAGGTTCGGCCTGAATAGGTTCGGCCTGCTTAGGTTGAACTTGAACAGCTTCTGCTTCAACCTGAGGCGTTGCTGATTGTTCAGGTATCTCAGGTGCAGCATGAGTGTGCTGAGTGGTATTCCCACCTGCTGACGCATTATTTTGCTTTAAGCGAGCGCGAATGTCTTGCAAACCTTGTCTTGGTGACGCTGTAGGTGAAGGCTGAGCTTGAACCGAGTTGTTTGATGCAGAGCCAGTTTGGGCGCTAGACGCGGCAGAAGGTTGACTATCTGCATGCTCAAACGCAATTAAACGCAGCAACACCATCTCAAAGCCAAGTTTTTGCTCTGGCGCCCACTGAAGATCTTTTTTACCATTTAGCAGCAGTTGATAAAAAAGCTGTACTTGCTGGGGGTTAATTTGCTCACTGAGCGTTGCAATATCGGATTCTGAAAATACCGAAATTTTTGCTGCCTGTGGCACCAATTGCGTGAGCTGAATGGCGTGTAAAAGTGCAATTAAATCGTCTAATACGGCAAGATAATTACCATTTTTAACTGCAATTTGTGTAACTTCATCCAACACTGCCGGTGCATCTTGGCAAAGTACTGAAGCCAAAATACTCACGGCATGACTAACATCCATCAGACCGAGCATATCTTGAACAGCAGCTAAAGTAAGTTCAGCATTAGTTTGTGCTATGGCTTGATCAGTCAAACTCAACGCATCACGCATACTACCATCAGCGGCTTTCGCCAATGCTTTTAAGGCTGGCTCTTCAAACTGAATTTGCTCTTGCGGCAAAATATGAGTCAGTTGCGATACGATTTGCGATTGCGACATCGCATTCAAATTAAACTGTAAGCAACGTGACAAAATAGTAATCGGTAGTTTTTGCGGATCTGTCGTCGCCAATAAGAATTTTACATGCTCTGGCGGCTCTTCGAGTGTTTTTAAAAGCGCATTAAAACTGTGCTTTGACAGCATGTGCACTTCATCGATGAGGTACACTTTATAACGACCGCGAGTCGGCGCATATTGAACGTTGTCGAGGATCTCTCGCGTATCTTCAACTTTCGTTCTGGAAGCAGCATCGATTTCTATTAAGTCAATAAATTTACCCGCTTCTATATCTAAACAGCTTTGGCACTTTCCACAAGGGTTTGAAGTGATCCCTTCATCGCAGTTCAGACTTTTCGCGAATATACGGGCGATGGTGGTTTTACCAACGCCCCGAGTCCCAGTGAAAAGATAAGCGTGGTGCAACCTTTGCTCATTGAGGGCATTTACAAGCGCCTGTTTGACATGCTCTTGGCCGACAAGTTGATGAAAGGTTTGCGGACGCCACTTCCGTGCTAGGACTTGATAACTCATATTATTCGCCTTCGAACTCAACTAACTTAAGAATATTAATACCTAAGTCTGCAACACGTTGCTCACCGCCTAGTTCCGGTAGCGATACAACAAAAGCTGCGTCTGTTGCATTACCGCCAAGCTTTTGCACAAGCTTAGCTGTTGCTTCAATCGTGCCACCTGTTGCAAGTAAGTCGTCAACTAACAAGACTTTGTCACCTTCAACAATTGCATCAGTGTGTAACTCAAGCACGTCTTCGCCATACTCTAACTGGTAAGACTGGCTTATCACTTCACGAGGTAATTTACCTGGCTTGCGCACTGGAATAAAAGGAATACCTAGCGCATAAGATAAAGGGGCGCCAAAAATGAAACCGCGCGACTCTGTACCAATAATTTTAGTGAAGCCTTGATCTTTGTATGCTGCAATGAATGCATCAATTGTTTCTTTAAACGCTTTAGGATCAGCAAGTAAAGTGGTTACGTCACGGAACATAATACCTTCTTTAGGGTAGTTAGGTACCGTAGCGATACTCTCTTTGATCAGCGTGAGATTAGCTTGTGTCATAATGAAGCTTTCTATTTTGTAAAGAAAGTGATTATAACAAGAATGAGAAAAGTTGAAACTTTGAGAAATCACAAAGCCATGTTTTTAGCTTGTTTGCGCAATAAAACAGCAAAAGGCTACATAACGTAGCCTTTAGTTAAGACAAAATGTCTTTATTTTCTTTGATGATTAAGCTGTAAAAGCCGTTGCTAAACCAAGAATTGCATTTAGACAGCCAATACCTACAAAAACAGCTAAGAAAGCAATGAAGTATTTAGCATTAAACGGATCTTTAAAATCACCCTTTGACATAGTACACCTATAAATTTTTAAGCACGAAAAAACGGCGCTCATAATAGACGATCAGAGCTATGCGTTAAAGTGAGAAGTGCAAAAATTCGCTAAGCTGGTTCCACAAAAAGGTTATTTGGTGACTACAATGCCCAACTCTGCCAAGGCGTTTAGTGTTTGTGTTGCACCACCTATTAGCTGCTCCTCACTAAATTGTGGAATAATTTCTAACACTTTTGACACAAGCTCTAACAAGTTAATACCTGGATTATTATCTAGTTGCTCTAACAAAATCGCGGTCATAGGGTTTGAAGCGATGAAGCCTACATCATCCTCTTCGTCACGATACACGACAAAATAATGGGGTTGTTCACTGGGCTCAGTTGGTTGAAAGTCTTCACTAATTTGATGAACTGGGTATTGATAAGACAGGTTACGCGCGGTATTTGACAGATATAAAGGCTGATTATCTGAGTTTATAAGCTGTTTTTGCATTTCATCTTCAAAACAAACTGACACATCCAACTCAACCCACTCATAATGTGCAAGCTCTAACATAAATATGGGGTCATTTTCTTGCATAACATATTCATGCTGCAGAAAAGCTAAAAACTCAGCACTAATGTCCAAAAAATACGGAGATGAGCAATCATGGCTAATGAAAAATGTGCGAACAAGTGTCTGCCAATGTGATTCACAATATAAGCTTTTAAGAACCGGAAAGGCGGAGCTGACAAACCCTTCGACATTGTTAAAAAACAACTCTCTATAAACTGTCATTCTTTCTTCAGTTACATCATGAGGCTTTTCAACATTGTCTGGGTCACGAATATGAGCCATAAATTCATTTTGAACATCGATGAATGACACTAGGCAACCCCTTTACTTTTAGCTAAGAATTCTGACTGAAGTCTTTTAATTATATCTACTTCACTCAACACATCTGTCATGCTCGGAATGTTAAAGTCGCGTTCGAGCAAAGTAGGAAACAAACCATGATAATCATAGGCTTTTGCGAGTAAGTTCCACACAGGATCACATACATCCGCACCATGTGTATCAACTAGCAAAGAAGTACTTTCTTCATAATGTCCTGCAACATGGCCATACACAACACGTTCACTTGGCATGGCTTGTAAAAACTCAATTGCATCGTAACCGTGATTGACACTATTTACATAAATATTATTTACATCGAGTAGTAAGTCACAGTCAGCTTGCTTTAAAACTTCTAGCGTAAATTCTTGCTCTGACATTTCTTGACCGGGTGCGGCATAATAAGAAACATTTTCAACAGCGATCCGCTGCTCTAAAATGTCTTGTACATGCTTTATTCGATCTGCAACGTGTTTAATTGCGTCTTCTGTAAATGGAATCGGCATCAGATCATACATATGGCCTGTACCCGAGCAGTAGCTCAAGTGCTCACTGTAAAGTTTTATATTGTGAGTTTTAAAGAAACTTTTAAGAGACTTCACAAATTCAATATCAAGTGGCTCAGGTGAACCTAATGAGAGCGATAAGCCATGACAAATAAAAGTGTGCTTATCGGTAAGTTGCTTAAACTGCTTACCAAATTTCCCGCCTATTTTCAGCCAATTTTCGGGCGCAACCTCTAGAAAATCAACTTGACCCGGTGGTGACTCAATAAAGTCATCCAACATTTCACGTCTGAGGCCTAGACCGACCATGCCTATGTCACTAGCTACCATATTAATACCTTAGAATTCATGGCTTGTATTTAACCTGAGATCTGGATAATAAATCTATCTCCAGCGGCTACTTTCAGCGTTAACTGCGTCGGATTTTTTTGCAATAGACCCGTATTGACGCATAAATTCGCCTTGCCTACATAAATGTAGGTACCTTGACGATAGCAGGACGCGTGAGCGGTGTTATCGCTAAAACTTTCCGTCTGCAGACTTGAAAAGCGTTTATCATTATAATATCAATACGTTAGTAAATCTCTTACCCAAAGCTCAGGTTATTAAAATAAGAGGAAATTTTGCTAAGAAGTTTGAGGCAGATAACCTGCCTCAAAGAAGAAAACTAAGTATTAGTGAGCGCCACCACATTTACCTTCGCCGCACTTGCCTTCTTTCTTAGCCTTGCCACCACATTTACCTTCGCCGCACTTGCCTTCTTTCTTAGCTTTGCCGCCACATTTACCTTCGCCGCACTTGCCTTCTTTTTTAGCTTTGCCGCCGCACTTACCTTCTTTCTTAGCTTTGCCACCACATTTACCTTCGCCGCACTTGCCTTCTTTCTTAGCTTTGCCGCCACATTTACCTTCGCCGCACTTGCCTTCTTTTTGAGCTTTTCCGCCACATTTACCTTCGCCGCACTTACCTTCTGCAGCATCTAATTGGTAACCTGAAGACATAGTAGTAAATGCAAATGGGTTAGCGTTCACTTCTGCGGAAGCTGTTAAACTTGCAGTACCAACAACTACAGCACCTAACGTAGCAGCGATTGATTTAGTTTTTAAATTTTTCATACTCGACCCTTTGGGATATTTCGTTCAATTCACTTAGTAGACCCTACTACAAAAAAGAATATTTCATTAATTCTAAAAAAATTCAATTTTAACTTAGCAACACTCTTCCTCTCGTTTAAAATGAGCGCCCTTTAAGTAGTATAGAGCAAGTTATGAAATTGATTTTGGCACCAATGGAAGGCGTTGTAGATTTTAAAATGCGCCAACTTTTAACGAACCTTGGTGGCTTTGATTTATGTGTAACTGAGTTTATTCGCGTTGTCGATCTCACTTTTCCACGCAGAGTGTTTATCAAAACTTGCCCAGAACTATTAAATAATGGCTATACCGAATCAGGTACTCCCGTACGCATTCAGCTTCTTGGTCAAGTTCCTCATGCGCTTGCTGCAAATGCACGTAAAGCCGTCATGCTTGGCTCACATGGTATCGACCTTAACTTTGGCTGCCCGGCTAAAACGGTTAATAAAAGTAAAGGTGGAGCAGTTCTGTTAAAAGAACCAGAGCTGATGTATCAAATTATAAAAGCGGTAAGAGAAGCAGTACCATCCGAGCATGAAGTCAGTGCCAAGATACGTTTGGGCTTTGATGATGATAGTAATACTGCCGAAATTGTCGATGCTGTTCAAAGTGCGGGGGCTTCAAGCTTGGCAATTCATGCGAGAACCAAGCGAGATGGCTATAAACCGCCAGCATACTGGGAGAAAATAAAACCTCTTCTAGATCGAGTGACAATACCCATCGTCGCAAACGGTGAGATTTGGCAAGTCGAAGATGCTTATCGCTGTCAAGAGCGCAGTGGTTGCTCAGACCTAATGCTTGGCCGCGGTGCATTAGCTACACCAGATCTAGCAGCAAAAATTAAAGCTTACAGAAAGAATGAGGATTACACACCTTTATCTTGGGAAAATGTAATTTACCATATTTTGCATTCATCCATGCACCAAGACCCTTCTTTAAGTGAAAAATATTTTTCTTCAAGAACGAAGCAATGGCTTGGCTATCTTAAGTTGCAATATCCACAAGCCAATGATCTTTTTGACGAAATTAGAAAGCTTAAAAACAAAGACGAGGTTGTCTCTGTGCTAGAGAAATATGCAAAATGTCCTAGCATTGATTCAAATCATAACGACTTCGCCTAGAAGTACCATAATGATTGCTCATAGGAGAGCGATCATGAATGCAAATAAAACTAAAGACTTTCAAAGCAAGCTAAAAATTGAATTAGACTCTGTTCGATGTGAGTTTTTAAATGAGCTTAAAGACGCACAACATGAGTTTACTGGCGAATTGGCTTCAATGTTTGAAAACTCAACACCAGGAGAGTGGATTGACTTAGCTGTCACTAAAATTAACCCAAATCAGTTTCCCCGCTTTCAGCGGCTGATGGAGCTAGAAGCTGCTTTATGCCAAATAGATATTGGCCAATTTGGTTATTGTTGTGATTGTGAAACAAAACTTGATCTTTTTGAACTCTTAAAAGATCCTGCAAAACAACGTTGCCCGGTTTGCGAAGAGAAAAAGCGAAGAAAAGCGCATAACTAATAAAAAGGCCTTGGTAATAAAGGCCTTTTTATCATCAACTTCGCTTTAAAAATAAACTCTAGCTAAAGATAAAACTGCTGCGGGTTTCATGACGATATATTCTAAAAGTTTTCTGCCCTGCTCTTTTTCGAGTAATAACTTTTGATTTAATACCACCATAGCCTGATGCTCTGACCAAGCTTGAAAATGAATACCTAAATCTATTTCTGCCAATACTAGCATTAACGTTTTATAGGCTAGCAATCTCTGTTTTTCACACTGCTCAAATGTCTCATGTAAGTTAACAAACGCATGGTGCCAATTGAAACCACCCACAATTGGGCAATGTTTCTTTGCAATCTCAACTAAGCTAAGTACCTCTAGTTCGTTATTTTGATTGGAATACTCATTCGTTAATTCTTGAATACTAGCTAGTACGACCTGAGGATCTTTTACGCTACCTAAATAGTGATTCACTTTACTTTGATACCACTCTTTACCGTTAGGTAATTGGTAAATACCTAAACGGCTTCTCGGCCTGTATGTATTAAAATAGTCAGTTAGATCCGTTAATGATTCAGATTCAGAATACGTCTTTAACTTTTTCAGTTCATACCTGTTATAAAGTATTTTGCTTTGTTTCGCATCTTCTAACCTAGTCAGTACTAGATTCTGCCAAGCGTGTTTTTGTGCTTCACTAAGATTCTTTGCAACATTAATCGCTGCAGGCCAGGGTAAATATCGTTCAGGGTAACGTTCTTGAATTATCAAATATTTCAGTTCATTAACTTGATACTCAGTGAATGACTGAAGATCAGCAGATTTTAAAGCTATATGCCGTTGCTTTAAATAAGCCTCACTGAAAGGTAATACTTCTGACAGTTCACCTTTGCTCTCGGTTAGTAAAACAGCATTGATATTTTTTAGCTGTGACTGCACTTCTTCAAAAGAACTAAGTTTCTGCTGTTCAGTACACGCGGAAAACACAAGCAGAATGGGGAGTATTATTAAAAGAAATTTATTATTCACCTTCACTTCCAACTATAAAAAAAGCCCCTTTCGGGGCTTTTTATTTATAAGCTTATGCCTTTACGTTGTGCTTTGTCCTTAATGAACGTTGCCCAACCTCTAGCAAACTTACGAGTACGTGGGTCTTCTTGTGCTTTGACAATCGCTCTGTAGGCTTGCTTATACTTTTCTTGGTATAAGTAAGCTTCAGCTAAGTCAGAGTAAGTCGAACCCTTTTTGTCAGTACCTAGTTCAAGCGCTTTATTTAAACGCTCAACAGCCGCACTGTACTTTTGCTCAGTAAGTAATAAGTTACCTGCTTTTCTAAAAAGATCTGCATCGTCATCAAACTTAGCGGCTTCTTCATAGTATTTAGCGGCAGTTACAAGATGCTTCGACTGGTGGAAGTAACTTGCAACAGCTGTAACGTTTTGCTTAGTACGCTTAACTTTGTCTTCCTTTAAAGCTTTTTCCATAACTATGGCTGCTTTGTAAGGAATATCGTTTAACGAGTAATAGCTGCTTAAAATTTTGTAGTGGTTTTCTTTCTCGAAATAGCCTTTTCTATAAGCTACTTCCATAATTGTCTGACCTTCAGTGAACTGCTCGGTAGACATATAGAAAGAACCTAGACGAGTCCAGTTTTGTTTGTCCTCAGGGAACAACTTAACTAGAGTCTCACCAACTTCTACAACTTTATTAAACTGCTTAAGTTCAAAGTATGAACCGACCTTCAGCATGAAGTAATTTTTATTTGGCTCTTTTGCCAATTTAATTGCTTTGTCTGCTGGTTCGATAACTTTGCTAAATTGCTTTAACTCAAAGTAAGCCTGTGCAATTTTCGCATATACCTTGTCATCTTCCTCACCAGTAAAGTCCATCCAGTCGTTGTAGGCTTTAACACCTTCAACATACTTTTGCTGGCCAAAGTAAAGGTCTGCAACAAATTTTAGGGTATCAGCCTGGTCTTTGAAGTTTAAAACATCTTTCTCTACAGCACGCTTAACGAAATCTAGTGCTTTAACGTAATCTTCTTTTTGAGCATAGAAGTTACCTAAGTATCTATCTACAGTTGCTTTATCGAAATCATTAGACGGATCTAACTCTTCCATCAAAGCAATTGCTTCGTCAAGTTGGTCGTTGTTGTAAAGCTCAAATGCTTTAACAACTTTCTTACCAGTACGCTCACCCATGATCTTAGTCTTAGCTTTTTTACGAGCTTCGATCTTAGCTGGGTCAGGGGCAGCAACTGCGTTGCTGCATACACCTGTAAGCGTCATAAGTAGCGCAAGAGCTGTTGCTTTATGTAATTGCTTCATTTCCTCGCTCCTTATTAATCTTGGTTAAGTTTGAAGTCTAACTGTACAGTAAGACCAGGTTGCTTTTGTGGTTTGCCATCGATGATTTTCGGACGGTATTTCCACTTACGCAAGGCTCTGACTGCCTCACGGTTGAAAATACGCTTCGGTTCAGCATCAATAACTTTTACATCTTCAACACCACCAAGCTCGTTAATAGTGAATGAAAGTTGTACCCAACCTTCTTTACCATCACGTGCCGCTTGAGTCGGGTATTTCGGCTCAATACGTACGATAGGTGTTGCATCACCATCACGACCAAATTCACCAGGCCCACTTAGGCCACCTGCAGTGCCACCAATGTCGATGCTCGGCATGTTAAAGCCAATAGCACCCGGGTTTGGGTTAGCATTGTCAGGCTGCGGCGGCTGCGGTTTAGGCGGCTGCTGCGGCGGCGGCGGAGGTGGAGGCGGAACACGTCTGCGCTCTTGAACCTCAGATTCAGGTGGATTCGTCAAAATTTCGACTACAATTTCTTCTTTTTTATTTTCAGCTCTATCTGCTCCGCCAGAGATCAGAAATGCCATAAAATAAAATAAGCCGAAAGTAACTGCCCCACCTGTTACAAGTGAAAACAGAAAACGAATCATTACTTAGCTCCAGCGATTGAGATTTTTAGTTGATCGTCAGTCGCCTTGATTTGGTCCATAACTTTAACAACCACACCATGCTTCGCGCCTTTGTCAGCTTGAATAATGATAGTTTCTGTTGGTTGCTCAGCTAGGATGCTTTCAAGGTTTGCACTTACACGCTCAACGTCAACAGCACGCTTATCCATCCAGATCTCACCATTTTCTTTAATAGCGATAAAGACGTTAGCATTCTTTTTAGTTTGAGCTTGTGCAGCCTTTGGCTTTTGTACTTCAATACCAGCTTCTTTCACGAAAGAAGTTGTTACGATGAAGAAGATAAGCATGATGAATACGATGTCTAGCATCGGTGTCATGTCTACTGCTGCTTCTTCTTCCTCACGAAAACGTTGTTTACGTGCCATATTAATATCTCTCTTTAGTGATGAGGCAAACTATCTACTAGCTTTTCTTTAGCCATTTTCGCTCTAGCTTCTAGGCGAGTGCTGAAGAATACACCAGATAGTGCCGCAACCATTCCTGCCATTGTTGGTATCGTTGCCATTGAAATACCCGATGCCATTAGACGAGCGTTACCAGTACCTTGAGTAGCCATCGTTTCGAAAACGCTGATCATACCCGTTACAGTACCTAGTAGGCCGATTAATGGACACATGGCTACCAATGTTTTGATAATCAACATGCGCGCTTCTAATTTTTCAGACGCTTCAGAAATCCATGCATCGCGGATTCTGTGTGCGTACCAAGACGTAGTGTCCTGGCGGGCGTCCCACTTCGCTACGATATCCGCTTTCATTTTCGGATACTCGGCGAGTAGGAACCAATAGCGCTCAATCATTAATACCCACATTAGAAAGAGTGCTATCGCGACCACGTATAATACCTGGCCGCCTGTGCCAACAAAATCCCTGATAGATTCCCAAATCTCCATCAGGACTAGCATTAGGCTTTCTCCTTCTCCGCATGTGCAGCAACAATACCTGCACTCTGCTCGTCTAGGATATGTAGAACTGCTTTACTACGACCTGAAACGATTGCGTGTAATAGGATTAGTGGTAGTGCAGCAATCAGACCTAGAGCTGTTGTTACAAGCGCTAGAGAGATGTTACCTGCCATGATCTTCGGATCACCAGTACCGAATAGTGTGATTGATTCGAACGTTAAGATCATACCAACAACTGTACCAAGTAGACCTAGTAGCGGTGCGATAGCAGCTAAGATCTTGATGATGTTGATACCAGCTTCGATGCGAGGCGTTTCACGTAGAATTGCTTCGTCTAACTTAAGCTCAAGGTTTTCAACGTCTTGGTTTTTGTTGTCATGGTAAACTTTAAGAATACGACCAAGTGGGTTGTTTTCGTTAGGCGTGTTGATGTTCTTAACCTGTGCTTTGATTTTAGCACTAACCATAAGTAGGTCTAGGAAACGAACTAACGCTAGTAACGCACCAATTGCAAGTAATGCAGTGATGATGTAACCAACTGTGTCACCCTGGTGCCAACGTTCTTCAACAGTTGCACGCTGAGTGTTTAGACGTAAGATACCGCCACGCGCAGGGTCAACATAGAATTTAGTGTATGAACCAGCTTGTGTATTTAGAAGGTCAGCAACAGTGTTGAAGATGTGACCATCTGGCTGCTTACCTAGTGGAACGATAGCTTTGTTAGCTGCATCGTATACTACGTAGCCGTCTTTTGTGATTAGGTTGAAGTTACCAACACGAGTAACCTGCTTAGTATTGATTTCACCACTTAGCTCAGCAACTTGTGCTTCGAAAGTAGATACTTTTGCAGATTCTGTCATTTCAGTTTGGAAAGCAATCCAAAGCTCTTCTAGTTCGCGAGTAGTCGGTAGTTCTTTAGCTGCAGCAAGTGAACGTAAAACTTCTGCACGACCTGGCTTTTGAGCACTTACAAGTGATGCTTCGATTGAACCAATCGCTTCAGAAGCTGAACGACGAACAACACCGAACATCTCACCTAAAGTACCAGTCGCGTTTTGAAGCTCAACTTCTTTTTCAGCAAGTGTGATTTCGTTTTGTTTAAACTGGTTGTTTAAACGCTCACCACGAGCCTTCTCGTTTGCTAAATCACGCTTAGCTTTATTTAGAAGTGCTTGCTTGTCAGCACGAGCAGAAAGGAACTCTTGCTCACGTTGCTTGTTGATTTTACCTTCAGAAATACGGTTTTGTTTAACTTCTTGAAGGATTTTGTCTAGAGTTTCAGTGTTCGCGTGCGCGTTTAGAGCTGCACCAGCTGAAACAGATAGAGCAGCCGCTACTGCAAAACCTTTAAATAATTTCTTCATTATTTATTACTCCGCGCCAAAGATTGGAAGTGCTAGTAATTCAGGCGCAGCCTGGTTACGTGCGATACGGATGAAAGTTTTAACTGGCTTTAAGTAATCTTCGCTCAGCTCATCCCACTGTTTAGAATTGTTGTTCCAAACCCAAGCATGTTTCATGTCAAAAGACTGAGCAACATACGCAACACGACCAATACGTGCGAAGTCAACGTTGATGTTTTTACCGTTGATTTCTAGTGAACCTTGAGAAGATACCATAGTTGAGCTGTAATCAGTCTCAATTGTGTAAGCTTCAAGAACCTGACGGAACTTCTCTGAAGTTGTTACTTTAGAGTTAGAAAGAAGATCACGTAATTTTTCAACACGACCTAAACGACTTTCAGTGTCAAACGGAACGTCCGCTTTGATGAATTGCTCAAGCGTATCGATCATGCGATACATCAGAGGCACAACGTCCTGTTTTGTTTTCTCAATCGTACCAATCTGACGATTAAGTGACTCGATGCTAGCATTTTGGTCAGCTACCAAACGTGCTACGTGGTCGTTATAAACTTTTAATAATTCTGTTTCATCAACAACACTGCGGTACTCGCCGATCATCTCTTGAGTTTGACCATAAATGTTATCAATTTTTTCTTGTGATTTTTTTGCAGCCGTTTGAGTTTGCTGACCTACTTTTTGTATGTCATTCAAAGGATCTGCAATCACGTTGCTGCTTGCGAAAGCTGTTGCACCTAGAAGTGCTGTAGCTACAAGACTCTTTCTGATTTTAACAGACATAGTTCCCAACCAATTAAGTAATGTTACTTTTATAATTTTTTGCTCTTTTATAGTAGAGCTACCCTGATATCTTTCTACAGATATCAACTTTCCAATAATGCTAAATGCAAGGCCATGTGTCAACTTCATAGGCAAAACTAATTTTTTGAAAATGGATTAATATTTTTTATATAAAACATAATATTAACATCACAAATCATTCACTGAAGCATTTTGCCTTTGAAAAACGGGCAAAGCACACATTGTTTTTACATTTTGTTACAGGGTAAAAACATCCTGTAACTGAAGTTTTAAAACACCAAGGTTTAATTTTAAACCCTTGCTTTTAATAGATTTTTATTAAGTTTTGTTTTTTTGTATTTTTTTTACTTGTGATAGTAAAAATTCACTTAAACAGCTTAGTTTTATGCACAAATTTCTGCGACGACTTGATTAAAAACATCGATGAACTGCGATATATGCAATCCATCCATTAAGGCATGATGTACTTCTATTGAAACGGGGATTATTCCTTGCTCTTTTTGATATTGTCCAAATACAACTTTCGGAATGCCTGAAGCAATAGGCGTATGCTCTGCGTGTTTAAAACCTGAGAATTTAAACCATGGCAAGATTGAAATATACATTTGTGTTATTTTATTGGCTCCTTCAATAAATGAAGGGTTTAACAATGGTTTATCTAAAAAGGTCTGTTTTTGCTGGGTGTAATGTTCGCAATATTCTAATAAAGAATTTTGTCTTTCTAGCGGTACAAATCTAAAACTCTCATCTGAGCGCAGAAATACAGTACTCAAGGTAATATCTGTTACTTCTACTGGTTCATCATCCACTATTCTATACCTGATTGGTGCATAACGCGCCACTGCTTCTTGCAAACAATATAAATAGCAAGCTGTGAAACTCAGTTGCTGAGATTTTGCAAAGTTGAACAGCGCTTTCATTTCAAGGTCGATAACAACATTGAAGTAGGGTTGTGAGAAAGGTAAGAAGAATTTGAAGTGCTCGGCTCTAGGCCAAGTGTCGAGGTCAATTATTTTCATAAAAAAGGGATGTTTGATTACATCCCTCTATTAGACCAATTACATTATTTAAAGCAAAGGAATTATAGACCGTTTGCAATAATTTCTTGTGCTAGTTCGTCAGCAATAATATGAGTCGACTTTTGCTCTTCTTCTGAACGCTTGAAGATTTCAGCTAGTGTGTCATAAATGCCTTCCACATGCTTAGTGGCATCTGCTTCATTGTAACCAGCCGGCTTAGTTTCATAATAAACGTTAATAATACCACCGGCATTAATCACATAATCTGGAGCGTATAAGACGCCTTTTTCTCGTAAAATTTCACCATGGCGAGACTCAGCTAACTGATTATTTGCACAACCAGCAATGATTTGTGCTTTCAAACGAGGAATTGTTTCATCATTAACAGTTGCACCAAGTGCACACGGCGCATATACATCAACGTCTAGGTCGTAAATCTCGTCGATATTCACGGCTGTAGCGCCAAAGTCGTTTACAACTCTTTCAACAGATTCTTGATTAATATCCGTAACGAATAATTGTGCGCCGGCTTCATGTAAGTATTTACATAATGTGTAAGCTACTGCCCCTAGACCTTGAACAGATACTTTAACGCCATTTAAATCTTCATGGCCGTGCTTGTGTTTAAATGCAGCTTTAATACCTAGGAAAGTACCAAGCGCAGTAAATGGAGAAGGGTTACCACTTTTACCTTCTAAGCCCATGACATAATTTGTTTCTTTGTGCATTGTCATTACATCACCAGTTGTGATGTTAACATCTTCTGCTGAGTAATAAGTACCGCCTAAACGCTCAAGTTGCTTACCAAATGCTCTGAATAAAGCTTCTGATTTAATTGTTTTCGCATCGCCAATGATCACAGACTTGCCACCACCAAATGGTAAACGAGCAACCGCATTTTTATAAGTCATGCCCTTAGATAGACGCAGTACGTCATAAACAGCATCTTCGTCTTTTGCATAATCCCACATGCGACAGCCACCCACAGCAGGACCTAATTTTGTGCTATGAACAGCAATAATTGCTTTTAAGCCAGACTCTTTATCAGAGCAAAATACCACTTGTTCATGGTTATCAAATTCAACTTGGTTAAATACAGCCACTTTATAGTTCTCCGAAATTATTACCCAATAGTCGGGCATAGCGCTGAAACTTCGTCGACTCTATCACTATATTTTTAAATTCTCTATAAATTGAGGCAATCATCCCCTACAATTATTCTAATAGACAATTTTAATTCAACGAATGCGAACTTGCCGCAAATTATATTCAAATTAAAACCAGTAAATATTTGCTTAAGTTAAAAATAGTTACTCAAGCGGCATAAAGAGCTTACGTTAACGTAAAGGTTATGGGTAGTGTAAAATTTTTAATACAAAAAACCGCCATTTGGCGGTTTTAATTTGATTAGTGCTATATTCTGATAAATGCTCAGATTCTATAAAACAGGCCCTTCATCACGAAGGATATGTAAAAAGTGCATATGCTTTTGATATTGATTTATCACATCATTAATCACTGTAGTTTCTGACCAGCCCATAATGTCATAATCTTGCCCGCCTTCAAGTAAGTGCACTTCTGCACGATAATAACTTTCACAACCTTCTTCTTGATCATGACTAAAGCTTGGTTGCACGTGTTCTTTTTTATACACGCCGTATATAAAGTCATGCTCTTCACCGTGATTCACGACTAGAGAAATACTCTTGTCTGAAGTTTTAATTTCTACCGCAATATCATTTAATTCAAATTGTGCTTTTAACGCTTTGAATGCACGCTTTACTTCTTTATTCAAAAACTGATTGATGTCTTTTTTATCTGGGGTTGAGACTATGTTATTCAGCTTTTCTTTCCAGTCTGTAGTTTCTTCACTACTCATATTTAACACCGCATGATGCTGCAAGCTCTCACGCTTCGCACTTTCAACTTCTAAGGCTTTTACTAAACCAAAGCATGAAAACAGTAGAACTAGAGAGAATGGTAAGGCGCTGGCAATCGTCATGGTTTGTAAGGCTTCTAAACCACCTACCAGACTCAATGTTGCCGCAACCACACCAACACTAATCGCCCAAAACAAACGTTGCCAAATTGGCGTATTATTCTCACCATTTGAACACAGCATATCGATTACCATAGCACCCGAATCGCATGATGTGACAAAGAAAATAACAATCATAGCAACAGATAATAACGTCAATATTGTTGACCAAGGAAATTGCTGTAAGAACACAAATAAAGCCACAGAAGAGTTTTCGCTCACCATATTTGCAACTTGTTGAGCCCCCTGCTCAACCACCATATAAATTGCACTATTCCCGAAAACAGTCATCCAAAGCAGTGTAAATGCCGTTGGCACCACCATCACGCCTAATACGAATTCACGAATGGTTCTGCCTTTTGAAATACGTGCAATGAATAAACCAACAAATGGTGCCCAAGCTAACCACCAGCCCCAATAGAAAATAGTCCAACCACCGATCCAACTTTTCTTTTCGTAAGCAAATAAATTAAATGTGTTCGAGACAATTTCAGATAGATAGGCGCCAACGTTTTGCACATAGGCTTGTAGTAAAAATACGCTAGGGCCTAGTATAAAGATAAATGCAAGTAAAGCCATCGCCAATAGCATATTCGCTTCAGAGAGTATTTTAATGCCTTTATCTAACCCCGTTGCCACCGACACCGACGCCAGTGCGGTGATGACCACCATGATAATGACTTGATTGGTTTGGCTGACTTCAAATTCGAATAAATAATTAAGTCCGGCATTTACCTGACTTGCACCCAACCCCAAAGAAGTCGCCACACCAAAAACTGTACTGACAACCGCAAAAATATCGACTAGGTGACCTTGCCAGCCATAGATTTTATCGCCAATGATCGGATGAAGCGCAGAACGAAGCGTAAGAGGTAATTTATGACGATAGCTAAAGTAAGCCAATACCAAAGCAACGATGGCGTATATGGCCCAAGCATGAAAGCCCCAGTGGAAGAAGGTAATTTTCATTGCTTCTTTGATGGCTTCTAAAGAGCCCGGCTCCGCCGTTGGCGGGGACAAATAGTGCATAATAGGTTCTGCCACGCCAAAGAACATCAAGCCAATTCCCATACCTGCTGCGAAGAGCATGGAGATCCAAGTACCTAATGAGTAATCGGGGGTTGCATGGTCAGGTCCTAGTTTTACAGAGCCAAACCTCGATAAACTTAAGTATAAGACAAAGCCCAAAATGATGGCGACGGTAAGCACATAAAACCAACTGCCATTGACTGTGATAGTGTTTTGAATATCTGCAAATAGTGACTTTGCCTTATTTGGGGCTGAAACAGTGATAATCATTAAAAAGAGGATCACCAAAGAGGCTGGGTAAAACACCGCCTTATTAAATTTTGCTTGTTGTCCGAGCATCGAATACCTTTTATTTCGCTAAGAAAAGCTTTTATCTATAAGTAAAAGTACAAATCAAACTTGCAGATTTAATATGAAAAATAAAGAAATAGATAAAAACTTTATGAATAATTAATTTCATCTCTAACTAATTATATGAAGTTTTCTTACAAAAGTAATCCCGGCTCTAAGTAAAAGCTCTAATGTGAAAAGTGATGTATAAAAAAGCACTTAACTAAGTAAGTGCTTTTTAGTGTGATTTGATTTTAGTTGAACGCCTATTCAGGCTCATAGCCAAGGTTTGGTGACAACCAACGCTCTGCCTCTTCAAGGCTCATGTTGGTTCGCTTGGCGTAGTCTTCAACCTGATCCTTTTGTATTTGTGCTACTGCATAATATTTAGAATCAGGGTGAGAGAAATACCACCCTGAAACGGCAGCACCCGGCCACATTGCATATGAGCTAGTAAGCTGCATACCGATACGATCTTCAGTTTGCAGTAACGACCAGATCTTTTTCTTCTCTGTGTGCTCCGGACAGGCTGGATAACCTGGCGCAGGACGAATACCTTGATAATTTTCGCGAATAAGCTCTTCATTACTGAGGTTTTCATCAGCTGCATAACCCCAGTACTCTTTACGAACTTGCTCATGAAGATACTCAGCAAACGCTTCAGCTAAACGGTCAGCAACCGCTTTAACCATGATCTTGTTGTAGTCATCTTGCTGAGCGTCGAATGCTTCAGCTAAATCGTCTTCTTCTAGGCCGCCAGTTACAGCAAATGCACCAAAGTAGTCAGGTGTGCCTTTCGGCGCGACATAGTCAGCTAAACAGTAATTTGGAAAGTCGGTTTTCTCCGTTTGCTGACGTAAATGACAACTTAACTCTAATACTTCAGAGCGAGTTTCGTCTGTGTAGATTTCAATGTCATCACCTACACGGTTCGCTGGGAATAAACCAATCACACCAAGTGGCTTAAGTGCTTGTGTTTTTTCAAACTCATCAAGCATGGCATTGGCATCGTGATAAAGTTTTTTCGCCTCTTCACCGACAATCTCGTCATCGAGAATACGAGGGAACTTACCTGCCAATGACCAAGTCATGAAGTAAGGTGTCCAGTCGATGTATTCACGTAATGTTTTGATGCTTACATCTCTAAACTCTGTAACACCGAGCTTTTTCGGCACAGGTGGCATGTAGCTATCCCAATCAAGCTTTGCGGCATTATCACGGGCACGTTGGATAGTAACCGGTTTACTGCGTGGCTTTTTACGCGCTTGTTGCTCACGAACCTTTTCGTACTCAGCAGTGGTTTTTGTTAAAAATTCCGGCTTTTGTGTTTTGCTTAATAAGCTTGATACCACACCTACCGCACGGCTGGCATTGTTTACATAAACCACGCCTTTGTCGTACTGAGGCTCAATTTTAACCGCAGTGTGAGCTTTAGAAGTCGTTGCACCACCAATTAATAATGGTATATCAAAACCACGACGCGTCATTTCTTTCGCAACATGAACCATTTCATCAAGCGATGGCGTAATAAGGCCCGATAGACCAATGGCATCGGCTTTTTCATCAATGGCAGTTTGCAAAATTTTCTCAGCAGGTACCATCACACCTAAATCAACTACTTCATAGTTATTACATTGCAGTACTACGCCTACAATGTTTTTACCAATGTCGTGTACGTCGCCTTTAACCGTTGCCATGATGATTTTGCCATTGGTGGCGCCCTCTTCTTTCTCCGCTTCAATATACGGGTCAAGGTAAGCAACGGCACGTTTCATTACACGGGCTGACTTTACAACCTGAGGTAAGAACATTTTACCAGCACCGAATAAATCACCCACCACGTTCATGCCGTCCATCAATGGACCTTCAATCACTTGAATTGGTTTATCCATTGAAGCGCGACACTCTTCGGTATCTTCTTCAATATACTCGGTAATACCTTTTACAAGTGCGTGTTCTAAACGCTTTTCTACTGACCATGTACGCCACTCTAAATCTTCCACTTTTTCAGCTTGCGCTAAACCAGAATATTTAGGGGCCAACTCAACCAGTCGCTCACCTGCGCCAGGGTCGGTATTTAATACAACATCTTCTACGGCTTTTCTCAGCTCAAGAGGAATATCATCATAAACAGCAAGCTGACCGGCGTTTACAATGCCCATGTCCATGCCTGCTTGAATAGCGTGGTATAAGAACACTGAATGAATCGCTTCACGAACCGGATTATTACCACGGAACGAGAATGACACGTTAGATACACCACCCGATACTTTACAGTGTGGCAGATTTTGCTTAATGCGACGTGTGCCTTCGATAAAGTCGACCGCGTAGTTATCGTGCTCTTCAATACCAGTTGCTACCGCAAAGATATTCGGGTCAAAGATGATGTCTTCGGGTGGGAAGCCTAGTTGGTCCACCAAAATACGATAAGAGCGTTCACAAATTTCGAATTTGCGGTCGGCTGTTTCGGCTTGACCTGTTTCATCAAATGCCATGACAACGGCTGCAGCGCCGAATCGCTTGATGATTTTAGCCTGACGGATAAACGGCTCTTCACCTTCTTTCAGTGAAATCGAGTTAACGATCGCCTTACCTTGAATACATTTTAGGCCCGCTTCAATGACTTCCCATTTAGACGAGTCAACCATGATAGGGACGCGAGAAATGTCTGGTTCAGAAGCAATCAGATTTAAGAATTTGGTCATCGCCGCTTTCGAGTCTAACATGGCTTCATCCATGTTGATGTCGATAACTTGTGCGCCGTTCTCTACTTGCTCACGCGCAACATCAAGGGCTGTTTCGTAATCTTCTTCTAAAATTAGGCGTTTGAATTTTGCAGAACCAGTAACATTGGTACGCTCACCAACGTTGGTAAAAATTGCGGTATTTTGTTGCGTCATCTGATACTTCCTAATTCAAGTTACACGCTTCAAGGCCCGCCAAGCGCATACGCACATCTAGCTCAGGCAGAGATCTTGGTTTAGTTTGTGCAAGGCCATTAGCAAATGCTTTAATATGTTCAGGTGTTGTACCACAACAACCACCGACAATATTAATGAAGCCTTCTTTGCCCCAGTCGATGATTTCTAATGACATTTCATCAGCTTCTAAGTCGTACTCACCAAATTCATTCGGTAAACCCGCGTTAGGGTGGACTGAAGTAAAGGTTTCACACACACGCGACAGCTCTTCAACATAAGGACGTAATAAGTCTGGACCTAGTGCACAGTTCAAGCCAATTGAAATGGGTTTAATGTGGCGAATTGAATTATAGAATGCCTCGGTTGTTTGCCCTGACAGTGTGCGACCAGAAGCATCGGTAATAGTACCTGAGATCATCACTGGTAGCGTTATACCCGCTTGTTCAAACGCATCTTCTACCGCAAATGACGCAGCTTTCGCATTTAACGTATCGAAAATCGTCTCAATCAAAATTAAATCTGCGCCACCTTCAATCAAAGCAAGCGTAGACTCAATATAGGCCTCAACCAGCGCATCGAAGGTAATATTACGATAACCAGGGTCGTTCACATCTGGTGAGATTGAGCACGTTTTCGAGGTTGGACCTAATACACCTGCTACATAGCGCGGTTTGTGCGGCTCTTTCTCAGTGAACTCATCACAGATTTTACGTGCTAATTTAGCCGACTCAAGATTAATTTCACGACTCAAACTGCCCATTTCGTAATCTTCCATCGAAATGGTGGTCGCGTTAAAAGTGTTCGTTTCAATGATATCAGCACCAGCTGCTAGATATTTACGATGAATATCTGCAATGACATCAGGTTGAGTTAGGCTTAATAAATCGTTATTGCCTTTCACTAACACATGCCAATCTTTAAAGCGCTCGCCGCGATAATCTTCTTCTTCAAATTTATATTCTTGGATCATGGTACCCATGGCGCCATCTAAAATAAGAATACGTTGTTTTAAAGCCTCTTTTAAGGCTGCACTTTTATTCGGCATAGTTGTTAGTCCTTACATCTTGGCTAACTAAGTTAATATCGTATGGGGTTGTTTGGTAAACGTAATAATTCAGCCAATTTGAGAATAACAAAAAGGCATGACTTTGCCATGTTTTACTCGGCTTTTGCTCAGCATCGTTATTCGGGAAATACCCTTCTGGCTTAGGCGCATCAGGGCTTTTAGCTAGGTCGCGTAAATATTCTTTTTGTAAAGTATCAGCATCGTATTCAGGGTGACCAGTTAAAAACACCTGACTGCCAGACTGGTTTTTAATTAAATACGCACCCACTTTTTCTGAGCCAGCCAACACCGCAAGTTCAGGCGTATTTTGTATTTTAGCCAGGTCAATGTGACCATAGCGAGAATGCGGAACTAAAAACTCATCGTCAAAACCACGAGTTAGCGCACCATGCTCAAACAAACAACGGTGCTTAAATACGCCGCATAATTTATCATCTCGAAGTTCACGCTTTAAACCGTAATGATGATACAAACCCGCATGGGCTGCCCAACAAGAAAATAATGTTGAGGTCACATGGTTTTCAGCCCAATCAAATAGCTCTTTGAGTTCTTGCCAGTAAATGACATCGTCATATTCCAGATGAGCCAGCGGCGCACCTGTGATGATCATGGCATCGTAGTTTTCATCTTTTACATCAGAAAAATAGCGATAGAACATATCTAAGTGTTGCTCAGAATTTTCTGAACTACGATGCGTATCTAAACGTAATAAATCGACGTTAACCTGAAGCGGCGTATTCGCAAGTAAACGAATAAACTGCACTTCGGTTTCAACTTTGTTGGGCATGAGATTAAGAATCGCCAAGCGCATCGGACGGATCTCCTGCGTTCTTGCACGTGATTTAGGCATCACGAAGACATTTTCATGTCTGAGTGTAGCAATGGCAGGTAGCTCATCTTTTACGGTGATCGGCATACAATTCTCCCCAACTTAATTTATGGGTGTCATTATGAACGTAAAGTCGAAAAATTCAACCTCTAGATGTTTAGATGTCTAAAATCTCAACTCATTTGTTTGCAACTGAAAAATTTACTTAGATAATTCACGCGTCAAACATCATTATATAAAGAGAAAAAAAATGGGGATCGGTGAACTTGCCGCAATCAGCGCAGCCATAGTCTGGGCGTCATCTACAATTTTATACAAACGCTTTAGCCATCATTTATCGCCCCTGCAATTAAACGTCAGTAAGGGCATAATTGCGTGTGCACTGATGTTATTAATTTTGCTAATTATGCCTGCCAGCCCTTTACCGCAATTAGCCAGCTCTTGGGCTTGGCTTATTGTCAGCGGCATTTTGGGTATTGCTATTGGCGATAGTGCTTATTTTGCTGCACTTAGAAATATTGGCCCAGCACGTACACTTGTCATTGAATCACTCGCGCCAGCCATTGCAGGAGTTCTAAATATTGTATTGCTAGGCGTATGGCTCAGTGGTCTTGCATGGCTTGGTATTGTTATCACAACTTTAGGCGTTTTGTTGGCAATTAAACCTAAAAATCCATTACCTCAAGTTGAGCACAGCATTTACATCAAAGGCGTTAGTTTTGCCTTACTTGCAGCAACTTGCCAAGCGGCAGGTATGGTGATGTCAAAAGGTGCTATGAACGCTGAACAAATTGGTAGTTTGTGGGCTGCTTTTATTCGTTTATTTTCAGGCACACTGGCTGTCGCTTGCGTTGTCGCATGTCTAAAAGAACAAAATCTCAAACAAGCCATTACCTTGAATGGCATAAGTCAAAAGCAATGGCTTTTTGTCGCGGTGTTTTTTGGCACTTTTATTGGCCTTTGGTTGCAGCTTATTTCAGTCAAACATACCGATCCGGCTATCGCACAAACTATTTTCGCAACCGCCCCACTGATGGTGATGACCATTGGTGCCCTGCGCAAAGAACCCATGACAAGGAATATGATATTGGGTGGGTTAATTGCTTTTTCTGGTGTAGCGTTGTTGGTTTTGAGTTAATTTCATGAGTTTAAAAGAGAGATAACCTGCTGTTTGATTGACGAAATCGCTAGGTAAACTCTACAATATGCAAGTTAATTTTGAACATGAAAGGTTTCATCTATGGCATTGCCAGATAAGTTTATTTATTCAATGCACCGCGTTAGCAAAGTGGTGCCACCTAAACGTACGATTTTAAAAGATATTTCATTATCTTTCTTCCCTGGTGCGAAAATTGGTGTACTTGGTCTAAACGGCGCAGGTAAATCGACTCTTTTACGCATCATGGCAGGTGTTGATAAAGAGTTTGAAGGTGAGGCGAATGCACTTGCTGGTACTAAAATCGGCTATCTTCCTCAGGAACCTCAATTAGACGAAAACAAAACAGTTCGTGAAACTGTTGAAGAAGCTGTAAGCGAAGTTAAAAACGCTCTTGCGCGCCTTGATGAAGTTTATGCTGAATATGCAATGGATGGCGCTGATTTTGACGCTCTAGCAAAAGAGCAAGGTCAACTAGAAGCTATTATCCAAGCACATGATGGCCACAACCTAGATAACGCACTAGAGCGTGCTGCTGATGCACTTCGTCTTCCTGAGTGGGATGCAAAAATTGAGCACTTATCGGGTGGTGAGCGTCGCCGTGTTGCTATCTGTCGTTTGCTTCTAGAAAAGCCAGATATGCTTCTACTAGACGAACCAACCAACCACTTAGATGCTGAGTCTGTTGCATGGTTAGAGCGTTTCTTACACGACTATGAAGGGACTGTTGTGGCTATTACCCACGACCGTTACTTCTTAGATAACGTTGCTGGTTGGATCTTAGAACTTGACCGTGGCCATGGTATTCCGTGGGAAGGTAACTACTCTTCTTGGCTTGAACAAAAAGATGCACGTCTTAAACAAGAAGAAAAAGCTGAAAAAGCACGTCAAAAGTCGATTGCTCAAGAGCTTGAATGGGTGCGTTCAAACCCGAAGGGGCGCCAAGCTAAATCTAAAGCGCGTATGTCGCAGTTCTCTGAACTACAGCAAAGCGATTACCAAAAACGTAACGAAACAAATGAGCTATTCATCCCACCGGGTCCTCGTTTAGGTGATAAAGTAATTGAAGTAAATGGCCTCACTAAAGGCTATGGTGACCGTGTACTTATCGACAATCTAAGCTTCAGCGTACCAAAAGGTGCAATCGTTGGTATTATCGGTGCTAACGGTGCAGGTAAATCAACGTTATTCAAAATGATATCAGGCCAAGAGCAAGCAGATGCTGGTACTGTTGATGTTGGTGAAACTGTAGAACTCGCTGCGGTTGATCAGTTCCGTGATAACATGGACGACAGTAACACTGTTTTCCAAGAGATCTCTAACGGTCAAGACGTACTGAAAATTGGCAACTTTGAGATCCCAAGCCGTGCCTATGTTGGCCGCTTTAACTTCAAAGGTAACGACCAGCAAAAGTTTGTAAAAGAGCTATCTGGTGGTGAGCGCAACCGTCTTCACCTAGCTAAGCTTTTAAAAGCTGGCGGTAACGTTTTACTACTGGATGAGCCAACCAATGACTTAGACGTTGAAACACTTCGTGCCCTTGAGAATGCGATTTTAGAATTCCCAGGCTGTGTAATGTGTATCTCGCACGACCGTTGGTTCTTAGACCGTATCGCTACACATATTCTTGATTACCGTGACGAAGGTCAAGTGAACTTCTTTGATGGTAACTATACAGAGTACGAAGCTTGGTTGAAAAAGACTTACGGTGCACAAGCTGCTGAACCTAAGCGTATCAAGTATAAGAAAATTAGCTAAATAATCTACGCATTAGCTAACTTTTGCAAATCATTATTACAAGCCCTGTTTATGCAGGGCTTTTTTACACTGTAGCCTAAGTGTATTAATATCTATGCTTAGATTATCTAGAATATTGAGAGAATGATGATGGAAGAACGTAGACGTTTTACGCGTATTTTGTTTTCAAACCCGGCGACCTTAATGACTGCCAGTGGTGATTACAATTGCCAAGTACTCGACCTTTCATTAAAAGGCGCATTGATCACCTTGCCTGTAGGCTATGTCCCCCTACAAGGTGAAGCCGCTAACCTAAAGTTTCATTTACCAGACAGTGATGTACTGATTTCAATGGAAGTCGAAGTAAGACATGTCGAAAGTGAATATTTAGGCCTTCACTGTAATCAAATCGACCTTGAAAGTGTGACACATCTGAAACGCTTGATTGAACTCAATGTGGGTGACGATGCAGTACTGCATCGAGAAATCGAACAACTTGCTTTTAAAAACGCTTAAACAAATTAAAAACTAACTATCAGATATAAGAAGAGATAAAAAATGATTTTGGAATCTTTACAAGGGTTTTTGCCTTTTATTAGTTATTTTGTAATCGGTTATATTATTACACTGTGCTTTTTATTTGTGTATACCTATATTACGCCACACTGTGAATGGCGTTTAATGAAAGAAAACAACCCTGCTGCTGCCGTTGCTTTCTGCGGTACTTTAATCGGCTTTATTTTACCAATCGCCAGTGCAGCGGTGAATGCGGTGTCACTTACAGATTTCGCGGTTTGGGGTGTGATTGCAGGCATTATGCAGCTAGTTACATTTTTTACTGTTCGCTTATACATGCCGAAGCTGTCTGAAAAAATTGAAGCACAACATTTGAGTGCTGGTTTATTTTTGGGTGCAGCCTCATTGGCTACGGGAGTTTTAAACGCCGCCTGTATGACTTACTAGGAGGCCTGATGAAACGTAGCAAACACATTAAACTGACTTTATTCATGGGCGCTACTGGCTCACTTGCAGGCTGTGGTGATAATGAAGAGTCTGCTTTGTTATTCCAAGATACGATGGAATGTAACTCTTTTGGTATTGAGTTAGAAACTTGTCAAGCTGAGTATCAACAAGCACTTGAACAACACTTGAATGAAGCACCGCGTTACGCCACCGAGCAATTATGTGAAGGTGATTTTGGTTTCGATAGATGCGAATCAAACGGCGGGATTTGGCAGCCTTTAATGGCAGGCTTCATGATAGGCTTAGTCGCTGAAGCCGTTGATGAAGGACTCGATGCCCTAAAGAAGAAACGTAAACATAAGCGTGCCATGTTAGGCGGCAAATACTATTCAGGTGCCAAACCTTTATACCGTAGCCGTGACGATTTCTTTAGCTATCGTAACTCTAACAATGACTATGTAGCCACTGCGAGTAGTAGCGGTTCTACACTCGTCAAATCAAGTAAAGTGAACTACAAAGCAAAACGAAAGCCCGTTACTCGTAAACGCGGTGGTTTTGGTCGTAGTGCTTCAAGAAGTAGCTGGGGAGGTTAAGCTAAAGCTTAACCTATAGTTTCACATTATGTTCAGAAGATCATCCCTGCCTCGCCCACACTGGCAACAACTCGCCAAAGAAACTGGCTTTAACTTTCATACCATGCACGGTGAAACTTATTGGGATGAAAGTGTCTATTACCAATTTACTTTACAGCAAATAGAGCAAGACATAGAAGATCCTAGTGTCGAACTCAATCAAATGCTGTTAGAGCTAGTTTCTAAGGTCTGTGACGACGATGAGCTCATGAAGCTATTTGCCATCCCAGAACAACAGTGGGATTTAATTCGTCGTTCTTGGTTTAGACGGGATCCGCATTTATACGGCCGCTTTGATTTTAGTTACAACGGCATTGGCCCTGCAAAATTACTCGAAGCAAATTTTGATACGCCCACATCATTATTTGAAGCAGGTTATTTTCAATGGCGTTGGCTTGAAGATATGGTAGATACTGGACAACTGCCTAGAAAAAGCGACCAGTTTAATGCCTTACAAGAAGCACTGATAAAACATTTTCGACAGCTTCATCGTTTTCATCGTGCTCAACGTTTATATTTCTCGTGCTGCAAAGACACAGAAGAAGATCTAGGTACAGTTGAATACATGCGCAGCTGTGCCATGGAGGCGGGTTTAAAAACTGGCTTTTGTTTTGTAGAAGACATTGGTCTTAATGACGCCAACCAATTATCCGACTTGAACAATAACCCCATAAGTTGGATGTTTAAACTTTACCCTTGGGAGTTTATGTTTACCGATGAGTTTGCACCTGCTTTATCGAATTTAAAAATGCAGTGGTTAGAGCCGGCTTGGAAAGCCATCATTTCAAATAAGGCGATTTTGCCTTTACTTTGGCAAATGTATGAAGGTCATCCAAACCTGTTACCTGCTTATTTTTCAAAAGATAAGCACAAACTCGATAGTGCCGCTGGTATCGTTAAGAAGCCGCTTTACTCTCGTGAAGGGGCAAATATAGAAATCACCAAAGCAGGCAAAACACTTGCTAGCTCTGGGGGCGACTATGGTGATGAAGGTTTTATTTATCAAGCATTTCATGCTTTACCAAATTTTGATGGCAACTACCCTTTAATTGGTAGCTGGATGGTAAAAGATGAAGCTGTTGCTATGAGTATTCGAGAAGACAGCTCTTTAATCACACAAGATCTGAGTCGCTTTGTACCGCATATAATCTTGGGCTAATTTGCAGCTTTTAAGTTAAAGCCATTTAAGCGTATTCTCAAATGCGCTACCATTAACATAAATCATTTCATAGGGATAAATACTATGTCGCACGCACGTGCTTTTCCTTTGAACCAACATCTCATTTCAGTTTCAGGCCAAGATCAGCTTAACTATTTACATGGCCAACTGACACAAGATTTGAATTTAATTAACGAACAGCAATTTCTGTGGGCAGGTCATTGTTCACCTAAGGGCAAGCTTTGGGGTGCATTTAAGTTATTTAAGCATCAATCAAAGTTTTATTTATTAGGCAGCCCTGCTGAATGTGAAGCTTCAGCGAGAGAGCTAAAAAAGTACGGGGTTTTTGCAAAAGTAGAAATCGAACTCCACGAAAGCCCAAAACTTTTCGGACTTTTAACCAACGACTTTTCTGCAACCTGTGCGCAATTTGAGATCTCATTCTCAGACGAACACAATAGTTGTGAGTTTGCTGGCGGTATTGCCCTGAAACTCGATGAAACTCGTCTAGTTGTTTTATTAAACAATAACGCAGAATTACCTAATGGCATTGCCCTTGAAAACGATGCAACTGAGTTTACAGAAGCAGCCATTTTAGCCGGTGAGCCATCTCTAAGCACTGATTACATTGAAGAATTTGTACCGCAAATGATCAACCTTCAAGCAATCGGTGGCATTAGCTTTAAAAAAGGCTGTTATACAGGTCAAGAAACTGTTGCACGTATGCGTTACTTAGGTAAAAACAAACGCGCTATGTATATAGTTCAAGGCTGTGCTTCTCAAGCAGTTGAAGACTCAGATTTAGAAATTCAACTTGAAGACAATTGGCGTCGTGCTGGCAAAATCATTTGCCAAGTGTTTAATACAAATTCAAACACCTACTCTGCACTGGCTGTATTACCAAATGATACACAATCAGATGCTACACTTAGGTTAAAACAATCTCCAGAGCAGTTGGTTTCAGTCCAGCCTCTTCCTTATTCTCTTGAAGATCAATAATTGGATCATATTATGAAAATCACTAAAGACGCCGTTGTAAAAATGCACTTCTCTGTTATGGATGATGAGCAAAATACCATAGATAACACTTATGACGGTGAGCCACTTGAGATTATCTCAGGTCACGGTTACTTAGTACCTGGCTTAGAAGCAGCTATTGCAGACAAAAAAGCTGGTGATACTTTCTCTGTAACAATTGAGCCAGAGCAAGGCTATGGTGAGCGTCACGATAACCTAACGCAGGTTGTTGAGAAGTCAATGTTCGACGGTATGGACATTGATGTTGGCATGCAGTTCAGAGCGACCACAGACGAAGGTGAGCATACTGTGATCATCATTGGCATTGAAGGTGATGAAGTGGTGATCGATGGCAATCACCCGCTATCTGGTTTAACGCTGACTTTTGACGTTGAAATTGTTGATGTTCGTGAAGCAACCGCTGAAGAACTAGAGCATGGTCATGTTCATGCAGAAGGCGGCTGTGGTCACGACCACTAATGCAACTATAAGCTATAAGCTATAAGCTATAAGCTATAAGCTATAAGCTATAAGCTATAAGCTATAAGCTATAAGCTATAAGCTATAAGCTATAAGCTATAAGCAAAAAAATAGCGCCAATGTTATGTTCGGCGCTATTTTTTATTTAGACTAAATGAGCTAACTATGTCTAACTAAAATCAAATGGGTCTTTGCGCTTTTTAATTGGCTCATATTCCTCGTCGTCTTCATCAATGTCAGCTTGTTCAGGGGTATTAATCACCTCAGGAACATGCTTGAGTGCTTCAGGAAAACTTGCAAGCAAGGTTTCTTGGTCATTTGTACCAATTCGATATTTAGTGCCATCCTTTAGTAGAATTTCGATCGCAGAGAAACCAGCAGCGGCATAAACCCAACCATCATGGCTGATGCGCATTCCGACACCATGCCGTAAAGAATTACGAACCGCTCTCACAGACTCTATATCATTAAAATTTAGTGTTTTCTTACCTACACCTGGGCCAAACCAAAAACTAACTGAATGGTTGCTTTGATTCACTTCAACAGTCAGACCATAAAAAGCAATAGCAACCAAAACGAGTAATACAGCAAAACCAATGATACCCGCATTAAACCCTATTAATTGCGCAGCAACGGCTAAAAAACTGCTGATCCACAATAAGATTGCCCATATCACCCATGCAAATTGTGTATGTTTATACATAAACTCTCTTTAATTAATCTTCAATTTTAACTGGAGTTGGACGCGAGAAATCTTGCAGTCCACCACTAAAGCTGTAAATCAATGTCGCACTGATTTCGCTGTCTTTTTTAAGTTTGTTTTCTTCTGGCTGTGAGTTGTGCCTGTAGGTATAAGCCACTTTAAAACCAATTCCGCCTAGCACTTGAGTTACCAGTGCTGTCTCACTCAAAACTCGGGTATTTAACCCTGATAGTGAGCGCTCAAAACTGATATCTTGGTTAAAACGCGTTCTCTCCGACACTTTACGTTCCCACTGTAATGCCAAACGTACTAATTGACCTTGCTGAACACGATCTACACCCTCTAACAAATCAATTTCATCACTGGTTCGGGTAATTGATAAACCAGGGCCTATGTCTAAATCAACAGTGTTCTTTCTGCCTTCAAATAAACGCGTGCCGTATCCGAGAGCAAAGGTAGCGGTATATTCTTTACCGTTAAATTCGTCGTCTTCGAAGTCCGCGTATAAGAAAAACGATTCATTATCCTCACCAATTTTATAGTTCCCTTGCATTGACACAAAGTAACGTTCAGCTGAAACTGTTTCATCCCCAGTCTCTGCGTCTCTGTCTTCGCGGTAAAGACCGTCAAACTTAAAGTGATTTCGCCAATGAGTGAAATCCTGATACAAATTGCCCTTTAATTTATAAGCGGTGTTCTCTGCGTTACCTTTGTTAATAATCAGGCCAAACTCAGTATCACCATATAAAAACTCCCCCTTGTGAAGTTCATGTATTTCTTCATCTGATAGCTCACCATATTCATGGAAATCTTCAAATGGGTCTACCGCATAAGTAGGGTTGCTGAAAGTAGCAAAGCAAAGACTGGCTGTGAGTGCCGGTATTGTTATTTTTTTTATTAACATGCTTATCTATTGAATGTTTTCTTCGGCTTCTTGCTTCCATAACACATGACAGAACGGCGCATCCAAATCGCGACTGATAAGAATTTTAGCAAGTACTTCATCACCATCTTCGTATTCAATGCCCACTGAAACTTGTACAAAATCTTCAAGATCACTTTCAAGAGATACAAACTCTTGCCAGCTATCATCGGGTTCACTGTCTTCAATAAAGCCAAACTCTTCATGATGTTGGTTAAATTCAGCAATATCTAACTCAGATAAATTTTGTGGTGCTAACTCTTGAAAAATTTCATAAGCTTGATGGGTTGCTTCTTCAATACTACAAAGACGTGCAGGCATAGAAAGTCTCACTAACAAATATTGTCGCTATAATACAAAACCGTCAATTACTTGGCTACGGTCTTGAGTCGAATTGATGAATTTACATGGCAAACAAAGCCATATAGAGTGTTAACTCTAAACCTATAATAACAAACAGGCTTACTATGGTTTCTCTCGAAATACTAAATGATATTGCTTACGTCACACTGAACCGTCCTGATAAACAAAACGCTTTAAGCGTTGAAATGTTTATCCAACTTGATCAATGCATTAAAAAAATCAAAAAACGTCGTGAAGTTCGAGCTGTAGTAATTCGTGGAGGTGGGGAGCATTTCTGTTCTGGGCTAGATGTTAGGTCCGTCATGGCCAAGCCTCTGAACATCGTTAAGTTACTATTTAAATGGCTGCCTGGAAACGCTAACCTTGTGCAGAGGGTCGTACTTGGATGGCACACTATCCCAGCACCTGTTATTGCGCTGATGCAAGGCAATAGTTTTGGCGGAGGTCTTCATATTGCGCTAGGTGCTGATATACGCATCGCCAAAAGCAACACACAAGTTGCAATTATGGAGTCACGTTGGGGCTTGTGCCCTGACATGGGCAGCGCACCTTTGTTACTTGGCATCACGCAATACGACAAAGCCTTATTGCTGAGTAGCCAAGGAGAGCCAATTGATGCCCAGCAGGCCTTTAAACTTGGATTGATCACTGAAATAGTTGAAGACCCTGAAAAGCGCTGTAATGAGATCATAGAACAACTCAGAACGCGCTCCCCAGATGCACTCGCTGCAATTAAACGGGTGAGCCAAGCAAGTTTTCATTTCAACCGCAGACGCATTCTTGCAAAAGAAACTTGGTCACAAATAAAACTGTTATTAAGTAAAAATACCCGTATCGCCATGCATAATGCGACTAAAGACGATCCAAAACCATATAGACTACGGGGCAAATGGTAAGAAGGTCGCATCGACACTCCTTACTGACTCTTTATACTTGAGCTATGAATAATACAAAAACATATCTTGTAGCTTGGTTTAAATTCAGCGCCAGTTTGATGTTGCTGATTGGCTGTTTATTTATCTCAAAGCTAACAACCTCATATTTTCAAATTGCTTTTCCCAGCGCGCTATTGGCTATGTTGATTGTGTTTGTCTTATTAATGACGAATATCGTGAAAGAATCTTGGCTTGCACCTGCTTGCCAGCCTATTTTGAAGTATATGGCGTTGTTTTTTATACCTGCGGGTGTTGGATTAGTTGAGCATATAGATGTCTTTGCGACTCATTGGTCATTATTGTTGCTGGTATTGCTGCTAGTACCTTTTATAGGGCTTGTCTTGGTTTCATTCATTGCTAGTTTAAGAGGTAAGCATGCTAAGTGACTTGCTTATCTCAACTTTTGTCTGCGCGACCATTACTGGGCTATTTATAGTTACCAGAAAGTTGAATAGTCAGTTTCCCTCTCCTTTACTTAACCCTCTGCTACTTTGTATTGTGATGCTGAGTGCAGTACTGATTTTTGCAGATATTAATTATCAGGACTTTTCCAAAGCCAGTTATCCCATTCATTTCTTTCTAGAAGTGGCGGTTGTCGCACTCGCCTACCCGCTCTATAAGCACACTCATGAAATTAAGCGCAGCTTGGGCTTGCTATTACTATGTGGTTTTATAGGTGTCACCAGTGCCTCATTAATTGCCTTCATACTATGTAAACTCTTTGCTGTACCTGATGAACTGTTAAACTCTTTAGTGGCGCTCTCAGTGACCACTCCAATTACACTCATTATCACAGAAGGATTAAATGGCATTCAAGCTATCGCCGCCTTTATGGTTATCTTAATCGGCATGTTTGGTGCCGTGTTTGGGTTGTCTTTGTTACATTTATTTAAAGTTAAAGACCAAAAAGTAAAAGGCCTTGCTCTTGGGGTAGTATGCCACGGTATCGGCACCGCAGCTGCGATTGAACACCACCCTCAGGCTGGTGCTTTTGCTTCGGCAGCCATGATAATCAGTGCATTGATCACCGCAATTTGGGTCCCCACGCTTTATGCTATATTGACGCAACTAAGTGGTGGTTGATTTTTTAGCGGATAAAGCAACTCATAAGTATTATAAAACAATGGGTTATTTTATTTCTTATGCTAACCTCTCATTAACTCCATTATTTGTTTTAAATTTATTAGGTATTGATCGTGATCCAACAAGAAATAGAACAAGTTGAACGTTACTACACCATTATTAAAGATTATTTAGTCAACTACAGCATGCAAGTGGCTGCTGCAATCTTAATCCTCATAGTTGGTTTGTGGGTTTCTAAGAAGCTCTCTAAAACGGTGGAACGTTTATTACTAAAGCATAATATTGATATTGCATTAACCAACTTTATTGCCAATGTGGTGAAAGTGCTGCTTATTGTGATGTTTGTGGTTATTGCCCTCGGAAAACTCGGGATCAGTATTACGCCGTTTGTTGCTGCGATAGGTGCAGCATCACTCGGTGCAGGCTTGGCTTTACAGGGAATGCTTTCAAACTATGGGTCGGGCCTTGCGATAATTGCTACGCGACCATTTGTTGTCGGTGATACGATTTCTGTTAAGGGTGAATCTGGTCAGGTTAAAATGATAGAGCTGGGCCATACCATTTTAATCAATGAAGAAAACGTCGAGATCACCATTCCTAACAAGCACATCGTTGGTGAAGTGTTACACAACTCATTTAATAATTCATTAGTAATGGGTGAAATCGGCATTGCGTACAGTGAAGACAGCGATAAAGCCATCAACGTTATTAAAAATATTCTCTCTGCTCATGGCAAAGTTGCAAATGAGCCGCATGCTAAAATTGGCATAGAGCGCTTCGATGATAGCGCGGTGATTATCAGCTACCGCTATTGGGCACCCACTACCGAGCTGATTGATACTAAGCTCGATATTAACCAACAAATCTATGCGCAGATTAAAGCCGCTGATATTGAAATACCGTTCCCGCAACGGGTGGTAATGATAAAGAATAACGACTAGATTAAACATCTTTTTGATGATTAATAAATGGTTAAAAAATAAAAAAGCTGTTCGAAGCGAACGGCTTTTTTATTTTGTTTAAGAACTGCTTAAGTTAAGGCTTAGGTGGTACCACAGGAGCAGTTGGATCAGATGAAGATGATTCAACTTGATTCGGTTCAACTGCTTGACTCTTCTTTGGCAGTTCAGGAGAATCTGAACCACTAACAATGATACCACCGCCAAAAATTAGCCTTAAGCTTTGTTTACTTAATTCCATTCTTTATCTTCCTCTTCAGACTTTATGTTTTTGATATATTTTCTATTAGATTTAAATACAAGTGAAAAACAAACCAGTGTTGAGATAACTATCATAAATTTCTGAAGAAAGTCTCGTACATAAAGTTTGTAATAGGCATTGTCTAGCCAGTCTATCCAATACAAATACACTTCAATAAATGTAATAAAATTACTAAATATACAAATAAGGCTAACAATTAGTAGTGTAGCTTCTTGAAGTGTATATCTATGTTGTTCATAAGCTTTTGTAAAAAAACTGATCTTTTGGAATTTATAAGCCCAATACCGTCTACCAAAAACAAATATAAAAAACAGTCCTGACATACTCATAGACCATAGATAAAACAATATTGGCTTCGTCATTGCCCAGCTTAATGTTGATAAACCTATAACTGAGGATAATAAACAGCAAAGTAACAAGTACCTAATATTTATATCTTTCCAAGTTAAAGCTAAAGTAAAAAGGCAAACAATTGGGCCTAACCAATCTAAATGTGGAATAGTCATTATTTCACCTCTTCAACATCTTTATTATTCTTATTTTCTTTGTCATTTTTCTTACCGAAAATATCAAAGTATGAGGCAGGATCGCGACCACTGATCAACAGTATGTCGATAAATTTACTGAGGGGAATTTCGTTCTTACCACTTTCCCAATTTGAGATAGTTGATTGGTCGCACTCAGATATCATACGTTTAGCAAGCTCAGCTTGGCTTAAGCCTAACTCTTGCCTAATTTGACGTACGAATCGTTGCGCTTCAACCTTGAAGCTAAAGGTTTTCCTTTTGCGCTCAGTTGCTTTCATTATTTCCTATCCATGAAAAGCTAGGTCCTAAGCTTTTCAATAAAACAATTTTAAGAGTTGAGTCACAGATGACTGAAATTAACAGCATAGTAACAGAGCAGTTTCATAATTGAAACACCCTTTAGGTACTTCATTAGACAATGATTTATCATACTAAAAAATAAAAAGAGTTCTTATTAACTTTAAGGCAAACATAAAAAAGGCTCAATATATCAATATCGAGCCTTTTTTATGTTTTTAGCTAATAGCTGATTTAGATTTATGCTTTACGCCAAGTTGTTTTACCTGCACTGTCTTCAAGTACAACACCCATCGCCGTTAACGCATCACGCGCCGCATCCGCAGCCGCCCAATCTTTATTGGCACGCGCTGTTAGGCGCTGCTCAATTAACGCCTCAATCTTAGCAACTTCTTCGTCGTCTTGGTCGCCTTGTAAGAATTGCTCTGGCTGTTGCTGTGCAATACCTAGCACTTCAGCTAACTTAACAAGAATAAACGCGTGCTCGCCCGCCGCTATTGCATCCTTTTCTTTTAGCAAGTTCACTTCTTTTGCTAATTCAAAGATGACTGGCAGCGCTTCTGGTGTATTGAAGTCATCGTTCATCGCTGTTTCAAAACGCTTGGCAAACTCTGTTTGCTTATAATCAACTTCAACGAGCTCTACACCACGTAACGCTGTATAAATACGCTCAAGAGAAGAACGTGCTTGATCTAGGTTTTCTTGTGAGTAGTTAAGCTGGCTACGATAGTGACCGTTAATTAAAAAGTAACGTACAGTTTCGCGGTCGTATTGCTTTAAAACTTCACGAACAGTAAAGAAGTTACCCAACGATTTAGACATCTTCTCTTTATTTACTTGCACCATACCTGTATGGATCCAAGTATTCACGTAGTTACCGTTATTCGCGCAGCATGACTGGGCAATTTCATTCTCATGGTGCGGAAACTGTAAGTCTGAACCACCACCATGAATATCAAAGTGCTCACCTAAATGTTTCTGGCTCATTGCACTACATTCGATGTGCCAGCCAGGACGACCTTCGCCCCAAGGTGATGACCAAGAAGGTTCACCTGCTTTGGCTTTTTTCCAAAGTACGAAATCTAGAGGGTCATCTTTGCCTTCAGCGACTTCAACTCGTGCACCCGCTTGCAGCATATCTAAATCTTGCTGAGACAATTGCCCGTATTGTTCAAATGTAGACACATCAAATAATACATCGCCGTTTTGCGCAACGTAGGCGTGTTTCTTCTCAACAAGGCGTTCGATCATTTCGATGATCTCATTCATATGACCCGTTACCGTAGGCTCAATATCAGCAGGTAACATATTCAATGCTTCGAAGTCTTCGTGCATTGATTTAGTCATACGCACCGTTAAGTCGTTAATCTCTTCATTATTTTCAGCTGCGCGCTTAATAATTTTGTCGTCTACATCGGTGATGTTACGTACATACGTTACATCAAACCCTAAATAACGTAGGTAGCGATTCATCACATCGAATGAAACATAAGTACGCGCGTGACCCACGTGGCAGAAATCATAAATGGTGATACCACACACATACATGTCGACTTTGCCTTCGACAAGAGGTTTAAACGGCGCTTTTTCACGAGTAAGTGTGTTGTATATCTGCAACATTGAGTCTGTTTCCTAATCCAATAATAGACATAAGCCGCAATCATAACACTTGAATTCGCCCTGCTCTATACCCGATTGCAGCTATTTCCCGATAAATACGCCATTAACACAAAGCTTTAACCTATTTATATTCTCCTATAAAATACATTCCTTTAATAAACATATATCGAATAGGTAACCACAATGGTTGTACTTCAAACAAACTTTGGTGAAATCAAAGTAAACCTTTTTGCAGAAGAAGCGCCTGCAACAGTTGAAAACTTTTTAAACTATGCAAAGTCAGGTTTTTATGACGGCACTATCTTCCACCGCGTAATCGACGGTTTCATGGTTCAAGGTGGTGGTTTCGCTCAAGGTATGGAACAAAAGTCTGTACAAGCTCCAATTCAAAATGAAGCAAACAATGGTCTGAGCAATAAAACTGGTACACTTGCTATGGCGCGTACACCAGATCCACACTCAGCAACAGCTCAGTTCTTCATCAACGTGAACGACAATGACTTCTTAAACTTCTCTAGCGAAACTTCGCAAGGTTGGGGTTACTGTGTATTCGGTGAAGTTGTAGAAGGCATGGACATCGTAAACAAGATCAAATCTGTTGCTACAGGTTCTGCGGGCTTCCACCAAGACGTACCACTTGAAGATGTGATCATCGAGAAAGTGACTGTTGCTTAAATCTGAGTGTTAAGCAATTAAGGCTAGGTATGCATCTAGCCTTGTCTTTTTCACTCTCACTATTCATTTTCTTTCTAGGCTTTTTGAATGGCATCTCGCAAAACCTACTTTATATCTGACTTACACTTAACCGAAGACCGACCTGATATCACCAATGCATTCAAGCTTTTTCTTGAAATGCACATGACTGATGACGTCGATGCTTTGTATATTCTTGGAGATTTTTTTGAAGTATGGATAGGAGATGATGGTCATACAGCCCTAACCGACGAAGTTGCCTCTCTGTTGAAATCTTTGTCAGACAAAGGCATTTCAGTCTTTTTTACCCATGGTAATCGAGATTTTTTACTTGGGAAGAAATATGCCAAGCAAGCAGGTATAACATTACTACCTGAACAACAAGTCATTGATTTATACGGTACGCCTACAGTGATATTGCATGGTGATGAAATGTGTACACAAGACATTGCCTATCAAAAATTTCGTAAGAAAAGTCGAGGCTGGTGGTGGCCTAAACTAATGCTAGCCATGCCACTCAGTTATAGAAGAAAAGTCGCCAAACAAGCGCGCCAAAAAAGTATTGAGAGCCAAAAAGGCAAGCCATTAGATATTCTAGATGTGACTGCTGATGCAGTTTTGGACATGTTTGCGAAACACCATGTAAAACACATGATCCACGGTCATACACACAGACCAAATGTGCACACAATTGAAAACAATGGCGACATCTTAACCAGAACCGTACTCGGTGATTGGTATTCGCAAAGCTCTTATTTAGTTGTCACTGATAATGAGCAAACGCTGTATCAAGGTAGCCCTTTTAACTGATAACTACCCTATGTAGAATCTGAATAGAGCGACCTAGGCTTTATCCTCGAGATGACCAAGGTTATTGAGCATTGGTATCAGCACTAGCCAATAATGTATCTATATTTTTAGCTTCTCTTTGTAACGCCTTTACTTCATGTGCTAATAACTTTTCTAGTTCATGATCACAAACAGGCGTTGGTGCTTCGACACATTCAAGCAAAAGTTCAGGACAAAGACGGTTGAAAATGTACTTTGCTCTTTTCATATGAAAACTCGAAGTGATCAGTACAACTTCAGAAATCGCTGCCTGTTTTAGGATTGGCTTTGCAAGCAAAGCATCTTCTAGCGTAAAACGGCTTTCGGCAATGGGTAAAAATTGAGTATCGGGGACACCCAACGCTGTTAAGTAAGCCTTTACGTAGTCTGCATGGGCCTGTTCAGTCACATTAAAATGCGCACCAAACCCGCCAGTACAAAGGATCTTTAACTCTGGATAATTTAAATGGTATTCGAAAGTTGTCTTACATCGTGATTTGACAATTTCAGACAACTCCCCTTGAGCATTATTTGGTCCGCCTAGTAAAACAATCGCTTTTGACATTTAGTCCCTTTAATCTGTCTTTTAATTAAGCCTTTTTAAGCTAACGTCGGCGCACCTGAATGGAATTTAAAGTCTTCATCAGGAGAGGCTATCAATTCAGCTTCTACTTCACCAAAAAATGCGACGCGCTCAGAGATGTCTTTACCTGCAATTTCTTCTGCCAGTGTCAGGTAGTCCTGATAATGACGCGCTTCAGAACGAAGTAAAGACACATAAAAATCACCGAGCTTTTTATCTACATGTGGAGCCAATTTTGCGAATCGCTCACAAGAGCGGGCTTCGATATAAGCGCCACAGATCAGTTTGTCGATGAGTTTTTCAGGCTCATAAGTGCGAACATGTTTAAGTAGTCCACTTGCGTAACGGCTTGATGCGCAATATTCGTATTCAACGCCGCAGTCATGCATTATCTCTAATACTTGATAAAAGTGATGTAACTCTTCTTTGATAAGCAAGACCATTTTATCAATTAAATCTTGGCCATAAGCGGTCTGTGCTTTAGGCACCATAGATTTATTCAGCTTATTGCAATCAGCTAAGTCTTGCCAACTGCCTGTTTTACGATAGGTAAAATCTTCATAGGGCTTAAGCCATTCTAGAAGCGCCGTGCCACTGTCTTTATCTACTGCATATTTACGAATTAAATACATAGCAGATTGCGCTGCTTTTAGCTCGCAGACCATATGGTCAATTAAAATGACTGGTAGGTTTTTAGGGTCTTTTGCTGCTTCAATCCAACTAGTTGGGGTTTCGCATTGCAAGAATTGATTTATTGGCTCTAAAAGCTTATCCAAGGCTGACTCTCAAAGTGACTTAAATAAAAATTATCGCCAATTGTATCATAAAACTCGCTCAGGCTAATGCATTGGATCAAAGGAAGATTATTGCGTTCAAAGAATTCAAAACTTTTCAATTAGACGAAAGTTTAACCATTCCTTGACAAAGAAATGCTTCTTACGCATAAATAACTATGAAAGATGTATAAAAAACACACACCCTTTGCCAAATTCTGATAAGGAGGCCTTATGATTTTAAATCATTTATGGGGCTTGTACGCTCACCCACTCGAAGAGTGGCAAACCATAGATAATCGTCATGAGAGCATGAAGTATAGTTTATCTCATATCGCGCTTATCGCATTAATCCCAAGTATTATGGGATACATTTCTTCTGTACACATTGGCTGGCGCATCGGCACATCAGACGTCGCATTTCTAACACATGAAAGTGCCTTATTGATTGGTGTCGCTATGTATTTTGCACTGATTATGGGGGTATTTGCTCTAGCCTATTTAGCGCATTGGATGGCGGTTACATTCGGAGCTAAGCCAACGTATACACAAACATTAGAACTTGCAGCTTATACAGCTACGCCGTTATTTATGTCAGCTGTTTCTGCTGTTTTTCCTGAGTTATGGTTTGTAGTGACTGTCGGTATGGCCGCACTGGCTTACTCTGTTTACTTACTTTATACCGGTGTGCCTATTTTAATGCACATCCCTGAGGAGCGAGGCTTTATCTATGCCAGCTCTGTAGTGACTTGTGGATTGGTCTTAATTGTAATTATTATGGCTGGAACGGCTATTTTATGGACTAATGGCATAATTAGCCCTACCTTTAGTTAGGGTACTCTGTTGAGTCCCTAAATTTTTGCTTTTATCCAAAAGTTAAAAGGAGCGAATAATCGCTCCTTTTTATATGTCTAATAAAAGTGAATAATTAAATAATTACTCGCCTTCTGACTCTTCTTGGTTATGTAACTCAAGTGAAGCAGACATTGCTTGCTCACGTGTCGATTTTGCAGAGTCATTACGTAACGCATCAATACGATTTAGGTATTCTTGATCGATATCACCTGTGATGTACTGACCATCAAATACTGATGTTTCGAATTCTGTTACATCTGGGTTTTCTTGACGAACTGCAGCGATAAGATCTTCAATAGATTGATAGATTAAGCCGTCTGAACCAATACTCTGGTTGATATCATCTACTTCACGACCGTGTGCAATTAGTTCTGCAGCTGATGGCATGTCGATACCATATACGTTCGGGAAACGAACTTCTGGAGCAGCTGAAGCAAAGTATACGTTTTTCGCGCCTGCTTCACGAGCCATCTCAACGATCTGAGCTGAAGTTGTACCACGTACAATTGAGTCATCTACAAGTAATACGTTTTTACCTTCAAATTCTCTGTCGATCGCATTTAGTTTACGACGAACCGATTTCTTACGCATTTCTTGACCCGGCATGATGAATGTTCGACCGATATAGCGGTTTTTAACGAAGCCTTGACGGTATGGCTTGTCTAAAACCGTTGCTATTTCTAGCGCAACATCACATGACGTTTCAGGGATTGGAATAACCACATCGATGTCTTTATCAGCCCATTCGCGTGCGATCTTCTCACCTAACTTTGTGCCCATATTTACACGTGTCGCGTAAACTGACATGTTATCGATTACAGAGTCAGGACGTGCGAAGTATACAAACTCAAAAATACACGGCGCATGTTGTGTATTAACAGCACACATTTGAGAGAATAGTTGACCATCTTCAGTCACGTAAATTGCTTCACCAGGCGCTACGTCACGGACAAATTCAAAGCCATCAGCTTTAAGTGCCACGCTTTCAGAAGCAAACATATACTCAGTGCCGCTTTCAGTTTCACGCTTACCATATACAAGTGGACGAATACCTTTCGGATCACGGAAAGCCACAATACCGTGACCAATGATCATCGCAATACTTGCGTAGCCACCTACAACTAGCTCATTCACATTTGAGATTGCACTGAACATATCTTCAGCCTCAAGTTTTAACTTACCTGATTTGCAAAGTTGATGCGCTAAGATGTTTAAAAGAATTTCAGAATCTGAAGTGGTGTTTACATGGCGGCGAGCTTGGCTAAATAATAACTCTTTAAGCGCTTCTGCGTTTGTTAGGTTACCATTGTGCGCTAAGGCAATACCAAATGGAGAGTTTACATAAAATGGCTGTGCTTCTGCAGAACTTGAAGAGCCTGCAGTTGGGTAACGCACATGGCCGATACCAATATTGCCTTGAAGGCGCTTCATATGGCGGGTATGAAACACATCTTTAACAAGACCGTTTGCTTTTCTTAAGCTAAACGTATTGTTATCGATAGTGATGATGCCTGCTGCATCTTGCCCACGGTGTTGCAAAACAGTTAAGCCGTCATACAAAGCCTGATTAACAGGAGATGTTGCGACTATACCAACGATACCACACATTAAATTTTTCCTCGCCGATTAACGGTTTCCGATTAACGGTTCACTGAATTTAAAAAGCTAGAGTTGTCTTCTAAGTAAGAGAAAAACCACTCAATAACAAAACTAAATTCAGGGATCAAAGTTGATGCTGTCCACCAAGGTGCATCGGGTGCACCGGTAAACGCATCCAGAAAAAACAGTAAGGCGCTAACGACTAATACACCTCGAAGTGCACCAAACACAATACCTATGATACGGTCGGTGCCTGACAGACCTGTACGTTGTACAAGTTCTGACAAAATATAATTAACAAGCCCACCCAACAGTATGGTCGCAAAAAATAATATGGCAATTGCGGCCGCATTTCTTAAAAGGGGTTCTGAAATGGATGTAAGGAAGGTTGCTAGATATTGATAGAATAAACTAGAAATGAAGAATGCGCTGATCCATACAACCAATGACATTGCTTCTTTTACAAAGCCTCGCATTAGTCCGAATAAGGTGGAAAGACCAACTATACCGAGAATCGCGTAATCAACCCAGTTCATAATAACCAACAAGTCGTTAATTTGGGGCGCATTCTATAAGAGCCAAGGGTCAATTACCAGATCATTTTGTTATATCGAATTGGGTTAGTCGGCCTTTTAGTTTTGTAAGCTTTTCTAACTCTGGCAATTTTTGTTCTAAATCAGTCTTATCTAACTGAGGACCAACGAATACTTTGGTTAACTCCCCATTGCGCGTTTTAATGGGTCGGGTAAATGCGGTAAAACCTGCGTTCTTTAGTTTTTTCATCAATGCTTCAACATTGGCTTTATGAGAAAAACTGCCCAGCTGTATGACGTACGCCATGCTGGTTAAGTTAGATTCCTCTGAACGTTGCAAAGGTGCTATTTCTGCCTCTACTACTTGCTGTTGAGATTTTACAACTTCAACCTCTGGTTTTGCCTCTTCAACAAATTGTATTGGTTGTGAGCTTGAATCGTTTGTCGCTGTGTTCACAACTTCTTTGATTTTTGAGCTATCCGCTTTTTCTGTAGAGGCTGCCTCAGCGTCAAGTGCAATCTCATCATACAGAGCTTCAGGTTTAATCTCAGGGGCAAACTCAGCTTTTGCGTCAATCTCTTGCTGAATTTCAATCGTAGTGAACTCAGGGCGTTCAGGAATAGTTTTAAAACCGTCTTTGAAGTGAACCTTTTCACCATCAAGAATATTCGGTATAAAAATGATGGCGGCAACCACCACAATACTAGTACCCACTAAACGGTTTAAAAATCCTGAGTTCACAGCTTATCTCTCTATTTTTGCCAATACTGAATTGCTTCTGCAACAGTAAAGAAGGAGCCAAATACAATCATTGCCGTTTGATCATCAAGTTGCGGTAACTGACTATCGAGTGCCATATGGACCGAATCAAACATGTTTGCGCTTTGCTGTTGTTCTTGCGATAGCAAAGGTAACAAGTTCGATGCTCGCTCTGCACGTGGACCATCTAAAGACGCTAATGACCAAAAATCAATTAGTTCAGACACTTCATTGATTACACTGGCTTTATCTTTATCAGCAAGCATAGCGATTAATGCATGTATTTTAAACCCTTGCTGCTTCAACTCTACTAATTTTTGCTTTAGATAGCGTGCTGATTCAGGGTTATGAGCAACATCAGTAAATACTATTGGTGAGTTACTTAGCTTTTGAAAGCGGCCTTCTACTTTTAAATCAGCTAAACATTTTTCAATCACTGATAGCTCAGGAAGTAACTCTAAACGAGCCAGTAATGTCAAAGCTGTGGCGACATTTTGTGCCGGAATACTTAGCTTTTCAAACTCAAACGAATGCGATTTATAACGCCAAACAAACGATGATTGTTTTGGTTCAAAGAAAAAGTCTCGCTTAGAGAGTATGAGCTCAGCTGAAATCTCATCACCATACTCTGTCACTGTATGTGGAATATTTAGATCACCCACTACCGCAGGTTTATTAGCACGGAAAATACCTGCTTTATCATAGCCAACTAATTCACGCGTATCGCCTAAGTACTCTTTATGGTCAAGGTCGATGGTTGTAATAACGCTTGCAATCGGCTCGACAATATTTGTAGCATCGAATCGACCGCCCAAACCCACTTCAAGTAAGACATAATCGACTTCGCAGCGTTTAAAAATCGCCAGAGCGCCAAGCGTACCAAATTCAAAATAAGTCAGGGGTGTTTCGCCCCGGCCTTTTTCTAACAAGTCAAAAGCATCAACATGATATTGATCGTCTAACTCTTTACCATTTACACGAACACGTTCGTTATAACGAATTAAATGTGGTGAAGCATACGTACCTACTGAGTAACCCTGAGAGAGTAGCAGACTTTCTAAGCAACGTGCGGTGGTACCTTTACCGTTAGTACCGGCAATCATGATGATTTTGGAGGAAGAGTTGAGAAGATTAACTGAATCAGCAACTTGTTTGATGCGCTCCAAACCCATTTCGATATGGGCAGGATGAACACGCTCTAAATAACAAAGCCAATCATCAAGGCTTGATGATTGGCAAGGTATATTTTGTGACATAAAAACAGCTTAAATTAAAAAATTTACGCTACTCTATGCTCTTGTTCAGTAGATGGCAAGTCCATAAACTTCGCTAAATTACGTGCTAGTGTGTCACGCATTTCACGACGGTCAACAATCATGTCGATTGCACCGTGCTCTAGTAAGAATTCTGAACGTTGAAAACCTTCAGGTAATGTTTCACGAACTGTTTGTTCGATAACACGAGGACCTGCGAAACCAATAAGTGCTTTAGGTTCTGCAACATTGATATCACCAAGCATTGCCAGTGAAGCAGATACACCACCCATTGTAGGGTCGGTCATTACTGAGATAAATGGTAAGCCTTTTTCACTCATTTTAGCCAATGCTGCACTTGTTTTAGCCATTTGCATCAATGACATAAGTGCTTCTTGCATACGCGCACCGCCAGATGCTGAGAAACATACTAATGGCATGTTGTGCTCTAAACATTCGTTTACTGCATCAACAAAACGTGCACCTACCACTGATGCCATTGAACCACCCATGAATGAGAATTCAAAAGCTACAGCTGCAACCGGCATACCTTTAAGACGACCTGTCATTGCAACTAGGGCATCTTTTTCGCCACTTACTTTTTGCGCAGCTGTGATTCTGTCAGAGTACTTTTTAGAATCTTTAAATTTAAGTACATCTTGTGGTTCGTGCTCAATGCCAATCTCTTTACGATCAGCATCGTCTAAAAACATTTCAAGGCGCTGACGTGCGCTAATACGCATATGGTGATCACACTTAGGACATACGTTGTGTGACTTCTCTAATTCTGCTTTATATAAAATAGCATCACATGATGAACATTTTGCCCAAACGCCCTCTGGGACTTCTTTTTTGTTATTACCTGATGATTTGGTGGTTCTAGGTAAGATTTTTTCTAACCAACTCATTTGCAATTCTCTTATGCTAATTCTGTGTTGTGGCGTCTGTATTTATTCAGACAAACTGCGCTCATTAAACCATGATTTATTAGACAAAGGTATAAAAAACTGGTCGTATAAGTCTTAAATAAGCCGCCATAATTCATTAACTAACCCAAGCTTTCGCTATAAAATTACTCAATCTCAGTATCTGGCAAGAATAAGGGACCAAGTGGTGTCGAAGGAATTTGCCATTGTTCAGGGTAGTCAACATCGACTAAATACAGCCCATTAGGCTTTGCTGTTGCACTTGCTTGAGTTCTATCTTTGAGTGCAAGTAATTCTGCCATCCATTCAGGTGGATATTTACCCGTGCCAATATCAAGCAAAGTGCCTGTTATGTTTCTCACCATATGGTGTAAAAAGGCATTGGCTTTCACGTCGATGATAACAAAGTTACCTACACGCTCGACACTTAAGTGCAGCATTTTTCTAAATGGCGTGTTTGATTGGCAATGTACAGCACGAAATGAAGTAAAGTCTTGCTCACCTAACATAACAGGACAAGCCGCTTGCATCAGTTTTTCATCAAGCGGATGGTGGTAATGCGTCACTCCACTTCTTAAAATGCCAGGGCGATAAGGATTATTGTAAATCACGTAACGGTAACGGCGTGCTGTCGCGCTAAACCGAGCATGAAATTCATCATCGACCACTTGCGCAAACTGGATCGCAATATCGTCAGGCAGTTGCGAGTTAGCACCTAGCGTAAATGCGCTCATATCTCGCTCTGAGTGAGTATCAAAATGCACTACCTGACCAGTAGCATGAACACCAGCATCTGTTCGACCTGCACACACCACTTCGACTTCATGGTTACAAATGCGAGACAGAACTGTTTCCAACTCTTGTTGAATACTGTTTACATGAGACTGTCTTTGCCAACCACTGTATTGAGCGCCGTTATATTCGATACCAAGTGCTACACGCATGAATTTATTACCTCTGTCTAGACTAGCGCAGCATTCTAAGCCATCGCGACTTTGAATTAAAGAGAGAACTGAGTGCTAGAAAAAATAAAGGAGGCTAACGCCTCCTTTATTACTGATTGTTTGAATGACCAAAACTCAGCGTATACATTAAGGCTGTATTTTGTCTCTTAGTGAGCTCGCTTCAGCTTGGACTGATTCAGGACCAGCGTTTATCACTTCTTCAATAATGGCGAGTGCACTCTCACTGTCTTCAATTTCAATATATGCTCTGGCTAAATCTAGTTTTGCAGAAAAACCGTCAGCTTCTAAATCAACATCAGCGGCATTCTCGCCTGCAAGCAAATCATCAAAATCACCTAAACCAACATCCATATTCGCTTCTTGATAAGGCTCTTCTTCTGTTTCAAAGTCGTCACTTTCTGCGAGTAAGTCATCAATTTCTAGATATTCTTCAACGTCTGGCTGAGAAACCTCATCGCTTTCAATTGCAACATCTAATGTGCCAAGATCTTTATTTAACTCTTCACTTAATAGCGCATCGAAATTAAGCTCAACGTCATCTAATGATGCTGTATCGATTGGATCTGGCTCAGCTAAATCATTGAGCAAAGCGTCAAAGTCAGTATCAGAAATCTCTGACATAAATTGATCTTCAATCGCCGCTTCATCAATGGTTAGTTCAATAGGTGGTTCAACTTCTTCGTTGTTAGCAAGATCATCAAGCTCGTTTAAAAACGCCTCTGGTGATATTGCTTCAAGAGCCGATAAAGCTTGCTCAGTTTGAATATCACCTTCAAGTTCATTTTCAATACTGTCAGCTATTGACGTATCGTCGCTTGGTAGCTCAGAGTCTTCCTCTTGAATGGCTTTATCTTGAGCTGGTGTATCTTGAATTTCTAGCGCTTGTTCTTCTGTTGCAGCTTCTAGCGCGGCATCTTCATCAAACTCCGGAAAATCTTCGATTTCATGCACATTTTCGGTGCCGTCAGCAAGTAACTCATCTCCAGAAGGCAACTCAACTTCTTCTTGAAGTACCTCTTCTTGAGCTGGTGCATCTTGAATTTCTAGCGCTTGTTCTTCTGTTTCAGCTTCTAGCGCGGCATCTTCATCAAACTCCGGAAAATCTTCGACTTCATGCACATCTTCGGTGCCGTCAGCAAGTAACTCATCTCCAGAAGGCAACTCAACTTCTTCTTGAAGTGCCTCTTCTTGAGCTGGTGTATCTTGAATTTCTAGCGCCTGTTCTTCTGTTGCAGCTTCTAGCGCGGCACCTTCATCAAACTCCGGAAAATCTTCGATTTCATGCACATCTTCGGTGCCGTCAGCAAGTAACTCATCTCCAGAAGGCAACTCAACTTCTTCTTGAAGTGCCTCTTCTTGAGCTGGTGTATCTTGAATTTCTAGCGCTTGTTCTTCTTTTGCAGCCTCTAGTGCGGCATCTTCGTCAAACTCTGGGAGGTCTTCGATTTCCAGCTCATCTTCGATGCTGTCAGCTAGTAACTCATTCTCAGAAGACAACTCAACTTCTTTCTGATGTGCTTCTTCTTGGGCTGGTGTATCTTGAATTTCTAGCGCTTGCTCTTCTGTTGCAGCTTCTAGCGCGGCATCTTCGTCAAACTCCGGGAAATCTTCGTTCTCAAGCACATCTTCGATGCTGTCAGCAGGTAACTCATCCTCAGTAGGCAACTCAACTTCTTCCTGAATTGCTTCTTCTTGAGCTGGTGTATCTTGAATTTCTAGCGCTTGTTCTTCTGTTGCAGCTTTTAGCGTGGCGTCTTCATCAAACTCAGGAAAGTCTTCGACTTCTTGCTCATTATCAGTGTCAGATAAACCAACTAATTCTGGCTCATTATCATCTTCTAACAAATCATCAAAAGAAAGTTCATCATCTGTGAGTAAATCATCGTCAAGTGCGCTATTTGATGATACACCTGCTTCTAATGCCTGCGATAATTCCTGCTCAGTTTCACTGATATTTAGAACATCCTCATCCAGTTCTTCATCTAAATCTAATTCTGGATAACTTTCTAATTCAGCACTAGGTGTAACCGCATCAATTTCTGGCAACTCTTCTTCAGATGATAAATCAATGTCATCTGACAGCGGATCATCACCCAGCTCCACTTCTGCGTCATACTCAGCATCATTTTGCCACTCAGCTTCAGACTCTAGCTCCTCAAGCATTTCATCAACGCTTTTCAAAGGGGCCTGTGGTGTTTGAGCTTCTGGCTCCATCGGTATGTCATCATCAACATCTATTGAAGTATGTTGATTCATCGCATTTAGCTCATCAACAATACTCTGCTCAATAGGTTTAGGCTCTAATATTTCGTTTTCAGACGTTGTAGATTCTTCGGCTTGTTTCTCTTCAATTGACTCTTGAGCTTCATCAACTGGTTCATCGATTAAATCACCTTTAAAGGAACCACCTAACTCATCAAGAGCAATGTCATCTTCTGAAGTTACAACTTCCCCAGTTGTTTCAGGTGTGGCTGTCTCTTGAATTTCATCAACGGTTTCTTCACTTAACTCTTTGTCAAAGTCTGGCTCGTCGATTAAGTCATCAAGGACTGTATCAAGCTCGCTTTCATCTGTTGATGTGGGTTCTGTTAATAAATCATCTTCAAGAAGGTCATCTAGATCATCGAGTGCGATATCATCTTCTGAAGTTACAACATCCTCTGTTGCTTCAGATGTATCTGTATCTTGAACTTCATCAACAGTTTCTTCACTTAACTCTTCTTCAAAGTCTGGCTCGTCGATTAACTCGTCTAGCGCTGCATCAAGCTCGTTTTCATCTGTAGATGTTGGTTCTGTTAATAAATCATCTTCAAGGAGGTCATTTAGATCATCGAGTGCGATATCATCTTCTGAAGTTACAACATCCTCTGTTGTTTCAGCTGTAGCTGTATCTTGAACTTCATCAACAGTTTCCTCACTTAACTCTTCTTCAAAGTCTGGCTCGTCGATTAAATCATCAAGCGCTGCATCAAGCTCGTTTTCATTTGTTGATGTTGGTTCTGTTGATAAATCATCTTCAAGGAGATCATCTAAATCATCGAGCGCAATATCATCATCTGAAGTTACAACTTCCTCTGTTGTTTCAGCTGTAGCTGTATCTTGAACTTCATCAACAGTTTCTTCACTTAACTCTTCTTCAAAGTCTGGCTCGTCGATTAAATCATCAAGCGCTGCATCAAGCTCGCTTTCATCTGCAGATGTTGGTTCTGTTAATAAATCATCTTCAAGAAGGTCATCTAAATCATCGAGTGCAATATCATCATCTGAAGTTGCAACTTCCTCTGTTGCTTCAGGTGTAGTTGTCTCTTGAAGTACATCAACGGTGTCTGCACTTAATACTTCTTCAAAGTCTGGCTCGTCGATTAATTCATCCAGTGCGATGTCATCTTCTGAAGTTACAATTTCCTCTGTTGCTTCAGGTGAAGTTGTCTCTTGAAGTACATCAACAGAGTCTACACTTGTGTCTACACTTAATACTTCTTCAAAATCTGGCTCGTCGATTAATTCATCCAGCGCTGCATCAAGCTCGCTTTCATCTGATAAAGATTCTGACACTAAGCCATCTTGAAGGAGGTCATCTAGATCATCGAGCGCGATGTCATCTTCTGAAGATGCAACTTCTTCGCTAGGGTCATTCGCTCCTGTAATTTCCTCAACGGCTTCTTCTTTTAATTCTTCTTCGAAGTCTGGTTCATCAATTAAATCATCAATATCCAAGTCATGTGATTCTGACGGCTCTTCATTAATCGATAAATCATCTTGGTTTGATTCTGCTATTAAAGAATCAATGTCATCTAAATCAACATCGGCTTCTTCTGTTTGCGCTTTATCAAGTTCATCTTGCCCTTGAGTTTCATCTAGTAGCGCGTCTATGTTATCGGCATCTAGGTCTTCTGAAGCGACATCATCAAGTAAACTATCAATATCGTCAGCATCTAACTGTTGCGATTCATCGCCTGTCGTATCTGGAGCCTCTTCAGCTGTACCGCCTACTTCGTCTAAAAGATCATCGATATTATCAATATCAAAATCGTCTTCATCGTTGATCTCAACGGCAGGCTCATCAGTTTGTGCAACTTCATCTAGTAGGTTATCGATATCATCCAGATCAAAGTCTTCATCTGTTCCATCAGAACTTTCATCCTTTGGGGGCTGATCTGCAACCTCATCAATTAGGCTGTCAATATCGTCTAAATCAAAGTCTTCGTCTGTACTTTCAGGCTCTTCTGTCGCAGCCTCGTCTAAAATTGAATCTATATCGACATCTTCTTGCTGTTCAGTGGCAAGTTCTTCACTTAACGCTGCCAAAGCATCATCACTCACGTCTAATTCGTCATCGGATGAGTCATCAGTTTCATTAAATAGATCATCAAGGTCATCAGAGCTCAAAATATCGTCGCTGTTTGAACTACCAACATCTAAGTCAACCATATCATCGAGCGAATCGTCAGCATCGAAGTTCTGCTGTAAGAAGTCATCTAGATCATCATCTTCAGAACCATCATCGAAAGCAACATCGTCTCCTAACAAGCTATCTAGCTCGTCTTGATCAAGCGTGTCATTGCCAGCTTCAAAGCTATCATCATCTAAAGAATCAAACATAATGTCATCATCTTCAGGCAAAATGTCATCGTCTAGCTGTACGCTCTCTTCAACTGGTACGTTACTATCTAACGGCGGTACATCTAAATCTAGTGGATCAGCCGCAGCCGCAGCTGCACCTGCGACTCCCGCGGCTGCGGCGGCTGCGGCGGCTCCTGCTGCAGCTGGTGCCTGGGGTAGGAAATCATCTTCATCATCCGTGCTATTAGCATTCTTACGTTTACGTAAGAACATCACTAAACCACCAATGACTAATAAGGCTGGTAAAGTTGCAAGCACCCCAATCATCACGGGGTTTGAAAGTAGATCAGCACTTTGTTCTTCTTGTTGCTGTGCTCTTTGACGCTCTATCAAGGCGTTTTGAAGTTCGATGACCGACTGTAGCTGTTGCTGAATTTCAGAATCTTGCCCAAGTTGATTGCGAACATTTTGCAGCTCTTCAGAAATGTTTGTTAGCTGGCCTTTTAGCTTGTTGTTTTCTTCTAGTATTTCTTCAACACTGCGAACCGAGTTCTTAAATTGTGATTGTAGCTCTTGTAACTTAGCATCTTGCTCCATTTGTAATGATTTAAGCTGCGAAGTGAGTTGCTGTTGTGCATTATCAACATCGATTTTTCGCGCTTGTGTAACTTTTTTTTGTGCTTCTTCAATGGTTTGGTTGTCGAGCATGCCGCTCTTTTTTAGCTCCCACAAGTCATCGTCTTGATCAGAGCGCTGCTTTGCAATGGCTGGGTTTTCACGACGCATTTCTGCAATGGTCGGTATTTTAAGATACGCGCCGTCGCGCATGTGATTTAGGTTTTTATCTAAAAAAGCATTGGGGTTTTTGCGATAAAGGGCGCTCATTACTTGATAAACAGTAACAGAGCCGTCATCAGGCCTAATTTTTTGCGCAATTCGCCACAAAGTGTCCGAGGGCTTTATTGGGCCAATAGAGCGACCCATTTGACCATAATCGGCATTCTTAGGGCCCTTTAAAATGGTACCGTCTTGTGTGTAGGCTGGTATGGTTATCAATGCAAATGCAAAGAAACAAATAAACACTAAACCGCGCATGTTGATCCTTTAGATATCATGTCCAACATCGTGCTAAACATTAAAATATTGCTAATGGTGGCTTTTGCAAGCTCTATTCCAACTGCAAACTATAAACCAGTTACATTGGAATATCTATGGCAAAGCTTTGATAAATAGTGCCTAGAGCGTACTAAAGTATGAGAAGATGTGAACAAAGAATATTGTTTATAGTCAATATATTGGCTGGTTTTTAAACGGGCAGCTGTAAAAAGCGGCAAAACCCTGCCGAAGCAGGGTTTTTTCATTGCGAATTATAGGTAGTTATTTACTAACTCTTCAGCTATTTGCACGCTGTTAGTCGCTGCACCCTTGCGAGTGTTATCAGAAACCACCCATAGGTTTAAACCATGTGGGTGAGATATATCAGCGCGTAAACGACCAACATACACAGTATCATTACCACTAGCGTTTGAAACAGGCGTCGGGTAATCGTTTTCGTCTTCAATGAGTTCAACACCAGAGGCATCGTTAAGTAACTGCTTAACCTGCTCTAGGTCATATGGCATACGCGTTTCTAAATGAATGGCTTCAGCATGACCAAAGAACACTGGCACACGTACCGCTGTTGGATTCACCATTACCGAGCTGTCACCTAAGATCTTTTGCGTCTCCCACACCATTTTCATTTCTTCTTTGGTATAGCCATTTTCTTGGAAGGCATCGATTTGCGGGATCACGTTAAACGCAATTTGCTTAGGGAAAATGTCGTTTTCCATCGGACGTGCATTCATTAGGTTAGCTGTTTGCTTTGCCAGCTCATCGACCGCTTCTTTACCAGCACCAGAAACCGCTTGGTATGTAGATACGTTAATTCGGTCAATCCCATAAGCATCGTAAATTGGCTTAAGCGCCACTAGCATTTGAATCGTAGAACAGTTTGGGTTTGCAATAATGTTACGATTTCTGAAGTCTGCCAAGTTATGTGCGTTTACTTCAGGCACAATCAGAGGAACGTCATAGTCGTATCTGAAATGTGAGGTATTGTCGATTACAACACAGCCCGCTTCTGCAGCGATGGGCGCATATTTTTCTGATACGCTGCCACCTGCAGAGAATAAACCAATATGTGCGTTCGAAAAGTCAAACTCTTCTACATCTAAAACCGTCACTTTTTCACCGTTAAAGTCAATTTCTTCACCCGCACTTCTGCTGCTTGCAAGCGGGAAAAGCTGATCAACAGGAAACTTACGTTCAGCTAATGTTTCGATGATTTGACGACCCACAAGGCCTGTTGCGCCAAGCACGGCGACATTAAATTTCTGAGACATTTGACCTCATCCTATTCTGAAACTTTAAAGCCAAGTGTTGCGAGTTGTTCCGCAAACTGACTACCATTATTTTTTACTGTCACTGTACTGAATTCTCGTCTTACAGGATAAGACTTACGAAGGTGATCAAAACCCTTCTCTGACAGTGACTTTCTTAAAATGCCATCATCTCGTCTAAGATCGTAAACCAGATGAACAAGTCGACCTAAGTCGCCTTGGATAAAATTATCTTGTAATGTGACTTCTGTGATCACAGGTTTTGGTAAAAAGTCACTTAACTGTTTCTCTGCTGGGATGCCTAATAACTCGCATACTTTTTGATAAAGCATTTGCGTACCACGAGCCTTGCCCTCAAGAGTATGCCCTGCGATATGTACACTGCTATAGCGTACAAAAGGCAATAACTCGGTTAAAATGTTTGGTTCGTTTTCCCATACATCTAACACCAGCTCCAAGTGCTTACCTGCTTGCATACTTTCAAGCAGTGCTTGATTGTCGATGACTTCGCCTCGGCACGCATTGATCACCAGCATATTATCTTTTAACTTCGCAATACGCGCTGAATCAATTAAATGCAGGGTCTTATGTTTACCTGTTTTAACTAATGGCACGTGAAATGACACTATGTCAGATTGCGCTAATAGGTCGTCTAACTCAATATGTTCTTCAAGTTCACCATTTTCAAATTTGATTGGATCACATAACAGTAAATTGATACCACTGCCTTGCAGTTTTTCACGTAAACACTGACCAATGTTGCCTACTCCGACAATACCTAACGTTTTACCTTGCAAGCTTGTTGATGTTTCTTGTGCATAGGCATAAAGTGCACTTATCACATACTCTGCAACAGCAATGGCATTACAACCAGGTGCGCTGCTAAACGCTATTTCTTTGTCATCAAGAAATTCAGTATCAATATGGTCGATACCTATGGTTGCAGTACCCACAAATTTTAGCTTTTTAGCATACTGTAATAGCTCAGCGTTTACTTTCGTCACTGAGCGAGTCAGCAAAATATCAACCTCTTCGATTTGTTCTGGCTTGGCATTGCGCCCATCAAATCGCGTTACACTGCCTAAATCAGCAAAATACTCCTCAACTAAAGGCATATTTTGATCTGCCAAAATTTTCATCTATTTTTTCCGTGGTAACTGCAAAAGCGCATTGTAACCGCGGTATCAATAAATTGCGACTCAGTGACTTTGATTAGGCTGCTTTATTGGCCAGATAACTGGACAAAACCACTAAATCGTGCAAATTTCAAACTCATCAGATGACTTGCAATCATTAGCAGTTAGAGCTAGTCTAAGACTTAGTGGTCAGACCACCATAACAAGGAAAACAATATGACTCTGATTTTTGTATTAATTTTAATCGCGCTACTCAGTGTCGCTAGCTATCATAGAGCTAGCTGGCATAGCTGTGTAGCGGTAGCTGGGGCAACCTTGCTAGTCGGTACTATTGCTGGTGCATTTGGTGCTTTAACTTGGCTAATTTTCTTAGCTATCGTATTGCCTTTATCACTAAGTAATATTCGTCAACAGTATATCAGTGGCCCGCTTTTCAAAGCATTTAAAAAGGTCACACCAACTATGTCAGAAACCGAGAAGTCTGCAATCGATGCGGGTACTACTTGGTGGGAAGCAGATTTATTCTGCGGCAACCCAGACTGGCGTAAGCTTCACCAATACCCTAAACCTCGTTTAACGCCTGAAGAACAAGCTTTCTTAGACGGCCCGGTAGAAGAAGTATGTGCCATGCTTGACGATTGGAAAGCAACGCACGAATTAACAGATCTACCAGAAGACGTTTGGCAATATTTAAAAGACAACAAATTCTTCGCGATGATTATCAAGAAGCAATATGGCGGTCTTGAATTTTCAGCTTATGCGCAATCTTGTGTGCTTCAAAAGCTAACCAGTAAATCGACCCTTCTATCTTCAATTGTTGGTGTACCAAACTCTTTAGGTCCGGGTGAGCTACTACAGCACTATGGTACGCAAGAGCAAAAAGACCATTATCTTCCTCGCCTTGCCAAAGGTGATGAAATTCCATGCTTCGCATTAACGTCTCCTGAAGCGGGTTCTGATGCCTCTTCAATTCCTGATTTCGGTGTGGTTTGTAAAGGCGAATGGAATGGCGAAGAAACGTTAGGTATTCGTTTAACTTGGAATAAGCGTTACATCACGCTTGCCCCTGTTGCGACTGTATTAGGTTTAGCGTTTAAACTACGTGACCCTGATGGTTTACTAGGTGATGACAAAGAGCCTGGTATCACCTGTGCGCTAATTCCAACTAACACACCAGGTGTTAAAATTGGCCGACGCCATTTCCCTCTGAATGTGCCATTCCAAAATGGTCCAACGCAAGGTGAAGATATTTTCGTGCCTATCGACTACATCATTGGTGGCGCAAAGATGGCTGGTCAAGGCTGGCGTATGCTGGTTGAGTGTTTATCTGTGGGTCGTGTTATCACACTGCCTTCAAACTCTACAGGTGGCATCAAGTCGTTAGCGCTTGCGAGTGGTGCATACAGCCGTATTCGTCGCCAGTTCAAGTTACCAATAGGTAAAATGGAAGGTATCGAAGAAGCATTGGCTAAATTAGGTGGTTATGCCTACAGCACTGACGCTGCAGTTACAATGTCGACAGGTGCAGTCGATCTAGGTGAAAAGCCATCTGTTGTTTCAGCTATTCTTAAATACCATTTAACTGAACAGATGCGCGACTCTACCAAGCATGCGATGGATATCCATGGTGGTAAAGGTATCTGTTTAGGTCCTAACAACTATTTAGGCCGTGGCTACCAAGGCGCTCCAATTGCGATTACCGTTGAAGGTGCAAATATCCTGACTCGTAATATGATTATTTACGGTCAGGGTGCTATTCGCTGTCACCCATTCGTACTTGCTGAGCTTAATGCAGTGTCAATGGAAGACAAACGCGAAGCGCTTAACAGCTTTGATAAGTCGCTAATGGGCCATATTGGTTTCACTATTTCGAACCTTGTGCGTACTAAGTGGCTTGCATTAACTGGTGCGCGTTTTACGAAAGTACCTTTCAATGACGAAACAGCTGATTACTACCGTAACGCAGCGCGCTTTAGTGCAGCTTTAGCATTCATGTCTGATATCTGTATGGCTGTATTTGGTGGCTCACTAAAACGTAAAGAACGTATCTCGGCTCGTTTAGGTGACTTACTAAGTTATTTATACCTAGTATCTGCAACACTAAAACGCTACAACGATGAAGGCCGTCAAATTGAAGACCTTCCGTTTGTGCAGTGGAGCTGTCAAGAACACTTATACCTATGTCAACGTGCATTAGCAGATCTGATCAACAATATGCCATTTGCACCACTGCGTTTTGCGCTTAAATTAATGCTATTCCCATTCGGTCGCCCTGTTCGCAAGCCAACCGATAAGCTAGAGCAAAAAGTAGCGCATTTACTGCAAACACCAAATAATGCTCGTAATCGTTTAGCAGCACACATCTACACAACTGATGAACCGTTAAACCTTATTGGCAAACAAGAACAAACGCTCAAAGATATCTTAGATATTGAGCCATTGTTCGATAAGATTTGTCGTGCAAAAGGTCAGAAAATACCATTCATGCAATTAGACAAAGTGGCTGCAGATGCACTTGAAGCAGGTATTATCTCTAAAGATGAAGCTGACAAGCTTGCAGCTGTTGAAGTTAAACGTCTTGCAGTTATTAACGTAGATGACTTTGACCCAGCTGACTTATTAGCTGGCAAAGCTCGCGTGACTGAGACGAACTCAAGCGCAGCATAAGTTTGCTACTAATATAAAAAACGCCAGCAAATGCTGGCGTTTTTTATATTTAATTCTTCGTTTACTTGTAGGTCTGGTTTCAGATTAGTGACACTTTCCAGTTTGGCACGCATTAAAGTTTTTATAATGACTGAAAGCGACGATTAAACTGCCAAAAATAGTTAGTAACTTCTCGCCTTCTGCAGGCATTAAATCGTGTGCAAAAAAAGCAGCAAATAAAAGGACAGTTATACCTAAAGAACCATATCCAAATAGCTGCCATTGTTTGTGCTTTTTACACCCTAAAGTAAGGCCTCCTAAGCTAGTCAGTAAAACCCCCAAAAGTAACCAACGATGGAACGACTCGTCACTGAAAAACATCGCGCTCACTGCTGGTAAAAGTGCCGTAATTAGAGGAAGTAGCAAGCAATGCACCACACAGAGTGCAGAAAAACTGATAGCAAACTTGTCTAACTTACTGGTTAAATCTCTCATTATGTATTGCCTTGTCCTATTTTCTAAAAACGATACCTAGCGGTTGAGTTTACACTAGGTACCGCAATCGATAGTTTACTTAAAAGACGCCTCTAACACCCAGAGCGAAACTTCTGCCAGGTCGTGGCGCTAACTCTTTCAAGAATGAGCTATGTACTCTCGCTTCTGTGTCTGTCAGGTTGTGACCTTTTGCATAGAAAGTAACTTCATGCTCACCAACTGGCAAATGGTAGGCAATAGACGCATCAACCATAGTGTATCCATCTGTGGCTGTCTCAAGGTAGGCAATCTTATCTTGCTTTTGATAGCGAATAACGTCTAGGTTTGCACTGAATTGACCTGTCTGATAGTTAAATTTAGTGCCAAAACGCAGTGGTGGGATCATAGGTAAATCACCACCTTTATCTAAACTCGCATTCACATAATCAGTGAAAAACTCAGTTTTTAGCTCGCTCGTTACTTGCCAAGCAAATTGTGCTTCGAAACCATATAAGGTGACATCATCTGTTTTGAATACATATACAGGTAATTCATCAGAATGTTCATCATGACCTTCATGATCGCCATGGTCGTGTTCACCATGTTCACCATGTTCACCATGTTCACCATGTTCACCATGTTCACCATGTTCACCATGTTCACCATGTTCACCATGTTCACTGTGATCATGATGTTCATGACCGCTTGGCGCAAAAAATTCTGTCGGTGTCTGATAATAGTAATTATCAACTTTGTTATAGAACACATTGACTACAACACCAAAATCTCCCTCAAGCTTTCTAAAAGTTAGATCGATGTTGTTCGCCGTTTCTAGCTCAACACTCTGTTTTGTATCAAAATCAAAGTGCACATTTTCTGTTTCGTGCAAATCAAACATTGCACCAACTTCAAAAGTACGAGTGCCGATGTGAGGCCCAAATGAGAATAGTTCAGCAGCTGAAGGTGCACGTTGAGAGCGAGAAACCGATACACCTAAGTTATACCCCGGCGTAAAGTCCCACACTAAGCCTGCAGACAGGCTAACAGGATTAAACTCTTGATCGACTGCGAAAACGCGACCCTCGGCGTCATGGTCATGGTCATGGTCATGGTCATGGTCATGGTCATGGTCATGGTCATGGTCATCATGCATATGTAGCTCGACTTCAGGCAACACTACTTTTGGTGCATCAAGAGTTACACGCTCAACTCGTGCTCCTAGCTGTAATAAAACATCGTCAAAATGACGCTCTTCCATCCAAGCAAAAGCCAGAGTTTCAGTTTCTGAAGGCGGCGTAAATGCTTCAGCACCCTGCGCTGAAAAATCACTGCGCTTATAATGAAGACTAAAGCCACCTCGCCAGCCATTCATATCACGATGAAGTGCATCAAACTTTGCTTCAACTGTTTCATTAGCGAAAATAGTACCCACTACTCCATGCTCTATTTCAGCATGTTCATAATCTGTGTAAGCAACACGTGTGTGTAAGCTATCAATGAGGCTATCTGTAAATTGCAGCTCACTTAATAACTGGATCCTGTCTTGATCAAGTTCAGCAAACACAGGCACTTCTTCATCACCATGGCTATGTCCAGGAATGCCATATTCACGTTCTAGCTTACCAACAGATACACCCACATAACCATTATCTAGGATATAACTTGCACCTGCTGTAGCACCTTTTGATTCTTCGCCACTATTGGCAATTTTATCGCTGCCTTGCTCATCTGTTACTGGTACTTTGTAGTCATCTGACTCTCTATAAAAACCATCAAAATGTACTGCGATATTATCGCTACCAGCATTAATATTTACCGATGCTAGTTTCTGATTATCTACTGAGTCATGCTCTATAAGCCACTCGCCAGATTGCTCGATATCTCTTGGCACACGCTTATCAACAACATTGACAACACCACCTATTGCGCCGCTACCATAAAACAAGGTTGCAGGGCCTCGAAGCACTTCAATTTGCTCAGCTGTTGATGCTTCTGATGACACTGAGTGATCTGGGCCAACACGAGAAGCATCACTAACATCTAAGCCATTTTGGGTAATTAAAACACGAGGGCCACTTAAGCCGCGGATAATTGGTGTGCTCGCCACGCCAGCATGGAAATTAGTATGTACACCCACCTCTTTGGCTAAGCTGTCACCTAAAGTTGCAGACTGTTGATTACGAAGCGCATCACCTGATAAAACACTCACTGGCGTCGCTGACTCCATGTTTGATGCATGAAATGGACTTGCAACCACGTCAATCACTTCAATAGCTGAAGGTGTCAACGACACTTTTATATTTTTTAACCCTGATTCAGTTAAGTCGTAGCTCGAGTTAAAATGTGCAAAGCCAGAAGCTGCTGCATGTAATTCTACTTTTCCAGGCTTTATGTCAGCTAAAACAAATTCACCTTTTGAATTAGTTTCAACAGTTTGCAAACTGCCCATAATAGAAACTTTAGCTTTAGCAACTGGTTGATTATTCTTATCTAAAACAGTGCCTGAAACTTGGTTTGCAATTGCATTATAAGGAAGTGCTGCTGAAAGTAGCAACATTACGGGTGATAACTTAAACATCAGTGCCTCAAGAAGAATTGGTTTAAAATTGATACAATATAACATATCTAAAATACACTATTTCTTGAGCTGCTAAAACCCGTTTTAAGAATTATTATTATTTAAAAACAATAAAGACCCTTTCGGGCCTTAAATTCAATTGCATAAATTCATATTAGAAGATGACCATTAGCATGATGAAACTAATTGCCAATGAAGCCCAGACCACAGCCATAAATTGCGGCCTATTCTTACAAAATATTAGCACAAAAGGCGTGATCAATAAGCTCATCCACATACTCAAATGCGATGAAAAAAGGCTAAGCATAGGTAAAGTCAACATGCTAGATAACGCAATCAAGTACATATACTGAGTTCGTTTTATTTGCGTGAACTGATTTAAACTCTTCCAAAATAGCTGATGCTCTCGAACATGCTGGTTCGTCTCTATAAATAAACTTGACCACCATAGCTGGTTTATTAATGCACCACCTAATGCATACCAATGCACAAGATCAGAACGCTCAGTCACTATTATAAAAACCGCCCAAAACACTAGGCCGCTCATAGTAAAGCGCCAAGTGAGTGACCAAATGTTGTCTTTAAAATAGCTCAGCCAAAATGTCCAGGGTGTGATAGTTATGTGATAAGAACAATTGAGCCGTTTTGGTAAATATAATGAAATTAATAGCAATGCATTTAGCACTAAAAAGAATGCCAAAGTTGATTCAAAAACGAATAGGCCAGAAAATGCGAGCATACTTGCCCAGATGACTGCTGCAGGTCTATACATTAATACAAGCGCAAAGCTAAGCTGAGTAAAGGCAAATGCAATATAATGTGGTGCACGGCTTAGCTTGTCCGCTCCCATTGATATCATTAAGAACACACTCAAGCCAAACAACAGATGGCACATCATTAAAGCTGTAATATCACTGAGTATTTGCGGCAACTTATTTTTAAGTAATGTGATATGAAAAGTGCGATGTTTTAGATCTAAAATCGCAGGTTTTAACACAGTCAGTAACAAAGACTGAAAAATTAAGTATGCCAAACCGACTTGCATACTGACCACTTCACTGCTGCTTTGTACAATTTTACCTAAGCCAAAAAATAAGCCCGCAATAAGCCCTGGTAAAAAAATATAAAACATTGTCATGAGCATAAGCACAAACTGCTGAAGCTGTTTAAATAGCTCACTTATGGCAAGACTAAATGCCTGATGGCGGTATGAAAAGTAATGCTTCATAACGCTTACTCTGCAAACAAAGGTTGTTTATCGAAGCCAATTTCAACGAAGGGTTCTGGCTCATGACAACTAATTATTAATTGCCCTTTATACTGCTCAATCCACGCAAGTAACGCTTTTACACTATCGGCATCAAGCGCTGCACTCGGCTCATCTAGAATTAAATAATCACAGTGACGCATCATGGCATTAATTAATTGCAGTTTCTTTTGATTACCCGATGACAGCTCACCCACTTTAGTATCGAGAAACTGATTGAAGTGTAACATCTCACAAAGCGTATCTGGCCATGCACATTTCCAACTAGATTGTGTGAGCGTTAATATTTGTTTCGCTGTTAAAAAGGTAGGAAAAGGGATTTTATCTGAAGCTATAGCAACCTGATTTTGTAATTGCACAACCTTTTCGCCATCTAATAAAATGTCTCCACTGTAATGTGGATCAAGGCCAGCAATAATGGTAAATAACGTTGTTTTCCCCAAGCCATTTTCGGCTTCAATACACAGCTTATTTGCTTTAAAAGCGCTTGAGTAATTTTGAAAAACGATTTTATTTGCAAAGCTCTTGGTAAGATTTTTTACTTCAATCACACGGTACTCCTTTTTGAAGAGCATGACTGTAGCATATTTCGGGATAAAAATACGGGAAGAATAAAAGAAGTTTACTGGCAGCCTCTACAGGAATCGAACCTGTAACTACCCCTTAGGAGGGGGTCGTTATATCCATTTAACTAAGAGGCCAAGCCATTGATATTTATCATATATAGCTAATCGATCAGATTCAAGCCCACTGGGCTTACTAAACTAATATTTTAGCGACCAGAATTCAATTTAGTTTATCGTGTAGACACCAAAATGTTTTCAGACCTTAAAACATACCAAGGGATCATTTTGCTTGATGTAGCGATGACTTTCTTACTTTCAAGTGACATAACACGCGCATTCACTCGCACCCCTTTCTCACGATAAAGCATAGTACCTGACAGCACGTATTCAGCATCATCAGAGTTAAACTTTGTTTTAGACTTTCGGCTGAATACGTAATCACCCGTACGAGAAATATGTCCGTTATCCATTAGTTTAGTATCGACAACTTGATAGCCAAAACGGTGAAGTTGATGCATAAATGTTTCAGCTAGTTGGTTTCCTAACTGATCACTGGTTTGCAACGTGCCATCTAAACGAACAAATGAAGCCACAGCGAGTTCTGTCGACATATTCTGTGTTTCACTCAGTAAATCAGATAACTCAATGGCCATCTGCTCCACATAATTGTCAAGTTTTACAAAATGGTTCATTGGCACATAATCAGGCTTGGTTTGCTGCATTTCTTCGAGTTCAGGCTCAGGCTGCATTTGAGCAGTCATCTCATCAATGGCCATTGACTGCTCATTCATCACAACTACTGATTGGCTCATGGTTGGCTGTCCCATTAATAAACTGCAGCCAGATAACATAAGTGATGCAATTGGCACTGAAAGCAAAATGAGAGATTTCATAAGGGTCCCCTATCGCGCGCTCGATTTCAGCATAATACCGTCAGTGCGCTCGCTACTACCTAGCGCATCTAATACGGCTTGAGGAATTAAACCTTGGGCTGAACCCACAACAGCTTTACTTTGCAAGCCAACCACACGGATGTTAACTAATACACCCCCTTTGTGATTGACTAAAGTGCCAGCCATCACATACTGAAAGTTTTGCTCTTCATCTAGTTCTAGATAATCACGACTGAATACGAAATCGCCTTTTGGCGTGACGCGCATGTAGTCAGTTGTTTTGAAGTCGATAACAGGAATGCCGTATTGATAAAGTTCATGCATAAAGCTTTCTGAGATCTGGTTACCCAGTAGCGTACCCTCGTCGTACTTATCATCCAAAAATACAAAACTGGCAACAGCCAATGGCGTGTTTTGATTTACATATTTTAAGTTCGACGCTAAGTCTTGCATCATGCCGCGAACATAATGGTTGATGTTTTTCTTAGGACCATTATGTGCGCCAAACATTTGCTTTTGATCTGGGGCTTCTGCTTGGAAAAACTGATTGGTATTGAGAGGTGACTGAATACTACGCGTTACTTTGCTCGAATGGATAGTTTGCGCATTACTTTCATAACTCTCTTGCATTGCAGCGCAGCCCACAACAGATAATGCTAATAATGATGTTAACAGTGCTTTCATGTTCTGCTCCTAATTAATACTCTGCTCGGTATAGTTTGTCGTTGCGCATTTGTACTTTTTCGTCTGTCCACATGACATTAATCGGCACCTCGGTGAAAGCTGCTGATATCACTTGCCCGTTAAGCACGTTAACCAAGCGTGCATTAATCATGTTTGCATGCTCTTGTCGTGTGATCGTACCAAGGATCACGTAGTCAATGTTTTGACGAGTTCGAAGGCTATTGAGATCTCGAGTCAGCATATCTTCATGATGTTCACTGACAGTGATTGAATTACTCAGTCTATGCTCAACCATGCTGTAACCCAATTGCGTCATTTGGGTTATCAGACTTTCTTGAATTTGCTGGCTCAAGCCACTGCTTTGTTGAACGGCAGTTTTTTGCCCCAACTCAGTTGCCATAGTGAAGCTCATTACGGCAATGCTGGCATTTCTCAATCTGCCCGCCTCACCTCTATATAACTGTGAAGCTAAGTTACTGGTATATTGATGAAGTGAGAAACTAGACATGCCCTTTACCTCCATAGGTAATGACCCCTCTACCCCCTTGGGGTTAGCTAGTTCTTCTTCTCGTTTAATTTCATTTAATAACTGGCAGCCACTTAATAACGTGAGCAGGGCTAATATACACAGGCGCATGACAACTCCGCATAACTCTTTTCTTTGTAAAAGCAAGAATCACGCCACAAGAAACTACAGCCAATCTCTTTGATTAAGGCCGCCAAACTGTGAAACAAAACAACTCACTTGATATTTCTGCCATTGCGAACAGACTGCTTGTGCTTGTTCTTTTGTTGCAAACGCACCAAATTTGAGTCGATAAAATTGTTGCTGACCAATTTGTTTAAGCTCAAGTTTCGCCACTTGTATTACTTCGTCATAACCTGCTAACTTTATTTTTAATATTTCATACACTCGTTTCGCTTTTTGCATGCTGGTTACAGACGCAACCTGCACAGAATATTTTGCAGTTAATAAGTTGTTGCTAGGTTTTTGGCTCGTAACTGTGCCCTGAGCAGGCTGCTTCAAAACCAATGCCTGTTCTCGAACAGGCTTATCTGCCTTGAAAAGAGAAATAACGACCTCTTCTTTTTTGTCTTTACCAGACACTGGTGATTGCGAAATAGCTGCACTGTTAGGCTTACGCGATGACGCTTTGCTTTTACCTTGCTTATGTTGATTCTTATCGGCCAAAGTGAAATTTGCTTTATCATTATTTGCAACAAGACGATTCAAATCACGAACTAACACACCCAAAGTTTGCTCATAGGCAAGTAAGCGGTCTATGCCAGCCTTGTTTTCTTGCCATTGTCGAGCCATTTCTTTTAGTTGCAAATACTCCTGCTGAGTTAAAGTGACTGTTTGACCGTTTGAGCTTGCTTGCTGCTCTTTGGACATTGAAGCACAGCCATTAAGCGTAATTGTACACACTAAAAGTAAGAAGCATGCCTTTATTTGCGATTTATTATTGTGTGAACTGAACATATTTAACCTCACAAGGTAACCCTTTACTTACTGCATCTACGCACAGTGCAGTGATTTTATCTTTATCGTCATGATCATATGAAACAGACAACAACCATGCACCATCGTTTTGTTTTATAAAAAACGGCGAGACACCCAGTATGTTGCGCCATTTATTTTTCACAAGCTGCCAGTACGCCTTCAAAATATCTAAATTATTGAACTGACCAACGACTGCAACGTAACCTGAATAGCGCTGTAAATTTTTGAGCTGAATATTAACATCTGAAAGTACATCACCACGCGGTGACAATGTCACTTTTGCTTGCGTGTTATACCCTAGCTGCTTTGTTTCTAACTTATGTTCATCAATAAAGATGTCGTACTCTCCTGGTCTAAGATCTGTGAACAAGTAATAGCCATCAAATTCAGAAATCGCTTCAGCCACGACTGTTTGATGCTTATCTTTTAATATCAGCTTAGTGTGCGCAACCGGTTTGCCATTTTCATGGTATAAAACACCTTCAATTTCACCGGAATATACGACTGGAATATCTAATGACGCCATTGCCCCAGCCCTCGGCGTAAGAGAGTAACCTTCATTAGCTGGCAACATGAAAGGATCTGTAAAACTGGTTTCGACGACTTCAATATCAGTGCGACGATTTGCCATAACACCAGCTAAAACAGCCACGCCCCGCTCATCTGTTTTTGCTTTTCGATACGACTGTATGGCTCTTACTGTGACATTTTCTAAAGGCGTTTCTGAGTCATCAAAGATGCCATTGTCATTTTCATCAAAGAAAACTCTAACAATAATGGTGCCTTTATCTGAGAGCCTTTGCTTAGAGCCAAAAAACTGTTCATTCATTTGGTTATAACCAAAGCTAAACCTAGTAGACAGTTGTAGCTGCCAATCGTCATCACTGTCATATTGCGCTGACATGTTTAAAATAAAGTCATCAAAAGAGAAGTTAAGCCCAAGCTCGGTGCTTTCGAGGCCTGAATCAACGGCGCGCTTAAACCTGAGTTGCCCTCTTAAGGTATTATTGAAGTTGCGAATAAAGTCAGCTGAGTAATTACTTACTTTCAACTCTGGGTAGATATAATAACCAAGGTTAAACCTGACATATGAACGTCTTAAATTAGCTTTAAAATTTAAGTTCCCAGTGCCATACTCATCTGTCCCACGCCAATACCAGTCAAGTTGATTACCCAAAGCATATTTTGAAAAGCGAAAGTTAATATTTTGACTCAACCGAGTTGCGCGCTTTTCATTCGTATTTGTCACTTCAAGACTAGTTAAATAATTTAATCGTGTGCGCTGTTTTTTATAAATATCACCAGCAAGGGTAGCCTTAAGCGTATTCACAGCGACCTCAGAAAAGCGTTCTCTGCTTAATGCGAATCTGAGGCGTTGCTCTGATACTAACAACCTCGCTGTGGCTTCACTCAAATAATTTTCAGAGTTACGACCTTGATGTGACAAATTGAACAACATCTTTCCATTGGGTTTATAACTTAACCCTGACGCAAATTCCTGAGTTACTTTAGCCTCTTCGGTAAATCTTGAAGCCCCGACATAAGCACTTAATTGATGAGAGAAAACATGTTCGAATCGACCTGAAAGTCTCACTTCACCGACATCAAAACCATTTTGTGTATCACTTAAGACACGCTTGCCATCTCTATTGATTGAAATAGCATAGGTGCTCTGTCCTACCTCTTCGACACCCTCACTGAAATAGCGCTCAGTGTATTTTTCAACTTGGCCTTCGGTCCCATACTTAATGACTTCAAAAATATTTTCACCGAACAAGAGTTCAATATTGTCGAAAAAGAACACACCAGCTTGAATATCAAGCTTTTGATCTATTAAGATGCCATTTTGATATAGCTCTATATCCCAGCCATCGTCTGCAGCTCCATTAATTGACACACGCCCTGAGCTCGTTTTTGCTAGCAGAGGAGCATTCGTTAAGCTCACCCCTTGCGATAAACTACCAATTGCACGCTCGCCAAATATGATAGGTTGAATATCTCCAAATTTAATTTCACTGGCATTCAAGCCAAAAAGTGCACCTTGAGGAGATTGACGACTAAAGGTAAGCCTTGAATCTTGAAGTAGATCTCCGCTCTCTCCAGATAAGAAATATTCCGACCGCAAATAAGCTAATTCGTTTGAGCCCGTCAGTGCATAACTTAATAAGTGATCATTATCAGAATATCGATAACGTGTATTTAAATCGAATAAAGGAGTTGATAGGGCTTGGTAACTACTATCAATCTCAGGAAATAAAGCACCACCTTGCGAAGACGTAGTGTTAATTTGCTGAGCTTGTCTGGCTAGTGCTTGTTCAACAGGAAAATAGCCTTTACCTTTGATTGTTAAAGACTGCTGAACATAGTCTGTGCTTAATTCAAAATCAAACCATGTTTGCAACTGGCGAATATCAACATAAAGTGACCCACTCTCAAACAACAGTGCGGTCTGCCCAAGCTGTTGCTTTTCACTATTAAGCACTAACTGAGATGATTCAGCGTCAAGTAAAAAGCTATTATCAGGATCTTTAAACCAGCCTTCAGCTTTATTGTTTGTATAAGATATTGGCAGAGAAAATAAATCTATAAAGCTCTCTAGCTCAACATAATACGCATGCGGGTTTTTAATCGCCGTTAGCTCGCCAATATAGTTTTGGTTTAAATTTGCTGATAAAAACAGCACTTCACCGACTGGAATATGCTCTCCTGATTGGGCATCTATTTGTTTGCTTGTCTTGGTGTTCTTTGCATCCGATAAGGTATTTTGTATAGAGCTCAGTAACTTGATCACTGAGCGTACATCAGTCGAGGCCTCAACTGATATAACAGAAGAAACCAATAACAGGATACTGAGATAAGGCAAATAAAAGCGCACGAAAGAGATGATGATTAGTTAATATCAATTTGCTGTTCGAAAAATACCTCTCCCTGATATTCTTTTTGTCCTGAGTACTTAAGCGTAAGTTTGCCAGCACCAGATAAACGATATCCATCAAGGAGTGTCATTTGTAATAAAGCCCGCTCAAGCTCTGAATGGATACTGTAATTTTCAATGATTCCAATTCGCTGTTTTTCAGCTTTCCCGCTTGGTGTAAAAAAAGCCTCGACCTTTCCAAAGCTGCTAAAGTGACCTTGCTTTACCATTGAGATTTTAAGTGTATCGTTTTCTTCTGCTCGCTTAAGGTCAAGCCCTGCCAATGAAACAACAGGTGTTTCTCTTCCGACTCGTAAAATAATGGGTAATGAATAATTAACTTGTATGTCTATATTAATGCCCTTTATACCCGCAGATGTCTGCTCAAGAGGTAAGGCACTCAATAATAAGTGAGAGCGGTATTCTCCCGGCGCTAGTGTTTTAGTTCGTCGCACTGAGAGTTTAATAATTTGTTTTTGACCTGGTGCTAAGCGTATTTGGCTTGGGCTCATTCTCACCATTGAACTTAAAGATTTATCATGCGTACCCTCTAGGCTTTTATACCCTCCTTCAGGCAAAGCAGCCCTTTCTTGCCAAGATAATCGGTAGCTCTGCACTTTATCTGAGTTATTCACCACTATTAATCGCTCTGCTCTTTGTCTTTCTTCGAAAGCGACTCTGGTGGGTGAAATCAAAATATTTGCACTCGCAGCAAACGAAGATGAAAGGCATGCTAAAAATATAAATAAAACTGAAAGGTATCTAAACAAGGTTATAGCCTTAAAATCGAGAAGTTAGTATGAGAGTTCAATACTGACAGAGCCTTGATACTCTCCGTCACTATATATAGCTCCGTCCCCGGAGGTTTGTAAAATTGCGCCGATAACTAGCTCAATCTCACCATATGCATTAGTCTGAACCGTAGGCTTGAATAGTAATTGGTTAATAGAAAATGATGCCACACTTCCCTTTAACTCATAATTCATATTTGAACTACTAAAGCTAATTAAGGTATTGGCCGGCAAAGCCTCAAAGAAGAGCCTTGCAGGATGGCCTCTTTCCATAATATGTATGTCATTGGTTGATGACATAGCACTATTAGTAGGCAATTTAAGGGTACTTACTCTGTCATTACTTGCGACAACTATGGTGCCAAAATCAAGTGATTCAAGCACATCAGCGAATACTGATGTGCTCACTAAAGAAAGCAAAAATATACTTCTAACCAATGACTGACCTTAAATTAATAACTTACCGTAACAGCAACTGTACCTGTATATTCACCATCTACGTATTCTCCATCAATATCATCAGTCGTCAGCGTCGCACCTAAGTTAAACTCTGCGTTACCTGTACCATCAGTAGTTATAGTGCCTTGGTTTGTCGTTATAGCGATGTCTTGGTTGGCGTTTTGCCCCACGGTGGCATAAAGCGTAAATGCGGTGATCTTAAACACTGGAGTTGTACCAGGTCCCGTTGTCGCAAGCTCTACCGGTGTCGTACCAACATCTGGCAATTCAATCGTTAATGGCGTATATTTCGTGGCCTCTGCGATTGTAAGCTGAGCAGGTTGTGCCGAGGCAGAATCTAAAATATCCATAATAGCTGGATCAGAGCCGCCAGCAGCCGTTGTTGAAATTTGTAAATTCGGATTAGCCGGTACACTTAATGCTGCCGCTGAAGATGCCTTTGATACGGCCCTTACTGTGCCGAAGTCTAACGTCTGCTTTACTTCAAGCTTAAAAGTGTTTTGAACGATTACTTTTGCATCAACATTTTGAGTCTGTGTGCTTGCGAACGATGAGATAGTGAAAAATGAAAGAGATAACCCTAATGAAAGAGCGATAAAATTTTTTGTCATAACCGTGTCCTTAATTAAATGCTAATAAGCGCCCTGTTAATCTAATGAGTTTTCGTTTTCCTTTAAACTCTTTGATAACAATCAAGAAAATAGTAATAGCTTCTTGAGAAGAATCAATATAACAGAAAAGAGCTATAATTCTAAATTTAGTACTTTAGTTTATTATCTATTTTCTTCAACTGTGCACAATACGCCAATGTTATTAATAAAGGCACAGAGCTTAGTTGCATCATCTCTGTTTTTTACAGTCATTAAAGTAGGCACAAACCTACTCTGTGACCTATGGGTTAGTTTTAATATTGAGCTAGTTAAAAGAGTATCTAATTTAGGTAGATGTGTATAAACCATATTAAGTTGCACTTGAGCACTGCTTTCACTGAATACCGGTTGTAAACTAAGCTTATATCCATGCAATTTTTTTGTGTCTGAAGTTTTTGAATAAAGGTTTTTATTTGTTTTGTGTTGTTCAATTTTTGGTTTGCTTCGCAAGGAGGCTGGAAGGCTTTGTAAATCACTTTGTTCAGATAATGCAGCTATTAAAATTTTAAGATCTTGTTCCATAGAGACCAAGCGCTTTAATTCTTCTTTGTTGTTCTGAAGCTCCATTAAAAAGGCATCATCAGCAGTTTTTTTATTTGATTGAGTTATTGAAATAGATTCGTTGTGAGAGCTTGTACAAGCAACTAAAACACAAAAAATAACAAATAACACCATGTGTCTCAGCATAAAACCTCTTAAGATCAGACAAAATTAAATCCCTTGATATTTTACAATGTCACAGCATCAGATTCTAGAGAGCGAGTTAAGTAGTACACAACTTAAACTGCTCATTCATATTATGATAGGAATGGAAGTGTGCCAACCGAGACTGAGGCATCGCACACCAAATTTCACCTATTCATTTCATCAACTAAAGTAATTAGTTAATCGATCAAAAGTACTCACTACACCAACCAACAAAAATGGCAATGCAACTATCAAGTTAACTTTTTTGTTTTTAATCGAAATAATTAAAACCAAAACGACTAAAGAAAATAAAAAAGAATAAATAGTATAAAAAACCAATTAATAAAAATTCACCATTGATTTAAAAAATACACTTAAACCATAATAAACAAGACATCATAAATTAGTAACTTATTTATCTCATCATTTTCTTAGCACCGCCTCTCCCAAGCACAATTAGGTACTCTTAACAATTAAAACTTAAAATCTAGAGAATATATTTTTTAGTAAACAAAAAGCTAAATAAAGTAGAAAAAGCAATACAGCCTAACAGTAGCAGGAAATGCCTTACTGTCTCTCCAAATAAAAGAAAAGAAGTAATCATAGATATTCCAAATACAGAACTTGCTAATAAAACGTTTAAAGAGGCTTGATTTTGGGAGGATGCAATATGTTTATCATTGAATAAAAAAGATAAGAACATGAGTATGGGAATAGCCTTATATGAATCTTTTAACTTCTGTCCTTTCTGAAATTTATAAACCTTAGAACTCACAAACAGCATAAAAATGAATATAAAAAAAGAAAAAAAGTAATTATAACCTTTTAACGCATCATACATAAAAACCGAAAAAATCAACAATGTAACATAACAATATATTTTATTCATTCCTTAACTCCTAATTAAATAGGTGAGTTGTTTTAACAACTCACCACAATTATTCTAACTTTCTTCGGTATAATCCATTACAGCATCCGCAGCGCCCACAATCGCTCCGACTCCCATTCCAATTAAACCACCTACTAGTGCTCCAGGTGGTCCGCCAACGGCTCCACCAATAGCAGCTCCAACTCCAGCCCCAGTAACGGCACCTCCAGCTCCTCCTTCACCAGCGGCCTTACTGATACTTCCACCTGTGACAACATGTAATTCTTCTACTTTAAGTTCTCTCATGACAACATCTCACTCTGAAAACCAGCTATAAACAGCACCGACAGCTGCACTGACTGCTATTACACCTATTGTTACTGGTGCTGCTACTGTTGCACCAACTGCAACCGCAACCCCTACAGCCCCAGCGCCAACACCTGCACCTGTTAAACCTCCACTAGCTGCATCCCATCCATCACCACCACCATTCACAGCTTCAATTTCTTTTACGTTTAATTCACGCATAGTATATACTCCGTATATCCGAGTTTTGTGATAGACTCGGAACAGTTAAGTGCTATCCTTATTTAATAGCGTTTAATTTGGCTAGTTTTAGTTTCATTCTACGCTGACTAAAACTAGCCTCCCTTCTCCTAGACTCGCAAAAATATAACGAGTAAAGAAAATCCATTTTTGAAAAAAATAACTACTTTCCTCAAAAGTCATAAATAACTAGAAACTCAAGAATAAAGTAATAATGTAAAAAGCTTTTTCTTGAATAATAAAAAGGTAGGATGGTGTAACAAAAACGTCAAATTAGCATTTAAATAAAATCTTTAAATAAAACATAAAAAGCGCAAACACGAGAGGCAAACCACTGAAATAAATAAACTTTAAAATACTATGAAATATTTACAAGATGAAATTTAAAAATAAAATCTAGGGACTTAATATAAAGGAAAACAAAAAATTATTTAATAATTTTTAACAAAGAAAAATACAGATTAATTAAACAAAATCATTATTGCCATTTACCAAAAAAAACTTTTTAAATTATAAGGGACATATTTCTTTAAAATAGATAATTAATAATCTTTGTAGATTTTACTTTGAGGTAATTTCAATAATTTGAATAATAAAGCTAGGGTATTGTAACCCTAGCTTTGTTATTTTAAATAGATACTGGTGCTTTGATATGCGGGTGAGCTTGGTAATCAACTAGCTCGAAGTCATCAAACTTGAAGCCAAAAATATCTTTTACTTCTGGGTTAATTTTCATTGTCGGTTTAGGGAAAGGCGTACGACTTAATTGCTCATCAACCTGCTCTAAATGATTAAGATATAAATGTGCATCACCGAAAGTGTGGATAAAGTCACCAACCTCTAAGTCACACACCTGAGCAATCATCATGGTTAACAGCGCATAGCTTGCGATGTTAAATGGCACACCTAAGAAAATATCAGCACTGCGTTGATAAAGCTGGCACGACAACTTGCCGTCTAATACGTAAAATTGGAACAGTGTATGGCATGGCGGCAGAGCTTGCTTACCCATAGCCGCATTTTCACTTGGAGAGTACTGAGTATCAGGCAATAATGCCGGGTTCCAAGCACTTACGATTAAACGACGTGAATCTGGGTTTGTTTTAATTTGCTCTATCAGCTCTTTAATCTGGTCGACTACTTCACCATTTGGGCCAGTCCATGAACGCCATTGAGCACCATATACAGGGCCAAGTTCGCCTTCTTCCGTTGCCCAACCATCCCAAATACTTACGCCGTTATCTTTTAAGTACTGGATATTTGTTTCACCATTTAAAAACCAAAGTAACTCATGAATAATTGAACGTAAGTGACACTTTTTAGTGGTGACTAACGGAAAGCCTTCTTGCAGATTAAAACGCATCTGATAGCCAAACACACTGATTGTGCCTGTGCCTGTTCTATCTTCTTTTTTAGTGCCATTCTCTTTAACATGGCGCATTAACTCTAAATATTGTTTCATAGCGTTTTATAACTCTTACTTTTGTGCAACGGGTTGGGTTTTATATGCCCAAATCATAATACCAAGGCCAGCAATGATCATTGGCATTGATAGAATTTGACCTTGTGAAATCAGGCCGCCATATAAACCAATATGGGCATCAGGTTCGCGGAAATATTCGATACAGAATCTAAAGAAACCATAACCGAATAAGAATAGACCAGCGACACTGCCCGTTGGGCGTGGCTTTTTAGCAAACCAGATGAGCATAATAAATAACACTAGACCTTCGAAGAAAGCTTCGTATAATTGCGATGGATGACGCGGTAATGGCCCACCAGTTGGGAATACCATCGCCCAAGGCACGTCTGACGTACGGCCCCATAATTCACCATTGATAAAGTTACCAATACGGCCTGCCAATAAGCCAACAGGAACCAATGGCACTACAAAGTCGCCAACCGCAAAAGGTGAACGTTTAGTACGCCAAGCGAAAATAAAAATGGCAGTAATTACGCCCAAGGCGCCACCATGGAATGACATGCCGCCTTCCCAGATTTTGAAAAGGTAAAGTGGGTTTTCTAATAAATAGGAGAATTGATAGAAAAGCACATAACCAACTCGACCACCTAAGATCACACCTATCATGCCGTAGAATAATAAGTCATCAACTTCTTCTGTTTTCCAACCTGAGTTTGGTTTTGCTGCTTGACGCTTACCAAACCACATTGCAAACGCAAAGCCGATTAAATACATGAGTCCGTACCAACGGACACTTAAAGGCCCAATCGAAAAAATGATGGGATCAATTTGTGGAAACTCCATAGCCTTTCCTTAATTAACAATCATGTTGGCAGCGATAACCATGAGTAGCGCTGCAAAGATTTTTTTTATTGTTGAAACAGGTAAATATTGCGTCGACTTTGCGCCTATTGGCGCCATAAACCAAGAGGTTGAGACAATGCCTATGAGAGCCGGTAAATAAACAAACCCAGCAAAGCCTTGTGTCAATTCAAAATGCTGACTTCCTGCACTGATATAGCCAAGCGACCCAAATAAAGCGATTACGATACCACAAGCAGATGCACAGCCGATGGCTTTTTTCATATCCATTGAGAAAAACGTCAACAAAGGTACAAGTAACGCCCCCCCTCCGATACCTATCATCGCAGAAAGGCCACCTGTAATACTGGTAAAAAAAGTTAAAATAGGGCCATTTGGTAAGGCTCTCGAAGGCGGTGTCGCTGCTTTCCTGCTGCTGTAGAGCATTTTTAAAGCAATTAGAACTACACAAACAGAGAAAATAATTCTAACCACCGCTTCAGGTAGAAGAGAGGCCATAAAGCCACTCACTAAAGCCCCTAATGCCACACCTGACATGATCCAAGGTGCGACTTGCCACGGTACATTACCATTTTTATGATGAGCTAAAGCCGAAGACGTCGAAGTAAATAGAATAGAAGCCAAAGAGGTAGCGATCGCTGCAATCACTACCTGTTCTGCTGGAAGAACATCAAAATGCAACAAAATAGCACTTAATACAGGTACTATGATAAGACCACCACCTATCCCTAATAACCCGGCTAAAAAGCCTACACCACTGCCCAAAATGGCACAGTAGAGGACAAGCAGTAACAAGTCATTCATGAACGCATTCTCTTATTATAATTTGCGCGCTATTTTACCCGATTTGAAATTGATTAAACACCTGAAATAAACCTTAACAAACAGTTAGTGTTTAGATTGGTAGAGCAGTTCACTAAACTCATTCTCAATCATAAAACTCTTAAGTAAACGGTGAACTTGTTTGGTGGTCGATTGCTTTAAACATTCACCTAAAAGCGCTTCCATGTCAGCGACTTTTAAACGCCTGAGTACCCACTTCACCTTACTCATTGTTGAAATGTTCATACTTAATCGGCGATAACCCATTGCTATCAATAAAATAGCGCCTTCAGGTTCACCGCCTAACTCGCCACATAAGCTAAAAGGCAGTTCTAGATTTTGGCATTGCGTAGCCACTTGGTTAAGTACACGTAGTACACTTGGGTGGAATGGGTCGAAGAGATCAGCCACTTGTGCGTTATTTCTATCAACTGCAAGCAGATATTGCGTTAAATCATTACTACCGACCGAGCAAAAGTCGACTTTATCAGCCCACTCAGGAAGTAAATAAATGCTAGAAGGCACTTCAAGCATGACGCCGATTTCAGGTTTCTCGATTTGAATAAATTGATCAGCCCACTCTTCTTGCAACTCGAAGTAAGCTTGCTCCAGCAATTTAAGTGCTTCATCCACTTCTTCAGTATGGCTGACCATAGGTAACATGATTTTTAAGTTACCTAAGCCCGTATTGGCCTTTAACATGGCTTTGAGCTGATCTAACAACAGCTCAGGATGATCTAGAGAAATCCTGATACCTCGCCATCCCAGAAATGGGTTTTCTTCGGTAAAATTGAAATAGTCGAGTACTTTATCACCGCCAATGTCGAGGGTTCTCATCACCACATTTTCAGGGTGATAGCGAGTTAATACTGCTCTGTACCATTGCTCTTGTTCTGCTTGCGTCGGAAATTGGCCTTTTTGCATAAACCAAGCTTCAGTTCGGTATAGGCCAACCCCATCACAATATTTGGCAATTTCTTGCTCTGTCGATAAATCTAAACCTGCATTCACTAACAAGCTAATATGCTCACCGTCGAGCGTTACTGCTTCTAAATGGTGCTCTGCTTCAAACTTATCGTGTAGTTTACTTTCTTGAAGATGTAACTGTTTATATTCTTTTTTAAGCGCAGGCGTGGGCGAAATATAAACTCGCCCAGCATAAGCATCTAGAATGATGTCTTTGTTTTCAAATTGTAATAGCGGAATGTCTTCAATACCCCAAACAGCTGGAATACCCATGGCTCTGGTAAGTATAGAAGCGTGTGAATTTGCAGAGCCATTCACACTGATCACCCCTTTTAAGCGCTCTTTTGGCACTTCAGCCAACATGGTCGGGGTCAATGTGTGCGTAATTAAAATAGTATCTTTTGGATAGGATTTAACAGCTTGCTCTGTACTCATAAGGTGGTGCAAAACACGTAACCCTATTTCTTTTACGTCTATTGCCCGCTCTTTTATGTAAGGGTCAGACATAGCATTAAATTGGCTCACCAAACTTTCAATGACATATTTAAGTGCGCTTTTTGCACTCCAGCCTTGCTCAAGCTGCGCTTCAACCTGTCGGCCTAAACTCCGGGCATCCAATAATTGCTGATACACTTCAAAAACCGCGACGGCTTCTTTAGGCATAGAATCGCTAAATGTTGAAGCCATAATATGAAAATCTTGCCGTGTTGCAGAAACCGCTTGTGCAAAAAGCTTTTTCTGTTGCTCCACATTATCGCTTTTTTGCATATCTATGCTTTCAAAATCAAGCTTCGGGATCACAACAAACCCGCGCCCTAAAGCAATGCCCGGAGAGCCAGAAACCCCTTTCAAAACAGAAGTTTTCTTAGCTGTCGTTTCTACAGATAAAATTGATTTTGCCTCGGTGTTAGCAAGTTGAGATGCTAATTGAGCAGATAAAGTAATTAGAAAAGATTCTTCGTCGTTACTGAATGAACGCGCTTGCTTTTGCTGTACAACAATAACACCAATGACTTTTCTTTGGTGAACAAGCGGCACCGATAAAAAAGCATTGTAGCCTTCTTCATGAACTTCAGGAGAGAGTTTGAATCTTGGGTGAGACTGCGCATGGGCAATATTGATAGGCTCTTCACGTTGTGCAACTAACCCAACCAAGCCCTCTGTAAAGCCAATTCTAAAATTACCGATTGCTTGAGGGTTGAGTCCATCACTGGCCATCAAGATAAAATTATCTTGGCTGTAATCAGCAAAATAAATAGAGCAGCACTCTGTAGCGAGTGCTTCTTTGACCATGGCGACAAAACGATTAAGTGCTTCAGTTAGTGTGGGCTGTTGCGCCACCGCTTCAACAATGGCTCGTAATGTCGCAAGCACAATCTTCTCCTTAATTTAACGGCGATGTCGCCAATGATTTTGCTCTTTTGATGTATGCTCTTTTCGATTAAAAGGCATCGCAAATGGCGCAAACTCTTTCATTACTCGGCGATATACATCACGCTTAAAAGACACCACTTGACGAACCGGATACCAATAACTCACCCAACGCCAATCATCAAACTCAGGGTGATGCGTATGTAGTAAGTCTACATCTTCATCTTTACAACGGAGTTTCAATAAAAACCATTTTTGTTTTTGACCGATACAAACCGGGCTTGAATCTTTCCGGATCAAACGCTTAGGCAGTTTGTACCTTAACCAATGTTTAGAGCTCGCAACAATCTCAACATCTTCTGGTTTTAACCCAACTTCTTCATGTAACTCTCGGTACATGGTTTGCTCTGGGGTTTCACCATCGTCTACTCCACCTTGTGGAAATTGCCATGAATGTTGTCCATAGCGTCGTGCCCAAAAAACCTGACCTTGATTATTACAGATCACAATTCCGACATTGGCACGAAATCCTTCGGCATCAATCACCTTAGTGCCTCATTTCTTAAGTCGATATTTTTTGATTGTTCCACAACTTAGTGCCTACAGCAAATATAATTCCAGCTTTCTACCACCTTATCCACAGGTTAACCTTAAAATTGAACAACTTTTGATTTTTATAAATTAAGTCCACAAAAATACTGTATAAAACTCACTTTCTCCACAGATTCTGTGGATAACTGTGTTTATATTACTGTATTTATCCAAAGGCACAAACTAAAGCAGCGCAGCAAGTAAAAAAACAACTAAAAAAAAACCATATATTTCAGTTAAGTAGAACAAACCACTGTATAAACAAGCGGTTTTTTATTGAGCAAAAATCAAAAAAATAGCACCTTTTGAATCCTGCTCACTTTTCAAACAAACCTATCATATAAGTTAAAGATCAAACGTTTCAGCAAGTTGCAAGCGTTATATGGTGAGATTAAAGAAGAGGTTTACGAGGTATATTAGACTAGAAATTTAAAAAACCTTTCTCACAAAGTGAGAAAGGTTTTTATATTGAGTATTAATTTATGCTTGTAATTCTTTGCGAACAATTTCAGCGCCTTTAGCAAGTGCTGCTAACTTGCCTCTTGCGACTTCTCTAGCAAGCGGCGCTAAACCACAGTTTGTACTGGGGTAAAGTTTGTCGGCATCTACGTAACGCAACGCTTCACGTAATGTGTTGGCCACTTCTTCTGGCGTCTCAATGGTATTGGTTGCCACATCAATAGCGCCAACCATGACTTTTTTACCGCGGATCAAAGAAAGCAGTTCTATTGGTACACGAGAGTTATGACATTCAAGAGAGATAATATCTATGTTTGATTGCTGAAGCTTTGGAAATACCTCTTCATATTGACGCCATTCTGAACCCAGAGTTTTCTTCCAATCAGTGTTGGCTTTAATGCCATAGCCATAACAAATATGTACTGCCGTTTCACAGTTTAAGCCTTCAATGGCACGTTCAAGGCATTTAATGCCCCATTCATTTACTTCTTCAAAAAAAACATTAAACGCAGGCTCATCAAACTGGATAATATCGACACCAGCCGCTTCAAGCTCTTTGGCCTCTTGGTTAAGGATCACAGCAAATTCCCAAGCCAATTTTTCGCGACTTTTGTAGTGGTCGTCAAATAAAGTATCAACCATGGTCATTGGACCCGGTAAGGCCCATTTAATCGGCTTATCTGTTTGCGCACGCAAAAACTTTGCGTCTTTTACAAATACAGGTTTTTGGCGTGAAACAGGTCCATAAACCGTCGGCACGCTGGCATCATAACGGTCACGAATTTTAACTGTGCGGCGGTTTTCGAAATCAACACCGTCAAGATGTTCAATAAAGGTCGTGACAAAGTGTTGTCTGGTTTGCTCACCATCACTTACAATGTCTAAGCCAGTTTGATACTGCTCTTGTAATGACACACGTAATGCATCGTGTTTGCCATCAATTAATTCTTGTCCTGATAACTTCCATGGTGACCAAAGCACTTCTGGTTGTGCTAACCAAGATGGTTTTGGCAAACTGCCTGCTGTTGATGTCGGTAATAATGTTTTCATTTTACTAATTCTTTTCTAGGGTGATTAAGCACTCGACCTTACCTGTGTCTAAGGTCGTTATTTTTTAAGCAAATAAATAATTAAGCGAAGTTTGCCGACCACTGAGCCAGAATATTTTGGTAAGGCTTTATAAAATACTCTTCAGCAAACTTACCTTGCTCTTTGGCTAAACGACTGCGCTCTTCACGGTCATAGATGATTTGTGTCAGCGAGTGATCAAGGTTTTTTAGGTTCGGTTTATAAACCTTGCCAGCAACCGCGTTGGCGTTATAAATCTCTGGACGATAAATCTTCTGAAACGTCTCCATCGTGCTAATGGTGCTTATAAGCTCGAGGTTACTATAGTCGTTTAGTAAGTCACCAAAGAAGTAAAATGCAAAAGGCGCAACACTGTTTGGCGGCATAAAATAACGCACTTGCAAGCCCATCTTTTGGAAGTATTGCTCAGTCAGTGACGACTCATTCGGTAAATATTCAAAACCTAGCACTGGATGCTGGTTTTCTGTTCGACGATACGTTTTATTATCTGATACTGATAAACAGATCACTGGTGGCTTTTTGAAATTGTTTTTATAAGTCTGTGAACTTACAAAATACTGGAACAACTTACCGTGCAGGTCGCCAAAGTCTTCAGGGATGCTAAATTGAGGCTTATCTTTATTATGATTTAGAAGCAACACGCTAAAGTCATAGTCACGTACATAAGACGAAAAGTTGTTGCCCACTATGCCTTCAATTCGCTCGTTGGTTTGCTTATCTAAAATGTAGGTTTTCAGTACCTCAATCGACGGGAATGCCTCATCACTTCCCGTAATATCCATATCTACTGACACAATTTCTAACTCAACAGCATAACGGTCGGCATTGGGGTTATCCCAATGGGCAAGTGCGTTAAAGCGGCTGTCAATCATGGTTAAGGCATTACGTAAGTTTGCCTGACGACTTTCGCCACGGGCTAAATTTGCAAAGTTCGTAGTGATACGTGTGCTGGTTGATGGCTCATAATGTTCATCAAGGCGCTGCGTTTTGATGCTGAAGTTAAAATCGTGACTCATGTGTTCTGTATCCTTTTTAGTGAGATAAATTGCTGCTCCCCTTACTTACCTAGCCTTTGATGAATATCTAAGTAAATCATGCTTATCTTTTACAAACTTAAAAACAACCTACTAAGGAATACTTAAATTCGTTTGGTCTTGCGTTCGGAGCCCTATTAGTTATACGTATTCTGCAACTTGAAGAAAAACGGTTTAATTTCACCTAAAACTTGAGTTTGATTCACGTTGCAGGGGTCATACTTACCCTTGTTGAACAATGAAAAGTCAGATTAATGATAAAATCACAATAGAAATCCAGACGTCTAAAAAACCTTCATTCCTATATCTATTTCTTTCATACAAAACATGAGGATTTTTCAAAGCTTATCTCTCATTTAAGAAAAACAAGCCATTAAGATGTTGATATACTCGCGAGAAGTCTGGATGTCTATTTACCAATCACATCTAAGCAATGGTTAACTTTAATAAGAGAAAATGGAATGAGTGAATTAATACTATTGGTGTTGTACTGCGCATTACTTGGTAGTGTTGTGGGCTTTTTAGCGGGATTATTAGGTATTGGTGGCGGTTTAGTTATCGTGCCAATATTGAGTATTATCTTACTGCATTTTGAGGTGTTGCCTGCTGAACAAGTGGTTGTAGCAGCTATTGCGACTTCTTTGGCTTCAATCTTGTTCACCTCGACTTCTTCGGCTATTGCGCATCACAAAAATGGTAACGTGCCATGGGAATTAGCCCCTTGGATCATGACAGGTGTCGCCCTTGGCGCGCTAATAAGCGGCTTTATGGCAGCGCTTTTACCTGAACACATTGTCAGAATTGTATTTGCAGTGAGTGTAGTACTTATTGCACTAAAAATGTTTTTAAGCAGTAAAACTGACGCCCCAAGCGAGCGTACTTTACCAAACAAAGGTGTATTAACTATATTAACTACCATTACTGGGGGCCTTTCAGCCATGATAGGTATTGGCGGCGGTGCCCTTTTAGTGCCACTTTTGAGCTTTTTTTCGGTCGATATGAAAAAGGCCATTGGCTGCGCATCAGCTTGCGGCATCGTTATCGCTCTATTTGGGTCAATTGGTTATATCAGCTCAGGCAGTAGCCATTTTGCAATGACTGATGGCTTTGCCGGGTTTGTATATTTACCTGCGCTACTTGGTATTGTTTGCACGTCTTGGTTTACCGCCCCCCTTGGTGCCAAGGCTACTCAGAGCTTACCGGTATCTACCATTAAAAAAGCGTTCTCAGGGCTGTTAGTCATAATGGCTGTAAACATGGTCGTTTAATCATTTTAGGGGCTTAAAAGCCCCTAATTACAGCATCATCACAAAACCAGTCATTGCGAAAGCTAGAGTTCTACAGGCTATAAATCCAGCTCAAATTTATCACCAATTAAAACTTGTTCGAAAAACACACAAATTACTGCTATACGTTAAACAATCTCTGAAAAGTGTAGAGTTAATATGAAACTAACAGTATCACTTCGCATATTTGGTGGTTTTGCAATATTACTTTTGCTCTCCATAGTTATTTATCTAGTTGCCTTAATGGGAATTCGCTCGATTGGTATTGGGGTGGAGCAAGTGAGTGAAAAAAGCGTGCCGACACTTATTGCTGGTGCAGATCTGGCACAAAACATATTAATCACTGAGTTATCACTGATAGAGCTTTCCACGACTGAAAATGAGCAAGAAGCTACTCGATTACGTGATTTAATAAAGCAAGCAAATCAAAGTAATAACTTAGCCATTCAATCACTCAGTCAATTTATTGAACCGAATAGTGACTCATTCGCTATATTAAAAGAAACTAAAGCATTAAACACTACCTTCCTTGAAGCGAGTGTTCAGGTTATTACTGATTACTTTAAGTTACTTACGTTACTCTCTATTACACAAGAACGCGCTCGAGAGTTTGGAGACATGGGTGACGAAAGTTTAAGCCTTGCATATGATTTAGAAGGGTTAAGTGAAGATGAGAGTATCAATGACTCTATCACTGAATTTGTCACGCTCATAGAAAGCAGTGTAGATGAAGCGAACGCTGCTTTAACTTCAAATATCACTTTTGAAATACTCAGTATCGAATCTGCTTTAAAAGACTCTAAGGAGGAGTTAAAAGGTTTATTTAATAAATTTTCACAATCGTCAGAACTCAAAGACGATGAGTCTGTTTCTTTGATGGCTGACAATTTAGAGCGATTTTTAGCTGCACTTGTCGGTGACAAAAGTGCTATCAAAGCAAGGTTGGATAGCCTAAATCGCCAAAAAGAAGTGTCAGAGCAGCTTAAACAAGCTAAGCAGCTAGGTGACAATGCCAGAGAAGTACTGATTAGGTTAAACGACAAAATTAAAATAACCACCAACGAAATAAAAAATGATGCGCTTGAATCGGTAAGTCAAAATCAGTTAATTACCACTGTTTTAACGCTGATCACTCTATGCTTATCTGCATCTGTCGCCTATTTTGTGACTAACTCCATCAAAAAGCCTCTACATCATGCAGTTACACAAATAAAGCAGGCTGCAACAGGAGACATGACCGTTCACTTCACAAAAATGCGTGATGATGAATTAGGTGAACTCGCTGATAATATGCAAAGTTTGGTCAATACCTTAAGGCAGACATTAAAAGAAATAGCCCATAATTCTAATAGCCTAGCGACCACAGCAGAAGAAACTAATACCATCGCAAAACAGAGTTTTGACAGCGTCTCTTCTCAAAACAACAAAATGCAGGTAATGACTCACTCAATTGCAGAAATGACTGACACTGTGCAGTCAGTGTCTAATAGTATTCATCACACTTTGGAACAAGTTGAAAAATCGAATAATGATGCTGAACAAGGACAAATATTACTTAGTCAAAATATAGACAACATTCACTTACTTGCCGATGCCATTAAGCAATCAGCGACAGTGATAGAAACCCTGAACGATGACACGAATAACATCAGCTCTGTGTTAGACATTATTCGGGGCGTTGCTGAGCAAACTAACTTATTGGCTTTAAATGCAGCCATTGAGGCAGCTAGGGCTGGAGAACAAGGTCGAGGCTTTGCTGTTGTTGCCGATGAGGTGAGAACCTTGGCAAGCAAAGCCCATGATGCAACACAAGAAATTCAACAAGCGATAGAGAACCTGCAACAAGGTGCCAAGCAAGCTGTTGCAACCATGTCTAAATCGCAGCAAGAAACTCAGCAATGCGTCGATGGCATTCAAAATGTAGATGAGATGCTTGGTTCAATTTTAAGTGGCATCACGAACATTAAAGATATGAGTCAACAAATCGCGACCGCCGCAGAGCAACAGAGTATTGCAGCTGTCAAGCAAAATGAAAATATGAAAGAGATGCAACACATCACGGAGCTTTCTGCTTCTCATGCTGAAGAAAATAATCAAGCAAGTCAGCAGTTAGCTTCTATGGCCGAAACCCAAAGAGAACTTTTGAGTAAATTTAAAACCTAGGAGCAACCCATGCGATTATTTTTATTATGTTTAATCATTGTCGTCCCTTCTTTTACCTACAGTGGCGCAACACAGGCCGGTACTTGCGAAATAAAGTACACGCGAACGGCTTGCCCTGGCAAAGAGAAAATTAGTTACAAGAAATGTAAAGGGAAACAAAAATGTTCAAAATTCAAAGAAGCCGCAACTGCAGCTGAGTGTGGCACAATGGCTGTTAAATCATGTCGAAATAAGCGCCTAACGGTGACGAAATCTAAAGTCATCAATGCACTGTTTGATGGGCAACAAATTAAAGCAAGTAATGGTAGTGATGACTTTTGTACGGTTTATGAAAAAGCCAGCGAAGAATTTAATAAGTGTGATGGGTAATAAAATACCTAAGCTTTTTATCGCTTTTCATCGCTTTTTAAAAAGACTTTTCGAGTAGGCATGGTGCCTGAGTGAATCTGGGGCGTATTTATCTTTTAAGTTAAATTTGGACACAATTCAAACTTTAAAGGCAAATACGCCTTAGCATTATTGGTTTCAATAAAATTTAAATTAGCTGCTTGTCATAGCATTAGTTACAATAGTTTTGTTATAACTAAGAGATATTTCAATGCTAAAACCTTCTCCGCCACTCACCATTAATGAACTCATGCAACGCGTTGAGCAAATTGCGGGGCTGACCCTAGGCGAGATTTCAGCTGAGTTTAACTTTAAAACCCCAGAACATTTATTGCGTGAAAAAGGCTGGCAAGGTCAATTATTAGAATATGTGCTGGGCGCCACAGCAGGCTCAAAACCTGTACCAGATTTTGAGCACTTAGGCATTGAGCTTAAAACCATACCTGTAGGTTTTAATGGCAAACCACTCGAAACGACCTATGTGTCAATTGTTCCGCTCACTAACCTGACAGGTATGACTTGGCAATCGAGTACCGTAAAGAAGAAGCTAACCCATGTTTTATGGCTGCCGATTCTTGCTGAAAAAACCATTCAACCGATAGATAGAACTATAGGATCTGGATTTTTGTGGCAACCAAGCTTAGCACAAGAGCATCAATTGCAAAGAGACTGGGAAGAGCAAATGGAGCTGATCGCACTTGGTCGAATAAATGAAATATCTGGCCATTTAGGTGAGGTGATGCAAATTAGACCAAAAGCCGCGAACAGCAAAGCGTTAACTGATGTCATTGGGCCAAATGGTACAATGACGCAAACTTTGCCGCGCGGTTATTACTTGAAAATTCCATTCACTGCCCAGATCCTAGCAGAACAGTTTGGGCTTTAAGCTCAGCTAGGTTATTTCCTGATTCAAGAATACAGCCGCGCCTAACAAGCCCGGTTGTGGCTCTGTGATCACAAACACAGGTGTCTGCTCCGCAATATGAGAAAGGCGCCCTTTTGCAATAAAACGTTCGCCAAAGTCACCTTGTTTTAAAAATTCGATGAACCTAGGCACAATACCTCCAGCGATATAGATCCCACCAAAGCTACTATTAAGTAATGCAAGATTGCCTGCAAAGCTGCCTAGCACTTTACAAAATTGTTGAAGTGCCAAACGACATAAACCACAATTTACTGTAATAGCATTATGCGAAATCTCAGCCGCGCTCAAACTGGTTTTGTTTACCGCAGCATGACTCCCCTCTATAGTGTTTTGGTAATCTACAATCGCACTATAGATCTGCTCTAACCCATAGCCTGATAATAGTTGCTCATAAGAGATCCGTGGTTTTCTGCTATCGAGGTAGTTGAAAATGATCAAGTCCAGCTCATCTACCGGCGCAAAATCAATATGCCCGCCTTCTGAGTTAATACAATGCCAGAAATGATTGCCTTGCATTGTAACCGATGTGAGGGTCGCAACCCCAAGCCCAGTACCTGGCCCACAAATCGAAATGGTGCTATTGGCTCGGCCCTGCTGTGGCCCTCGAATATGACACTTTTGCTCATCATTTAAAATAGGTACTGACATCGCGATGGCTTTGTAGTCATTAATTAAATACAAGCTTTGTAAGCCCAACTCTGCCTTAAGCGCAGTTTGCGAAAACGCCCACGGCAAGTTTGTCATTGAGATCCAATCTTCATCAGTTGGACAGGCAATCGCAAGACAAGCATGTAAAGACTTGCCTGCGATTTCTAGTTCAGCAATATACAATTTAAGCACATCTGACAGTTCAGCAAAGTCAGCACATTTATACGTGCTGACATGCGATAACTGATTGTCTTTCGTTGCTTGCGCAAGGCGGATATTGGTACCACCAATATCCGCAACAAGTCTAATTTCAGTTACATTATCCATAATCACTCACACTGAATGCTGGCAGACTTTCCTTGCTCAGGCGCAAAGTGAATGTCACTGATAGAAAGATTTGCCTTACCGCTAGTGGAAATTGCAAATGGCATAATCACTTGGCTATATTTCAAACCTTGTTTAGCAAAGCAATTTAAGTCGATTGATAAGTTCTGCCATTGCGTGTCTGGAAGTCTATTTAACTGCTCAGTGATATCTACCTGTGCTCGACAGCTACCTGGTTTATCGCCTTCACTTTCACAATGACTTGAAATAATCACAGGCTGCTCTGCAAGGCCATCGCGCATGAGCTCAATCACTAGTGCGGCATTACCGGCTTGCATCATAGATAAGTCTTCTCTAAACCAGCTTTTGCTGACAAACTCCATCCCCGCACTTTCAAGGCCTGTCCAAACCAGTTTGAAAGCGTCTTCTTGGATATGTTTATCTATTGTGCGGTACTCAAGGCCTTTTAGAGCGATACTGCTCGACATCACAGCTTGATTGTTTGCTCCTGAGAACAAACGCATTTGCCAAGGCGCGAAAGTCTTCCCTTTGAATACATAGCTGTTTGCATCTGCACCGTTATCAAGCTCAACTGTTTCACTCAAGCTATTCGATAACACAGACTTATCACCGTACTGCAAGCCAAAGCCATAAGGCAGTAATGGTTCATAATCTGCGTCATATCGATTTACCGGCTTGCTTGGATGACTAGGCCAAGAGAATGACAACTTACCTTTAAAGTCATTTTGCACCTTACCCGATTTATCTGTCAGCAGCACATCTGCAACTGCATCGCCTTCAGAACCAGGTAGCCAAGCAGCGACAAAAGCATCACTGGCATTTAGCTCTGGATTAACCCAAAGTGGACGGCCACTGATAAACACTGAAATCACCGGTATGCCTTGCGCTTTTAGCTTTTTCAGTAAGGCTAAATCACGTTTATCACCTTGTTGATATACGAGGTTTTCTTTGTCACCATGACCTTCCGCGTATGGCTCTTCACCAAATACCACAATGGCAACATCAGGTTTATTTTCAAAACTACCGTCTTCGCTTAGCGTGACCTTACCACCAGCTGCTTTGATTTGTTCGGCAAGACCGTCGTAGATTGAAGAGCCACCAGGAAAGTCGGCGTTTTCATTGTTGGTGCCCTGCCAAGTAATTGTCCAGCCACCCGATTGCTTACCAATATTGTTCGCCGCATCGCCCGCAATCAAAATATTTTGCTTAGGAGAAAGTGGCAGTAAGTTATCGTTATTTTTAAGCAACACTAGAGATTCACGCACTGCCTGCTTTGCAACCTCACGGTGCTCAGCATGACCGATCAAATCTGTTTTATTGGCATATGGACGATTTGCAGGACTTGCTTTATCGAATAAGCCTGCACGGAATTTCACACGTAAAATACGCGTTACCGCATCGTCAATACGCGACATTGGAATAACTCCAGCACGCACTTGTTTAATGGTGTTTTCCATCAAGGGTTTCCACGCATCCGTTGGTACCATATACACATCAAGACCTGCATTCACCGCTTGTGGACAGTCGTGGTTGCTACACCCTTTTATTTGACCATGGCCGTTCCAATCACCTACCACAAAACCATCAAAACCCATTTTGTCTTTTAAGACATCGGTAAGTAGATATTTATTGCCGTGAATTTTCTCACCATTCCAGCTATTGAAAGACGCCATTACAGACTGCGCACCCGCAGTTAAACCACCCACATATCCTTGAGAGTGAATGTTGAATAAATCCAACTCTGAGTCGATGTTATTACCTTGGTCGTCGCCTCTTACCGTGCCGCCGTCACCCACAAAGTGCTTAACCGTACTGATCACGCGGTCATCGCCTAAGAAGTTATCGCCTTGTGTACCCTGCAAACCATGAACAATTGCAGCAGCATATTCTTTCACTATTTCAGGATCTTCAGAGTAACCTTCGTAAGTTCGGCCCCATCTGTCATCGCGAACCGTAGCGACGGTTGGCGCGAACACCCAATCGATACCAGTTGCCATCACTTCTTTTGCGGTCACTTCGGCAATTTTTACAATCAAGTCTGGGTTATTTGCGGCGCCTAACCCGATATTATGCGGGAACAGCGTCGCGCCAATCACATTGTTGTGGCCGTGAACAGCATCTGTGCCCCACATGGTTGGAATGTTGATGCCGTCTAGAGAATCATCAACCGACGCTTGATACATGGCCTCAGCTAAATCAACCCAATCTTTCACACTTGAGTGTTTATTGTTATTTGGAAACGCACCACCACCATTGAGGTATGAACCAAAGCCATAGCGACGCATATCTTCAACTGTTATATCGCGGATCTCAGGTTGAATCATTTGCGCTATTTTTTGCTCTAGCGTCATTTTCGCCAACAGTTCAGCGACTTTAAGCTCAATCTCTGGGTCTTTTTTAACTTCAGAATTAATCGTCGGCCAAATATTTAAATCAGACTTTTCTACTTCAATAGTGTCATTTTGTTTTGCACATGATGCCAACAAACCTGTGACCATCACTGCTACTAATGATTGCTTTAAACGCTTCATGTTATTACCTCTCAGAAGAGCTATTTACAGGTTTATGGCCTTTTAAGCCGAAGTAGCCAATGAACACATAACACAGTGCTGGCAATAAGAAAGACAACTGTACGCCGACCACATCGGCAAGCATGCCTTGGAATAATGGCACGATTGCACCACCAACAATGGCAAGACAAAGTAAGCCTGCGCCATGACTCGCTGCATCGCCTAATTTATTGATTGCTAAACTGAAGATGGTTGGGAACATGATTGAATTGAATAAACCGACAGCCAAAATTGACCACTTCGCCACAGCGCCGTCCGACATCACTGCAACCACAAGCAAAACAATGGCCATCACAGCATTGAATGCCAGTACTTTACCCGCTGCGACTTTTTGCATCACGACGGCACCAATAAAGCGGCCTATCATGGCACCGCCCCAGTAGTAGGCGATTAACTTAGCGGCTTGCGCTTCATTCAAACCTGCAATATTTGGGTCGTGTAAAAAGTTCACTAAAAAGCTACCGATAGCGACTTCAGCACCCACATATAAAAAGATGCCAATCGCGCCGAGCTTAAGATGCGTATACTTCAGTGCGGTTTTAATTGAGGGTGTTGATTGTTCACTTTTACCCAGCTCAGGTAACTTAATAAACGTAAAAACCACAGCTAAAGCCAATAGCGTGAGAGCTAAAAACACATAAGGCATTTGTACTGCAGTCGCATCAGTTTGCGCAGCTGCATTTGTCTCTGAGAATATCAGCCAAGCACCAAAAAATGGCGCGACGGTTGTACCTAAAGAGTTAAACGCTTGCGTCATAGTTAAACGTGAAGAAGCGGTTTTTGCAGGCCCAAGTGCGCTAACAAAAGGGTTTGCTGACACTTGCAAAACCGTGATACCTGCAGCCAGTACAAATAGCGCTCCTAAGAATAAGGCATACACACCCAAGGCAGCTGCAGGATAGAATAAAAAGCACCCAAGACTTGCTATTGCAAGGCCTGTGATTATGCCCTTTTTGAAGCCAATTTTACTCACTAAAGTGCCTGCAGGGATAGACACAATAAAATAAGCGCCAAAGAAGCAAAATTGCACTAGCATGGCTTGGGTGTAAGTGAGGGAGAAAGCGTTTTTTAAATAAGGAATTAGAATGTCATTAAGACACGTAATAAACCCCCACATAAAAAACAAGGTGGTTAAGGTGATCAACGCAAAAGTATTATTCTGCGGTTGTTCAACCTGATTATTTGTATCAAAAGTACCTGTTGAGCTTGCCATAGTCATATTCCAGCATGCCGAACCCAAAGCGCTCACGTAAAATATTTGCTAGCACTTGGGGTTTAATTAATCTTGAATGGCTTACCTCAAAAAAAGAGGTAAGCACTTGTTATGAGTTATATTGAATTAATTGAACGAGTAACGAACACCCACCGCGTAGCGTGGACCATATTGTCTTGCATACAAGAATTGACGCTCGTATCGGCCATAGGCCTGCTCTGTCTCATTGTTAAGGTTTAACCCTTCAAAGAACACCGTCACTTGATCGTTCACGTCATAGTTCACGCTCATGTCCAACTGTTGGAATTCTCTAGGGTTTTGCGGAGGATTATCAGAAGAACCTTGATCTTGGCCAACACCGAGTAAAAAGTCTTCACGCCACGCATAAGTGAATTTCACAGACAAACCATGTTTTTCATAGAACACTTGGAAATTAGCTGAATCACTTAGACCTTCTAATGGAGATTGTTGGTCTAAGCTATCAGCATTGTATTCAACATCGCCATTGACTGTGGTAGCGTTTACGCCAATACCGAAGCCTGATTCACCAAAAATATGCTGAATCGCAATTTCAAAACCATCAATATTTTTCACATCCGGTGCATTGAAAGGCCTTCTAATATCCCATGTCATCAATGGATCATCTGCATTGGGTGTAATATAGCCTTGTTCATTTAGGGTAGCGCCATTAGCCTGCATTTGAGCAAATACTGCATCGTTTGTTGCCTGCTCACCGCGCGCTTCAATATCAGCGACAGCTTGGTTCCAGCGAGGGCCTTTATAAATGTCATTGAAGCCTTCAATTGTGGTAGACACTATCTGGCTACTTAAGAAGTTTTTCACAGACTTATCATAGTAGCCAATAGACGCATAACTACCTTCTGCATAATACCACTCTAAACTTAAATCAAAGTTCGTTGATTCATATGGCTGTAAGTTCGTATTACCTTCGCTACCGCTTCGAGAACCAATTTTTGGGCTACCAGATAAAATTCGTCCACCAGCAAGATCTCCAAGCGGTGCGCGAGTAATCGTTTTACCCCATGAAACACGAGAAACTATGTCGTCGGTCAGATCAACACGAATATCAAGCATAGGTAAAAACACATCATGCTCACCATTCAGAGTTAGCGTGTTATTTCCACCAGGTAGATACTGGGTATGCCACTCACTACCACCTTTCCACCAAACCTCTGTAGGCACATCCTGCAAAACTTTACTGGTTACATCGGTTTCTTCATAGCGCACACCAGCATTGATCTGAACCGGGTAGTCTGCAATATCAAACTCCCAAAAGCTTGATAGATAAATACTAGAAGTTTCTTCAAGTACCGAACTCTTCGAGAATGACCCCATATCGTGATAGGCCGTGGTCGCAAAATAATCGTCACCGCCCAACAATTCATTGGTTAAAAATGCTTCTGATCGAGCAACCACTTCATCAAAGCTAAACGTGTAGTAGTAATGCGGATTTAAATCACTACCGCCACCAGCAAAGGCATCCAGGAAATTACTGGTATCATGTTTAGTAAACATGCCATCAGGGAACATTTCTGGCCAAGATGGGTTAAATAAGAAACCACCAATTAGACCACTCCAGGCATTTGAGCCACCCATTTCTTGTTCAGTACGTGCGACACCGAACTTAATATTTACAAGGCCTATTTCCTCGTAATATGCATCCCAAATGCCATCAAGTTGTAACTGTTTTACATTTGTTTCACCCGGAGAATGAACAAATTGGCTAAAATGTGAGTCCATTTCACTCGCCATAAGTTCATTTGTACCATTCTTCCAGATAATTTCAGCATGTGGGACTTCACCTTCTCTAAAATCATAAATCTTAGTTGTGAGCTGATCTGAGCCAAGTACCACAGAACCATGACTTCCCAAGCCTTTGTCTGCGCCATTATCAGTTTCGCTTTGTGAATCATGATAATCTAGGGTTAGCTTAAGAGAGTCAGTCACCTGCCAGTCGAAGTTAAAACCTAAAGAACGCTCTTTAACTTCAGTGGTCGCACGAGATGCCGTAAACGAGCCATCATTACCACTGATATCTGCATAAATCACGGTGCCTTGCTCATCGATTTCATAGGCATTGATATTGCCACCAAAATCATTCCACATGCCCCAGCTAATTGAATTCATGCCGGTAACAACTTTAGTCCCAACGTAGTCTAATGTGAACACCATATCATCGGCGGGTGCATATTGGAAAACTGCGTGGCCGTTGCTTCTCTCGCGTTGGTAGTCACTTATTCCATAATTCATATCCCTCGGGAAGAAGTGATTACCTACGCGCTTACCATCTTCACCAATTGGTCTATGATCAACTACTTTGCTCTCATCCAAATTAGTGGGTAAATCCACATTTGCTAGCCAACCCTGTATATGAGCACTTTGTTGTTGAAAGTCTCTACGGTGATGGTTCATCGAAAAAGAGAAACCCACTGTTTCATCTAAATATGCATTCGAATATATCGCTGAAAACTCTGGTGTAACATCATCACCCGCAACATTTGAGCTATCGTGAATCGCTTTAGCTGAGAGTGAAAACTTTTCTTTACCACTACTTAAGGGTTTAGCTGTAACAATATTGACCGTTGCACCAAGACCACCCGTCGGGTTCTCAGCTCGGGCAGTTTTATATAGCTCAAGAGCAGAAACACCATCAGATGATAAATTCTCGAAACTATAAGATCGCGAGTTACCCGTTCCTGGCATTTGACGACCATTCAAGGTGATAAGGTTAAAACTTGGACCAAAACCACGGACCGTGATTTGACTACCTTCGCCATTATTGCGACTGATTGAAACACCTGTAATACGTTGCAGAGCTTCTGCCAAGTTGGTGTCTGGGAATTTACCCATTTCTTCAGCTGAAATAGCATCAACAACACCAGACATATCTCGTTTTACATTCATAGAGCGGATCAAACTGCCTTTGATACCGCGTACTTCAATGACTTCAACGCCTTTTTGTTCATCGGCTTCGTTTGCAAACACGTTGGCTGTAAAACCAGTGCTTAATGCCGCACACACATAAAGTGCGATTTTTGATTGTTGGAATTTGAATGTGTTCATAATTACCCTACTAAAATCTTGCTCAGTGAGGAGCGTGAACAAGCACGCTCGACCTTATCGGTTAGTGTTAAAGTGCTTTGATCATCACGTTATCTAAGCGATAAACCGCACCCTCTCCCGCTCCCCAAGCAGGGAAGAACATTAAGATATCAATGGCACTAATATCTAAACCAGCGTCTGTTAAGTCTTTTAAAGAATAAGTATATGTTTGCCATTCACCAACTACAGGTGCTTTACCTTCTTGACTTGCACTTAAAGGTAATTCAGCAAAGCTACTCGCACCTAGAGATTCAATTTTGAATAACCAAGCTGCATCGGCATTATTTGGCGCTGTTACCACTTTAAGCTCAAATTGCACTACGCCAGTTTCATACAACGCAGATGCATCAATAAAGTGTTCATCTTCAGCAAATAAACCCAGTACAGTAGGCTGTGCACCCACTTTAAATTCTGCTGTCATACCATGCGCTGTATCGTCGTTTTCCAGTGTCGGCGTAGAGCCGCCACAACAATCCCAAAGCGACCACTTTTCTTTTATATCATCAGCAAATAAAACATGGCCTATGAAAGCATCTGACGCATTTGGGTCATAAATTTTCACATTATCAACACGGTAAATTGCACCGGCACCTTGACCCCATGCAGGGAAAATCATTAACACATCAATTGCGCTAACATCTAAACCTGCATTCGCTAAATCAGATAGTTTAAATGTGTATTTTTGCCACTCGCCCACAACAGGTGCAGCTTGCTCAACACTGGTTGATAAGTCCACTTCGGCAAATGTCGTGGCGCCTACTGACTCGACTTTAAATAGCCAAGGTGCGGCTGCATTATCTGGCGCATTGGTGATCTTCATTTCAAATTCGATCACACCATTAGACAGAATTGCTGTCGCATCGAATGGACTTGGCGTACCTCCTTCAGCAACCATACCATCGCGTGAAATAAAGCCCATCACCGTTGGTGAATCACCAATTTTAAATTCAGCCACATTTCCGTGTGCATCATCGTCTAATTCAATTGTTGGTGTTGAACCACCACAACAGTCCCACAGTGGCCAGTTTGGATTTTGTTCGTTTTCGAATACGATTAGTTCAGGTGAAGCAGCAACTGCTGAATCTTCAATTTTTAAATTTGCTACACGGTACTGTGCCCCCTCACCGGTGCCCCAAGCAGGAAAAATCATAACAACATCAATCGCACTTAGATCAAGACCGCCATCAGCTAACGCTTGAAGAGAGAATTCAAAAGTTTGCCACTGGCCAACAACAGGTTCAGTACCTGATTTATTTTGAGAAAGAGGAATTTCAATTGCTGTTGTGCCTTCTGAACTTTCAAGCTTAAGCATCCAAGTCGAATCTGCATTATTCGGTGCAGTTACGATTTTCATGTCAAAACTGAGCGTGCCAGTTTCAATCATAGGAGATGCGTCAAAAGGCGATGGTTTGCCCGCTTCGTCAGTAATAAATGCTTCTCGTGTGATAAAACCATTTACTGTTGGCTCAGCACCGACTACAAACTCAACCACATTGCCTTTCATTTCATCTTCAACAATTAGTGGTGTTGAGCCGCCACAACAATCCCACGCTGGCCAGTTAGGATTAAACGAACCATCAAAAATAGTTAAGTTTTGAGCTACGCCAGTTGAAGGTGGAGATGGAATTGGTGCTTTACCCTCTACTAAGGCATCTTCCATTGAATCATAGCCTGCACGAACCGTCTCACACCCTTTACCTGTGTCTACGTTTTGCTGACATTGATACACACGTACAAAGTCAATTTCGAATGTTTGACCATTCTCAAAGGCAGTTGCGTCAACACCTGTCTCGTTGACATTTTCAGGCCAATTTCCACCTACTGCAAAGTTCAATAACATGTGGAACTCTTGGTCGTAAGGTGCATTACCATAATGGGTCGTTAGTTCACCTGTTACTTGGTCGTAATATTCAGCAAACCAACCGCGATGTTTTAGACCAACCGTTTCACCTTTTGAGTTAGTACGAATCTCAGAGCGGCGTTGTGTGGCATACAAGTAATCATCTACATACCAACGTATTTCTCCTTCTTGCCACTCGATTGCATACGTATGGAAATCATCAGCTGGGTTAGCACCATCTGTTAATTTGTACGCTTTGCCTGAATTCACATTATCTGGCCAATCTTTACCATAATGCAACGTGCCATATACGTGGCTCTCAGGGTTGCCCTCGGCATCTTTGGCTTTTAAATTTACCGCTTCAACTATGTCTATTTCGCCAGATTTCGGCCAACCACCATACACTTCATCAGTAGGAAGCAACCAAAATGCCGGCCAACTGCCTTGACCACTTGGTAACTTTGCACGGATCTCAAAGCGGCCATATTTAAAATCAGCTTTATTTTTGGTAACCATTCTTGCTGAGGTATAAGGCTGTTGAGCACCTTCAGCGGCAGGTAATGCAACAATTTTCAGTGTACCGTCACTGACAAATGAATTTGCTTCATCTTCTGTGTAGCACTGTTTCTCGGCGTTACCACCGCCTAAACAATTAACCTCATGAGTCCATTTTTGACTATCGATTGATGTGCCATCAAACTCATCACTCCAAACCAACTGCCAGTCACTCACTGGAGCTTGAGGATTAATTGGTGTCGGATCTGTTTTCGTCTCAGCACCACCGCCGCATCCCACTAAGGTGGATACTGCGATTAAGGCACCAACATGTGAAAAATGCTTTGCAACTTTTATCATAATGTGTGTTCCAAATATGCGACTTTGTTGTCATAACAATTCATGAGACCCGTTGTCATTTATAGCCTGAGGTTGGGATAAGAAATAAGATAAACATATGTTGTTAAAATTTTTTACCTTATTTTCTCGTCTAGCTAGAGAATTATTATTTATCCGAAGCTCAGGTTAATTATTAATGATCTCTCACAAATTGCGCATGGTGTGCAGTAAACAGACAAGCAAGTAAACTGCGCCTGACTTTATCCTGTTCCATTAACCTTATTGTTACAATGCAGATTCGGTATCATGAAATAGAGCTGAGACGCCCGTGCCATGCATCAAAATAGTGCGCGACAAGGCGAAACAAATTTACGATGAAATATGCAAGCCTTTTGTTGCTTAGGTTAATGAGGTGTTTTTATATTCGAGTCATGCGCCATGCTGGCGCAATCTTTTTATGAATTGCTTTGAACTGATGCAACTGAGAAATAAATGTAGGGTCAATATTGTTTTAGGTTTAATTTATAACTGGCTTTTCAGCAATAAAGTTTTGCAACACAGGGCTGTAATTCCTGCTGACTTTTAACTCAATATCGTCATTCAAAGTCACTATACTTTCGTTGTTTCGAAGCGGCTTGATGCTTATAACGTGGTGTAAATTAACTATAGTCGATTTATGAATTCGAGCAAACTGTTTTTCGTCTAATAATGATTGTAATTTCTTCATGGTGATACGTAACACATGAGTGTCTTTTTCGGTATGCACACACATATAATCACCCGCCGCATCTACCCATTTTATTTCTTTAACTGGGACGAGTACTTTTTCGTTATCACTGTTCTTAATCACTATCTCTTGGTTGAAAGCTGTAGGAAGCGGCTCATCGGTCTCAAGCCATTCTTCTAATTCACTTACTTCTATACCTGACGTCTCTCCTAGCGCATTAAGCAGTTTAAATTTTTCTTTTTCTGCTTGATGGGGGTTTTTTCGTTCAAGTATTCTCGATACAGTTTTTTGCAAGCGACCCAAATTTGCCGGCTTAAGCACATAATCAATGGCATTAAGTTCAAATGCTTCAATGGCATACTCACTGTAGGCACTAACAAAGACGATCATTGGCAGTGTATCGGCTTGCATCGCTTGCACGACTTCAATGCCATTCAACCCGGGTAGCTGTAAGTCAAGAAATAACACATCTGGCTCTAAAGTTTGGCAAAGTTTGATTGCATCATCACCATTTTCAGCCTGCCCAATTACTTTTATTTCAGGAATTTTCGCCAAACGAAGACTAAGTCCCTCGAGGGCTAATGGTTCATCATCAACAATTACAGCGGTTAATTGTTTAGTCATTATTCACCTCATAAGGCATCGTCATGGTCACTGTATTTCCTCTTTCTTGATTAGGTGTCAAAGTCACCTCACACTCGCCATTGAACATCACATCTAATCTAGAGCGGGTATTCTGCAAGCCTATTCCAAATCCTTTACTGTGTAATTCTTTTACAGCTTGACCCGTGTCCGTTATTTTAATTATTAAGCTCTCATCGCTTTTAGATGCCTTAAAAATAATCTCAGCGCCTTCTTTACTTGGCTCTACCGCATACTTGACCGCGTTTTCGATAATGGGCTGACAAAGCATATTTGGCAATACACAATGCATTACGTCTTTATCTACGTCAAAGTTTACTTTAAGGCGTTTGCCAAAACGGACCTTTTCAATCGACAAATAGAGTTTCAATAACTCCAATTCGTCTTTCATCGTACTGTTACTCTGTTTTGTTGCTTCTAACGAATGACGAAAAAAATCGCATAATTTGTCTAGCATCTCAGATGCTGTGTCGTTTTCTTCTTTTAAAATCAGCGTCGATATCGCATTCATTGTATTAAACATAAAATGTGGATTGAGCTGATAACGTAGCATTTCAAGTTGCGCGTCTTTTGCCAAAGTCTGCGCTCTTAATAATTGCTCATGCTCTCTTTGTAGCTTGCTGTTATAAAGCATGATGAAGAAGATTGACGTCCACACAAACATGGTTGCTAAAGAAAACAATAACCAACCACCGAATTCAAGCATATTCCATGCTTCATTCCACTGCTGGCTATGTACTATTACTTTGTAACTACCTAGCTTAATAATGTTATACAGTAAACCAAGCACTGCAGCCGATGAAAAACTCATTATTAGAGTTTGCTTCAAAGTATTATGAATGACTCTTTGAATAAACAACCACTGTAATAAAGAGAGGCAAAAGCCACTGAGTGTTTCGACAATTAAGTTAATTATCTGACCAACTAAGTTAAAGTCGGGAGAATCAAATTGCGGGCGAATAATGGCAATAAAAACCACAAGCATGTAACCAAGCCAGCCGCCTATCTGTAAGCTCCAAAATTGCTTAGACAACCTTTTAAAAGCCGAAGATTCTAATTCCAACGGGCTGTTTTCTGTGAGATGGGCTTTGTTGAAAACGTTCAAAACAGGCTCTATTTATCGTTATTCTTTAATTACTTTATTCAATAGAAATAAATAGGCAAGCAGAAAAACTAAATGTATAAAACACAGGCACAAAAAAGCCGCCTTTTTAGGCGGCTTTTATAAAATCAGTTAAAAATTACTGACCTTTGATCTCGCTACGACCGTTGTAAACAGCTTTGTCACCTAGTGCTTCTTCAATACGAAGAAGTTGGTTGTACTTAGCTACACGGTCAGAACGACATAGTGAACCAGTCTTGATCTGGCCTGCAGAAGTAGCAACTGCTAAATCAGCGATAGTTGCATCTTCAGTTTCACCTGAACGGTGAGAGATAACCGCAGTGAAGCCAGCTTCGTGTGCCATTGCAATTGCTTCAAGAGTTTCTGTAAGTGAACCGATTTGGTTAAACTTTATAAGGATTGAGTTACCGATGTTTTCATCGATACCACGCTTAAGGATCTTAGTATTAGTTACGAATAAGTCGTCACCAACTAGCTGAACTCTGTCACCAATCTTGTCCGTTAATACTTTCCAACCAGCCCAGTCACTTTCGTCAAGACCGTCTTCGATTGAAACGATTGGGTAACGAGCAGCAAGGTCTGCTAAGAAGTCAGCAAAACCTTCAGAGTCGAATGCTTTACCTTCACCTTTAAGGTCATATTTACCGTCAACGTAGAACTCAGACGCCGCACAGTCTAATGCAAGTGTGATGTCTTTGTTTAACTCGTAACCTGCAGCAGCAACAGCTTCAGCGATTACTTCTAGAGCTTCTTCGTTTGACTTAAGGTCAGGTGCAAAACCACCTTCGTCACCTACTGCCGTGTTAAGACCACGTGCATTTAGAACTTTCTTAAGGCTGTGGAAGATTTCAGCACCCATGCGTAGTGCTTCACGGAAGCTTGACGCACCAACAGGCTGGATCATGAACTCTTGAATATCAACATTGTTATCAGCGTGCTCACCACCGTTGATGATGTTCATCATAGGTACTGGCATTGAATACTTACCCGAAGTACCGTTAATATCAGCGATGTGCTCGTATAATGCAACACCTTTATCTTCTGCTGCTGCTTTAGCTACTGCTAGTGATACAGCTAAGATCGCGTTTGCACCTAATTTTTCTTTGTTTTCAGTGCCGTCTAAGTCAATCATGATTTGATCGATAACGCGTTGTTCAGTCGCGTCTTTACCAGCTAGTGCTGATGCGATGTCGTTATTGATGTAGTTAACAGCAGTAAGTACGCCTTTACCTAGGTAGCGTGACTTATCACCATCACGTAACTCAAGTGCTTCGCGAGTACCAGTAGACGCACCTGATGGTGCACACGCACGGCCCCAAGCGCCTGACTCTAAATGTACATCAGCTTCAACGGTTGGGTTACCGCGAGAGTCCATAACCTCACGACCAATCACTTTAACGATTTTTGACATCTTGATTCCTCTTATTCCCATAGTGGTGATAATGTTTTATTGATAGCTATTTTCCTGTATAGGATTAAATAACAGTTTTACCTAACCCCATAATAACCATTGGTCTGCATTGTTTAAATTGAATAAATATAACGCTGCACAGCAATGTTTATTAGTCACCGACATTAACAAATACATGTATTCGGTTTAGAGACAAAAAAGCCGTGCAAACGCACGGCTTCTTCATATTATTTTTCTGCTTTCTGGTGAGCAAACGCTGCACCCACAAAACCTTCAAATAACGGGTGACCATCACGAGGTGTCGAGGTGAACTCAGGGTGGAACTGAGCAGCAATGAACCAAGGGTGATCTTTATTTTCGATGATTTCAACTAGCTTCTTATCCTCAGACAAGCCTGTGAAGTGTAGGCCCGCTTTTTCAAGACGCTCGATGTAATTGTTGTTCACTTCATAACGGTGACGGTGACGTTCAGTGATTTCAGCATTGCCGTACACTTCACGTACTTTTGAACCTTCTTTTAAGTGACAAAGTTGCGCACCTAGACGCATTGTGCCGCCTAAATCAGATGCTTCATCACGTACTTCTACGTTACCTTCAGAATCTAACCACTCAGTGATTAGACCAACAACTGGATGAGCAGATTCTGCGTCGAATTCTGTTGAGTTTGCACCTTCAAGACCTGCAACGTTACGCGCATATTCAATTAGCGCAACCTGCATACCTAAACAGATACCAAGGTAAGGTACTTTGTTCTCACGCGCATACTTAGCTGCTAGGATTTTACCTTCAACACCACGGCCGCCGAAACCACCTGGTACTAAGATAGCGTCTAGGTCTTGTAATAACTCAACACCTTTGCTTTCAATATCTTGTGAATCAACGTATTGAATGTTTACTGTTACACGGTTTTTAAGACCCGCATGCTTCAACGCTTCATTTACTGACTTGTATGCATCTGGTAGTTCAATGTACTTACCAACCATACCAATTGTCACTTCACCAGTTGGGTTAGACTCTTGATAAAGAACCTGTTCCCACTCTGCTAAATCAGCTTCAGGTGCTTCAATGTAGAAACGACGGCACACTAAGTTATCAAGATCTTGTGATTTTAATAACGCAGGGATCTTATAGATGCTGTCTACGTCTTGCAGTGAAATAACCGCTTTTTCTTCAACGTTAGTGAAAAGAGCGATCTTTGCACGTTCGTTAGCTGGCAATTTACAGTTAGAACGACAAACTAGAATATCTGGTTGAATACCAATAGAACGAAGCTCTTTTACTGAATGCTGAGTTGGCTTAGTTTTAACTTCACCAGCAGCGCCAAGGAATGGTACTAACGTTAAGTGCATGAATAATGCGTGTTCACGACCAAGTTCTGTACCAAGCTGACGAATCGCTTCTAAGAACGGTTGTGACTCGATATCACCAACAGTACCGCCGATCTCAACGATCGCAATGTCATAACCTTCTGCACCTTCAATTACGCGGCGCTTGATGTCGTTAGTGATATGTGGAATTACCTGAATTGTCGCGCCTAGGTATTCACCTTTACGCTCACGACGAAGCACGTCTTCAAAAACACGACCTTGCGTGAAGTTGTTGCGCTTTGTCATTTTGGTGCGAATGAAACGCTCGTAGTGACCTAAGTCTAGGTCAGTTTCAGCACCGTCTTCAGTTACATAAACTTCACCGTGCTGAATTGGGCTCATTGTACCCGGATCCACGTTGATATAAGGATCCAGCTTAAGAATAGTTACGTTTAAGCCACGGGCTTCTAATATTGCTGCCAACGATGCTGCGGCAATACCTTTACCCAAAGACGAAACAACCCCGCCCGTTACGAAGATAAATTTTGTACTCATGCGAACCCTAGAATATCAGGAAAATGGAATTTTAAATAAGAATCAAGACGGGGCGATAGTATAGCAAAGCACTTAACATCAATCCACAAAAATTTAGCGTAAGCGCTTTAAATAGTAACAAGTAAGACCTCAAAAAATCGTCGTTATTGTTTGCCTAATACCGTCTTATTCTTTCGCGCTTTTCTTCACAAGCTCCCAAGCCTCATCCATTTCTTCAAGGCTTGACGAGTCTAAACTCTTGCCTTGTTGTTTAAGTACAGCTTCAACTTGGGCAAATCTGCCTACAAATTTATCTGTCGCGTTTCTCAATATTTGTTCGGGGTCGTGTTTAGCATGACGAGCCACATTGACTGTCGCAAACAATAAATCACCGATTTCTTCAGCTGAGTGATCGGACTGAGGGTTTTTTGCTAGTGCTTCGCTTACTTCTGCCACTTCTTCTGATACTTTTTCAAGTGCCCCATGGTAGTCTGGCCAATCAAAGCCCAGATTTGCAGCGCGTTTTTGTACTTTCTTGGCACGCGTTAATGCCGGAAGTACTTTTGGAATATCATGCCATAGGGTTTGCTCAAATGAATTCGGCTTTGCGGCTTTTTCTTGCTCTTTAATCGCCTGCCATTGTTGCTCGAGCTCTTCATCTGTTAATGTCTTTTGCTCTGAAAATACATGAGGATGCCTGCGAACCAGCTTGTTGTTTAAACCCTCAACCACCTCGTTAAAATCAAACAGCCCCTGTTCTTTGGCCATTTGTGTATAAAAAATAACTTGGAACAACAAGTCACCCAACTCATCTTTGAGATCAGCCATATTATCGCGCTCTATGGCATCGGCCACCTCATAAGCTTCTTCTAAGGTATGTGGCACGATAGTTTTGAATGTTTGGGCTTTATCCCAATCGCAGCCCTTTTCGGGATCACGAAGTGTTTGCATGATGTTGAGCAATTTGTCGATTTCAGTTTGATTCATTTTTTAAACACTTATTTTTAAAACAATAAAGTCGGCAAATGCCGACTTTATTAAATTGATATTTTTAGCGATTAATGCTGTCGCTTAGCTTCAAACACGCCGTCAATTTGAACCAGCTTAGTGATCAAGCGATTCATTGAAGACAGATTAGAAACCTCTATTTGCATAAGGAACACTGCAATATTTTGCTCATAGTTAGTTTGTAAGTTCATGTTTAATACATTCACTTTTTCATTGGCCAACACTGAACTAATATCGCGAATAAGCCCTTGCCTGTCTTGTGCCTCAATACGTAAATTCAACGCATAAGATGACTTAATATCATCTGACCAGCTGACTGCTATTTCGCGCTCAGGATGCTGTTCGCAAATGTGCGCAAACGATTCACAATCACTGCGGTGCACTGCAATGCCGCGACCTTGGGTGATATAACCAACAATTTCATCGCCCGGTACTGGCTGACAACATTTGGCTACATGACTAAGTAGGCTACCCACCCCGTCAACCACAATCCCGTTTTTATCGCCTTTCACCTTTTTACGAGCAGTAATTTTTAGCGTATCTTCAGGCTCAGGTTTGGCTTGGATAAAGTTTAGGAATTGATTGATGCGTACATCGCCCGCCCCCAATGCAACCATTAAGTCGTCAAGCTCTCTAAAGTTAAAACGCTCAACCGCTGGCTCTAAGTCTTTATAGGTAAGATCTAGTTTCGATAAATGTGAATCTAGCATCTCTTTACCCGCTTGAAGGTTTTTATCTCTGTCCTGCTGCTTAAACCAGTGATGGATTTTACTGCGAGCACGCGATGAGAAAATATAACCTAAGCTTGGGCTTAACCAGTCACGACTTGGCGCTGGGTTTTTCTGGGTTAATATTTCAACCTGATCACCGGTTTTTAGCTTATAGGTAAATGGGACTATTTTACCAAACACTTTAGCACCCACACAGCGGTGGCCGACATTAGAGTGAATGTAGTAAGCAAAATCCAATGGCGTCGCACCGAGTGGCAAGTCAAAAATATCGCCTTTAGGTGTGAAAACGTAAACCCTGTCTTCAACCACTTGGTTTTTCAATTCATCGGCTAAGTCACTGCCATCAACCACTTCTTCTTGCCATTGAAGTAGCTTGCGTAACCAACTGATTTTCTGCTCATAACCCGAGCCACGCCCAGGTAAAGCACCTTCTTTATACATCCAGTGGGCCGCAACGCCAAGCTCAGCATCTTGGTGCATTTCTTCAGTACGAATTTGGATCTCGACTGTTTTACCCTCAGGTCCAAACACCACAGTATGAATAGACTGATAACCGTTCTGTTTTGGTGTGGCAACGTAATCATCGAACTCTTTTGGTAGATGTCGCCAACTTGTATGCACAATACCTAGCGCTGCATAACAGTCTTGAATTTCATCAACCACAATACGCATAGCGCGAATGTCGAAAAGCTGATCAAATTCATAGTTCTTTTGCGACATCTTTTTATAAATGCTGTAAATGTGCTTCGGACGACCATAAACCTGTGCTTTCACGCCTGCTTCTGCAAGCTTGCTAGATACTAGGTTCACCATGTTTTCCATATAGGATTCACGGTCTAAACGCTTATCAGACAACTGTTTTGCAATACGCTTGTAGGTATCTGGATGAAGATAGCGGAACGATAAGTCCTCAAGCTCCCACTTCAGCTGGCCTATACCTAAACGATTAGCAAGTGGGGCGAAAATATTTGCAGTGGCTTTTGCTGTTACCACACGCTCTTCTTCATCCGCGTTTTTTACTTCACGTAAATGGCAAATTTGTTCGGCTAATTTAATAACAACGGCACGAACATCTTCTACCATGGCTAATAACATGCGGCGAATGTTATCTATCTGTACATTGCCTTTACCTTGATGTGCCAAAGTACTGATCGTCGCCATTTGCTCAACGCCCTGTAACAGTAAAGCAACGTTGTCGCCGAGCTCTTCTTTTACATCGTCAAAACTGATTAACTCTTCAAGAAAATAAGGCGTTAAATAAGCGGATGCCAAAGATTCAGGATCAAAATTCAGCTCGGCAAGGATTTCCACCATCTCAACGGCTTTATTCAAGGTCGTTGCATTCACATCAGAGGGACATAAAGCATGGGCTCGGTCTAAATATGAGAATTTATCTTCTGACAGATTCAGAAGATCTAGCCGAGCCGAAAAATCGGCTGGTAAATGGGTTTGATGTGATTGGCGGGTTGCAACCATTTGCATTACCTCCTTTGGAACAACGCCATTGTCTCTATATGCCCCGTGTGAGGAAACATATTCATAAGTCCCACTTTACTGATTGTGAAGCCAGCTTCAAGTACTAAAGCACTATCTCTCGCTAAAGTAACCGGATCGCACGATACATAGAGAATTTTTTCGAATTGATTAAGTGTCAATTGCTTCAATACGTCATAAGCGCCGGTACGAGATGGGTCTAAAATCAATACATTCGCTTGTTTATCAAACCACTTGGCACTTGAGATATCATCCTTCAGGTCAAAACATTCAAAAGACACATTTTCAAGCTGATTTTGTGCTGCATTTGACTTGGCTCTTTGTACTGAACTATCAACCCCTTCAACACCAACAACACGTTTAGCATGTTTGGCTGCAAGCAAAGAAAAGTTGCCAATACCGCAAAACAAGTCTAATACGATGTCTTGTTCATTGAGTGCCAACCAATCTAGTGATTGCATCAGCATTTTCTCATTTACTTCGCTGTTAACTTGAATAAAGTTATTGAGCTGAAAACCGAACTCAATGCCATCAACTCTATAATTAGGAAGCTGCTCGTATGCCACAGGCGTTGTACCATCATCCCATAAAACCTGCACACCTGAGTCGCTTAACGCTGTCGTTAATGTCTGTTTTGTATTGTCATCAATGGCTTTGGTATGCCTTATCAGAACAAACACACCGTTATCTGCTTCACAAAGCTGCACATGACTAATTGAGTGAAGCTTGACATTGTCTGTGATGGCAAGCCTTAGTCGCGAGAATAACTCTGTAAAAGCAACATTTAAAACTGGGCAATTTTCTACTTCTACTATTTGCTTACTTTTTTGCGCTCTGAAGCCTAATTTAAATTGCTTCGTTTTCTTATCTGCAATACAAGCAATACGAGCAGAGCGACGGTAGTGCTTATCATCACTGGTAATAACAGGTTGCCATGCTAAGTGCGTTTCTTTTGCAAACTTTTCAAATAGTTTACTGACGGCTTGTTGTTTATAAGTGATTTGACTGTTCACTTCTAGGTGCTGCAACTGACACCCGCCGCATACGCCATAATGCTGACAAAAAGGTGCGACACGCTCTTCACTTGGTGTAAGTACTTTGACTTGTTTTGCCTCAATGAGCTTTGATTTTTCATCGAGAATTTGTGCTTTTACTTGTTCGTTTGGTAACGCACCATCTATAAAACACACCTTGCCATTGTGATTTGCGACACCACGACCTTGATGATCAAGTGACTTTACATTCAAAGTCAGTACTTTGCCTTTATTAGACGTTTTTTTAGCACGAAATATCTGTGCCATACGAATGCCCCTTAATGTTTGCCAACCCGTGTCTAAGTCGATACTCTTAAAGCTAGAATATTAATAAGAAATAGTTCATTCATGACCAGATTAGGCCTGCGCGATAGCATTCTCGTTCTAACTTTAATCCCTACCATGCTGATTGGTTTAATTCTTGGGGGGTATTTTACAGTAAATCGTTATGTTGAGCTTGAAGAAATTCTCTTCCAACGTGGAAGTAGTATTTCAGAGCCATTGGCAATCGCATTAGAGCAACCCGTTTTACGTGAAGATAGAGCACAACTTAAGCGTATAGTCAGTACAGCACACAACAAACATTCTCCGCTTATCAAAAGCATTGCTGTTTTTGATGTTGAAAAAGAACTACTACTGACCAGCAATTATCATGAGCATTTTAATAATTTAAACTTCTCTAACGACATTAAAGCCCTTCATCATACTGATATGGTGAAAAGAGACGATACATTTATATTTTTCACTCCAGTTAAATTTAACTCACAACCCTCAGAGCAATGGCAAGATGCCCATGCCGCGCCGCTAGCGTTATTAGTTATTGAGGTGAGCAAAGATAAAGCAATTATTGCGCAGCAACAAACGCTTATTATGAGTATTAGCATAATTGTGATTGCATTAATTTTGAGTGGTATTTTGTCGTTGCGGATCAGTAAAGTATTAGTTTCTCCACTATCTAAGTTACTTTTAGCAACAGACAAGCTGGTCGAAGGTAAACAAGACATAGGTCTTCAAGCACCAATGCAAGGTGAGTTTGAACTGCTTCGTCAAGGGTTGCACACCATCAATGACGCTATGGCAAACCAACGCGACGAAATGCAAAAGCATATAGACCAAGCCACCAGTGACTACCGAGAAACGCTAGAGCAGTATGAAACCCAAAATATTCAGCTTAATATTGCCAAAAAAGAAGCTCAAGATGCCAACCGAGTTAAATCTGACTTCTTAGCGAAAATGAGTCATGAATTACGAACACCTTTAAACGGTGTGATTGGTTTCACAAGACAGCTTTATAAAACCCCGCTAAACAAACACCAAAAAGAATACTTAGACACTATTGAGCTTTCAGCCAATAGCCTCATGACCATTATCAGCGACATCTTAGATTTCTCTAAACTAGAAGCGGGAGCGATGGAATTAGAAACTATCCACTTTCAGTTAAGAGAAGTTATCAGTGAAGTCATGACATTGCTAGCGCCAAGCGCTTATGAAAAAAAACTTGAACTGTCTATTTCTATTCATCCGCATGTGCCAGAGAATTTAGTAGGCGACCCAACACGATTAAAACAAGTACTCATAAATTTGATAAGTAATGCCATTAAATTCACAGAAAAGGGCGCGGTTAAAATTGATATCACTCACCGTGTAATCAAACAAACCAATGCCTCTTTGTTAGTGTCTGTAAGTGACACTGGCGTAGGCATTGCAGCAGAAAAGCAAGATGCGCTTTTCACACCGTTTGGTCAAGCTGACTCAAGCATTACCCGTAAATTTGGTGGCACCGGTCTTGGCCTCATTATTACTAAACATATAGTTGAGGCCATGCGTGGTAGTATTAGTTTAAACTCAGCACCTGGCCAAGGTACTTGTTTTACCTTTAATGCCATCTTTGAGCTACCTCAGCGAGCATTCAACAACGACTTACCTACTTATAGTCTTGAGAATAAGCGTATTTTATTCTTTGAACCTCAAGAGCATACTCACTATGCAATATTAGCCCAATTGCATGAGTGGAAAATGCAAGTAACACCTTGTTTGACTGAAGAAAGTTTCTACCAGGCCCTTGAAAAAGACTTCAGTTATGACATCTGTTTAATTGGTAATACCGCTGACGTTGAACAAATGCCTGTGCTGAAAAACTACATCTCTCAAGCCCGTCCATTGTCTGATTATTTATACCTCATGGTCAGTACCATTTCTCATAATATGCGAGAATCATTAGTAGGGAGTGGCGCAGATGCCTGTGCAAGTAAGCCTCTGCATTATCGTAAACTGTGCGAAATGTTAGCAGCCCCGTACCGCTTAGATCATCCAGATGTGTCAACCGATGAACATGACCAACCTATATTGCCTTTAAAAGCACTTATCGCTGATGATAATGATGCCAACTTAAAACTACTTTCTACACTTTTATCTGAGCAAATCGAAGGCATAGATACTGCACATAATGGCGCACAAGCTGTGGCTCTGTGTAAAACTCATAAATATGATTTGATCTTCATGGACATTCAAATGCCCATTATGGATGGCATAACGGCATGTAAAACCATCTTAGATTCGTCTTTAAATGAAGATACACCTATTATCGCTGTGACCGCACACGCATTAAGTGGCGAAAAAGATCAGTTACTTAAAGATGGATTTAGTGGTTATTTAACTAAACCTATCGATGAAGACATGCTGAAACAAACTATTTGTGATTACAGCAGCTCATCGGTGAGTTCGACAACAAAGAGCAAAGCAGAAGAAGTTGAACCAAGCCCAGCCCCTTTTGAAAGTCATTTACTGGACTGGTCCTTAGCGCTTCGTCATGCTGGCGGTAAACCCGATTTGGCCATTGAAATGTTGAACATGCTATTAGATAGCTTAAACGACACGCACCAACAGGTAAATCAAGCACTTGAAAATGAAGATTTCGCACTCCTGCTTTCGGTCATTCATAAGTTTCATGGCGCTTGTTGCTACACAGGTGTGCCTAAACTAAAACAGTTATCAGAAACCATTGAAACCGGTCTGAAGCGCCATCAAAACATTACCGATGTTGAGCCCGAAGTGCTCGAGTTACTTGACGAGCTAGAAAACTTCAAACAAGTCTCCCAAGCAAGCTAGTTGAGTTTCGGCTCGCCAAAGTTAACATGAAAGTGCAAGTGCTTACTATCTTGATAATCACCAAGATTAGTAAGCACACGTGCAGCATCATATTCTTTTTCAACTTTACCTGCCAGCTCTTGTACAACCATCATAAGATGAAATAGCTGTTCTGAACTATGACCTCCTAAGTCAGTAAATGAAGGAATATGTTGTTTAGGGATAACCACAATATGTACAGGCCAATGAGGCTGAGTATGATGAAAAGCGAGTACATGCTGATCTTCATATACAACATCAAGCTCTACTTTGCCGCTTAATGCTAAGTCACAGTAAAAATCATTATTTTCATAACTTGCCATGCTACCTCCAAAATAAACCTTTAATTACGTCAAAGGCTGTATAAGAAAAGATTCTTAGCTTTTATATTCAAAGTGTAGCAATTAATAAAATACTTTTAGCTAGTGTTTATTCTTAAGGTATGAGTTTTTCAAACCAAAGACTTTCAATAAGCGAAATCAATTGCGACACACAGTTCAACAGCTCCTTATAGAAGAAACAAAAAAACGGCTTACCTAAATAAGCCGCTGATTGGGAGACGTTAAAATGAATTGAATGCTTTATGCGCTTTTGAGCAGCTCTTGCTTAGCACCATTTATTGCAATCCTGCGAGGTTTATCTGCTTCTGGGATCTCACGCTCTAAGGCAATATTTAATAAGCCACTCTCTAAAGATGCACCACGAACTTTTACATGGTCTCCCAATTGGAATTTGTGTTCGAAATTCCTTTCAGCGATTCCTTGATGAATAAAGGTACGCTCTCCATCAACCGATTTGGTTTCTTTCAACCCCTTCACTGTTAAAGTGTTTTTCTCGGTTTCAATCTGTAGTTCTGACTCTACAAACCCTGCCACAGCCATGGTGATTTGATATTTATCTTCACCTAAAAGTTCGATGTTGTATGGAGGAAAACTTGATTGTTTTGCATTACGACTAGCGTTATCCATAAGTTGAGCTAAATGATCAAAACCAATGAATGAACGGTATAATGGTGATAAATCTACTGTACGCATAATAATATCCTCTTAAAGCGATAGTCTGTTGGCATCTCCTCAAATGAGCAAGATTACCCAATAAAATCATAGTGTTAATTTAATGAAGACCCTGTAAGGCGTCTTCATAATAAGAGATAAGGTCTGCTAAACAGTTTTCAAGAGAAAAAATTAAAAAGATTTAAATTTAATTTTTAGGGATACATAAATTTGCATTCAACTTACTGATATTTGAGATTTTATACAGTTCTTACCGTAAGCTATTTTTTATTAAATCGAAGCCTGAACCATAATGTAAATGGCAAAATTGGCAGAAACTCTGATTGAACTCTCAGAAGTGAGTTAAATAGAAAAAGCCTGAGCATTTACCCAGGCTTTGTTTACTTACTGTTGGTTGGAATCTATTTTAATATTTAAAGCGTTTACTACGTAGAGAAGAATTTGTTGCTTTAGAATCGTATTTATCTGAAAAATATGAAGCTGGAGAGAGCAATAAAACAAACGAATCTGTTTTTGTGTCTGAACGCTCACCTAACTCTTCATTTTCGCTTTTTGGTAATTTAAAGCTCATCAAGAGTACAGCTGATAGAGCAACAACGATCCAGACAGAATATCGCCAATCACCTGATTGCACAGAACCCGCTATCGCTAAAAACACACCAATTAACAATATCACTCTAAATCCATGTAACATTTTTTAATCCCTTAAACTAAACAATCCGTTTGTTAAATTTAATTGCAAAATATTTACAAATCAAGCTTGAGGTTAAGAAAGTGTTTAAATATTAATAAAAATGCACTCTATATTTGAATATTATGAAAAAACTCATACGGCGATAGCAACAGCCCAATTATCAACTTAATAACAACAAAAAATCATCAAGTATAAAACTCTTCGGAAAACTGGAGGTTTTTAAGCATTAATCTAGATTTAAGTTAATAGTGTTGATGTTTAACTACACAAAAATTACACGCCCACTTTTTACTATATGTTTTTGGGGTCATAGATGAAAAAACGGTTTATTCCTTCAGAGCAGATAGGCTCAATACCAAGAAATGCTGAGCTGATAAGTGCGTATAAATCGTTTAAAAATGGCGAGCTTAGTTATATGCTGCACTCTGCGATATCGCCGAATCTGAAACAGTCCAAGTCATGAAAGATTTAGTTGCTTTAGGCTGGAAGTGATCAGTGATGGCGAACAACGAAAGTTTGATGGCTTTGCGCATTAGTGTTTACACAACTCTTGTTGCTATGAATCCGAAGGTTTATTAGTTGATTTTTCGGATGGCCATTCTCGCGTATTTGCGCCACACCTCAAAACTGCACCATTTAAATACGAGCATACCGCAGATGAGTTTTTACAGTTTGCAATAAAACACGCAAATGTCCCTGTCAAAGAGGTTGTGATCTCTCCTTCAATGCTAAGTTTAGTCTATCCAAATACGGGCTTAAAAGATTACAACCATCAACAATTCATAGAAGACTTAGTTCAGCAACATGTAGTAGAAGTGAAACGCTGTTTAGAGCTTGGGGCGCACAAAGTACAAATTGACTTCACAGAAGCAAGGTTATCTTTGAAGTTAGATCCCTCTGGTGAGCTACTTAATTCATTTGTTGATTTAATCAACAAATGCCTTTCACATTTTAATCAAGAAGAAATTGCTCGTATCGGTATTCATACTTGCCCCGGTGCCGATACCGATTCAACACACAGTGCCGAGGTTGACTACAAATATTTACTGCCCACCTTATTCGAAATCAATGCGGGTAACTTTTATGTGGTAATCAGAGGTGAAAAAGAGCCAGAAAAAGCCCTCTATTTACTCGGAAACGTCATCAAACAAGACCAAAGAGTTTTTATAGGCGTGACCAATCCTATCAGCAAAGAAATAGAAACACCTGAATCAGTGTGTGAATTATTACTCACTGCTTCGAAATATATCCCAGTAGAACAGTTAGGCTCTACAGATGACTGTGGCTTTTCTCCTTTCGCAGACGATATATCAACTGCCCGAGAAGTCGCATATCAGAAGATAAAAGCTAGATTAGAAGATAAAAGCTAGATTAGAAGGAACCAAACTGGCAGAGATGAAGCTTGGATTAAGTTAAAGAAGTAAACATGACGAGTATTGAGCCAAGTTTAAACATGCATCAACTCAATCTTGAGATGGAGAATCACCAACTCAAAAAAGACCTCAGAGAAAGGCAGTTTGAGCAATTTACCTTATCTAAGATACAGCAAGTCGCAAAAGTAGGCACTTGGAAGCTCAATCACCTCACCTATGACGTATGCCTCTCTCTTGAACTGCTTACCATGCTGGGTTTGACACAAGCATCTTGTAAACTTAAATGGAATCAATTTGTCAGCCTTATCGATCCAGCGCAACACTTGGCACTTGAAACAAAATTAATTCAGCTCGAAGACGTTGAGCACCCAGCGATTGTTCATACATTTTTAGACAATACACAAACAAAACGCCACTTTAAGCATTTTAGTCATACGTTTACAAATAGTATTAGACAACCGCTACGAACAGTCGGCCTTATTCAAGATATTACTGAGGAGTTTAACCAAGCAAAAGAGTTAGAACGACAAGCAATCACTGATGAGTTAACTAAATTATATAATCGAAGAAAATTAATGCCTCTTTATGCGAATTGATAAATGACACAGTAAATACTGATTTGCCTTTCTAAATTATGCTGTTCGATTTAGATCATTTTAAGAGAGTCAATGACGCATTTGGGCATACTTATGGTGACAAAATACTTATGGCAACAGCTGATGTCATGAAGAAATTTTTACCCAGTTACGCACAGTATGGTCGCTGGGGAGGTGAAGAATTTCTTATCGTGGTCAATAACGTATCATTGAACGATGCTTGCAACATCGCTCAACACATCAAAAATGCATTAAACACCATTATATTTCCAAACAAAAAGCCCCTGTCGGCCAGTTTTGGCGTTACGCAATTTAAGAGAGACGATAACTTTACAACCATACTCACTCGAGTCGACCAACTTATGTATAAGGCAAAACAATCAGGCCGAAATTTGGTTGTGTGTGGTTAAATTGAAACCAACCTAACCACACCCTATCGAATTGTCTTACTTTTTATATTTCTCAAACCAAGCAAGGGTATGCTCAATTTTACTCACCATACGCGATGGCTTCCCGGCAATACCATGTGGTGCACCTGGAATTTTCACCAACACTGTATCAATTTTACGAAGTTTCAATGCTTGATAATACTGCTCAGTCTCTGCCATTGGCGTTCGTAAATCTTCCTCACCTGTCATTAGCATCGTCGGTGTTGTTACATTGCCGACTAACGATAACGGAGAGCGTTGCCAATAATGTTCAACATGCTCCCAAGGCATACCCGGAAATTGCGTTGGTATTTGTACTAAACCACTATCCGCGGTCAGCACTTTACTGAGCCAATTAATTACTGGTTTCACGACGACAGCAGCATTAAATCTGTCGGTTAAGCCAATCGCGTAAGCCGTTGCAATGCCCCCCGCTGACCCACCAGCAATAAATAGATTGCCTTTATCGATAAAGCCTTTCGTTATCATGGCATCAACGCCTGAATTGTGATCGGCAAAATCTTCCTTCGAGCTGTATTTATACTTTAACAACATAGCGAAACGCTCGCCGTAAGAACTACTGCCACGGTGGTTATCGTAAAATACTACGTAGCCTTGTGCAGCATAACGCTGTAACTCAGCCGAAAAATGTGGGCCATAGGCTAAATGCGGTCCGCCATGAATTTCAATTAATAGCGGATACTTTTTATTAGGATCAAAATTAGGGGGCGTGATATACCAACCTTGAATTTGCTCGCCGTCAAATGAAGACTTGTAGTTAACTTCATGCACCTCACCCAGTGTTTTATGAGCAAGTAAGTCTTCGTTTAACGAGGTTAACTGTTTGGTATTTCCTTTAGTCGATGCTATTGCTACATCCGCAGGCCTTTGCGCTGTGCCATGGGTAAATGCGATTTTACCTGAGTAATTCGCACTAAATTGGCCGCTAATATAAGGTCTACCCAGTGTTGTGCCCGATAAGCTGTCGGCTAGGTCTTTGATATTGCCACTCAAAGAAATCGCTGCAAGCTTGCGTTTACCGAAATCATCATAAGCAATTGCCAATCTTGAATTGCTGATCCAAGTCGGATTTTGAATAGAGCGGTCAAAATCTTTGCCCACCATTTCAAACTCTTTATCTGACCAATCCATAATATTCAGTTTGTGATTACGATAAGGATTCAACTCACCAGATGCGCTTAAGAAAGCGAGTTTTTTACCATCTCTTGAAAAACTCGGAGAATGCTCTCGACCAGGTTGAGTGGTAAGTTGAGTTAACTTGCCCTTTAAATCAACACTGAATAAATCACCTTCTAAACGCTTGTATTCCCAATCTTTAATTCTATTCGCTGAGAATACAATTTCTTCAGAGTTACTATGCCAAGTCAGCTGGCCACCATGATGAAAATTGCCAGAAGTCAGTTGACGCGGCGTGCCCCCATCACTCGGTAAAATAAATATTTGACGGAAGCCCGGTTTAACTAATCCTCTGCCATCAGTTTGGTAATAAGCTTTATCAATAACAATTGCAGGCTCTGACCATGTCGCACCTTTTGGCTTGGCTGGCATTTTAGCAATCACCGAAGGTTTTTCATTAATTTGCTGACTAAAAGCTAGCCACTTGCCATCAGGAGACCAAGTTAAATTACTCACACTTGATTGAAGCTGGCTTAGTAGAGCTGTGCGATTTTGCTCTAGGTAATGCACATGCACTTGATAGCTACCAGAAACATTACTAATGAATGCGATTCTCTTTCCATCTGGTGACCATCTTGGGTGAAGGTATTGGTTTTCATTTGAAAATAACGGCGTTTGTTCACCACTTTTTACATCAACTAACCACAAGTTACGGCGTGTACTGTCTTTCATTATGTCATTTGAATTTCTGACATAAACGACCTGCTTACCGTTTGGCGAAATTTGTGGGTCGTTTGCATACTCTAATGCAAAGATATCATTGGCATTAAATGTAGAATTTGCCTGAGCAAAAACAGGTAATAATGCCAGTACTGAAAGTGTTTTTCTGATCCCAATACCCATAGTGGTCCCTAATTAATAAATTTAGGATATGAATACTAGAGTCCACATCAAATGTCATGGATTTAGCGATAAAGTGAATAAAAGTGATGCCCACTAACGGGACATCATGAAAAGCTTAAGTTTTCTTTAATACTCGTAATTACATTCTTTACTGACCTTATAGCGCTCGATCATTTCATCCATATCGATTGCTGAGCCCGCTATATTGGTTGCCGCCTTAGCTATTTCCTCTGCACCAGCAACGTTTTCTGTGGCTTTTTGATAAATATCAACAATATTTTTGCTTACTTCTTCAATCGCGTTACTCTGCTGTTGAGTATTTGAAGAAACCGCTTCTGTCACCGCTTCAACTTGTTTTGCCTGTTCAACAATCGTCGCTAAAGCCAGTTTAATCTCTTCTGCTCGATTAGCAGCTTCTAATGCATTCTCTTTACCTTGGGTAATAATGCTTGATGCTTCTTTTGAGCTTGTTTGAAGCTCTGCCACTAAAGAGGATATTTCTTCAGTCGATTTTTGCGTTCGACTAGCTAGGCTTCTAACTTCGTCAGCCACAACCGCAAATCCTCTCCCTTGCTCACCTGCTCTAGCTGCTTCAATAGCCGCATTAAGCGCCAATAAATTGGTTTGCTCTGCGATTTCTCGGATCATATCTACCATGCTAGAGATACTGCCAACACGCTCATTTAAGGTATCAACCGATTTTGCTGATCGCGCCATATCATCAGATGCACTTTGAATAACATCAACCGCTTCACTTACCACCTTTTGGCCATTTAAAGATTCATTGGCAACGGTTTTAGCTGCTTGTGAATTATCAGACATGGAGCTTGCAATAACTTGAATATTAGCGCTCATTTGCTCAGAAGCAGAAGCAATAGTTTGGATCCCCATTTGTTGCTCTACTAAGTTTTCTTGGCTTTGACTAATAGCTACAGCTGTTTCGTGAATTGATACTGTGATTTTTTTAGACACTAAGCCAAGCTCAATTAAATCCTCTTCAAACTGCTTAGTTAGTGCATTGATTTTATTTGCAGACTCGCCAAGTTCATCAGAACTGACTACTTCAATCTCATCAGCCATGTCTCGCTCTTTAATCGCTACCTCAATGCCTTTAGCTATTAATTCTGACTGACGATGTCTTAATTGAATCGATAAAAATAATGCTGCTGTGATAAGAAAACCAACGACAAATATGATTGCTTCGACTACTAACACCGTAACCGCATCTTGTTGAATTTCTATGGCAGTTTTATCAACTAAGGTCAGTGCATTTTCTTCGGCTTGTTTCAACGCTTCAATACGCGTTGTTGCTGCATTAAACCAAGTTTGTGGATTTATTTCATAGCCCGAATCTTTATTTTTAATCATCTGTCTAAAGCGGTTAACACTAGAAAAAGATGATGATGATAGAACTTCATCAAACAGAGATTTCATCTCTTTAGGTGCAGCCTCTAGAGCTTCTTCAAGATAAACGCTTTGCTTAGTGAGTAGTTTGATATAGAGCGCTTTATCAGTATATGCCATTTTATCTTTCTGAAACACATCATAAAGCGCCGCTCTCTCAAGCATGGCCGACTCTTTAGCATTGGAAAAGTTATAAATTGATACGAGTTCTTTTGCAATAAGGTGGTCATTGCTGAGTCGTGAAGCCTTTATAACAATATGTAGACCTTTAAGGCTAATATCCGTGTAATATTGAGCAGTGTCTGACGGTGAAATTGAAGATGAATTAACCCCATTTCTAACCGAGTTTCTTCTATTTAATAACTGTAAGAACTCATTTAACTCTTGCTGCATTGCACTGCTTAAGGCCCATGACTCTTTCTTTTTGACTAACTCTTGAATTAAATTATCCGTTGAGCGCTGTTGACTATTAAATTGAGCGCTCTGCCTTGATTGCACACCTTGCAGATAAAGGCCAGATAGCTCACGCTCTTTTTGCGTTTCATGAACAATACTCAACACTGCGTGACTAAGAAAGGCATTATACTCAGCGTCATAGGCATTATTCATTTTCTTAAATGCCATACTCATATCGTAAGTAATGATAGCGCCAAGCAAAATGCAGGGTAAAAGAACAACTAAAGTGAGGTGACTTGAAATCTTTTTGGCTACTGCTAGAAACATAGAGGCAACTTATTTTTTAATAAAAAGTTAACTGCTTTAAAATATAGGACGTATCCAAATTATTTTGAAGCAATTATTCCTAATAAAATAATATTAGTGTTTAGTCGAGTAAAGAGTAAAGTCTTTTACTTCATGAACTTAAAAATTTCAGGAATTTTTGCCTCAACCGTACAAATAACAGACAACATTTAAGGGTAAGGATCACTTCTAAGTTCAGACTCCTTTAAATTGTCCTAGCAAAACCTAAAACTCACACTAATGATTATGAGTTTTACTGTTGATGTAATCAGTAATTGAAAACAACACCCCTGATATGACGAACGTTAAGTGAATACCCACTTTCCAAAAAAAGCTCTTCATTACTTAGGGATTCTGAACTAATAAAGACTTTTAATAGCTCTACGGCAGAGATGGCGACAATGGCACTGATCAACTTAATTTTTAGACCTGAGAAGCCAACTTTACCCATCCAAGCGGGTCTATCTCTATGATTATCAATATCAAGTTTTGACACAAAGTTTTCATAGCCGCTAAAAATAATTATCAATAACAGTCCTGCTAATAAAGCAGTATCGACTAAAGTTAGAATACCAACAAGCAAGTCATTGTTAGCTGTATTGAATGCAGTAAGTGTCATTGAATAAAATTGCGTAAAAAATTTGATAAGTAGCAAAATTACTGCAAACAATAAGCCTAAAAAGAAAGGCGCTAATAACCAGCGTCCTTTAAAAAGGGTTGACTCTAAAGCATGCTCCAGTTTGTTTCCAAACGACTTTGGTTCGTTCATTTCGTTACCTATCAAAGAATTTTCGGCATTCTAGTCTAACCGCAACACTTGTTTCAAATAGTTAGACAAATGACTTATGTATTTAACTATTTGCTGCTTTGTTCACTAAGACCAGTTTCAGCCTCTTTAAACCCGTCATCTAAACTGTCATCAACTTTTGATTCTTCATCACTGTCTACAACTAACAATTGTTCATGGGCAATTTCTTCTTCGATCCGCGGGTCCATCGCTGCTGCAAGCGGCGAACTAGTGACATCTGAATTACCCACCACATAATCACTGGCTTCTGGCTGTTCTGCTTTTTGACGCGCGTTTATGAAAGTCAGTACGCCAAACATCAATACGGTGAGTACTGCAATAGATGCATATAAAGCCTTAGGGCCAAAAAAAGTCATAGATTTTGAAATGAACGCTGAACCAAAAGCGGCGCCTGCACCAAACACCATGAGGAGTGCAGATGATACGCCGACTCGGTCTTCATCACTGACCCGTGAGTTTGCCAACGCTGATGAAAGCGGATAAAGCGTAAACGCAAACAAACCAAAAGCAAAACTACAAGCCATCAAAACAGTCGGCTCAGATGGTAATAGGCAAATTGCCAAACTAATTAGGCATAAAGCAATTGCATTGCTCCTTAATAAAATGCTCCTCGGTACTTTGTCTGAAATCACACCCATAGGCCACTGCGCCAATAGGCCTGCAAATATGGTGAAAGACATAAACTTTGCGATGTCTGCAGAGCTAAAGCCAATGCCACTGCCAAAAGTGGGCGCTAGACCATAAAAACTACCGTTAATAATGCCAGCAAAAAGCACGGCGGTGAGTGCCTGAGGCACTTTCTTAAAGTAATCAAACAAACTCACTTGAATGGGTTTGATGGGCTTTGGGTGAATACGTCGCGTGATTGCAATAGGAATAATACCTGCAGCAACCGCCATACAAACCAAGAATAAAGGTGCATAACCCAATTCAGGAAAACTCGATAATGCAAACTGACCAAGCACCATGCCCATATATGAAGTGATCATATAAAACGAAAACACTTTCCCCCGAGATTCAGGCTCTGCTTGTTCGTTAAGCCAGCTCTCTAACACCATGTAATTGGCCATCATGCCCAACCCAACACACAAGCGAAGAAATAGCCATAGATAAACGTTATCGCTGACGCCATGCGCGGCAACACAGGCGACAACTGCGGCAGTGCTTGCAGCGAAAGTACGAATATGACCAACCGATTTAATAAAGTGATAACCAAGCTTTGAGCCCAATAAAAGACCCAAGTAATAACATGAGGTGAGTAAACCTATCCAAACAGTCGAAACGTCTTTTTGACCTAAATAGAGTGCTAAATAAGTGGTTAGTAAGCCAGTGCCACTAATTAAAAATAGATTGGTGAAATATAAAGAGATAAATGATTTCATTACAAAAGTTTGCAGGCTTTTTTGTGATACTAGAGCAAGAAAAAGGCTTTGCCAAGCGCTGCTATGAAATTATCGATAGCAGAGAAAATAGCCGAACTACTACTGGTTAAGTTCGGCTTAAAAGGGGAAGCTAAACTTTAAATTTCGATACATGCGCCTTTAAATCAACAGCCAGCGCTTTAAGCTCTGAGCCCGCCAAAGCAATGTTTTTTGTTGCATCAACAGTGGAAGAGGTATGGTCACTGACTGTGATTATACTGCGGTTAATTTCTTCAGCGACTGCCGACTGCTCTTCAGAAGCCGTTGCTATTTGCGTACTCATTTCATTAATAATCGCAATGTCTTCTACAATTTCTTTTAAAGCATGATCAGCATTTTGTGCTTGTTCAACTGTACGCTCAGCATAAACCTGGCCTTCTTCCATCACCACAACCGCATCGTGAGAATACTTTTGCAGCTCTTCAATCATGCCTTGAATGCTTTCTGTTGATTCTTTGGTTCTTTGTGCAAGTGCCCTAACTTCATCAGCCACTACCGCAAAGCCTCGCCCTTGCTCACCCGCTCTTGCAGCTTCAATTGCGGCATTAAGTGCGAGTAGATTCGTTTGCTCAGCAATGGCATTAATGACCGTAGTGACATTGCCAATCTCTTCACTCACAGAACCCAGTTTATGAATAACCGCCGCCGCTTTTTCTACTTCATTAGCCAAGCCGCTGATTGCCTCAATAGCAATATTCAACAATGCCATGCCCTCTCCCGCTTCTTTATGCGCTTTATGCGCGGCATTGGCCGTATTTACAACATTATGTGCCACTTCTGACACGGTCGCCGTCATCTCGTTCATGGCTGTGGCGGCTTGTTCGATTTCAATTTGCTGATTGGCCATCGCTTGCTTGGTATCGTTGGCCACACTTTCTAAGCTATGAGTAGAAACATTCAATTGCTCAACAGAGGCATTACTACTAAACGCAATATCTCTAAAGCTAGACATCATGTTGTTCAGCCCCATAGCTATTTGGGTTAGTTCATCTTTGCCTTGGGTATCAACCGCGAGCGTTAGGTCACCCGTCTCTTCAAGACGTTTAATGGTGCTGCCTATTCTGTCTAAAGGATTAATAATACTGCCTAATACATTGACGGTGATTATGATTGATATGATGGCGATGATGACAATGAGCACCACCATGGTTGAGACTTCTTGCCAGAATGTCGCCTGTACATCATCGATATAGATACCTGTTGCAATCACCCAACCCCAAGGAGAAAACTGTTTTGCATAAGAGATTTTATCAATCGGTGTCGAATTCGGTGTTTTTGGCCACATGTATTGTACTGAGCCCTCACCAAAGCGCGCCGCTGTACTGACCATTTCTCGAATAAAGTACACACCATTGAGATCTTTCATAGCAGCAGAATTAGTGCCATTTAAGCTTGGTTTAATCGGGTGCATCACCATTGCGTGCTGCATATCTAAAATAAACAAGTACTCGTCATCGGCGTAACGCATTGCTTCGATAACTTGCTTGGCTTCAGTTTGCGCTTGCTCAAGCGTCATTTTTGAACTAGCCACTTGCTCTGCATAAAAACTCACGATGCCATGGGCGGTTTCAACAATGTGTTGAGTTTCAAGCTGTTTAGACTGCTTTAATTCACTGTAAAGCGAATTAAGCATTAAAAATGTAATGACAAGAATAACGGCAAAACAAGCGCTAACTTGCGCCCACAATCGCGTTTTAACAGAGAGCTGTCGCAGTGTTGTTTCCATGATTTTCCTTAAGCATTAATACTTGAGCTGAAAATAGCTCTAGAGGCATGTTTTTCGGCACGAAAACTAAGCTAACAGCTATTGGATTGATCCGACAAGCGTGATCAACCCATCTTTTGACTTATGACAAATTTTGCCTTTCATCGACTGTAATTGAACCCAATAAGTAATGCACAGCCTGCCCTCGCAGCTTCACTCTGTCGCCTTCAACCACACACAATAGCTCTCCACCTCGTTTCGATGCCTGATAGGCTTTCAACTCAGTTTTATTCAGCCTTTGAGACCAGTAAGGTGCTAATCCCGTGTGAATAGAGCCTGTAACAGGGTCTTCATCGCTGCCATTCGCTGGCCAAAAATAACGGGATACAAAATCATATTTTTCGCTAGGCGCAGTCACAACCACATCAAACGGTGCCAATTGTTTCAGTTGCTCAGAACTTTGTTCGACAGCTTTAACTTCTTGCTCACTACTATAAACAGCAAAATAGGCTTGCTGATTTTTTAGTACTTGTTCAGGCTTTATCGATAAACCAGCAATAAGCGCTTCTGGTATATCTTGAATGGCTTCTGGTGCAAAACTCGGAAAGTCCATTTCAATATAACCATTATCTAACTTATAGATCAGCATAGACCCTACCGCAGGCGCGCTCAGTGTTACCTGCTGAAAAGTTGGATTTTTATTAAAAAGCACAAACGCTGATGCTAAAGTTGCGTGACCACAAAATGCAATTTCAGTCAGTGGAGAAAACCAACGAATATCATAAACGCCCGATTCAACAGGCACTAAGAATGCTGTTTCTGATAAGTTATTTTCTGCAGCGATGGCCAGCATTAGGCTTTCGGTTAACCAAGTGTCTGTCATGATCACTGCCGCTGAATTACCACCAAACTGAGTGGATGTAAAAGCATCCACTATGTCGATATTTAACTTCATAATTCCATTCACTTTATCTTTAATTATCTAGAAACTAGCTGAGATTGAAAAACAAGTGAAGGGATTAAGTGTTATGCATACAATTTTGGTGGTTATTAGCAATGGAATTAAAAGAAAATAAGCGGGCAAAACTGCGAAGGGATGCAATTAAAGGGGACTGCCCGCTTGAAGAGCGTTGTTAAATAACAACTATGGAACTAAGTTCATTTAATTACTTAAATTGTAAGTAACTGGCTTAATGAGCTGTAACTGACTCTGTAAAATCAAGTTCAATATACTCACTTATTTCTGACTGCAAACTGAATTAGCTCTTAGCAATCAATTCATTAGTTACTTTATCTATACCCACATCACTAATACGAGACACAATTTCTTTCTGCTTTGCATTCAACAGTGAAATACTTTCAGCAACTAAGTCGTAAACTTGCCATTCACCTTTCTTGTTTTTTCTGAACTTAAACACAATGTCGATACTCGGAGCACCAGCGTCTACAATCTCAGACTTAACTGAAGCAAATTTACTTTTGCTGTCTAAAACTGGCTCAATAAAGCGTACTTCTTGGCCTTTGTAACTCATTAACACATTGGCATACGTGCCAGTCAGATATTGTTCAACCGCATCTATAAAACTCACTGCTTGCTCGCGTTTTACTTCTCTGACATGTTTGCCAAGCAGCTTAAAAGAGACAAATTTAATGTCGATATGCGGCATCAGCTGCGCACTCACCAACTTTTTAAGTTCAGTACGTTTTGTGTCTTCGTCTAAATCTTTCAACTTACCAATATCGATAAACAGCTGATCACCGACTGATTTAATTAATGTGTATGGTGTCTCGGTACTTGCTTGTTTAGAACTCGCGCCAGCACTGTACGCACTGAATAGAATTAATACCGAAAAGAATAAATACTGTATTGCAGTTTTCATAATGTGTCCCCGTTTAGTTAGTGAGTGCATGATACGAGTTTGTTTAATGATAAAAAAGACACACTTTTGCACTCTTTTGTTGCCAAAAATGCACACAAATAAAAAGTCTATATATTTCAATTAGTTTTAATTTTGTTTCATTTTCAGCATCAATATGGTGCACATTTGTTTGTATATAAACACAAATAGCTTTGTGAAAATACGCTCATTGAAATGATGAGGTTCACATTAACTATGAATTTACTGCGTTTATTGGCGCTCGCCTTCTTATTAACATTTACTTCAGCAGCATTTGCAGATAACAAACACGGTTATGCTATTCACTATATCCATGGTGAAGGAGACGTAGATGGGATCAAGCTTGCTTATCAGTATCACCCAGAAAATTTGCTGCCTGAAGCTTGGAAAAACTTTGACTTACACTTTGAGACTAGCGTTAACTTTTGGAACTTTTCAGCTGATGGCAGAAGTTCAAAAAACAAACATGATACTAATTTTGTTCTGGCTCTTACGCCTGTATTCAAATACCCGCTTACAACTTGGTATGGAAAACCCCTTTATTTAGAGCTAGGTATTGGATTAGCACTGCTAGACGACACACATTTTGCTGGTAAAAACGTCAGCACCCATTATCAATTTGAAGACAGGCTCGGACTGGTTTATGACTTGGAGGATGCAAAAGTGGCCGTCAGGTATATGCATTACTCAAATGCGGGGTTCAAAAGCCCAAATCCAGGACTCGATTTTATTTCACTCTCGTATTCCAGCTATTTTTAGTTCATACCAACCCTCTTAATTAAGCGATATATTTTGAGGCGAAGAAAACTGTTCGATAGCACCGCTCTCGCGTCCTGCTATCGCTGAGGTACCAACATCCATGTAGGCAAGACAAAAACTTTGCTATTTAGTTGTTCTAAATAAGAAGTTTTTAACGCAGCTAGCGTCAGTTTTAGTCCCTCAAAATGATTGAGGATTATTGAGGGTTGGTATTATGTTTCCCAAAAGCTGTTGAAGGGTTGTGTGGTTTGGCTGCTCAACCCACTTTTATCATGACCTAAACTTTTCTAATTTTAATAATAGGTCGCTTAGTACAAGTTTGAGTTAACAGCATAGACAAGGCGTCGCGCACTGCGGCCACCTCGAAATCGATAATGTTTAGTTCAGGAGCCTGAATGCGTTTTTGTGCCACGTCTTGTAACAGCTGCTCGCCCATAAAACGCAAATGTTGCTGTGCACATAAACTATTTGAAAGCCAAGCACCTGATACTGAGACCACCCCGATATTCGGCGCTTTTTCAAAAAGTAACTGTTCAGGAATAGTGCTAAAACCATTTAAACACGCAATACGACCACAAAAACGCAGATGTTGTAAATCTTCTAAGAAAGTTTCACCGCCTTGGGTATTAATAATGCAGTCAAATCCCGCATTGCCAATTTCTCTTTTAATTTGCTCGCAAACACCTTCTTGCTCGCAATCAAACGCTAAATCAGCACCGAGTTTTTCAAGGCGCTTCTGATGAGGTTTTTGTGCAAATGCATACACTTGCGCGCCTTGCTGTTTGGCATATTGAATCGCGAAGTGGGCAACCGCGCCTTGTGCACTGTTGATCAGTAAAGATTCACCTGATTGCAACTGTAGTTTGTTTAAGGCGATAAGTGCGGCCATACCAGCATTAGGCAAGGATACGGCAACGTCACTAGGTACTTCATCAGGGATCACAGAAACACAGTGGCTAGGCACCACTGCATATTCTTTTAACATGCCCTGTTGAGATAGACAGGCGTTAAATAACACACGAGAGCCTTTGTTCGGAAAAACGCCCTTTGGCGCGTCAACCACAGTGCCCACTGCATCAAGCCCCAACACATGCGGGTACTGCCATTGTGAAAAGCCAGTCTGAGCTAATCGCGCGTCAACATGGTTCAAAGCAACATAATCTATAGCCACCAGCAATTCATTCGCACCCAATTTTGGTACTTGACGTTCAGCACATTGCAAGTCGAAAGCCTCTCCGGCCTGAAGGAGTTCTATGACTTTCATTGAATTGTTAACTGCAGACATACATTTCCTGTCATTAAGAGAATCAGTTTGTGATATCAAAACACGCCAATTATTGCAAAATAATTGCTAATGTGTCGCTTTTTGCTATTAAAACACGTCAATTCAAGTTCAACAACCTCACTGCGACAATTGTCAACATAAGGTAATGAAACCATTAAATTTATAATTTATGATTTATTTGTAGATTATATATCTAGTTTTACGCTTTCATTGGTGCCAAACTATCATCAATATTGATTTTTAGGATCGCATCGTGGATACAACCAGTCGCTTGATCATGTTACTTGAAGTTGTTGAACAAGGTTCATTTTCAAAAGCTGCCGAGCTTAGAAACATTGATCGCTCTGTTATTTCAAAGCAAGTGAGTAAATTAGAAGAAGATTTGGGTGTTCGCCTACTCAACCGAACAACCCGCTCTTTCTCTTTGACTGCTGCCGGCGCTGAAATGGTAAAAAAAGCCGCTGAACTTAGGTTATTGCTACAAGATACAGTGCAACTGGCTGAAAACTACCACCAAGAACCTCGCGGTTTGCTACGCATTACGGCGTCGAGTTACATTGGTAAGTTTTATCTCATGCCTTTGATCAATGACTTTCAAAAGCGTTTTCCGCAAGTCACCATAGACTTGAGACACGACGACAGAGTCGTAGATATGGTGTCTGAAGGCTTTGATTTAGCGTTTCGAATTGGTGAGCCTCGCGACTCTTCGCTTATAGCACGTAAAATTGCTCGTAATCGTATGCTTATTCTAGCCACTAAGCAGTTTTTAGAAATTTATGGTGAGCCAAAAACCATGGCTGACTTAGAAGCACTACCTGCTGCGGCCTATTCGAGTTCACATATCCGCTTTGAATCTATCAGTTACATAGATGATAAAGGCGAACCACAAGAGCAACCCATTAATCCCGTATTTAAATCAAACGACGGTGAAGCATTAGTTGAAAAAGTGCTTTCACATAATGCCTTTATGACTGCCCCCGCCTTCTTTTTCGCAAAACCCATGGAAGAAAGTGATTTAGTGCCAATTTTGACTGACGTGAATTTGCCTGATTACAGTGCCATGTATGCCGTGTATCCACACCGTGACTTGCCTGTTAGAACGCGATTATTTTTAGACGCTGCAAGACATTATATTGGTGATAAAACACCTATTTGGGAAAGAAATATTCCAAATATAAATGAACTATATCAAGCAAATTAAAAAATCTCATACAATTCTAAATTGCTAACTATACAAAAAAGCGCATCCAAAAATGCGCTTATCTATAAATAAATTTATCGGAAAAAATTATAGCTTTTTCAACCAAGCGTTATTAAACGATTGAGATCCTACATATAGACTATGTATCCACCCTGTTTGCTTAGCGCTCCACCCCCAAATGCTATTGTCAGTGAACCAAAGCTTACTATTCTCAGTTGTAGTGTTCATGGTCACTCTAAATTGACCATCACGGTACTTATCACCTAACCAAATAGCTTCAGTTGTATACTGCAAGCCATTTTTAGAAATGCTCGGTGTACCTCTTAATCTAGCCCAACGGAAAATATCCTGGTACACCCAATCGTTGATACTTTTATATTTATTCAAGCTCATGTTCCAAACAGCATTACTGCCATTTGACGTGGTGCTTGTTTCCCAATCAATTAAATTCTCAGTGATGGTTTTTGATTCAGAATAACCAATACTTGCGCCCAATGAAGGCCCATCTTTGTCTACACCGCCTGAAATACTAAAGTCAAAACCTGAAGTTGAAGCAACACTGCTACTATTAACGGCATTTTGAGGCATACGTCGATATAATTGAAGACCATCAGCGTCATTAATATTAATCTTCACCGAATGGTTTTTCAAAAAGTAGGCTTTTTCATACTCTGAATTTACCTTCATATTCGGGTTTACACTACCATTCGGACTCACCGCAATCGCCGTATATTGATCCGTTCTGAATGCTCCGAAAGAGTAATGATTTAAAATATTTATGTCTGCTTGACCATCAATATGTTGATAAGGACGATTTACGACAATAGAAGCCCAGCATAATCTCTCATCTTTTGCTGCTTTTGGACATGAATAGCCTAGAGCACCTCCAGATGGTGTACTAGAAGTCGATATAAATGAATTTTTAGTTTGCTGACCAAGAAACTCATGATTACCAGATTTAAAAGGCTTTCCAGACTCTAATAGAGAAATAGACTGCTTAATTGAACTCAATGCTTCTTCTAGTTTAGCCCCCTCCATTTTCACTAAACTATTATTTAGTTCGCGATCGAATGCTTCAGGGATCGAAAAGCCATGCGAAGCTATAGAAGACTCTTCAAGCGTATTAACTTGGTCATCGTAAATATCTTGAAAGCCTCTATTGTCTCCTCCAGAAGCAATTCGTTGTTTCTCAGCTCTAACATCGCTAACTGTACTGCCAAACAAGTGGATCATACCGCCGTTTTGGTTATAGTCGGGTTTATAGATCATCACTTCAGCATCAGCAGTAAAAGGCATCTCGTCAAGAAAGACATTTTTAGCAAACTGAGTGTTTTCAAGAATAATCAATTTATTTTGCTTCATCGCCTCTGCAATGTAGCCATTAAGCTTTTTAGCTTCACCATAAAAGTCAGCCAAATTAGCATGAATGATAGATGCCGAAGCTACATGCTTTTCGATATTTGAGTGAGTTTCAAAACCCTCTGCACTAAAATGCATGTCGTTTTTTACTCCCACCATCAAGTTTGCACTTAGGGGAGTTTCAGAACCTCCAATAGAAATAACCGTATCAGTATTTGCCTTCGAATGAGGTGCATAATGCATACCTACAGACAGTAGACCCATCATAATTAAATTTAATTTTTTCATTTTAAATCCCGTATCCTTCAAATTTAAATTATTTAAAAATTAGCGCCAAACCAATCCAAATGAATGAGTTTAGGCTGGGAAAACTTACCCAAAGCCATACTAAAGATCAATAAAAAATTAATTAAGTGTTAATAAAAATTAAACAATAAAGTTTAAGCTCAACTTTGGATTTACTCTTAAATACTTGTTAGCCTTGCCTTTTAATTAAGCAAGCCGACAAACAAAATACGATCTATTTTAAAAATTCAACATTGAGCCTAAACACCTGTATTTTGGAGTTCAAATTTAAATATTGCGCTAATTTCTACCCGCCATCACACCGCCGTCCACATCTAAAATGCTGCCTGTGATCCAACTTGCGTCATCTGATAATAAAAAAACGATACTGTTAGCAATATCATTTGGCTCACCCACTCGTCCTATTGGGTGAAATGCATTAAAACTGTTTAGGGTAGAGTCTATGTCTTCAGGCGCAATAAAAGAGCCATAAATCGGGGTTTTAACCACAGCCGGAGACACCGCATTAACGCGGATTTTGTCGTCAGCGAGTTCCATAGCCAAATGCTGAGTAAAAGCATGCAAGCCAGCTTTTGCCATTGAATACGCCGACGAAGGCGTGGCTTTGATGGCTTGCTTTGCCCACATAGACCCTATGTTCACTATGCTACCGCTACCCGCTTTTTGCATATTCTTGACAACAGCTTGAGTCAGTAGAAATGTTGCTTTATTTAAATCATGGTATTTATTGTAATCAGCTAAAGTGTGCTCAACAAAAGCCAATGGTGAAAAATAGCCAGCCGCATTCACTAAGTAACCATAGTGTGTAGACGATGCATTAATCTTGCTCGCTAGTGCCTTAACAGCATCAATGTCATATAAATCGATCTGTGTGCCAGATACTTGACCTAGACCGCTCAGCTCACTGACGGCTTTATCGAGTTTTTCTGCATTATTCGCTAATATTTCTACATTAAGTCCAAGTTCTAAAAGTGCCTTTGCCGTCGCGAAACCCATACCACTAGAACCGCCAATAATCATCACTGTGTCTGCATTTGAAAATTTCATAATCACATCTCTTGTTTGTAAAAGTCGTGATAATATTAGTTTTACGAAAAGCCTCTGAATAGTAAGCACAATTTGGTTAGGTAGGTACTTTTTGGTACATCTTTATGACAGCAAACGAAAAAATATTTCCAAGAAAATTAGCGCCTCAATCTAGCGCCCGTATGGTCGAAACCATTTATGGCTGTAAATGGTCTTTAACTGTGTATCAATTATTAGATGAAGGGATAAATCGCCCCGGTGAAATGGTACGTCAAGTTGAGGGGCTAACCACCAAAGTGCTTAATCAATGTCTCAAACGTAATGTCGAGTTTGGCATTTTAGAAAAACATGTATTCAACGAACTGCCTCCTCGCGTTGAATATCAAGTGACCCCGTTTGGTGAAAAGTTTTTAGCCATTCTTGAGCAGTTAGAAAACTTACAATCTGAGATAGATTTACTAAAAAACGAGTAGAGTCAAACTTTTTAGATTCATATAAGCATTTATGTAATGGGTTTAACAAATCGCAACTAGAAATTGATACTCTATAACATTACAATCAGAATTACCGTCACTTAAATTGTAAATAAACATGGCTTACTCAAATACCGCCGAGCAGCTTGAAGTAGCATCAAGCGTCTCTGTGTCTGACGAGTTTCAAATACTCACTGACATCTATAACGAACACGTCAATATTGCGATTTGGCAACACACTTTATCTTCTGACATTTTAAAAGAGTCGCAAAACATCATTGAGAACGCGCCAAGCCTTCAAGAAGTGATTGCCGCTGAACCTGAACATGCATTTGAGCAATTAAGCAGCTGCCATAGAGCCTTGAAAGCAAGCCCAGCTTTATGTGATCACATCGCTGTACTTGTCGATATGTTTTGTACGTTATTTGAAGCCAGACGTGCAGGTGTGCGTTTATCGGTTTTAGACAAGGCAATGTGCCCTAAATTTCATGTCGACAAAATCCCTTGTCGCTTAGTCACCACCTTTGAAGGCGTGGCGACAGAGTGGCTCGTTAACGAGCATGTTGACCGTTCAAAGCTTGGTGCGGGCAGCAAAGGTCTAGATGACGAGCAGTCAGGTATTATGACCGTGCAAAACGCCATTCAGACACTTGAAGCTGGCGATGTAGCCTTGTTAAAAGGTGAAGGTTGGGCAGGTAATGAAGGTAAAGGCTTAGTTCACCGCTCGCCAAAATTAGCCGAAGGTAAAAAGCGCTTGTTACTCACACTTGATTTGATTGATTAGGTTTTTGCTTAAGTTTCTCAAATTAGGCGTGTTATTTATCGCTCTTATAAACCTTTTAAGAGCGATAAATCTCTTAGATTTCTTTCGTTTCTCTAGACGTTTTTAGAAATAATAACCCACGTTAATATTCAGCCTTATCTCAAAATCATCACTGTTGCCAGCAATCGAGCCGCCAACAAAAGGTTGGTTTTTCGCATGCACCAAATCAACATACGTAAACAACGCGCCAGCTGAAATCGACATACCCGTAATATTCATCCACGTATTGGCAGTATCATCTGATTTGTTATAAACGCTGCCAAAATCGTTATAGAAACTCAGTTGAGAAATAGGGCCAATATCTACCGATAAATCATAAGACACAGCAAGGTAAGTGCTGGTCGCCTCACTGGCGATGGTGTCATACATAGAGTTAGCACCTACAACGATTTGAGTCACATTATCTATGTGATATTGATACTGAGTATGCTGTAAATGTAAGCGCCATTGGCCGATATGCGTTGAAGCATGCAGCGCCCAAGCTTCATGGTCGCCTATACGACTCACGCCATCATGCAAACCACCATCGAGCGCTGAAAAACCAACATGGGTTGTGCCAAACTGATGTTCAAGTTGATAAGTATAACGACCCACTAGCGTGTTATATTCAGCTAGAGTCGTTGTTGGCGCATCGTGAATGTTTTCACCACTTAGTCTGATCCCTAATGCATCGACTGAATAGCGATCTTTACGCTCTTCAGCACCGCCATCAACGCCACCATGTTCGTCGTTTTTGAAAAATGCGATGTCTAATACGCTGTTTTCGGTTGCCTTATGTTTGAGTACTAGCCCTAAGTCATAATCTTCTTGCAAGCCAATGAAGTAATTAGGACTCATAAAATAACTATGAAAGCCACTATGTGGTGCATTGCCAAATGGCACTGGCGCCAAGCCCAGTTGCCCATGCCAGTCATCACTGAAGTCGTAATCTAGATATGCAAATTTAACCACACGCATATAATCTAAGAAGCGGATCTCTGCGTTTACACCGATGTCGGCAATGTCACCTGAAAAGTTCAAGCGCACTAAATCAAAGTCGATGTCGCCGCCACGCTTTTCGTTATCATCATCATACGACACCATGTTGTAGTTAAAACGAATAGCACCACCGACATGAATATCTGGGGCAGCATTTACCACCACCTCTTTGCTGTTATTCGCTTTGATCTGTTTTACTTGCTGCTCTAGCATAGTAATTTGTTGCTCTAACTTTTCAAGCTCAGTATTAGCTGTATTGCATGCTGCCTCAACAGAAGTTGATACGAAAAATGACGACATCATAGAGGCGCTAAAAAGTGCCATCGCACAAGCGGACAAACGAGGTGAAAAAAGAGACATAAAAGCGAATTTCCGAGGTGAGAGTAATAAAATTCGCGCAAGCCTAGCCTACTCTTTTTACGTATTCAAATTAGGGAAATTTGCAAAACTGCTAGTGATGTAAGCGAAGAATTTAAAGGCTGTTTAAACTCGTAAACAATGTAAATGATAAGAAAATTTGTGCTATTTAGCATAGCTAAAAAAGAAGGTGAGAAGCCAAGGTTATACAATTTAAAGTAATGAAAATCATAAGCTTGAAATCTTCTTTTACGTAATCGATCATCAAGCGTAAAACCCCTGTAACCTTCACCTCTAAAAATGCATTATTTTCAATCACTTGAATCCAAAAATGACTGTTTGCTCAAGGTTTAATCAAAAACAAAAAAGAGCGCCGCAGCGCTCTTAATCGTACTCAATTTTGTGAATTAGAAAGCATACGTTACTTTTAATTTCACATTGCGCTCGTCCCCTGGCATACCGCCTAAGAACATGGCTTTGTTGTAATACACTTTGTCGAATAAATTGTAGATATTCGCTTGGACTTTCCAGTTGTCGTTGCTGTAACTCACACCAGCATCAAATACGCTGTAGCTTGGCACATATCCGTCAGGAATGCCGAATGCACTAGAGTTCGTACTGCGGTTATCAACATATTTATGGCCTAAACTGAAATTAATTGGCTCAGCAAGACCAAACAGCGCTTTCGAGTAAGTTACCCAACTACCTACCGTCACATAAGGCACCCCTTTTTGACGTGTATCAAATGTTACTTTATTGGGATCTTTCTTATCACGGGCATCTTGATAAACCGCATTAAAATTAAGCTTCCACTCATCAGTTAGCACTGCATTTAAGTCTAGCTCAACGCCTTTCGTTTGCTCTTTTCCGTTAAAAAGTTTTTCTGGTACATTTGGATCTGGGGCATCTTCATTATAATTAGGATTTCCGTATTCTAAATTTGTTCGACTGCTATCAAAAACAATAAAAGATGCTACAAGCTGATCATCAAATGCTTTAACACGTAATCCGATATCGTTTGAGATTGACTCTGAATCTTCACGGTCATCTTCATTACCATAGATGGTCCCTAATACGCTATATGCCGTGCGGCCTTTGGCATGGTTAACAAACATAGATACATCATCAGTAAACTTATAGCTCGCGCCTAAATTAAACGTCAAGCCATTATCTGAGGTATCTTGCTCTGGCGTTGGCTCTGCAGCACTTGCACGGTATCTTGCATCTACACCAAAGTGCTCATAACTTTGCTTAATACGGTTATACGCCACACCCACTCGAGTTGTAATGCCATTTTCAAAGTAGGCAACATGTTGAGCGCCTAAGCCCCAAGCATTCACTGTTTTACTATAATTACTGGTCTTTAGAGGGTCATAATCTTCAAAACTGCCTGATGCCCATGTTGGATTTCGAATATCCAAAATATAAGGCAACTGACCCCTGTAAGTCACATTCCCGTCTTTGTCTTTGAACACTTTATCAACATCATAAATCGAAAACTGCTTAAAGCGGATATCACGATCTTCGTAGTTTGCGTTAACTAAGAACTCGTTATCAACATTGCCCAGAGTAAAGTCATAGCGTAGATCTGCAAAGTATTGCCAAGATTGCTCTTCAGCGCCAACCTTACGGTACTCTTGACGACGGGCAGCATAAGGATAAAGTACATCATCCACCACTAAAGGCGCACGTGGATCAGCATTGATAGTGCCACTTTTATTCCAGTATACATAGTTGTATGCGCCTGTTTGACGAACAAAGCCAGAATCATAGTTACGGAATTGTAGTTGGTGGTTTAAGGTCAAGTCATTAGTGAAAGTAATATTGTGCGTCAGTTTTACACGTAACTCTTCGCCTTCATTGTTTTTTGCCATTGGCGAAATAATACCGTTATGGCCAAATGTATAAGGCGTTAAACCATCATTGGCTGCCAAAGAGTTTGCAAGCTGTTGACGTTGAGCATCCGATAACTGCACACCTTTGCCAGCAGGATCATTAATTAAATCTTGCCAGCTAGCTTCACCTGCAGTTTTGCCATTAACAGATTCCGCATTATAAATTCGAATTGGGTGACCAATTGAGTCAACCGCTATGGCATCTTTGATATAAGCCGTTGAAAGCATGATGTCTTGCGCATCACTGAGCACATACTTGAAACTGACATACGCTTCATCTCTGTCATTGCTTAAATCACGATAGCCATCACTGCGCTCCGTTTTAACAAGCACACGGTAAGCTAGATCGTCAGTAATGCCAGCAGTTGAGTCCATTTCTACAGAGTAACTATTCCACTGACCAAGCTCAGCGGTTAACCCATGCTGTTCTTCAAATTCAGGCTTTTTCTCAATAAGGTTGATAACACCACCGGCACTGCCCATACCATACAAGCCTGTTGCAGGGCCTTTTAGTACTTCGATTGACTCAACGTTGGTCAAAGATCGTGTTGGGTTAAAGGTATTGCCTAAACCTGCACCGCCATACATGCCATCGTAGGTATAGTTAGCACCTAAGCCACGCACCACTAGGTTATCACCGATGCCATAGTTGTTACCGGCTTGCGTCACACCACTGATATTACGCACAAGATCTTGCAGATTTGAAACGCCTTGTGCGTTGATGAGTTCACTGTCGACAATCACAACCGCCGCAGGTGTTTCCATCAGTGACATATCTGACTTAGTGGCTAAACCCGAGTTCATAACAACTTGGTTTTGACGACCATAAACGCTGATCACTTCAATGTCAGAGCTATCGGTTGCCGAGCTGTTATTTACATCTGCTTTTGCTTGCGCATAAGTGAAAGGTGAGACCGCACAAGCGGCTGCGATGAGAGATAAGCTAAATTTTTTCATGTTGGAATATGTGCTCTAGTTTCAAATCGCGCACAGGCTAAATAAAAACAATTATCATTGCAATGATCATTTATAAAATATTTTTATTCGATCAATTTTTAAACCAACTTGTCAATATCTAAAAAATTTAATGTAATGAAAATGTATTGAATACAGATAAGTACATATAGAAACAGGGACAAGCCCAAATAAAAACAAAGCAAATTCTTCGCAAGCAAAGGGTTGAGATCAGTAAAGTTTTTAATAAAATAATAAGCGCTTCAGTTTATTAAAAAGAATGAAGCGCTCAATGAATGATTTAGCGGTTATCGACTTCTATTTCGCCATCTTTCACTACCAAGCTGACTTGCTCCATAACAGAGATATTCTCTAAAGGATTACCCTTAACCGCGATAAAGTCCGCGTACTTACCAACGTCTAAAGAACCTAGTTTTTGCTCTTGTTTTAATAAAGTTGCTGGTGTGATGGTCGCCGCTTGTATGGCTTGAAGCTCGGTCATACCAAACTTCACCATACGACTGAACTGTTTGCCGTTGTCGCCATGAGGGTAAACGCCCGCATCTGAGCCAAACACCATTTTTACGCCCGCTTTAACAGCTTTGCCAAAACTTGCTCTCTGTCTTGCACCTACAACACGCTCTTTGTTAAGGCTTTCTTCTAAAATGCCAGCTTTTTCGCCTTCGCCTAAAATATACTCGGTGTTGTAAATATCCATTGAGAAATAAGTGCCATGCTTGTTTGCAAGCTTGATGGCTTCATCATCTAAAAAGCTCACGTGCTCTACCGAGTCTACGCCCGCTTTGATTGCTGATTTTATACCTTCAGTACCATGGGCATGAGCGGCAACGGTTAAACCACGTAAATGTGCCTCTGAAACAATGGCATCCATCTCTTCTTGAGTATATTGCTGAGCACCCACTTTAGTGCCTTTTGAAAGTACCCCACCGGTCGCACAATACTTAATTACATCGGCACCAAATTTAATGTTTTCACGTACTTTAGCACGCACCGCCCAAGGACCATCAGCAACCCCTTTAGCTGTTACAGCATGTTCATGGGTCAATAGGTTGTTATCACAATGACCACCTGTTACCCCCAGTGACGGGCCTGAGGCAAAAATACGAGGTCCTGGCACATCACCATCATAAATTGCTTGTTTTAACGCAATATCTGAATAACCCACAGCACCTAAGTTACGCACAGAAGTAAAGCCAGCCTCTAAAGTACGTTTTGCATTACGAACCCCCGTAATTGCAGCACGTTGCGAAGTGCGTTGTAAGCGTTTATAACCATGAACTTGAGCATCACTGGTTAAATGCACGTGCATATCGAATAACCCCGGTAATAACGTATGTCCCGGTAATTCAATGACTTTATAATCACCCGATACTTTTGAATGACCGCGTTTAATTTCAGAGATTTTATTGTCATCAACCACAAGCGTAACAGGCTTTATAAGCTTGCCAGTTTTAACATCGAGTGCCGCATCGGCATGAATAATTAAGTCTTCCGCTAAAGCTGACATGCTCGCTGTGACAGCGAATATGCTCAGCACAATTGAGGTGAGTTTCATGAGGAGCCCTTGTTGTTTTAAGTGTTTTTTTTGTTTTCACAAAACCTATTAATTCATAAAGTGTTTGTTAATGCGAGCTTTTGCGACTTTTATAAAACCATTAACTCATATTAATAAAAGGTACATAAATTTCTAATTTAGCGACAAAATCAGCTTAATTATTTAACCAAACACCCACTTTTGAGATTAAAATCTAATTTATTATTGCAGAATTATTACACTTTCCCCTATAATGCCCGCCCAACCGAATAGCAGTATGATGCTGACCTTCATTTTATAAAAACCACTTGTCATGGAAGCGATCGCCCCTTTAAGGTGATGGCGTTTTTGTGCGCGTGTGTTTTATAAATTAAAATCTCATTTCTCTGCTATTCCACTAGGTTGGCGAGTCACCTCGCAAGAAACCAACACACGAGATTTAAAACACAGTTTCTTGAGGAATAAATATGAGCACCCCTGTACGCAATTTATCTCCTATCGCTGCGGCGATGGCCTTTGCACTGAGCAGCTTCTCATCAACTTCGGTAATGGCTGACGAAGCTAAAGCTGAAGACAAAAAAATCGAAGCAATTACAGTAACAGCAACAAAACGTTCGCAAGTTATTTATGAAGTGCCAATTGCGATGAGTGCATTCTCAGGTGATGACCTTGATTCACAAGGTATTTCTGACATCACTGATGTAGGCAAGTTTGTTCCTAACTTAAATATCACAGGCTTCTCAGCAGGCCACAACTCATCTGCGAACCCGTTCATCCGTGGTATTGGTCTGCAAGATCACCTTATCACTACAGATCCAGGCGTGAGTGTTTACGTTGACGGGGTGTACTTAGGTCGCCAAGTAGGTCAAAACTGGAACCTAGCAAACATCGAGCGTATCGAAGTATTACGTGGTCCTCAGGGCACTCTTTACGGTCGTAACTCAATCGGTGGTGCAATCAACATCATCACTAAACAGCCAGATCAAGCTGCAGTTACTAAAGTAAGTGCTGAAGTGGGTACTCGTGGTCGCTTAAAAGGCAGCATTTTCACTAACCAAGCTGTGACTGAAGACTTAGCGTTTAACTTCAACATGGGCTTTAACCGTCGCGGTGGTTTAGGTGAGTTCATCAACTTACCAAATGCTGAATACGATGTCGGTGAAAACCAAGAATTCCATGGTCGTCTATCTGTAAAATACAATGCAAGCGAAGACTTACGTTTCGTATTCACAGCTGATGCAAACGATGGTGAAGGCGGTACACGTCCATTCACAACATTAATTGACGAACTACCAAACGGTCGTTTAGCGCAAAGCGGTTTAACAAACGCAGACGTTGCAGCTGATCCATATGACAATGCAACCAGCACAATCGAAACTGCTACCGTTTCAAACAAAGCAAACGGCATTTCTTTAACGGCTGAATACGACATCAACGCTGACCTAGGTACTAAGTTCATCTTCTCTAAGCGTTCATCAGAATACAAAGCGGGTCTTGATGACGATGGCACAGCAGTAAAACTAGACCACTACCCAGAGCGTGGTACAGCTGATCAAACCTCTGTTGAACTACAACTAACAGGTTACCTAGGCTCTGCAGACTTCGTAACGGGTGTTTACTGGTTTAATGAAGAAGGTAGCAACCGTCAAAGCGACACTGAAGCACAGTTCAATGGCGGCCCAACAAAACTTGAGCTCGACCAAGAAACGACAAGCCGCGCTGTATTCGTAAACGTGGGTTACGATGCAACTGACGACTTACGTCTATCTGGCGGTGTGCGTTACACAGAAGATGAAAAGTCAGCTTCAACAAACGTATTTGACCCAGTAGGTACAATTCACTCGAGCCGTGAATGGGACGAAGTGTCTTATGAAGTCGCTGCAAACTACACATTCGAAAACGGTCTAAACTGGTACGGTACAGTACAAACTGGTTACCAATCAGGTCAGTACCCTGCGCGTCCATACTTCTTAATCGGTCAATTCTTCGGTGCAGGTGGTTTTGATAACCCTGAAGCTGCTGCAATTGTTCGTGCAAACAACGCATTTATGGCGAGTGATAACATCAGTGCTATCAACTACGAAACAGGTTTCAAAGGCCAGTTAACAGATGATTTCAGCATGAGTGTGGCATTCTTCAACACCGAGTATGACGACCTACCTTACCAAGTAAACACGTCAACAGAGACAGGTTTTGATACCAACAACCTGATAGTTGAGCAAACGTCTCGCGGTGTTGAATTTGAAAGCACGTATTACGTAACTGACAACTTCACGCTTCACTCAAGCTTTGGCTTTATGGACGTAGACGTTGAAGAGCAAAATGGCGTGAAGCCAGTTGCACCACTTACACCAGAGTGGACAGCTTCACTTAGCCCGTCATACACGTTTGAACTTGAAAACAACGCGACAGTAACAAGCCGCTTTGACGTATCTTTCCGTGACAGCATGTACGGTGAGCCAAGTTCAGATCCTCTGCGCATGACGCAAGTTGATAGCCGTACAACAGTAAACTTCGATATCTCTTACGCGCCTGAAAACGCAAACTGGGACGTATCACTATACGGTCGTAACATCTTTGATGAGCGTTATGATGATGCGCGCTTAAACACAGGTGATTACCTACTTGTGATTAAGAGCAATGATGCAAGTGAGTTTGGTGTACGCTACCGCGCAACATTCTAATTCGCAATTAAGCTAAGTCTATAACGGGGCCATGTGCCCCGTTTTGTTTTTTGAGCATTAAATACCGACCCTCAATAATACTCAATCATTTTGAGTGACTAAAACTGACGCTAGCTTCGTTGTAAATTTCTTATTTAGAACAACTAAATAGCAAGATTTTCGCCTTGCTATCGACAATTTTCCTTGCCTCAAAATAGATCGCTTAATTAAGAGGATTGGTATAAGTAATCCGACATAAAGTCGGTGCTAACGATAATTAGGGTTGTACTCTGCGCCTAATTAGTTTGGCAACAGGCCTTTCAAACAACTGATAGCTGAGCGTCGCCGCCAACACAGATAAACCAATAAATATCCATAATTGCATTAATACAGATACTTCTAACTTAACTACTTGCGTCAATATTGGCATATGCAGCAAGTATAAAGAGAACGAAATCTTGCCAAGAAAGTCGCCGAGTTTGTTTTCTAAAATCACATTTTTATCGGGCACTAAATACACCAGCGCAAAGAAAATAGCCGACATCATCAGCAACACTTCATAACTAAGCCACATACGATACACGCTATTAAATCGTACAGGGCTGAGTCCTGGATATAGCAATACAATGCCGCCGAGCATTAAAATAAAGCCATGGCTTTTTAAATAATCAGGAATATGGGCTTTGCCGTAATGTAAGCCAAATAGCACTCCCACTAAAAAGTACGGCAGACTTCTAAAAATATGCAGATCATAAGCAAGCTCAAATAATTGCCCAATTGGCCTTGGAAAGTTAGATAAAAATAGTCCGATTAAACAAGTGAAAACCAGTAAATGCACATAGCCAAAACGCCAACGCGCAATGCCCCAAAGCAGTACAAAAAGCAGATAAAAATGAATCTCAGGGGCAATAGTCCAAAGTACACTGTCGCCTTTTAAAAACAACAAATGTGAGAGCAAAGCACTGCTATCAGGAATGTCATATAAGCTTTTAAACCCTAGCTGTAGCGTGCCAAATGACACCAGCGCCACTAACAAATACAAAGGTGAAACCCGGGCAATGCGCGCTATTAAATAAGCTTTAATCTTGACCGTATTAAATGGTTTGTCGGCATACAAATACGCCATTAAAAACCCACTGAGCATAAAGAACAGCATTACGCCATACTGCCCTGCTCGCCCTCCTAAAATGCCACCCAACCAGTCGGTTTTATCACTAAAGTGAGTAATTAGAACAATGATGGCCGCAAGCGCGCGTATAGTGTTAAGTCTTCTGATCTGCAAACTAATATTCTTATTTTTATAAAGTTTCAGCTAAAAACCCTAACGAAATTAACAGCCTTTGTCATTTTTATTATTTGGCCTCAGACGCCTCTTCTTTTTGAAAAGTGAAATAAGCTCTTGTAACTGGGATGGCAATTTGTGAAAACAATGCACTGCCCCATAACAAATTACCAATTGAAGAAGGCACAAATGGCACAACAACCAAGGTGATCATTGCTAAAAACACGCCTAGAAATCGAATTTTAGCTGTCGCAAATCGATGTGCGACTCGATACTCAATATTCTTTTGTATCCAAAGTAAGCTGAGCAAATAAACAGCCAAGCCGATACACCCGATCGTAGCATACTTGAGTGGGTAAGGTTCCCAAAACCCGACTTTAACCTCTCCCGATAAGGCTACACCTATCATTACAGCCGCTAACATAACCAGTAAATGGGCCAACCACCAGCTTACGAGCGTCCACTTTTTTGTATTTTTAGGCTTACCATTGCCTACAAAATCAAAATATATCCAACACAAAACAAATACAGAGATCCCACCAAAAATGAAGTTAACTAAAACATCAGGACTTACTTTATAAATGCCTTTCTCAGATAAAGTGATCACCAACTTAAAAAAGCCTTCACCAAGTACAATTAAAACAAGTAACGCGAATCGCTCTGACATATGGCCGAGGCGAGGTAAAAAGCGACTGCATTCTAAAACACCTATTTTTGGTAACATGTACAAAAGTTGAATACTGATTATGCCAAAAGCAAATAAAAGGTAATTGTAAGGGGCAGGAATAAACGCACTAACTGCAAAAATAAGCGCCAAAGCCGCAAAGTTTTTACTGACTTTATTTGCCAATACAGTTTCTTCAACCCCCAACCTATCTGTTCGATAATATAAATAGGCAGTTATAAAGCGGTTCGCTGAGAAGGCAAGAGCAAAGTACATCCACCCTCTATCATGAATATGGGGAATAGAAGCCGCCATGACCATAGCGGTGACAATTTGGCTGCTCATAATAAAACGGTGTTTGATGTCGGTACTAACATAGAGAGAGTTGAAAACACTGGAGTCTGCCCAAGCAAACCATATTGCAATAAATACCCCAGTAAAAATTGTAAAACCAATGGGGTTTAAATGGTCACTCAAGTAATTACCGAGCAAGAATATAATGACCACATGGATTAAGTCATAAAATAATTCAATCCAATGAACATGATCATGTTGATGGTCACTGTCCATATGATGCTGTGGCGCTTTCCACATTGGGTGTTTGTCTAAAGCCATTTTTTATACCTGTTATTGCTTTAGACTAATTTTAGATTGGCTGTTTAATTTAACAACTAGTCTCTTTTTAGTAACCTAATCTTCTTTCAAGGTTATACCTACCAACAAAACCGGCAGCCCTAGTCGTAAATACCCGCAAAGGTTGGGTCTTGTTCGTAACACGCCATCAAGGCATCAACCACATAAGAGTCGAATACAGAACCGCGCCCCTCTTTAAGCACTTGAATAGCCGCTTGCGCTCCTCGAGCTTTGCGATACGGTCTATCATTTGCCATAGCATCAAAAGTATCAGCTACGGCAATAATTTTTGCTTCTAAGCAGATCTGATTTTTCAATTAGGCCTTGAGGATAACCGCTGCCATCAAGTCGTTCATGATGCTGACCAATCATTTCTTGAATTGACCAAGGAAGCGACACTCTTTAAATATTTCAAGTCCACTGGCCGGATGGGCTCTTAACAACGCAAGTTCTTCAGGCATTAATTTTAAAGGCTTGGTTAAGATCATTGTAGGAATATTTGATTTGCCGATATCATGAATTAACGCGCCAATGTACAAACCCATTTTTTGTTTCTCGGGCAAATCGAGTTTTGCTGCGATTTCTGAACAGATATATGCCACATGCTTTTGATGATCGGCGGTGTATGGATCTCGCATCTCTTGACTATGAGAAATTGCTTTAAGCATTTCGAGTAATACTTGATGAGAGCTGTATTTTGCGAACTCATCCTCTAACAGTTTTTCTCGTTTAACAATGTCACCCACTTTCTTGCAAACAATATCCCACAATGCTTCAACTTGCTTCCAAGCTGACCCTCGCAGGTAATGATCTGTCTCTGCTTTCAAACTTTATGGTGCAAGATGACCTAAGATCAGGGCGTTTAGTTGAGGTGCTCTCTAGTGCTTTGCAAACTCCTAATCCAAGAGAAGAAATCCATGCGGTGTATTATAAAAACTTCAGTGTCTCGGCACGTATAAACGCTTTTATTAACTTTTTCTCACCGAGGCTCACTCTATAATTAAACCGAGCTAAAATTAAACAAGGTTTAAATTAGACAGAGCTTAGCAAAATACTGGTTTCAGAATTCAGTACCCCATCAATGGCTCTCACTTCTCGAAGCACTAAATCAAATTCTTGTAGGTTCGAAGTCTGAATTTCAGCGATGAGATCCCACGCGCCATTGGTGGTGTGCATTTTTAACAGCTGCGGGATACCCCGTAACTTTTGAATAACTTGAGTCGTCGATTTGCCTACGACTTCGATCATCATCACCGCTTTAATGGCATCTGTTTCGATTTGCTCATGGGCGCGAATGGTGAAGCCTAAAATTGCGCCACTACTTACCAGCCTCTCTAAGCGGTTTTGTACTGTGCCCCGCGATACGCCGAGTATTTTTGCAAGTTTTGCCACAGGCGCTCTGGCGTCACTTTTTAAAATGGAGACCAGCTCTTTATCGATGGCATCAAATAGATAAGGTTTTCGATTATCCAAAATTACTCTCCATTACATTAGCCCTTTACTCAGCCGTTGAAATATCATTTTGCTTATAAAGAACCAGCAAAATGCCAAAAATTAATACAAAAAGCATAACATTTTGACATTTAGTTTAACTCAACTCATTTCTATTATTTGCTTAACCTGAGCTTTGGTTAAGAGATTTACATAAATATCGTTATTGAATTTATTCATTTTTTAATGTCTCCAGCCGGAGACTTTTAGGGATAGCAAGGCGGATTCACGCGTCAATAGCTGGCCTATTGCAAGTGAATTTAACGCAGTTAGCGCTGAAAGTAACCGCTGGAAATAGATTTATTAATCTGAGTTCAGGTTATTTTGTTAAAAGTAAGCAGCTCATTAGGTAGTAAAAATGCACACAGAAACCCCGTTCAAAACATACTTTAACGCTGAAAAAGCAGGCTTAGAGTCATTAAATATCAAGTCTTCAAACATCACTTTTGTGAGTGTCTCAGATATGTTGGTGCTGATTAATCAATATGGTGTAGAGCGGTTGATGCTTGGCATGGTCGAGTATCTTGAAGCAGATTTTAAACGTTGGCTTGATTTTGATAAGTCACCCCGTTTTGCGGCGCACTCTGCGGAGGGCGTAATCGAGCTAATGCCCGTTGCAGACCACCAGCAATTCAGCTTTAAATATGTGAACGGTCACCCAAAAAACACCAAAATCGGCCTACAAACCGTTACCGCATTTGGCGTTCTAAGCAATGTTGCCAGTGGTTACCCGCTGATGCTCAGCGAAATGACCATACTTACAGCACTTAGAACAGCTGCAACATCGGCCATGATGGCCAAATATCTTGCGCCAAAACACAGTAAAACGCTGGCGATGATTGGCTGTGGTGCACAATCTGAGTTTCAGGTACTCGCATTCAAAGCCATATTAGGCGTCACCCACGTACGCCTTTATGACATAAAGCCTAAAGCGAGCGAAAAGTGCTTAAGTAACTTAGAAAGTTATAGCAAAGAAAACGACCTCAATATTGAAATATGCCTCTCAGCCGAAGAGGTTATTAAAGGAGCTGACATCATCACTACCTGCACCGCGGATAAACGCAATGCCACCATTTTAACCAGTGACATGGTAGGTGAAGGCATTCACATCAATGCCATTGGCGGCGACTGTCGGGGTAAAACTGAACTCGATGCTGCCCTACTCAATCGCGCAGACGTTTTCGTCGAGTACGAACCACAAACGCGTATTGAAGGCGACATTCAGCAACTACCTAGCGACAGTAAAGTGACCGAGATGTACCAAGTTATTTTAGGTGAAAAATCAGGTCGTACCCATGACGCACAACTAACCATTTTCGACGGTGTTGGTTTTGCGCTTGAAGATTATTCGGCATTGCGATTTATTTTTGAGCTGGTAAAACAGAATAAAGAGGCGCAGCAGATTGAGTTATTAGCAAGCCCTGAAAACCCAAGAAACTTGTTTGGCTTAACGCAAACTTACAGCGCCCCAAGCGCATAGATGCTGAGTTATATAAAAATAAAAAATAAGAGACCACTATGAGTTTATTTCCCCAAGCACCTAATGCGGTGGTGATGATAAGACCGCATCATTTTAGCCCAAACGAGCAAACTGCAGGTGATAACAGCTTTCAGTCAAGTGGCGAGTTCGACCCTGCCGAGGTAAGTCATTTAGCCTATGAGCAAGTTACCAAAGCCGCTGAAACATTACGCGCTCATGGTATTAAGGTGCATATTTTTGAAGATGAAAGCAGCGAAACTCCAGATTCGGTATTCCCTAATAATTGGTTTTCGACCCATCTCGGTGGGCAAATAGCCATTTACCCTATGTACGCACCAAATAGACGCAAAGAGCGTCGCAGTGATGTCATCGAATTTTTAAAAGCCCATTATCGCGTACAAGATGTCATTGATTATTCAGGCCTTGAGTACGACAACCTGTTTTTAGAAGGTACGGGGGCTATGGTCTTAGATCACATTGAACGAGTCGCTTACGCCGCTCGCTCAAACCGCACCGACTCTCATGTGTTAGAGCGTTTTTGCTCGCACTTTAATTTTGAACCTATGGTGTTTGACGCTCAAGATAAGCACGGCAAAGCGGTCTACCATACCAATGTCTTGATGTGTATTGGTAGCGACTTTGTTATAGCTGGGTTTGAGATGATGACAGATACCAAACGCCGCGATGAAATCATTCGACGTTTTGAATTTGCTGGTAAAAAAGTGATCCATTTAACGAAAGCGCAAATAGGCGCATTTTGCGGTAATGCACTAGAGTTACACGCAGGTTCTAAACGTTTATTGGCATTGTCGAGCACCGCATTTTCAGCGCTCAGCCAATCGCAAAAAGCACTGCTTAAGCAAAGTGTGACACTCGTGCCACTCGATGTTTCGGCTATTGAACTGGCTGGTGGGTCAGTTCGCTGCATGTTAGCAGGCATACATCTGTCAAAACGCTAACACTGCTAAATTAATAGTCTTAATTGGTATAAAAAAGAGAGCATATAACAATGATAAATAGCGCAATTAGTACCATTAACAATCTACTGTGGGGCCAAGGCCAAATACTCATTTATTTGCTGTTATTTACAGGCTTCTGGTTTTCATTCAAGCTCAAGTTTGTGCAGTTTCGCCACTTTAGATACATGTTCAAAGTGATGAAAGACAGCACCCAAGGCGATAAATCTGGCATCAGCTCGTTTCAAGCTTTGTGCACCGGTTTATCGGCTCGGGTCGGCACAGGAAACTTGGCTGGCGTTGCTATTGCCATCTCATTAGGGGGCAGTGGCGCGGTATTTTGGATGTGGTTAATTGCGATATTAGGTATGGCGACTGGGTTCGCCGAAAGCGTACTCGGTCAGCTTTATAAAATTCGTGACGGCAACAATGAATTTCGTGGCGGCCCTGCCTACTATATTCGTAAAGGCCTAAATAAACCTTGGCTTGCGGTACTGTTCGCACTGTGTTTGTTTTTAGGCTACGGGGTGAGCTTTAGCGCCATGCAAGCTAACACCATTGCCGATGCGTTGAACAATACTTTTGCTATCGACCCAACTTATTCAGGGGCGGTGATTGCCGTTATCGCAGGTTTCATTGTGGTAGGCGGACTTCGCAGTATTGCCCGTTTTGCCGAGCTCATAGTGCCATTTATGGGGCTCGCATTTGTGGCCGTGGCGCTGGTAATTACTGCAATGAATATACAACACCTGCCAGCTATGTTTGCTGATATGTTCGCCTCAGCATTTGGTTTAACAGAAGCTGGCGCAGGCGCACTCGGCGCAGCCATTAAAAATGGTATTCAACGCGGGTTATATTCGAATGAAGCTGGCGCAGGTAGCGTGCCCCATGCAGCTGCAGGTGCGTCTCCTGTGCCAAACCACCCCGTTGCGCAAGGCTATGTGCAAATGCTTGGGGTATTTGTTGATACTATCGTTTTATGTAGCTGTACCGCCGTCGTCATTTTGCTGTCTGACATTACCATCAGCGGTGAAATGGAAGGCATTGGCATGACACAAAACGCCATGAGCAGTCACTTTGGCGAATTCGGTCATTATTTTGTTGCCGCGGCCATCACCCTATTTGCTTTCACTTCCGTGGTTGCAAACTACGCCTACGCAGAGAGTAACCTTCACTTGTTCAAACTCGACAATAAACTAGGTCGCGCAGCCTATACGGCCTTATATTTATTTATGGTGTTTTGGGGAGCAACTGCATCACTCAAAGAGGTATGGAGCATGGCCGACGCCGCCCTTGGTTTAATGACCTTAGTGAACGTTTACGCCATTGTGCTGCTAACCCCAACCATTGTTAGTATTACCAAAGACTATCAAAGCCAGTTAAAAGCCAATAAAACCCCAGAGTTCAGATTAGACAATGTTGAAATTCAGGGTAAGACAGAAAAAGGCGTGTGGGAATAGCACTCGAAAAAGCTCAAGCTTATGCTTATTTTTATACTGCGACAGAGTCAAAGATGGCTTTGTCGCTTTGCCATTGAATCTACAAAACCCTCCAGTTACACTCAAATCACCCACCGCTAATATAAGTAACTAGAATGACAACAAGAATAATCGACCTGCGCAGTGATACTGTCACCCAACCTTGTAAAGCCATGCGTGATGCAATGGCCAATGCCCCTGTTGGCGATGACGTGTTTGGTGATGATCCAACCGTGAATGCGCTGCAACAAAAAGCCGCAGAGCTAACCGGCCATGAAGCGGCGCTATTTGCCCCAAGTGGCACACAAAGCAACTTGCTTGCCCTACTCGCCCATTGTCAGCGCGGTGACGAATATATTGTTGGTCAAGACGCCCATACTTATAAATATGAAGGCGGTGGCGCGGCGGTATTGGGCAGTATTCAACCTCAGCCAATAGAGTTTGCAGCAAACGGCACCATTCCACTCGATATCGCGAAAAAGAAAATCAAACCTAACGACCATCACTTTGCACGCACTCGTTTGTTATCCATCGAAAACACGGTTGGCGGGCAAGCACTGCCTATGTCTTACCTCGATGATGTGCGCGCGTTTTGTAACAACACAGGACTTGGTTTACACCTTGATGGTGCTCGGGTATTCAACGCATCGGTGCATCACAATGTGCCTGTATCAGCAATTACGTCGCCGATGGATTCGGTTTCTATCTGTTTATCGAAAGGTTTAGGCACGCCGCTTGGCAGTATTTTATGTGGCCCGAAAGACTTTATTCTTGAAGCCCATAAGTGGCGCAAAATGCTCGGCGGTGGCATGCGCCAAGCAGGTATTGTAGCAGCTGCAGGTATATTCGCGTTAGACAACAACATTGAAAGACTGGTTGAAGATCATCAAAACGCCGAGTTTTTAGCCTCAGAACTAAATGAGCTCGATGAACTAACAGTCACAAAGCAATTCACCAATATGTTGTTTATTGAATATCAAGGCCCGCTTTTACCCATAGAGCTTACTGATAAGCTGTTAGAAAAAGGCATCAAAATTTGTGCAGGTGAGCAAATGCGTTTTGTATTGCATAAAGATGTGAGTAAGCAGGATTGTAAAAAAGTCATTAACACGTTTAAAAATATTCTCAATACTTAACCTGCCATACTCCTTAACAAAAATATAAACGGCCGAGCATGCCGTTTATATTGGTTTTTGCTTAACAAGCACTCAGGCTACAAGAAATAAAATTTAGACTTCTCCCCACAATAAAGGCTCAGCAGGCGACATAATCCCGTCTTTAAAATCAAAGCCATTAGCCCTGTCTTCAGACAATAACCAAGGGCCATCTAAATCAACAAATGTAGCTTCTGAAGATAGTAAAAAAGCAGGTGCCATGGCTAACGAACTCCCAACCATACAACCAACCATGATAGTAAAACCCAGAAGCTGTGCTTCTCTCATTAATGCAACGGCTTCTGTAATGCCTCCTGTTTTATCTAGTTTTATGTTAATGGCATCGTAATATCTTTTTAGTTGTTGTAAGCCTTTGCGAGTATGACAAGACTCATCAGCGCAAATAGCAATAGGCCCATTATATGCTGCTAAATCAGCATCTTGATCTGCCGGTAAAGGCTGTTCAATTAAACTCACATTAAGCTCGGCAAGCGTGGGCGCAACCTCGCATAAATCTTCAATTGTCCAAGCTTCGTTAGCATCAACAATAAATTTAGATAAAGGGCAGGCCTCATGTATTGCTCGCATTTTATCGACAATATTGTCTCTATCTAATTTTACTTTGATAAGTGGAGGGTGCCCCATATCTGCCGCTGCTTGAGCCATATTTTCTGGGCTGTCGATACTGAGTGTTTGCGCAGATACACATGACTGAGGTTTTGATAAACCCAATAGCTCATTAACAGGCTTATTTGCAATTTTTGCGCGCAAATCCCAATATGCGCAATCAAGTGCATTTTTTGCAGCGCCTGCTGGCATCTTTTGAATTGCATTTGAGAGCATACCCTCACTATCAAGATACGCTTTAATCGCATTTATTTGAGACATTACAGAGTCAAGTGACTCACCATACCTTGCATAAGGTACCGCCTCTCCTAAACCAACGTATGAACCACTTTTAAGCGTCACGACAATAACATCCGCAGAGGTTTTCGATGAACGTGAAATTTTAAATACCTGTTTTAGGGCAAAGCGATGTGTCTCTACTGCTAGCGCGATCATTGATCAGACTCGCTAACAAGAGTTTGTACTACACGTTCACAACCATCTCGCAATGGGTCAAAAACTGGGACACCAAATTCACTTTCTAATTTGTCACAGATTTGTTTTGCCTCTTCTGTATCAACCGCAGAAGTATTCACCGCAATACCGAGTAACTGCACCTTTTCATTAGTTAGCTTTGCAGCCTGAATATTAAGTGAAATTGTATCTGCTATGCTTGGTTGCGGGCAATGAGGTAAACCTCGCATGGATACTCTATTTAAAGCATGACATACGACAAGATAATCAGGTTGAGAACCATGCAGTAAACCTAAACTCACGCCAGCAAATGCGGGATGCGAAAGTGATCCTTGACCTTCAATGATATCCCAATGTTCCGCCTCGTTATTCGGCGATAAACTCTCTGTCGCACCAGCTATAAAGTCAGATACCACACAATCTATCGCCACCCCTTGCCCTGCGATTAGAATTCCTGATTGACCTGTGGCTCTAAAGTCAACATTGAGCCCTGCTTTGCTCATCGCCTTTTCTAGGGCTAAAGAGGTATACATCTTACCTACAGAGCAATCTGTACCAACAGTTAGAATACGTTTGCCTGATCTTTTTTCACCTGTGCCTGTTACGAACTTAGCTGTTGGATGACGAATATCATGTAATTGGCAGCCATTTTCGTCTGCTCTTTGCTTAATTGAAGAAATATCAGACAACTTATCATGCATGCCACTCACAATATCCATACCCGCATCAAGTGCTTGCATAATTGCTGGCAACCAAGCTTCTTTGATAATTCCACCTGAATTTGCCAATCCTAAAACGAGGGTTTTAGCGCCTTGTTTAACCGCTTGCTCAATTTCTATATGTGCTAGCCCTGTAGAAACTGTACAACCATCAAGACAATGTTCGCCAACGCATAGCTCAGGTCGCCAATCAGCAAGACCTCGTGCCATTTTAATTGACAACAAGTCAGTTGCATCACCAATAAATAACAGATAAGGAGGAGAGAGAATCATAATTGTGTCCTTTGCTAAACGTCTTTAAGAAACTTAATTCTGAGCTTATCGCAGAACACAATTAGATAAAGTGACAAGGATTTCAGCATCCATAACCTAATGTTATGAGGCTTCTTAACCCCCTGATAAAGATAGAGTTAGTTCTGATATAAACTGCTCAGAACTTTTACTTAACTGACGGTTTTGTAAATGTAATGCATTAACTTTGAACGTCAGTGGTGGATCAAATGACGCCATAGCTGTATCAGTCGTCAACATTGCATTTGCAGTATACTTATCTACCACGCAAAGCCCCATACCTTGAGCAACAAGCCGTGTTGCAATGAAGTATGTTTGTACTTTGATCATGCAGTTGAGTTCAACGCTATTTTCAACTATTCGGCTCCATAACAAATCACCCAAAGGCCCACTTTCACTGATATCAATAAAGTCATACTCAGCCAGTTGCTCAATATTTAATGTTTTCGGGGTTTCAGGAAAATAGGCCTTAGGGTAAACCACCACCATTTCAGACTCTGCTAATTCTAGGGTTGTTACACCGGGAAATACTTTTGGTGAAAATAACACTGCGATATCGCTGGTATGCTCTATCAATGACTGAAACACAGTATCGTTATGTATTGTACTAATATTAAAACTAATATTTGGATATTGTGCTGTAAAGCGACCCAGCGCCTCAGGCAAAACTGTAAAACCTAATGCGGGTGAGATACCTAGATTAATATTACCGTACTCGGCCCGTTTAATGTTTTTCGCTTTATTTCGAATCGAGTGTATTTGTTGATAAACTTTATCTACTTCTCCAAACAAGCTTTCCGCTTCTTCAGTAGGGATCAATCGACCCTTTACCCGATGGAATAGGTCAAACCCCAGCTGTAGCTCAGCATGCGCTAATACTTTACTTACCGAGGGCTGGGATACATGGAGTAAGTTCGCTGCATTGGTGATAGAGCCGGTTGTATAGATGGCATGAAAGATCTCAATGTGCCTAAGTCGCATAAAAAGTACCTGAGTTAAACTAATACTAAAGCACAACCGGTCCACAACAACATCGCAGCTATCGCAGCAAATGTTGCAGGTACAAGCTGACTTTTCACATGGTCCATCAAATCACAGCCGGTTGTCATTGCACTTAGTATAGTCGTATCAGAAATAGGAGAACACTGATCGCCATATACACTGCCATTTAATACCGCAGCAAAACATAAAGTCATAAACATATAAGGGTCAGCTAAGTGCTGCATTTCGGCAATCGACCAAGCCAATGGCATAGCCAATGGAAAAGCAATGGCATAGGTCCCCCAACTCGTGCCTGTTGAAAATGCAATCAACATGGTTAGCACCATCAAAAAACCCGGTAACATCCAAAATTGAACTTGCTCACCTAGCAATTGCGTTAGGTATAAACCTCCACCCACCTCTTTACTGATACTGCCAATGGTAATAGCCAACATCAAAATGACCGAGGCGACAACAACCCCTTTTAGTCCATTACCAAACCCTTCTATGATATCTTCTAGTGCCATGCCTCGTGCCATCGCCATAAAAGCAGCAAGCACTAAGGCTATAGCAAACGCCCAATTTACTTTCGGTGATCCTAAAAAATAAAATGTACCAATGGCGATACCGATAATGCTTGCCAAAGGCAGCAAAAACTCCCAAATATTTGCAGTGTAATAATCAGGGCTATCTGCCCCCTGCAATTCTTTTGCGCTGAGCGGCCTGGCATTTTCTGCATCCAATTGACCTGTTTTAGCTGCTCGAATATGCGCCGCACGAATACGCTTTCCTGAAAAGTGGGTGATATTTAAACTCAATAATAAAGTGCCTAAAACAGCCAAGATACCATAGAAACTAAAAGGGACACTGCTGAAGAAAAAACTAATTCGGTCAGCCTCTGTCGCCAAAAAGCTTACGCCAGGTACAAATATTAAAGCCTGCACATAGGCCGGCCAGGCATTAAAGGTAATTACTGATGCAATCGGTGAAGCTGTAGAATCAACAATATAACTCATTTCTTCATGGCTGACCTTGGCCTTATCAGCAAGAGGCCTGACGGTTGTTCCTACCAGTACAGTACTCATCGTGCCACCTTGGAAAAACAGTACCCCCATAAGCCAAGCAATTAATTTAGCGCTGCGCGGCCCTTTGACAAAATGCTGAGTCATAAAATTTGCAAATGCTAGAGCAGCCCCCGTTTTAGACCAAATCCCTAATAAACCACCGAGCAACCAAAGGTATAATAATAAAATTGCTGCTGCACTCTCACTTGCCAAATTAGGCACTAACACCTTATCCGTCAGATCATATTGCCCTAACATCATTGCACCAACTATCACCCCCGCTAATAAAGCTGTTAACGGTTCACGAGTCATTAAACACAAAACGATTGTGATCACTGCAGGTAATAACGACCAAGCACCAAAATGAAAAGCGGGTTTGAGTAATAAAACTTGCTCTGCTTTTTTTACCCATTGTTGCGACAACTCGGGCGCTGCATGCAGTTTATCTAAGTTGCTTTGCCTGAGGGAGGAGCTGTCATATGGCACCACATCCAAAATTACCCGTTGCTCTCCTTTAAAATAATAACTGAGCTGCCCAGAATCTGATTTATGAATATCATAGTTATATTGTTGCTCTACCCAGTGCACACCTGCGCCCTGCCCCACATAGATTGCAGTACATATCCCAAACAAAAAGATAAGCAATGCCAATGGTTTAGACTTTGTCATAACAATTCCTAACGAAATTTGAATTGAAAGTTAATTAATTGTTTTTCATTTTTACTTTTTCACGCTAACACATCTCAAAGTTTAACTTCACATCATTAAACCTAGCACCCTATAACCTAAGGTTATGGACGAGCTACGAACTATAAATTGTTAACTAAATTAATTTATTTATTGTTTAGCCTGTAGCAAGTAGGGCTTGAACTAATAATCATTACTCAGCAAGCCCGTTCCAAATATAACAACGACTAAAATGGTGAAAACATGACATTCAAAGCCAATCTCGCGATGAAGCCAGCATATTTAAGTGTTTGTGTTGCTCTTGCATGTATCTCATCAACTACACTCGCTCAGCAGGGTGATGATAAAGAAATAGAAAAAATCAGTGTAGTTGGCTCTAACATTAAAGTGAATCAAGACAGAGGAGAGCTGCCAGTTACTGTCATGTCAGGCGAAGACATCGCAAAAACTGGCGCTATGACGGGTGCTGAATTACTCGCTGAAATTCCGCAAATGGGCGAAGTGTCATTTAACCAAGGTCGTTCTGGCGCAGGGGTTAATGATGCTCGAGGCGATGTATCGTCTATTAATCTGCGTGGTCTGGGCACTGGTAATACACTTACTCTACTGAATGGCCGTCGCTTAGTATTGCACCCAGGTACTCAATCAGAAGGCCTAGTACCAGTTACAACCGTCAACAGTAACACTTTGCCAGTGAAAGGCTTAAAGCAAGTCGAAGTATTGCGTGATGGTGCGGCAGCAATATATGGTTCAGATGCTGTCGCTGGCGTCATTAACTATGTGTTAAAAGACAACTATGAAGGCAGTGAACTGAGTTTTAATTACGGTAGTTCAGAAGGCACATCACAAGATCAACTTACCATTGGCGGCATTACAGGCTTTGCGTTCAACGACGAAAAATCTCATTTAACTACCTCTTTTAACGCTTATTTTAAAAATGGCATGATGGCCAATGAACGAGAATATGCTCGCTCAGCTGATTTATCAAGTTACCCTACTCTCCCAGAAGAGTTTATTGGCGATACACAGTTAGATAATCGACACTCGGCTTCACCATGGGGTGAGTTCAGCGGTAAAGAAATTGGCAAGTTTCACATTCGCCCGCAAACGATGGGAGACTGTGAAGTAATTCTAGAAAATGGTGTTTGCGCGAGTGGTGGCAGCCAGCCTCGAGATTTGAGATATAACCGAAACTACGATAACTCTTTAACGTCTGATGTTGAAAGATTTAATGCCTATGCGCTTTATACTCAAGAGTTGACTGATGAAATAGAATTATTCGGTGAAGCCCTTTATTACCAAGCCAAATCAGAAAGAACCCGCTTTCAAGCACACAACTTATCATCACAACGTTTCAGTATCGCCGCCGATGCCTATCACAACCCGTTTGACGAACTGATCACGGTGCGAAATTATCGCCCTGTAGACGCTGGTCGCAGACAAGTTGAAGTAACCGATCACAGTTATCGCTTATTGACAGGCTTAAAGGGTTACATTGATGAATGGGATTGGGAGTCAGCGATATTTCATACTGAGGCCAACTCACTTGATAGAACTTTTAACTGGGTGCAGGCCAGTAAATTCCAGGCTGCAATTAACAGCACAGATAAAAATACAGCTTATAATATATTCACAGGTGGTGATATCAACAATGTCACTCAAGGTGACAGCAGCACAAATCCACAGGCTGTAATAGATAGCTTTACCACAACCGTTGATAGAGAAAGTAAAACGACCTTATCACAGTGGGATTTCAAGATCTCAAACAGTGAGTTAATGCCTATATTTGCCGGAGAACTAGGCTTTGCTGCAGGCGTTGAATACCGTCATGAAAGTTATGAAGAAGATAGAGATAACTTGCTAGACACCAGTTCACCATTTGTTGATCAGAACACCGGAAAACTGCTCACCGAAAGTGATGTACTAGGTAATAGCCCTACAAAAGACAGTCGTGGTAGCCGCAATGTGTTGTCTGCATATGCTGAGTTTTATGTCCCCTTAGTTGAGGATGCAGCTTTTGCAAAAAACATCAATCTACAAGCTGCTGCTCGATATGAAAGGTTCAGTGATGTTGGAGACGTCTTAAAACCTAAATTGGCATTATCTTGGGAAGTAAATGACTGGCTACAATTTCGTACCGCCTATGCAGAAGGTTTTAGAGCTCCTGGGTTACCTCAGGTGGTAGCTGATAACCTTGCCCGTACAAATACCCGACGCGATCCTGTTACTGGCGTTCGAGGAGGTGTATTAGAACTGAGAAGCGGCAGTGACACACTAAAACCAGAAGATGATATAAACAAGTCTTTTGGTATTGTCTTAAAACCCACTGATAACTTGCTATTAACTGCTGATTGGTGGCAAGTTAAACAGGAGAATTTAGTTGGCTTACTAAGTAGTCAGACTCACCTACTCTATGATGCTTTACTTCGCAGTCAGGGCAGTAAAAATGAATTTGTAATTCGCGATGAAAACCTTGAAATTCTCCATGTTAAAAACGATTACGCCAACTTAAACCCAAGAAAAGTCAGTGGTGTAGACTTAAGCATTAGTTACGATATTAAATCTGATTTTGGCCAGTTCGACTTCAAGGTTAACGCTGCAAGGCTATTAGAGTTTTATCAAGATATAGATGCTATCACTGCCACAATAAGTGCAGCGCAAGCTGCTGGCAATGAAAGTATTTTGTTTGATGGTGAAAATATTGAACTGACTGGAGGTGGTAGTTTAGTCGAACAAAATGGTCGACCTAAATGGCGCTTTAATGCCTCTATGGGATGGAAACAAAATGACTGGGCTGCTGGTATCAGCGCTCGATATGTGGGCAAGTTTGCAGATACCAGTACAAATTATGCCGACGAGCAAGGTGAATTAATTCATTTACCTGTAGAAAGTTGGACCACGGTTAATGCTTTCGTTAATCACCGCTTTACAAAAGAAGGTTGGCTGAATAATAGCAAGGTGACATTCGGGGTTAGAAACCTACTTGATAAGCAACCGCCATTGGCAGATGCACACTTCGGTTATCAAAGTGGTTTGCATTCAAGCCAAGGGCGCTATTTTTACCTAAGCTATAGCAAATCATTTTAAAGAAGTTGGTTTTCAATCTAAGGCTTACCGTCATAGGTAAGCCTAACTTTTTACGGCATTTAATTATGATATATAAGTCAATCTTATTACTTTCCCTGTCAATATTTTCAAATATTGCAAACGCCTGTTTAAACAGTGATATAACCATAGATACCCAATTTGCGACAGCACGAATTGGTCAGTGTGAACAAATTAATGATAAACATATACAATTAACCTTATTACCAGAAAACACCCCCATCAATAATAGCCCTTGGTTCGGCTTTAAGATTTCAGCTAAAGAACAAAAGCAAGTTAAGATTTCTATCAAAGCGGATGGCGGAAAAATGCGCTACAGCCCGAAAGTATTTAAAGACAATACTTGGCAATTAATCCCTTTTGAGAAGCATGACAAAGACATTTCTTTTTCGATCAATCTCTCTTCTGAGCCACTTTGGATCTCTGCGCAGGAATCACTTGATAGTCTGGAGTATCACCGCTGGGCAAAAGCACATGCGCAAAAAAGCTTTCTCAACCATGACATAATCGGTTGGTCTATCGAACACAGACCTATTTTTAAACTTGAAAGCCAAGCTAAGAGTAATCAATGGTTGATCCTTGTTGGCAGGCAACATCCGCCTGAAGTAACCGGAGCCTTAGCCATGCTTACCTTTGTTGACCATGTATTTTCAGATTCAGCAATCGCAAATACATTTCGCAAACGCTTCAATATACTGGTTGTGCCAAATATAAACCCTGATGGTGTCTACCATGGATATTGGCGTCACAATGTAGCTGGAAAAGATCTCAACCGAGATTGGAAAACTGCTATGCAACCTGAAGTAGCGAGCGTCGTAAAGTATCTGGATAACATAGTCAAAAATGGCGGAGAAATTAAATACGCCGTAGATTTTCACTCTACTTATAAAGATATTTTTTATACCATCCCTGAAGATTATTTAAGTCATAACCACACATTAACGAATGATTGGCTAGATAAACTTGAAAAAACGCTACCTGAATTTGAAGTTCGAAGAAAAGCTGGACAAAACCCAAATCGCGGCGTTTTCAAGCAATTTATAGCAGATAAATATAAAGTGCATGCAGTGACTTATGAAATGGGTGACAACACTGACAGAGCCATGATCGATAAAGCTGCGATCGAGGCCGCAGAAACGCTCATGTCAACACTGCTCAGTAAGCAAAAACAGTAGAGTCACTAACATGAAAACTAATACTTTAAAGTTGAGCGCTTTAGTGACGTTGATGGCGATCACAGGCTGTACTAGCAAACCAACTTTCAATGCCGATATTTTACTGACAGGTGGCTTACTCATTTCGGGGGATGGCTCCCCCGCAAATGCTAAACAAGTTGCCATCTGTGAAGATAAAATTTGTGGAATATTTGCACCTGACAGCACACATATCAAAGCAAAAAAAATCATTGATGTGTCTGGTAAAGTGATAGCCCCAGGGTTTATAGACCCACATACACATTCACTATCAGATTTAAAAAGTAGCACCCGAAATAACAACCTAAACTACCTAACTCAAGGGGTCACGACTGTCATCAATGGCAATGATGGCGGTGGTCCTGTTGACTTTGATGCCACCAAACATACTTTACATGCCAATGGTATCGGTACCAATGTCGGTTTGTTAGTTGGTCATGGCTCTCTTAGAAAGCAAGTCATGGGAAAAGTGGCGCGTCAAGCCACAGAAAAAGAAATGTCGCAAATGGAAGCCCTGTTAGAAGCAGCCATGAAACAAGGCGCTCTAGGTTTATCTAGTGGTCTTTATTATGTTCCCGGCAGCTATGCAAATACCAACGAGGTAGTTCGTTTAGCTAAAGTCGCTGCAAAATTCAATGGTATCTATGACACCCATATTCGCGATGAAAGTACGTTTTCAATCGGCCTCATTCCTGCCGTACAAGAAGCGATTGATATTGCCAAAGCTGCAGATATTCACTTGCACCTAGCACATATAAAAGCGCTGGGCGTCGATGTTTGGGGTCAAAGTGAACAAATCATTAAACTGGTCGAGTCTGAACAACAGCAAGGCTTAAGTATTTCAGCCGATCAATATCCTTGGTTAGCATCAGGCACTAAACTGCACAGTGCATTGATGCCTAAATGGGTCATGGCAGATAGCAAAAAAGCGTTTCATGCAAGACTCAAAGATCCAAGGTTACAAGATCAAATTGACCGAGAGCTTGCTGAAAACTTGCGCCGTCGCGGTGGTGCTAAGGCCATTTTAATCACTAAATTCCATGATAAAAGCTTAGAAGGTAAAACGCTTGAACAAGTTGCCAAAGAGTGGAATTTATCAGCTATCTCCGCGACCAAAAAGCTGGTGTTAATGGGTCAAGTTCGTATCGCTTCTTTTAATATGTCTGCGGAAGATGTCGAAAACTTTATGCAACAAACTTGGGTTGTTACTTCATCAGACGGTACCGATGGGCACCCAAGAAAATACGCTAGTTTTCCAAAAAAGTTAAAAAGCTATGTTTTAGATAAAAACTTAATGTCTCTTGAGACCTTCATACAGCGAAGCAGTGCAGACACAGCAAAGTATTTTAATATTAAAAAACGAGGTCAAATTAAGCCTGATTATTTTGCCGATATCATCGTATTTGATCCTAAGCAGATAAGTGTTAACGCATCATTCGCTCATTGGAATGTATTAACCGAAGGAATGCAATATGTCTTTGTTAATGGTGAAATTGTCATAAACGATCATAAATTTACGAATATTCATGCTGGTAAAGTTATAGATTAGTGCAGTAAAAAATCTCCCTTACTAAAAAGCCTAGATAAATGATATCTAGGCTTTTTTAATTCGCTTAATAACTGTAGTTTATTTGCAAATTAATACCTTCTTAGCACACGCTACTGAATGCACTAGGTCGCATAAATCTCGATAAATGCGAAAAATAAATTAAGTAGGAACGTTTGATAGAACACCTCATTAATTCATAGACTTAGAAGAAGGTACAAATACACATGATTTAATTTCGACTACTGAAAGAGATAAATTGTTTTGCAGTGGCCTGGGGCGCTTCTATCATAGGTAAATGTCCAATATCATCCATAACAACCATTTCAGCTTGGGGCGCTATTTGAGAAAGCACCTTTGCCGCAGAGTAATGAAGCACGCGATCTTGTTTTCCCCATGTAATCAACACAGGTTTACTAAACTTGGCTAGCCCTCGGTCTAAGGGAGAAGCAAATTTTACTTTGTTCTTGTCTTGTTTATGGATTTCATAAAATATTTTCTGATTAATCTGGTAATCTTTCTCGGCTTTTTTAGCCAGCTCAGAAATAACAAATTCAGGTATGTAAGGTGGACGTTGAAAGACAAATGACGTCAGTTTTTGAAGGTCATTTTTGTCCTGCACAAGTACGATTGGCTTTTTATTATTTGAAATATCTTTAAACATTTCACTTTCGTCGGCAGATTCAACCCCTAACGCATTCAATAACCATAAACCAGTTACTCTTTCAGGGTATTTGATTGCATAGTTTCCAGCTATGTACCCTCCCATTGAATTTCCAGCGATATAAAACTTATCAATACCTAATTGATTGATGAGTTCATTTACTCGTCTAACTTGAGACTCAACATCATATTTCAGGTCCATCTTTTTAAAGCTATCGCCAAACCCAGGTAAATCTATCGCTATTATGGAATAATCATCTTTGAGGTGCTTAGCTAACCTGACCCAATTATCCTTATTCGCGCCAAAGCCATGAAGAAAAACGATCACGTCGCCTTTTCCGCCTTCTAGGTAAGCAACTTCTCCCTCATCAATCTTTATTGATTTGACACTGAGACCTGCAAGCTTTCGTTCAATTGATTGCCCTGCATAAAATAATTGCTCTGATGAGAGAGCAAAATATCCGAAAAGTACAGTGAACAATAGACCCAAAGTTATTTTTGTGATGTTTTTCATAGTTATCCTTTTTGATGTAACTTCAAGACATTCGAAATGGTACGTATACTTTGCGCCTGCGAACTGAAAAATCATACGCATTCTGAAGGCAGTACTCTCCATGAATTCGATTTCTTGTTAACTCACAATATACCATTGCAAGGCAGCATTGCATTTTTTGGCAATTTCAGAGCTTGAAACTTCAGTTCCAGAAGGAAAGAAATCTGGTGTGTTTTGCCTAGTTCAAATGCTGATAACTTTTGGTGGCATTGCTTGTTTTTATAGCGAGAAGATCGAAGCACTTATGCCAATTGGTTTAATCTACTATATCTTTCTATTAGTATCGCTCTTATTATATGAAATCAGGTGTCACTAATCCGATAATTTGAACCAAATTACAGTATCAATATACTTGAACAGCAGTAGGTAATATATTTTTATATGAATTGTAATTCTGCCGTTTATTGGCACGAAGAAAAAACCAGTTTTGTCGTCATGAATAAGATTTTGAACATAAGTATTAAAGCAGGCGCCTTCATTATAGATTATCAATTCATAAATATTCATGACTGTTAGACATCTGGATTAAGGAGGTGCTGTTTTATTGTCTTTTAGTGGCACAACTTCAACACTTGACAATACACAGTTCGCTATTTCAAAAACAAGACTCGCTTTATCAAACCATCTTCAACTTCGTAGGTAGCAATCGCTTTAAACTTGTTTTCGTGTTCTTTACCTTGGTACATGAACTTTGCGGTTACTTCTTCAGTATCGACAACAAAACGACCTTGAATTTCGCGGTTTGTGATTGCAGCATTTAAATAGCTTAATCTGCTGAACATCAGCTCATATTCCTCTTTAAGCTTATCAATACCTTTGTATTTAAGACCTTCTGGAAAATAGTGTATTTCTACATCTTTGTGATAGGTTGCTAAAAACGCGTCAATGTCGCGGTCGTTATAGGCTTTGAGCTGTATATCGACAATTTCTGTGACACTGTTTGCTGTTTCTGAAGAGGTTGAAGCCGCGAAAGCTGACGTTGAAAGCAACATCGCCACATAAAAAATTATATTTATTAATTTCATCGATTCTAGTTCCTTTAAAAGTTCGTATAATATTTCAGAGCGATTAACCTGCTATTTTATAAAAGAAAATATTCAGGCACAGTTACAAATCTCAATACAGGGCTTTACCTTAGTAATACGCAAATTGGCACTATACCAACCTAGATACTAACATAACAAACCAAAGCGGCACGCCTTAAATTACCCAAAATTAAAACAAAGTAATGATCGAAGTGATCATGAAGGCTGCCAAGTAAGCGGAAAAAAACAAACTCAAGAAAATCCATGGTACGAAGATGATTCCTTTTAACCTACGCCAGCTATAAAAAGTACTTGTCGATTGGTAAAATACGATTAAGCCAATAACACTTTCTACCACCCTACGATACTCAGAAAAGTAATCTAAGCTAAAGGCTTTAAAAACTGCCACCATAACAATGCCATACAAACAATAGAGTGCGCTGGTATATAACAGCATAATTAAAGTTGAAATATAGTTATAACCCGATTTATAAAAAGAAAATCTGATCACTAAGGCCGCGAATGGTAAAGCACCAAGGTAAATTAAAATTCGATGGTTTATATAGAGTTCTTGCCAAGTCTGTGCGAACTCACTGATACCAGCTTGCTGTTGATGCACTGCATATTCATTTAGAGCAGCAATACCCCCTGTTAGAGCTAACAATGCCAAGTACAATCCAATAATAACAAAACATAATCGCAACGGGTTGACGTATTGCTTACGTTTTCCTGAGGTATATTGTTTTGCGACATGCCCTGGCCGAATAAACAAATCTTTAAATGTTCTAAAAATACGTGTATCAGTATTGGTCAACGTATCAATAAAAGTATTAATAAAAAAGCCAATTGTGAGTTCACCTGCAATGTGCTTTTGTCCGCAATGTGAGCAATACTCGCCCGAAATAGGAGTACTGCAATTCATACACTTAGATGATGTTACTGTATGTTGAGCAGTCATTTTTCTTATAGTTTCCTTTGAGTGCGTCAATTACTTTTGAAGTATATATGTATATTGCAGCAATGACATTTGTCATGCAACGTCGTGACAAACCTCACTGATAAACACCCTACCTACTAGGCATACTTACTCCATCAACAGACGGAGATTGCCATGAACACCATTAACCTAGAAACACATTTACAAAACTATAAAAACCGCCGCTTTTTGGCTGTACCACTGGCTGGCATGATTGTGTGGAGCTTGCTGATTTTTACCGGTATGACTTTGTCGTTACATATGCAAACTTGGGCGATTTATATTGGTACAGGTTCAATTGTATACTTGGGTTTAGGTCTCGCAAAGTTAACCGGTGAAGACGTACAGTTTAAAAAAGGCGCTGAGCGTAACCCATTCGATACCATCTTTTTAGCCGCGGTTGCGATGACATTTTTGACCTTTTCAATCAGTATTACCTTTGCAATGCAAAACCCTTACGCCCTGCCATTTGCGATTGCTGTACAGTCGGGTTTAATGTGGTTAGTACATGGTGCAATTTGTAAGATTAAGGTCTGTGTGGCGCACGCAGTTGTTAGAACCGTTTTATGCACCGTCGCTTTTATCATCAGTCCTGAGAACAGCTTTGTATTACAACCGATCATTGTGGTGCTGTGTTACTTATTTACCATCTTGATCCTTGAAAAGAGATGGGCAAACTTGCAAATGCAAAAAGCGTTAAAACCTCAAACCGCTTAACCAACAGCTCTTTAAACAAACAAGCGCAGCATGATACTGCGCTTGTTTGTTCTAAAAAACTCATTCAACCGAGTTATTCGTATTGAGCTTTGATTATTTATCCAGAGCTCAAGTTATTTAGGTCTCGCCATCGCAAAAGGAGCAGTAATGCCTGAATATTCCCCACCACCTAAACGCGCCAGCGGGGCAACTTTATCGGCATGAATTTTTAAACGTTGCTTGGCATCCAAAGAAATGACTTCATCGTTCACATATAAGGTTTTTACCTTAACAAACACCAATGACTGCGGCGCTTCGCCCATTTGTTGCACCTCATATAACTCACAACCATAAGCGATATGGCAGCTTTTAATACGAGGTAGACCAAAGCCTGCGAACTCCACCAGCTCAATGTCGTTGGCGGTGATTTCAGACTCGCCATGCTCGAGAGTTGCAGCGGTGGCTGTGACTAAATCAGCGTCTTGCTCTGAGGCAATGTGAATAACGCACTGTTTGGTATTAATCACATTTTTAACTGTGTCTTTAATCTCGCCTGTTGGCTTTTTGCCAGCCGAAAACATCATCAGAGGCGGCGCACTCGACACCGCTGTGAAATAAGAAAATGGTGCAAGATTGTAGCTTTGCTCGCCCGAGTCAGTTAATACCCAAGCAATAGGACGCGGGATAATGGTTTGCGTCATTAAGTGATAGATTTGATTGCCAGAAAAGTCAGAGAAATTCAGTTCCATTTGTCTTTACCACTTTGAAAAATAAGGCCAACATGATTGCATAAACCATGCGGTAAAAAAACCTGTTGGTACAGATAATAATCTCAACTATTACCTAATACGTATATCAGTTAAAATTATCGCAATTTAAACTAAGTACCGCCTTTAATGCTCTCAAATCACAGCCCGCTCAACACCCGTTTACCGCTTGTTTATCATCCAAATTACTCGTTTAGTTTTGATCCTAAACACCGCTTTGTAATGAGCAAATTCGCAAACTTATTCAATGAAGTAAAAAACATGGGCTTAATTGGTGATAACCTAGTTCAACCAGAGCTTGGCTCGCCTTCGCCTCTCGAGCTGGTGCATTGCGAAGACTATATTTGGGATCTATGGCGTAACCAGCTCGATGACAAAGCGATGCGACGGATTGGCTTACCTTGGTCAGAGCAATTAATGGCGCGTACTTTTACTGCCCCGCTTGGCACATTAAAAACCGCAAAATTAGCCCTTGAGCATGGGGTAGCCTGCCACCTTGCAGGTGGCACCCATCATGCCCATTATGACTTTGGCTCCGGCTATTGCATGGTGAATGACCTTGCATTTACGTCAACAACGCTTATACAGCAAGGCAAGGTGAATAATGTACTGATTTTTGATTTAGATGTGCACCAAGGCGATGGCACCGCCGCCATGTTAAAACACAACCCATACGTGTTTACTTGCTCTATTCATTGCGAGAAAAATTTCCCATTTAGAAAGCACGACAGTGATTTAGATATCGGCCTTGAAAATCATTTAGAAGACGACGCATATTTAAATATTGTGCAAGAGACCTTAACGGGGCTAATTGAAGACCTGAACCCAGATTTGGTGCTATACGATGCAGGCGTTGATGTGTGGGAGCAAGATACCCTAGGTAAACTCAATATTTCATGGCAAGGGTTAGAAAAGCGTGATGCGTTAGTGCTTAAAACCTGTCAAAACAAAGGCGTGCCAGTGGCCACTGTGATCGGCGGCGGTTACGATAAAGATCATTTACGATTGGCAAAACGCCACGCAATAGTAGTGAAACAAGCCGCGTTGTTATAGAAAAGTGATATAAAAGATTTAGAAGCGTTGGGTAAACCAACGCCTACAAAGCTTGCTCTGAGTTTTAGGCGCGATTTTATATCGCGCAACACGGTTTAGGTAACGCAACATTCACCTAATAAATTCAAAAAAGCGTTGGATAAACCAACGTCTACAAGGCTTGCTCTGAGTTGTAGGCGCTATTTTATATCGCACAGCATGGTTTGGGTAACTCAACATTCACCTTATAAATTCAAAAAGCGTTAGATAAACCAACGCCTAAAGGCTCTCTTTGAGTCTTAAGCGCGGGTTTACCCCGCGCACCATTCTTTATATCAGTCAAACATTTGCTTTAATAAACTCAAAAATATCGGATGAACAAAATCCGTGGCTTTATTTTGAAACTTTATAAACGTACCTAAACTTAAAGTATCTCAGTGATGTTCTGTGCACAGAACTCTACATATTTTACCGAGCTCTTATTAGTGCAAATACACTACCTACCACTTTTAACGTGTGTTAAAACTCTCCATCAGTTATTGTATTTATTGACTATAATGGAATAAATCAACTTCAAGTGGTGTTTATGAAGTACTTACTCTCACTGTTTATTTTTTTGTTGATATCATCTAGCGCTGAGGCTGATAAGGTTACTTTGTTAAGTGATGATGCAAACGATCTCGAGCTATTTTACAAAGATGGCCGTAACGATATTGCCAGTGATTCGTACCGCTTGTTATTTGAAAACTTAAAGAACGTTAAATTTGAACTAAAAATCGCCCCAACAGCTCGTATTGATGCGCTTCTTAAGCAAGACAAAACCATTTGTGCAGTAAACCGTATCAAAACCGAAGAACGCCAACTCTATAACCTATATTCACATCCTGTGCACTTGTATCCCAGTCATCGCCTTTACTATTTTAAAGGCCGCACACCTTTACTAGACAATATGCTAACCGAAAATGGCGAGTTGATTAGTTTGAATACTTTGTTTAATTACTACTCGATGGCAAGTCTTGCCATCGAAACAGGCAGGTCATACGGAAAAGGATTGGATAAGCAAATAAAACTGTTAAAAAATGAAAACTTACTCGCCCGTGCAGGCAGTGATGCATACGATGCCATGATCAAATTGTTTGCGCGACATCGCGTTGATTTCTTAATTTCATACCCCACTATTTTTAAACAATATTACGCTGAAGATGACACTGATATTGCTTCGGTGACTATTAACAATCACCCCAAATTTATTGCTGGGCATATTGCCTGCAGTAGCACGCCAAGATCTAAAAAAATAATAGCTGAGATAAATAAGACCCTACTCAGACTTTATCCCTTAGAGCCTTATTTATCGATGCACTTACATCATGTGCCAAATACCGAGCAGAGCCTGTTAACTCGTAGGATCAGCGACTTGTTTTTGAAATATAAACTACTCAGTGATTAAGTTTTTTGATAAGTGTTATATGACGTTATAAACATATTGATTATTAAAAACTAAAGCAGCCGATAAAGACAAAGTGACTATTCCCATTAGGAATGCATAATGGATAAACTAACATGTCTTTCTGTGTTTGCCACCGCAGCGCGTTTGGGTAGTTTTACTGCAACCGCAGACGAACTAAACATGACTCAAGGCGCTGTCAGTAAACGTATTGCCTAGCTTGAACAAGACTTGGGCTTTACTTTATTTAACCGAACACCTAGAAAGATCACGCTTACAGATGCTGGGAGTGATTACTTAGCCTGTAGCCAAGAGGTGCTTGAGAAGCTGTCGTGAACTGAGCACCAGATCCGCAACGAGCAATCTAAAGTCGTTGGCAAGCTTAGAATTTCCGCCCCCTCGGCATTTGCAACAAACCGCTCGCTGAGCCCTTGAAACACTTTATGGCACTCCACCCCGAGCTCGAGCTTGATATCTCAGTGAATGATCAACATGCTGATTTAGTTAAATACAATATTGATATTGCAATCAGGGCCGCTCACCTTGAAGACTTAAACCTAAAAGCTAAAAAATTAATCGAGCACTCATTGTGTTACTTCGCTTCTCCGGATTACTTAGCTGAAAATGGTACACCTCAAAATCAGTCTCAGTTAAGCACCCATAAGTGCATTACTTACTCTTTAATGCACCCTTCAAATGTTTGGACTTTTGAAGCCAGTAAAGTACAAGTAAACGAAGTGATAAAGAGCGATAGCCCAGACATGATAGTGAAAATGGCACGATTAGGGGCAGGCATAGCAGCTATGCCCAAATGGATGGTCGCAGAGTATTTTGAAAACTGTGAACTTGTTGAAATTTTACCTCAAAAGCATGCTTTTTCACTGCCAATGTATGCAGTTTATAAAAATAGTAATCACATTCCTGATAAAATAAGCGCTTTTATTAAATTCTTGAGTGACTATTTCACAAAAAACAAATAAGCACTTTAGCTATGCACATTTATAAAAACTAATAAATTTGCATATTCGACTATGCTTAAATTATATCTGCTTGAAAAGAAGCTACTCTATGGACAAAATTATTTTATCCGTGCTTCTGTGTATAGCCAGCTGTTGCACATATGCGCAATCAAACACTCGATTTTCTTTCGATGTTGCCACTCGTATGGTTTATAACCATAACCTAGACAATATTGGGTCTATGACCCCCATAGGTTTTGACTACCATAACGTGATCAGTGGTGAGTCTGGAGATGTTGGCACATTAATCATGCAGCTTTACGCTACAAAAATCGATAATCTCACCCCGCACCCTGGCTTTTTCTCAGACGAAAACGATATCGAAATTGTTACTCGTATTTTTAACTTCAATTACACAGGCCTGGGCCGTAATTTACCAAATATAAAAGTAGGTCATTTAGAGCTGCCTTATGGCTCCGAATATCGCATTGATACCAACGGTACACTCAAACAGTACAACCACGGTATTAATTTAGGCCCAAAAGCTGACTGGGGGGTAAGTCTCAATAAACAATATGAACACTATGAGTATGAGTTTGCATTAACAACTGGCGGTGGCCAAGATTTTACCAATCAAAAGAATTCTTATGTATTTACAGGGTATTTAGGCGTTCCCTCACACCATAATTTTCAATACGGCATTTCTCTAAATAAAAGTAAAATTAACTTACTAGAGCGCCAAAGCATAGCTTTTGATATTGCTTATTATTATCAGCTTTGGGGGGTGCTTTTTGAACTACAATCAGGGGAGCGCCAACAACAGCATTATTCGCAAGCGTTCGTAGAATTTAATCGAACCAACTCAAGCAATACTTTAGAGCTTTACACGCAACTTCGATATCAAGAGAGTAAAAAAGTCACTCGGCAAGATTTCATCATAGGCACAGACTACGCAATTACACCTAGAATCAGTGTAAGTGCTCAATTCACACGTTTATTAAAGCAGCATAACAGCCAATTCATGGCGCAGTTCAGGTGGCGCTTTTAGGAGAAAGTATGCGTATTCTTATATTTATGATTTTATTGCTATCAAGTCCATATCTTTGGGCCGAAGCATACTGTGGCTTAAGAGATCCAGTTGCAATGATAAGTAAACTGTACCCAAACTATAAAAGCTACCGCTCGATTGTAAGAACCATAGACGCTCAAACTCGTATCAAAGTATCTGAGCAATTACCGGGCATGCCCTTACATTTTGGCGAATTGGGTAGACATACCTTATATGTCATCGAAGCAAAAGGAATAACCCAAGGTTTTGTGCACGTCCGCTCTGAGCAAACTCGGTGGGGGTTAGTCGAAATAGCATGGGCCATAGATCTAGATATGAAAATAATTGATTTCCAATTTCAACGTTGCCGCCATAGCGATAGAAAGCATTTAGAAACATCTATTGTTAAAAGTGTATTTCAAGGCAAATCTTTAAACGACTTAATGTTGTTATACGACTTTAACAACAACAAACCACACTCAAGTTATTATGAACAAGTGAAGCACCAAGGAGACCTCAGTGACAGTGTCTTAAAATGCGCAATGAAAACTCTGTTAGTCACACAGATTGTTTGGCAGAAAGAATTAGATTCCATTAATCAATCTTTAGTAAACAAGGCGCCATGAAAATAGCGGTTCAAAGCCAAATGTTAGTTATGAGCTGCTTTATTATCAGCCTACTATCTTTTTGTGTTTTAGGTTTACAGTTCTACCAGAGCTCTCAAACACAAACTGAGCTGAGTCAAATAGAGATAGAGAAAGGTCAAATTAATCACTTAGAGAGTATGTTAGGCCAATGGCTCACTACAGTAGATTTGTTTTTTAACAACCGCCAAAGCTACTTGGTTATGGGGATTGAACGCCAAGGCATGCAAATCATGGAGAAGCTCAAAAATTTAGGATTCAGTCAAATACATATTGCTCAGCCTTTGACTCAATTAAAGAACCATATGAATAATGCGCTTCCCTTAGTCAATCAAGCTGCGATTATTGGTCCAGAAGAAACGGAAAAATGGCTCTCTTTATTAGAAGAGATTGACGGAAAAACAATTAGCCTAATTCAAGAATATGAGCTGCTTAAACAGCAAATCAAATTATTATCCGACAGAAAACGAAATGATTTTGAGGTACAAAAACAGCAATTAATTCTTAGTTTTGTTATCGTTATTCTGTTTACAGTGGCTATCTTAACTTTACTTGGTATTTGGAATAGCAGGAGCATAATTCAACCTCTGATACAACTTTCTCGTCTGTCAGACAATTCTGCGTCCTCTCTGTCGTTTGATAATGCCCCCTTAGAGTTCAAAACAATTTCGCAAAAACTCACTAGCTCTTTTGTTAATTTGGCAAAAGAGAAGAGACAAGCTGAATTAGCAAACCAAAAGATTGAACAACAAAACTCTCAATTACAAGACACCATAGTACGACTTGAAGAAACACGGGTACAGTTAGTTGAAAATGAGAAATTGGCTTCAATAGGACAATTAGCTGCCGGCGTTGCGCATGAAATTAATAACCCTATCGGTTACGTAATGTCTAACTTAGAGACCTTAGAAGACTACATTAGTGATATGAAGGCATTTATTGAGCATGCCAATAAACTTCAAAATGAGATGCCACAATTAAAAGTATATTCAGAGCAATATGATATAGACTTTATACTCAGTGACTTGCCTGAACTACTTAATAGCTCCCACTCTGGACTAAAACGAGTAAAAACCATAGTCAAAGACTTACGGGCTTTTAGCCATGACATGCCCAATCATATTGAAGAAATAGTCCTAAAAGATCTAATAGAACAAGCGACCAATTTAGTACGCCCGAGTTTGCCGAGCAATGTGTCAATTCACTTAAACTTAAACACAGAGCAAACATTAAATGGGTCAGCCACTAAACTTGCACAAGTTTTAGTGAACCTAATGCTCAATGCCGCGGATGCTATTTCAAAGCAAGGCACCATTAACGTCTCATTATTATCTGAAAATAGCATTATCAAAATTCTTATTGAAGATGATGGCTGTGGTATGGATGATGAAACTCAAAACAACATATTCAATCCGTTTTTTACCACTAAACCCGTTGGTAAAGGAACCGGTTTAGGCTTACATATTTGCCTGACAATTATTAAAAGCCATGGCGGCGACATATCAGTTTCGAGTGAAATTGACAGAGGCACTTGTTTTACAATCAGTTTACCAGTTTTGAGAAATAATGATTACTAACAAGGTACTATGTCTTCTTGCCAAAGCTCAGCGACAAAATCAATAAAAGCACGCACAACAGGAGATTGATAACTTCTTGATAAGTACACCGCCCAAAGTTGATTATTCTCAATTTTATAATCTTGTAAAATAGGCACGAGCTTTTTCTCAGTGATGTAGCTCCTTGCAATATCATACGGCAGCCACGCGATCCCAGTGCCATTCATTGCAGCTTGCACAAGTGTAGGTACATCATTACACACTAATGGCCCGTTTACTTTCACCTCAACACTTTGCTCAGCTTTCATAAATCGCCATTTATCATGTGATAAATGTACTAAACAAGGGTACTCTGCAAGCGCCTCAGGTTTTTCGGGTGCTCTATGTTTTTTCAAATACTCTGGAGATGCACAAACACACGCGCCTATCACCATCAGTCGTCTGGCAATCAAGTTTTCATCGGGCGTGTTGGTATATCTGAGCGCAATATCTATTCGCTGTTCAACTAAATTCGAAAAACTATCGCTGGCATGAATATCAATTTTAACGTTTGGATGCTGCGCTATAAATTGACTGACGGCATTAACCAACATATTTTGGGCAAAACCGATAGGACTCGAAATACGAACCGTACCCGATAACGTTTGCCTGCCTTCGGTACTCTCAGCGATCAAAGCGCTGGTTTCATCTAGAATTCGCTCAAATCTCTGCAGAGCTTGTTCTCCATGCTGCGTTAAGCTCACCTTTCTGGTGGTACGATGCAATAACCTTTGTTCTAGCCATTGCTCTAACTCTTGCACATGACGTGTCACTTGAAGGCGACTTAAACCAAGACGTTTGGCAGCTTTAGTAAAGCTAGTTAAATGCGCCACTTCAACAAAGCTTTTAATAGCAGTAATACGATCCATATTAAAAATTCAGCCCATTATTAGATAGCTAAAAAGAAACAATCTATTTCAATTTCGCTCGATTATTTCATATTAGTTTTCTTCTAATCTAGACACAACTCAAAACACTTACCCAAAGAGGAAAATATTATGAAACTAATCGTATTAGGCGCATCAGGTTGGATAGGCTCTCATATCGTGGCAGAAGCAAAATCAAGAGGTCACGAGATCACTGCGCTAGTTCGAGCACATGATAAATACGACGAACCCAATGTCACCGCAAAGTCATTCGACTTAAATAACGAATCCGACAACTTAAGCGCTTTAATCAGTGATGAAACGGTGTTTATTGCGGCCATTGGCGGTCGAGCTTTAGGCAATCACGAGATTGTAAAAAATACCGCTGAGCGATTACTGAATGAATTACCAAGCAACAACATTGAGCGTTTGCTATGGGTCGGTGGCGCAGGCTCACTAGAAGTAGCACCAAACTTAAAGTTAATCGATACCCCTGAGTTTCCTGCTGAATATAAAGATGAAGCCATTGCGCAAGGTGAAGCACTTGACGTGTTTAAACACTCGAGCAGCCCGTTAAACTGGACGTTTATTAGCCCTGCAGCTGAGATTTTCCCGGGTGATAAGTTAAATCAATATCGTATCGGTGCAGAGCAACTTATTACCGATGAGCAAGGTAATAGTCGTATTTCAGTCGCCGACTATGCGGTCGCATTCGTAGATGAAATTGAAAAAGCAGCACATATCAACACGAGAATGGGTGTGGCTTACTGAGAAAAAAGCCTTGATGTTCAGTGAACATCAAGGCTTCACATACTCAAGCTTGCTAGCTTTACTCCGCTTAATGCTTACTATTATAACTCTTTTTGTTTTAAAGCTTGAACCGTACGCTCCAACTCTTCGACTCTTTTTTCAAGCGCTTCAATTTTTGTATTTGAGCCTTTCATCGACTTCAAGTCTTCAATTATCTTCTGCGGTTCGAACATATAATTAATAATGAACATGAAGACCGCAAGACCTAACATAAATGACACCAGCTCCCACATACCGTTTCCTTATTATTTTTATCAAATTAGTAATTAAGCAGTTATCCCACTTAGCCGTACTTTTAAATTAATAACAAATCTTAATTGAAGCTAGAACATCGTATTATTATTTTTAGAAGTTTCTGGTACGCGTTGGCTCACCCCCCAATGCTCGGCAAATTTGCCATTTTCCATGCGAAACACATGCATAACTGCTGAGCCAAGTGAATCAGGCGTGCGTTTTACATGAAGATGCAACCAAACTAAATCGCCCTCTGATGCGGCACGCTTTACTGACATTGATAACTGCGGAAATTTTTTATAGCGCTTAGCAAAAATTGCTAATAATGCTTCTCGACCATCGGGCACATGGGGCGAGTGCTGAATATAGTTTTCAACAATGCAATCTGCTTTTAAAATCTCAATGCGTTTGGCGGGTTTGAGGTCGTTTCGATTCTCTAGGATTTCCATGCAATATAGAGCTTTATCTAAGTTTTTTTGCTCTTGCTCTGTTCGAGTCACTTCAGTTGCGAGTGCACTCGGAACAAAACTAAATATAGACAAAGTAAAAATTAATTTTAAGACTGTCATTTAAGTTCCTTTTATTAAATCAACTGCCACTTGTTTATGACTAAGCCATACCTTTAAATATAAAAAGGCGATAGCCAATTCAATCATCACCGCCAGCAAAATGCCTGGCACTGCTAGCCCCTGTTGAAACTCAAAAATACCCAACCCAGCAAGTGCACACATCGAAACGGCAACGCTCAGGCATATTGCTTGTCGTGATTCTGAATGCTCAGCATTTCTGCCTACCCATAGCAATATGGCTAATCCCAAAAACAACATTGCCATTCTTCGACCAACAAAAAGTGCTGAGCTGCTTTGCTCTATGCCAAATAAACTAAATGGGAATTCAGGATAAAATAAGAATGCTGCAAACAAAGAGCATGCGATTGAGGCGGTAAAAGTGCTTATATTTTTGAAGCTAAACATGATTGTCCTTATCTAAATAACTTGACTGTTGATGTAAATAAAGAAACTACATCAAAGTACCTATATTTATACTTTAGAGCAGTCAAATAAACAATCACTTAAGTGCTTACACAATCGTTTTGTAAGCACTTATTTGTGCATGATGTAGAAGTACAAAAAATAAGAATGACTTAATTAAAAGTAGCCTTCATTAAAGTCGATAGCATGATCAAGGTGATCAGGAAAGTAAAACTGCCAGCCTTGTTGCTGTTTTTCGTCTAGTCGTATTTTCAGTAATTTAACACTTAAACAATAAGCTTGAAGTGCGTCGACACCATATGCAAACTCATCAATATTCAGGGCTTGAATGCAAACCTTACAGCGAAAATCACCTCCGGGTAAAGGGTCAAGCTCAGGAGCGCGGACTTCAATCTTCAGTTTAATTCGCTCGCCCGAAGCGTTAATGGCATCATATTCAGCGTTTATCATTATTAATCCAATCTCAATTTAATTTGCTTTTATCATCTCTTTAACACCTTCTATGACTTTGATGTCGTAGCCTTCATGAATCTCAAAAGCAATACTTGGGGAGTCTGGCGTATGACCCATAAATACATAGCACAGGTACAGCTGCTTATCTTTTTCAAACTTAAAAGAATAACCTCCGCCACTGCCTTCCATGTTCATTTCTCCAGCTCCAAGCACTAAAGAAGGTGCATCTTTTTGCGTTTTATCTAACGCCCACAATGCCAGCCTGTAACTGCCACCATCGAGTTCATCAATTCGCAAAATTCTGTTTTTAGTTTTACCGGCCAGTATTGATTTTTTGTAGTTTTGGAGGCTAGCGTGCACTTTTTGTTTAGAGCGATTGATTAACTCCTTTTTCATCGCTACCTCTGTTGCTGATTGGTGATTTATGGCTGATATAAAGCCTGCGGCATCAATCCAAACAACGCCATGTGACAGCATGACGCCTCTCCACCCCATCTGACTCCAGTCTTTTTCAGTATCTGAGTTAATAATTAAGTTTATAAGTGCGTCATCAAAAACGTCTTTGTATCGATTGATAAATTCAGCTTCGTTTTTGATTGCTGGGATCGGGTGTTCTCTATTGAGGGGATAAGCGACCAACTTAGAGATTGCTTCCACATCGTTTTGTTGAAAAGCATTTTTTACGACTTGAATTTGCGCTTGCAGCGCTTTATCTAGTGCAAGTGCATTAAAACTAAGGGTAAGAAAGGCGACAAAAACTGCTTTTAAGGCATTCATAAAGTAATTCAATCCATTCATTGATTAATAACGGTTTATGCACCGTCAAAGTCCCCATTATGATAACAGACACCCATTACTTATTGTCACTACTTAGAATGAATAAATGCTGAAGCAGTCCACTCAAATAAAAGCATGCGAGACAAACAATGTAACGCACGCTTTAAAAATTAACTGACTGCGATTTAACCGAATGAACGCGCTTTCAAATACGCTTCACGACTCTGTACATTAGCCAGATAACGGGCAATATTTTCACGGCCCTGTAGCAAGTTTAGGCTACCTGCAATTTCAAGTGTAATGGTCATCATAATGTCGGCCACTGAGAACTCATCGCCAGCAAAGTAGGTTTGCTGAGCTAGTACAGAATCTATATATGAGAAATCTAGATTTAATTCTTTGGCAATATACCCGTCCATCGGGTTGGTGCCACTGCGTTCTTCCATCTGCATCAGCAAACTAGTGATCACAGGCAAGCCTAAAGAGCCTTCAGCAAAGTGCGACCATTCAACATATTGATAGTAGGCCTTGCTGCCCTTTTCTGGGCGTAAACGCTGCTCTGTATCTTGGTCAAGAATGTACTCCATAATCGCACCCGATTCACAGATCACAATATCATTGTGCTCAATGATCGGCGCTTTATTTAATGGATGTACTTTGCCAAGACTCGCTGGCGCTAAACGCGTTGTTGCATCGCGTTCGTGTTTCTCAACCTCGTACCGCATACCTAGTTCTTCTAGTAGCCATAACACGCGGGTTGAACGCGATTGATTGAGGTGATGTACTTTAATCATAAATCATTCCTTATTTAAAAGATGTTGCTAGCCAATTACTCAGCTAACAATTTCACCAAAAACTCACCGACCGCATGGGCACTTGCTGGGTTTTGACCTGTCACTAAACGGTCGTCTTGAATGACAAATTCATTCCAAGGTTGTACCTTGCTGTATTGAGCCGCTTTTCGCGTTATCGCTTCTTCTAGTAAGAAAGGAATATCATTGATGGTACCAAAGTCGACTTCTTCTTCGCGGGTAAATGCAGTGACTTCTTTGTCCGCAATTAACAATTCGCCATTGCTGAGTGTAATTGGCAATAATGCAGCTGGGCCGTGACACACTGCTGCAATGATCCCACCCGCTTCATAATGCTTGGCTGCCATTGCTGCGACTTCTTCGTTGCTTGCTAAATCTGACAGCAAACCAAAGCCACCAGGGTAGAAAATAGCATCGTAGTCGTCTACGTTGACCTGAGAGACAGGCACGGTATTGTTGATCTGCGTTTGGAATGACGCGTCACCTAATACCTTATTATTTATCTCGTCACCCTCAATGTCGGTGCCATACAGTGGTGCTTTACCACCTTGAATAGAGACAATATCAAACCCAATGTTATTCGCATTTAATACATCAACAACATGCGTCAGCTCAGGTGCATAGGTACCATTAGCTTGATCTGTACTGCCGAGTGTTGCGTGATTAGTGACTGGAATAAGTACTTTTTTCATGATGATTACCTTAACTCAGTGTTGTCATAAAGTTGCTTGATGCCTTCGTGCAAACTGCTAAAAAGACATTAAGGACACTGTATATTGTTTCCCCAAAAATGATAATTAGCTAATTCAGTGAAACTCTTTTGCTATTTAGCAATAATAGATACACTCTTAAAATTATATGTTAGTACGCAAAAAAAGAGTGATAGGTCTATATGGACAGTTTTGAAGGCATTTTTGAATTTGTGGCTGTTGCTGAAAGCAGTGGCTTTTCGGCGGCTGCAAAAAAGTTAAACTGCTCCACCAGCCATGTCAGCCGACAAGTTTCTCGCTTAGAAGAACGCTTAGGCTCGCGTCTTTTAGCACGAACCACACGCCAAATTAGCCTGACTGAAAATGGCGAATTTTACTACCAACAGTGCAAGCAACTCGTCACCGGCTTACAACAAGCCAACGAACAATTAAGCCAGCAGCAATATCAGCTATCTGGCACGCTCAGAGTCAGTGCGGCAGGTGGCTTTGCCGAAAGTTATATCGCCCCTGCTCTGATGGAATTTGCCAAACAGCACCCCGAGCTCAATATTGAAATAGATTTCAATTCTCGACTGGTAAATTTTGTTGAAGATGGTATCGACTTTGCCATTCGCTATGGTGAATTGAATGATTCAAACCTGATCGCTCGTAAATTAATCAGCCGCTCTATGATGGTGGTTGCCAGCCCTGAGTACCTAAAAAACTATGGCATGCCAAACCACCCCTACCAACTAAAAAGCCATCGCTGTATTATCGCTAATAACGACCAATGGGCGTTTAATATCGACGGAGCCAAACAAAGTGTGAAAGTCACTGGTAACTGGCGTAGCAATAACGCCAATGTGGTACGCGAAGCCTGTGAACAAGGTCTTGGTATCGCCTACATGCCCGAAAGTACCTTCGCAGAATCAATCGAACAGCAAAAGCTGGTACCGCTTTTAGACTCCTATTGCATTAAAGGCGCAACCAGCTGGGTTGTTTATCAAAACAAGCAATTTATGCCCCTCAGGGCACGCCTTGCCATAGACTTTTTATTAGAGCGGTTTCAAAGTGGTAAATTAAAGCTGCATTCAGATTAGGAGTTTAAACTATTGTTACGTTTTCAAACAACGACATACAAATGGATTTATACACTCCTTTTTTAACCGCTTTGCATAAACTCAAAATGTTATCAGTGTGCGCTATTTTTCTCTTAAACACCTTTTCGTCTTTGGCCAGTTCAAGCACTTGCTATGGCACGACATCAAAAGGAAGTTTAAAAAGTGCTGTTCAGCTACCAAAAGAAGGCAATAACTTTGTTGGTTATAGTGAAATAGCAAGGTTAGCTGGGCGCACATACGTGCATTCAAAAGTCAAAGATATCATCCTTGATGCTTATTCTCATTTAGAAAAGTCAGAACCTGATAAAGTATTTAAATATGCTGAGACAGGTTTTGTTAACGGTGGCAAGTTTAGACCTCATAAAACACATCAAAATGGTTTATCTGTAGATTTCATGACTCCCGTATTAAATAAGAATGGTAAATCAGTTCACCTTCCTACCCACCCTTTTAACAAATTTGGTTATAACATTGAATTTGATAATGAAGGTAAATTTGATGAGTATCAAATAGATTATGTCGCGTTTTCTGCACATCTAGTTGCATTACACAAATCGTCAAAAAAACATGGCGTAGACTTATGGCGAGTTATTTTTGATCCAAATTTACAGCCCAATTTGTTCAAAACCAAATATGGGAATTACCTTAAAACGCATATACAGTTTTCAAAGAAGCGCTCATGGGTAAGGCATGATGAGCACTATCATGTGGATTTTGCAGTGCCTTGTGATGCATAAAAGCCTAGATTTGCTTATATAGGATCATCAACTTCTCGAATTTTAACCTTTAGAATGATTCATCTTATTATATTGAGATGAAGCTTGAAGCACTGGCGTTTTATCAGATTGCTCGTCAACTTTGATTGGCGGCAGCCTGTCTTCTTCAGGAATATCTTCTAAACGACGCAACGTATAAACCTGAATATGTGGCCATAGTGTTGTGCCACCACTCGAGCCAAACATAAACTCAAAATCAACAATTTGCTCATACTACAGTTGTTGGATTACCTTCGGATATCCATTACGATCCAATTCATCCAGCTCAATTTCTTCAAGCCACATTCGATGACGCATTCTAGCAACACGGCAAAAACGTTGGATCATAACATTGTTAATCGTACCACCCTGCTCACCTGTATCATGTTGTGAATCCAATTCAATCTTCGCAAACTTTCTAAACTTTAGTCCTTTATTTGCGTCGCTTAATTTTAAGTTTGGTTGCACAGTGTAAAGAAATTGGGCTCCACATTGATTGTAATTAAAAATTCTCTGAAAATAAGCTCTAGCGCTATTAACACCGCAACCTTCTTGCTCTTCTCGAGGTAATTCAGTCCAAGGCGGTTTTTCAAGTGAACCTTCGACCAAATCTTTTTGCGGATCTATTCCCATCGTCGGTGAAATCGCTAAGTATTGTTGCTCCCATAAATCAGCGATATGCGGCGCTCTTATTTCCGCATCTGGCTTTTCTGGTTGCTTCGTCTAAGTGATGTTACCCGTGATATGTATAGTTGTACCATGTGGAATAACACCAGAGCGTGAACAAACAATTCGCCCTTGAGTTTGGTGTTGAAATCGCGTGTTGATTAATGAGCTTTCGCTCACACAATCTATATGACTCAATTAAAATGGTCCACCCTTGTTAACAATTCAATTACATTACCTTACACATTAGACTCTCTTGACTCTTTTTAGATCAAGAAAATATGAAGGAGAATAAATTATAAAAAGCGCTTGAACAGCGCCTACAAATAAGAGAGTCAAATGCTTAACCACTAAAACCAATACCTTTTACCATTCACAACACGCCTTGACATAAACTTTTTATTGCAGCGGTTCACGAAGTGATCGCTATAAAGTAAACAAAGGGAAATTAATAGCTAAACGTACCCGAAGCATTGACAATATTTAAAAGAAAAAGCTACAAACAGAGCTCTAATACATATACTTACAAAGCATGTTGCTAATTTTGCATATAGATATTCAATTCATAGAGCTTCACAAAGAAGCTGATAAAGGAACTTTTTAAAAGACAGTTATGTCTTATTCGCTTTTTATTACCCGAAGGTTTTTAGCTAATAATGCCTCCCCTATTTCACAACAAGAATGGGCATCAATTGTAACTAATATGCCCGACATGGTCGGTATCTCCAAGCTCAAAGCACGCAATCATGATAACGATACAATTGAAATAGACCTCAATGACTACATTCGTTGGGGTAATAACGAAAATGCCTTTTACATTAGGCTGCTTAACGGTGAATTAGAAGTTTCGAACCCTAGCGATAAGGCCATATTGAAAATGCATTTGCTTGCAAGAGCACTTCAAGCAGAAGTGAGAGGGGAAGATAATGAACTCTATGAGGTTGCGCAAGAAATTATTGAGCTATCAAATGAGTATCGCAAAGAGCTATAAGGGTGACTAATGATTATTTTCATTAACCCTTATGTTAACTTACACGCTAAATAAAGCTCAAAAACATATCTATTTAATTAAAACAACAAATACATAGGTGTAATTTGAATAAGTTAATCGTGGCAATTTTTTGGTTAATTTCACTCTTCGTAGTGTTTTGTCTAGGTAAAAATGCAGGATCTAATAAAGCTTATCTAGAAAGCTCAATATCTTTGGACAGCAATACTGCAGCCAATACAGATAAAACTGACGACCCTTTTCTTGTCGATACGTCACTCTCCGATACTGGCAGTCAGCAAGTAGTATCAACTGCTCACACTGAGTCGAGTCACCTAGATGCTCACATACAAACAATTCAGCAAGAAAAACAAGCGCTAATTAATGAATTAGACGAAGTAAGACAACAACTGATACTGGCTGAAAGTAAATTACAAGCACTCGATAAATCGATAGAAAGCCCTGAAACAACGGAAATAGTCAGCATGGATGAAGTAAAAACGCATTTATCATCCCCTTTTGATGCGGCACTTTTACATTCCCATAAATTAATGCACAAACAATTTAAAAAACTACACGAAGAGCCTCGTGATGAATCGTGGTCAATAATTACCGAACAGTATATTTCTGATTTTTTCATCACTCATGATTTAGCTGGCCAAGTGCTGTTAGATGCAGTTACATGTAAGCAAACCCTCTGTGAAATTAGGGGTTTTGAGTTAGAAGAAAAAGCATGGGAAACCGTTATGTCAGATATGATGGCTCAACCTTGGTGGACTTTTAAAAACTCTCATTCAACAACACAAAATAATGCAGAGCATGGCACTTTCTTTTATGCCTTGGTTTCTAAAGCCGTGTTGTGACCTACACACTGTTCCACGCTCTCAAAAAGAAATAACTAAAACTTTTAAATTGTTTTGATCTTTTTTATAGAGATATACGTTTAATTGTATGAAGGGTCGAAACGGTGTTGCATTCACCAATAACTAGTCCTTGCATTTAGTAAACCCCTTCACCATTCGCAGAAATTAAGCGCACTACCCTACAGTGCGCTTTTTCTGTTTCTAGCCACCAATATTCTTTCTCTATAACCGTAAAAATTTCTAAACTGTGTTTATTTCATAGCCGCAAATCAGACGAGCCTCTAAATTTATTGACAGGCCCAAGACGATACCAGATAGTATCTCAGATACACACATGAGATATAAAACGATGATAAAAAAAGTACTCACACCATTATTATTGTGCACTTCAGCCTTTGCTGTAGCGCAGCAACAACAATTTGATGAACTAACCATCAACCAGTTACATGAAGGAGTTGCTAAGGGCGAGTTTACCTTTAAAGAGGTTACCCAATACTACTTAGATAATATTAAAAAACAGAACCCTACACTAAATGCGGTTATCTCAATAAACCCAAATGCCTTAAAAGAAGCAGCCATTAAAGACAGCGAATATAAGATAGACCAAAAGGGCATTTTATATGGCGTACCTGTTCTTCTTAAAGACAACATAGATACCAATTTTTTACCAACGACTGCTGGTAGTGTCGCCTTAAAAAACCATGTTCCTAAAAATAATGCCCCTATTGTTGAAAAGCTTCTGTCTGAAGGCGCAATTATTTTGGGTAAAGCAAATCTCAGTGAGCTGGCCAACTTTAAATCAACCACCAGCGTCAGCGGGTATAGTGCCATTGGCGGGCAAACTAAGAACCCTTATGACCTAAATATCACCCCATGTGGATCTAGCTCTGGATCAGCTGTTGCCGTTTCAAGTAACTTAACATTAATCAGTCTCGGTACCGAAACCGACGGTTCAATTCATTGCCCGAGCGCTATGAATGGTGTTGTCGGATTCAAACCCAGCATTCATCATATTTCTCAACAAGGTATAGTGCCAATTGCACATTCTCAAGACACAGCAGGCCCTATTGCAAGAACCGTGGAAGACGTGCAACTAACTTATAGCGCAATCAGTAAAGTGCCATTTAGTAAACTTAAGCCTGGCCTTAAAAATAAAAGAATCGGTGTTATCCCTATACTTAATCGCTTTAATGAGCGTCACCAAAATGAATTTAATCAGACTTTATTAGAACTTAAAAATGCCGGTGCAATCATTGTGGATGATATTAAGTTAAAACACCTTGATAAGGTGTTTCCTGCTGAGTTTGATGTTTTGCTGTATGAATTTAACCAAGGCATGAAAACATATTTATCAGCTACAGGTAATAATGTGTCGGTCAAATCTTTACAAGCGCTTACTGAATTCAACAAAGCTCTGGGAGACAACAAACAAGCTTTGTTATTTTCAGCCTTACAAGCGACTGATAAAGAAAAATACCAAAATGCATTAAACATCATAGATAAATATGCAAGGCAACAATTAGATGATTTATTTAGATTACATCATCTCGATGCCATAATTGCACCGACCACAGGCCCTGCTTGGCCTATTGATCCCATTAGAGGAGATAAGTTCAGCGGCAGTAGTTCAACACTCGCAGCCGTCACTGGCTCACCCAGTATCACTATTCCAATAGGGATGAGAAATAACCTGCCTTATGCCGTCAGTATCATTGGTAACCTCGATAGCGATGCAAAAGTATTAGCAATATCGCAAGCCATTGAGCAGTTGACCAAAGGGCGCGTGCCACCGAAGTTATAGACTTAACCCCCCCAGTTAAACCTGGCACTTTTTAAATGTGTTAGGTTTAACTCAAAAACCAGTAACTTAAGTAGGCTAAATGACTGTTTCAAATGACCGTCTAATTTATTACTGGTTTAATCACCAGCTCATCTAGCTTTGCCATTAACTGTTCAGGAAAATCATCAATATTATTACTTCCTATAAATACAAAACCGTCTAACTCTGGATAGTAATTAAACACAGCAAAAGAGTAGCCATTAGAACCATTATGCGTAATACGTTTATCTCCTCTGCTGTTGCTATCTATCGCCCAACCATAGCCATAATGAGAGGTCTGAGCATCATTCTCATGAATATGTTTACTCGTTATCAATTGCCATGACTTGGCACTGATTAACTTGCCTTCACGAAGCGCCAAATACCACTTAAACATATCATTAGTATTGGACATAAATGAACCAGCGCCTTCCATTGCCCATCGTGGACCTGGCTTTTTGTAGTAATGTGCTAAAGAGTGATCTACTGAGCGGGTTTTTGGTGTGATAGAAAACATTCTCTGTATGAAGTTCGCATCTCGACCATAGTTTATGGCCAAGCTAATTGGCTGATAACTCACACCTCTAAAGCCCGTGTTTTCGAGCCCTGCAGGCAGAAGTAAAGTGGTTCGAATATACTTCTCCCATTCATCGCCTGTTACTTTTTCTATGATAGCGCCCAATAAATTATAACCAATGTTCGAATAACGATATTGTTCGCCCGGCGAAGTGTTTAATTTAGAGGTCAAAGCTTGCTTTATCATGTCGCTTTTTGTTACCTCATCATATAGATAATGCTCTAGGTTTTGCGACAGGCCTGAAGTATGCGTGAGTAAGTGATGGACTGTAATATGTTTTTTGTCTTCAGGTACTTGTTCAAAGAACACTTCCAGTGAGCTATCCAACTGCAATTTATTTTGCTCTGCCAATTGTGTGATTGCTGTACCTACAAACTGTTTCGTAATGGAGCCAATATCAAAAACAGTGTCATGGGTAAATAAACGTTTAGCTTCTCTGTTTGCATAGCCGTACTGATCTCTAAAAACAACCTGTCCATTTTGGGCTGCTATGATCACACCACTAAATTCGGTATTAGCGACCTCTGCCTGCCACTGTGTCAAAGTGTCTATTTTGTTCTCACTTGCAAATCCTGCACATGACAGCAATAAGCCAAACATTGCTATTCGTAATTTCATTTCATTCACCACTTCAAATTAATCTCACACTACGTGATACGTAAGCTTCTTTTAAACATTGTTAAATCAACTTTCGCACCAGAAATTAATCAATTGATTTTATTAGCTTTAATTTTATTTGGCCTGATTAACTAAGCGATATTTTACGAAATCGAAAAATGAATTTTCGAAACTGGGAGCATCAGCTTAAATCCTTATTGATAGGCTTTAAAAATAAAAAAAGGCTAACATCTGTTAGCCTTTGCTCTCTAAAACGAACTGTTTATATTATTCACCTGAACGACTAATTGCCTCTTTGCCGTTATAAACTAAGCGTGTAGACCAAGGAATTGGGTTGCGTAGTGCAAAGTGTGCCATACAGCCATTTTCAGCTTCATCCAATAGATCTTTGATTTTTTCTTCTGGCTCTGGGCTTTCGATGATCACATGAGTCTCAACTACATCACAGCCGCCATCTGTCATGTAACCATGTTCACGCATATGACCCAAATTAGTTCGAAATACAATGCGCTGCTCAAGTTTCAAGCTATCTACCTGAATTTTTCGTGCCGTTAAAATATCAGTTAAATGCGTCATTAAACAAAAACCAATGCCTGCTGAGAAAAATGCCAGTGGCGGCGGCGCAGTATCTTCACCTACAGGTGGTTGTTCGTCACAATAAAGCTTTACTGGACTAAAACCTGGAATATTGACAGAAACCACACCGATCTTACTTTGCATATTGCCAGCTTCAGCACTTAAATTCACCTCAAAACGGTAAGGCTCAGGATGACGGGCTTTAGCAAATTTTGACGGCTCATATTGTGTTGTTGCTGGCTGCTCTGCACTTAACTCACCAACATGGTAAAACTTTTGTTCAGACATAATACTCTCTCTGTGCTGTGTTTTTACTTAGTAACTTAACTAAAAATAGCTTACGCCACTTTGCCTGATGGGTGCCGTCAAAATGCTCTCATATTTAACCAGATTTGGTGTTATCCTTTATTATAAAGATAGAAAATGACGGAAAACGCCATGCTTGAGAAGCAAGACAAAAAAATCCTTTCACAACTACAGAGTAACGGCCGCATGTCTATGGTTGATTTGGCCAAAGAGGCTCATATGTCTGAATCAACTTGTTTACGTCGCACCAAAGCGCTTGAAGAAAAAGGTGTCATTAAAGGATATAGTGCCATACTCGATGCCGAAGAAGCCGGGTTTGGGGTGTTAGCATTTGTGCAGGTGAGCATAGACCAAAAAAATGAAGCGGCATTTGATAAATTCAAACAGGCTGTGATTGAGCACCCGCTTATTTTAGAATGCTATTCGCTGTCAGGTGCCTATGACCACTTAATGAAAGTCGTTGCACAGTCAAACAAAGCGCTCTCTCGTTTTATACTCAAAGAATTGAGAAGCTTTCCTGAAATTAAAGAAGCACAAACCTTGTTTGTACTCGATCAGGTTAAACACACCACTGCCTTACCTGTAGAGTTGGATTAATGTTCACCATTAAAGAAAAAAGCTCGGCTTGACGACGAGCTTTGATGGAGAATGTTACTTATTAGAGTCTATGCCCTGTTAATCTATAGGGTATAACAGGTCTGTACGGATAATGTATTTTACGCCTTGAGTAATTGCCTCTGAGCTATGCAAGCAATGCAAAGGGTGTGGGCCATGCGGAAAACATAACACGCCACCTGCGGGTGTTCTGACATTTATGATTTTTGCAGGCTCTCCATTTTTTGCCGGCCTTGAGCCATCTTGTGCATTCACCCAAAATTGTGTGTTACCGCCTTTAAAGTCATCTGACAACAAAATCAAAAATGTCATCTGACTCCATCTGTCATCGTATGCATTCATGATATTTTGTTCATTAATGATCTTGCTGCCCGGCCAAGAACCATCAATATGTGGTTTAAAGAAGTCCCCTTCTCCATATTTATAAAAACGGCATCGAGCATTGATACCAACAGGTACTTGGCCTGAAATGGCGTCAATCCCCTGAGATAATAAAGGTGCGCATCGCTCCCAGATTAATGATTCTGTTAGCTCGTCGATGACCCAAGTGAGGCTTGAATTGTGTCTCACTGAGCGGGGAAGTGACACTGCGGCATCTAGATTAAAACTCAGCGTTTCAGCAACCTCGATAAGTCTTTGGCATTCAGCTTGAGACAAAACATTCAATAACTGAAATGCGCCTGGCACCTCTTCAATTGGGTTTAATTCAACTTGTCTTTCATGAGTAAGCGCCAACTGAGCAGGGTTTTCCCCTCTATTTGCCCAAAGTGGAATATCGCTGCGTTCAGCACCTTGTTCTCGTGCAACAACATAAAAATCATCATAGTTCATTACTTAATTCACCACTGTCATCTGTGCAAATTGACGATGCCCTTGCACACTGCCATGAAAACCAAAACCGCTTTGTTTTGCTCCAACCCAAGGGCTATCGCCATTGCCACCAGGCCCTTTGTTAATGCCAATCATGCCTGCTTCTAACTGTGCAGCAACATGTTGCGCATCCTGTTTGCCAAACACCACGGCCCCTAAACCATAGGTAGAATCATTAGCTCGTGCTATCGCCTCACTCACTGTTTGAAAAGTAGATATTGCGACCACAGGACCAAATGTCTCTTGCTGCTCCATGGCCATTTCACGAGTGATACCGCTGATCACAGTCGGTTCGATAAATCGGTCTTCAACTGCATGGCCACCGAGCAATAAATGCGCGCCTTTGCTCAATGCATCATCAATATGCGACTGAATCTTTCGCACTTGCTTGGCATTGATTATCGGTCCAATATCAGCGTGTGGTTCATTCCAACAGCCAAGCCTATATTGCGAAGCCAACGCAGTGACTTCCTGTATAAATTCACTTGAAATTGACTCTGCCACATAGATACGCTCTGTAGATGTGCACATTTGACCCGCATTTTCAAAACTGCTCGCAACAGCAAATTGCGCTGCAGCTTTGATATTGGCATCTTCAAGCACAATCATGGGATCATTCCCTCCGAGCTCCATGATCAACCTCTTAAGTGAAGGCGCCGCTGATGCCATAATCTTCTTGCCAACGGCTTGTGAACCTGTGAATGCAATGAGATCAATACTTTCGTGAGCAACTATCGCACTGCCAACCTCTCCATCGCCATGCAGAATGTTTAAAATACCCTCAGGCAAATATTGATTTAGTAGACGAATAAAACGCTCCGCAATTAATGGGGTTTCTTCTGAGGGCTTAAACACCACCGTATTACCAGCAACCAGAGCTGGTACGCATAAATTCACAGCCATTGCTAATGGATAATTCCAAGGTGAGATCACTGCGCAAACGCCCAGAGGTCGATATTGCACACCACTGCCGTCAGTGTGAGGTGCTAATGCTTTTGCTGCTTCAGCCGCATAATAGCTTCCCGAAAATAGCGCACCTCGTACCTCGCCAGTTCCTCTATCCAGGCTTTTTCCCATCTCTTTGCAGAGTAATTCTGCCAGTTCATTTTGAAATGGGATCAAGGCTTTAAACGCCTGACTAATAATGCGACTTCTTTCATGTATAGGCGTTTGCCGCCAACTTAACTGTTGCAACTTTGCATGGGCTATCAATGCATTTATCTTATCTTGATCTGCTACTGACACTTCACCTAATGCAAGGCCATTACTTGGGTCATACGAAATCAATGTCATGTCTCACCTAACGAATGCTATCTTTTCAAATGATGATTTCATGTTAAGACACAGGTGATACAATTAGAAACAAGAATAATGCGTATGAGATACAAGAATGAGCGGTATAGCAAATCTAGACATCAAACAGCTGAGAGTGTTGCACTTTTTACTCATTGAACACAATGTCTCAAAAGTCGCGGCTCAAATGGGCATAAGTCAGCAAGCCGTGAGCGATCAATTAAAAAAGCTACGGCACACTTTCAACGACAGGTTATTTGTCAGAAAAAGCAATGGGCTCATCCCAACCCCCTACGCATTATCACTCCAAAATGACGTTGCCAACATTATTGCTCAAGTTGAAAAACTAGTGGCACCCATCGATTTTGATCCCAGCTCAACCAGTGGGGTATTTACCATCTGTGCAACTGATTATGCTCAATCAGTCATTTTACCCAGCCTGCTGGCAAAACTAAGAACCCAAGCGCCTAACTTGAAAGTAATTGTGCGTGATATTGAAATAGATAACTTAAGTCAGTTACTAGATAGTGGTGAAGTTGACCTAGTATTGTCATTCCCAAGCTTTGTGCCTAGCAAGTATCCTAAACACGTTTTATATACCGAGACGCATCAGTGTGTTATCAGTAAAACTCACCCAAAAGCTGAGCACCGCTGGACAATGGAAGAAATCGCTTCTCACCCACAACTTATCATTTCACCAAAACGTGCAAATTTGGTTGGCTCAGCAGATACGTTTTTTAAATCTCATGGCTTAAAAAGAAACATAGTCATGACAGTGCCTTTCTTTGCGGCTGCCGCAGAATGTATCGCATCAACGGATGTGATAGCCCTACTACCGAGCAAACTATTACCGAACGATAATTTAAAAGTTTTAAACTGCCAGCTAAACCTACCCACTTTTGATGTCATCACAGCTTGGCACCAACGTTCAGACCAAGATCCATTAAACCGCTGGATAAGAAAACAAGTAAATGCGCTTCATGCTCCCGAAAATGCGTCAACTTAATTCTATTTTGACCTATATAAGAACTCGAGATGCTATTCTCTAATTCAATTCAATATCATGCGATTCTGACCATTGTCGCAATGCTTCTAAAATACTCAAGGCTGAGCGCCCAAACTCAGTAAGCTCATAGGTCACAGCAACAGGGCGTTCACTGATGACTTTGCGCAGCACCATGCCTTCTTGTTCTAACTCTTTGAGTCGTTGGTCAACCATTTTCTTGGTGGCGCCGCCTAACATGCGTGACAAATCATTGAATCTCACTGGCTCATCTTTTAAGTGATAAATAATCGAGCCCTTCCACTTACCACCAATTAAACGCATGCCTTTTTCTATAGCACAGGGTTCAGTACAGGCATCTAAAACTTTTTTCGCCCTTTACTATCTGTTTCTACTCGACTTTTCATTTTTTGACGCTCATTTTTAATAGGTTACTAAAAGTATACTAATTGATTAAGGTTAATAGGTTTATAAAATACACCACAAGTTAATTGCAAACACACTGGAGCAAAACATGAGCAATATTTTAATCATCAATGGTCATCAGTATTACCCGTTCTCTGAAGGTAAGTTAAACGCAACCTTGGTAGACAAAGCTGTCAGCATTTTTCAAAGCAAGGGTCATTCAACTCGCGTTGTGACGATGCAAGACAACATCGACGTCGAAAAAGAGCTTGAAAACCACCAATGGGCTGACTATGTATTCTTACAAACACCGGTCAATTGGATGGGCGTAACTTGGTCTTTCAAAAAGTATATGGATGAAGTTTACACAGCAGGTATGGGCGGTGCACTGTGCTTAGGTGACGGTCGAAATGAACAAGCACCTAAAGCCAACTATGGCAAAGGCGGCACAATGACAGGCACTAAATACATGCTTTCGCTGACATTTAATGCACCTGAAGAATCATTTAATGACACTAATGACTTTTTTGAAGGTAAATCAGTGGATGACTTAATGTTCCCTATGCATATGAATTTTAAGTTTTTTGATATGCAACCTATGGCCACATTTGCCTGCTTTGATGTGATGAAAAACGCTGATATTGAGAACGATTTAAAACGCTTTGAAGCACATTTAAACGCACATTTTTAGGATTCACTCTAGGATAATAAAATGAACTCAGATTACACAAACAAACTCCATGCGGGCACTATTTTTCCTGACATCACAGCCACTTTACTAAGTGGTGAGTCAGTCAATCTTGCAAAGCCAAAGACTGGTTTTGATTGGAAACTTGTGCTGGTGTATCGTGGTAAACATTGCCCTTTATGTACTCGCTATCTCAACCAGCTAGAGCAGTTTAAAGGCGCCCTAACCGACATTGGCGTAGACATCATTGCCGTCTCTGGCGACAGTAAAGCGCAGCTAGAGGCACACCGTGAGCAATTAGAGATAAGCTATGACATAAGTTATGGCTTGAGTATTGAGCAAATGAAAACGCTTGGCTTATACATCTCAGATCCGCGCTCAGAACAAGAAACTGATCACCCATTTGCTGAGCCTGGCTTGTTCGTAATAAACGCTGAAGGTCATATTCAGGTGGTCGACATTTCAAATAACCCGTTTGTGCGTCCTGAACTGCAAGCACTCGTAAATGGCTTAGCTTGGATCAGAAACCCAGACAATAACTACCCTATTCGTGGTGTGCACAGGTAAGTTTATGTTTAATAAATTAGGGCGTGTTGACCTTTGCTGTTTGTTTTGCAGCGGTGAGTTGGGTATTTAGGCCAGGCAGGGGCTGCCCCGCATAGTTATTCTATGTAAGTCAGCCGATAACGCCGAATAAATGACCAACTCGCGCTGCTCGGAGAGTTCAACCAAAGGCTTCAACTACTTTGTCATTCGCCACTCACATAACCCATTATGCTTCGTAGCTCATTTCGCGTATTGAAAGCCTTTGATTTAAACAAAATTCATACCTCAAAGATAAACGCGCCCTAACTTGGCTTTGCTTTTTTGTTTATTGTTGGTGTTCAATGTACAAGCCAAGCCTGTTTATGAACATGCGCATATTGCTTCACCTGAGCACTACAGCGTTTTGCTTGAAAACGAACAGGTACTGGTACTCAAAATGGTACTTAAACCCGGTGAGAGTGACCGTTTTCATAAGCACAATGCCGAAACTGTGTATTTTCAACAAGGTGGCCGTGCTGTTATAAAAACTGAAAAAGCTTCACTCAACATAGATATCCCTGATGGCCACACTATGTGGCACGATCAATGGGTACATCAAGTGAGTAATGTTGGCGACACCGAAATTATTGCGATTATTGTGGAGTCAAAACAGACTAACTAAGATGTGATTTTAGGCAACAAATTGAATACCATAACAAAAACGCCTTTTAGTATATTAACTAAAAGGCGTTTTAATATTTGTTAGCTTAAACTTCGTAGTAGGCCAAGAAGAAGTCGATTGTATCTTCAGCCAATTTAGTTATCTCTTGCTCAGTCAATGGCTCTGCCTGATGCAAAATTTGCGGCCAAAAAGCTTGGCCTTTCAATAAGCTCACCAGTTGCTCATGCGCTAAACGTGGCTCAGCCTCTTTAATCTTACCAGCCTGCATGGCTGACTTTAACCATCGGATTGTCGTCGTTTCTTGTTCGAAAAACTCGCCTATATCATCGATAAATTTGTCAGGATTGAATAAGCACACTCCCATTGCAACACGAATAAGTTCATGCATTTTTTTGTCATTCATGAACTGAATTTCTTTCACCACCAGCTCATGAAGTTGCGCTTTTACAGGGGTCGTCGCATCGTAAGGAAAGTCGTGGTTTACGAAGTTTTGACTCCAAATATCTTTAATTATTTCAGTAACTAAAGTCTCTTTATTTTGGAAGTGATTGTACACGGTACGCTTCGACACGCCAGCAGTTTCGGCCACTTTATCCATGCTGGTATCACTTACACCATATTTTTGAAACGCCTCTACTGCGCCATTCACTATGGCTTCACGCTTAAGCTCACTACGTGTTTTTTTAACTTCGCTCATAACTCACTCTCAGATATCTGACTAGGTTATTTTTACACTAATTAGTTTACTTTTCAATTTTCACCAGTAAACTACACCGTATAGTTTACTTGCTAGACTGCCAAGTTCGTTTAATATTCCAGCAGTAAGCAAGTCAAAAAATTAATTTCACTTTTTGGCGAGCCTATACAGTATGAAACTTAATGCTTTAGTTAATTTAAGAACCCTCAAGGTCACGACTGCATTTATTATGACAATCGCAATGACGTCTGCCCTCACCGCTTGCGCGCCTGCCAACGAGCAGCAAACAGAAACGCAAGTTGTTCAAACAGTAAAACTTTCACCTGTTATAACCAACGCAAAGCAATATACGCGTACTTTTCCAGCTGAAGTTGCGGCAGTTAAAACCATAGATTTAAGTTTTGAAGTGTCAGGCCGTCTTATCAATACCAAGCTGCAAACCGGATCTGTGGCGAATGAAGGTGAGATTTTGGCGCAAATCGACCCAACGCTTTTCAAACAAAGAGTACAAGAAGCACAAACGCGATTGAATCAAGCCGCAAGAGATTTAAAACGTATTGAAGCGACAGCTAAAAATGGTTTGGCCTCACAAAGTCAATTAGACAATGCGAAAACGAACTTTGAATTAGCTGAAATCGCCCTGAGTAAAGCCGAGCAAGACTTGAGTTACACTACGCTTTCGGCGCCATTTAATGCACAAGTATCTGAACGCTTTGTTGAAAACGGTAACTATGTAAAAGCTGGCGACATCATCGCCAAATTGCAAGATGTTTCACTATTTTACTTCAACGTGAATGTGCCTGAGCGCCTGCTTAGTAGCTACCAACAAGGTAGTTTAGTCAAAACTGAAGCCCATATTATTTCTACTCCAGAAAAGAAGTATGAACTTACTTACATAGAGCATGCCACACAGCCTGATCCCATCACACAAACATACAAAGTCGTATTTGCTGCACAAGTCAGCGACAAAAGTTTAACACCCGGTGCTCGCGCCATTGTTAAAGTCAGCCTCGAAGACAATGCAAACGATGATGTGATGTTAGTACCTTTCAATGCATTACAAGGTAGTAACGCTGACGGCTTTCATGTTTGGGCATACGACAAAGCCAATTCAACCGTGCAAAAACGCAACGTCGAGGTACTTAAAATTGATAACAATATGGCTGCCATTGCTCAAGGTTTAAGTAGAGATGATTTAGTGGTTGCAGCCGGCGCACCGAAAATGCGTGAAGGTTTAGCGGTAAAACCGTATAAAGCGGAGCTATAACCATGGATATCGCACGTTATGCCATAAAAAATCCAGTCAACATCTGGTTGCTGGTGATCGTATTTTTAGTCGGTGGTGCCGTTGCCCTTGGTAAAATTGGTCGCTTAGAAGATCCCGCCTTTACTATTAAACAAGTGCAAGTAGTCACGCAGTTTCCCGGTGCCAGTGCCGAGAAAGTAGAGCGCGAGATCACCGAGCCTTTAGAAATTGCATTACAGCAAATGCCGCAATTAAAGCGGTTAACCTCAATTTCTAAGCCAGGCATTTCTGAAATTTCAGTCGAAGTGCAATCACATTTTGATTCTGATGTACTCCCCCAAATATGGGATGAACTCAGAAAACGCTTAAGAGATGCAGCAAAACAATTGCCTACGGGCAGCCACGCCCCCAATGTGTATGATGACTTTGGTGATGTATACGGCATGTATTACGCACTCAGTGCCCCTGACTTTTCTCTACATGAGTTACGTGAATTTGCCTGCGTTATTCGTCGCGAACTGTTAGTAACAGAAGGCGTTGCAAAAGTGCAAGTGAGCGGTGTTCAGCAAGAGCAATTAGTGGCTTATATCAACCCCTATCAACTATCTGGCTTAGGGATCTCTTTTCCTGATCTAACCAGACTATTGAAAGAAAACCTGCAGCCATTTAACGGCGGCCGTGTTGAAGTGGAAGGTCGCCAGCTTCGTTTAGTTGTTGAAAATCCAGTTGATCACATTGAAGAAATTTATAATCTCACCTTAGTCGTACCAGGGACGAATCAGTCAATCAAAGTTCGTGATATCGCCACTCTTAAGTTTGAGCCAGTCGACATTCAACCTGTGCTTATTCGATATCAAGGTCACGATGCCATTACTCTGGCTGTTTCTGCCATTAATGATGTGAACATTGTTGAAGTGGGCCAACGTGTTAACGATAAAGCCAATGAATTACTGACAAAATTACCCGCAGGGATCACCCTCACGCCTATTTATGATCAAGCAGCCATCGTCGATGAGTCAGTAAAAGGCTTTATTAATAACTTGGTGCTATCGGTTGTGGTTGTAACACTGACCTTGATGCTATTCATGGGCTGGCGCTCAGGCGTGGTGGTTGGCTCTGTACTATTAGTAACCGTCATGGGCACGGTGTTAATCATGTGGTTAATGGGATTACAGTTAGAGCGTATCTCGTTAGGCGCGATGGTTATCGCGATGGGTATGCTGGTCGACAATGCCATCGTGGTTGCAGAAGGTATTATGCTGCGCATGAAGCAAGGTAAAAAAGCCGCTGAAGCTGCAAGCTTTATTGTCAAAAGAACACAATGGCCATTGTTGGGCGCTACCATTATAGGGATCGCAGCCTTTTCTGGTATTGGTTTATCTGACGATGCAACAGGTGAATTTCTGTATTCTTTATTCGCCGTTGTTTTGGTGTCTTTAATGCTGAGCTGGGTTCTTGCAATCACAGTCGTGCCGCTATTTGGAAAGTACTTTTACAAAGTTGAACAAAACCAAGCTGACCAACAACAGCATAGTGCATTTTACCATGGCTATGAAAAAGTACTTCGTGGTGCGCTTAAGCTCCGCTGGCTCACGGTTGCTGGCTTATTCGCAATCACAGTTGTGGCATATGGCAGTTTTGGCTTAGTCAAACAAGGTTTCTTTCCGCCATCAAATGCGCCATTGTTCTTTGTGCATTATTGGGGCCCGCAAGGCCAAGATATTCGCGAGACCACCCGTAAAGTAGCGCTTACCGAAGCACTTATTTTAGAGCATGATGAAGTCGAGTCTGTCACCAGTTTTGTTGGTCGTGGGGCAGATAGATTCACCCTAACTTATGCACCACAGCAACCAAATGAAAGCTATGGCTACTTCTTGGTGCGCACGCACAATCGTGATGAAATCGATGGTCTGATCCAAAAGCTTAATAGGAGTATGCCTGCGCTCGATTTAAACGCCGATTTTTATACTGAGCGTATGCAATTTGGCCCGGGAGGAAGCGCAAAGCTCGCGGTTAGATTCTCAGGTCCAGATGCCGAGGTACTGCGAGAACTTGCCGAACAAGCCGAGTTGATGATGATAAATGACGGGCAAATTCGAGATATTCGTCATAACTGGCGCGAAAAAGGGCTTGTGCTGAATGCCCATTACGACTCTGTCAGCGCAGGTATTGCTGCAGTCTCACGTAACGATTTCGCGCAAGCCATTCAATATGCCTCAAATGGACTTGAGTTAGGTAAATTACAAAATGGTGATTACAGCTACTCAATCAAAGCCAAAGTGGCAGGAGTTGAACAAAACGATATCGAAGCCATTGAAAACAGCCAAGTTTGGAGTTCATCACAGCGCACTTATATTCCCTTTAAACAGGTTTCAAAGGGGGTTGAATTAGAAAATGAAGAAACTCTTATTCATCGTCGAGATCGTGTTAGAACCATTACCATTTCGGCAGAGCCTGGCTTTAACGAAACCGCAGGTAAAGCGTTTGCCCGCATTAAGCCACAAATTGAAGCCCTACCACTGCCTGATGGCTACAAAATTGAATGGGGTGGCGAGTACGAATCATCAAGAGACGCGCAAGAAGCCCTAGGCACAGGTCTACCTGCTGGTTTCTTAGTAATGTTACTCGTGTCTATTTTGCTATTTGGTCGCGTACGTCAGCCGCTCATTATCTGGCTTGTGGTGCCAATGGCCGCAGTAGGTGTGGTAACAGGCCTGCTCGTCACTGATATGCCGTTTGGCTTTATGTCACTGCTCGGATTTTTAAGTCTATTTGGCATGTTGATCAAGAATGCCATTGTCTTACTCGAAGAAATTGACCTGCAAATTGCCGAAGGCACCGAACCTAGAGAAGCGATTGTTTCAGCAAGTAGTTCGCGTTTACGCCCTGTAGCACTGGCTGCTATCACTACCATTTTAGGTATGGCCCCACTATTGAGCGATGCGTTCTTTGCGGATATGTCTGTGACCATCATGGGCGGTTTAGCATTTGCAACCATTTTGACCTTGATTGCAGTCCCTGTGTTTTACAGTCTGTTTTATCGATTAAGTTATCGTAAAACCGTGTCTTAATAGCCGTTTAATTCCCAACAAAAAGGAGAGCATCACATTCGCTCTCCTTTTTTTAGTCGATAAAAACAATTAAAGGGTAATCACCACGCGCCCTCTCACTTTGCCTTCTAATAGTTTAGAAGCGGTTTCAACGACTTCGTTTAAACCAATATCAGCCGCAACGGCCTCAAACATGTCAGGTTCAATAATATCTGCTAAACGTGACCAAGCTTCTATTCTGTCTTCAAGCGGACGCATTACACTATCGATACCTGCAAGCGTCACACCTCTTAAAATGAAAGGCGCCACAGTTGCAGGAAACTCCATGCTTTGCGCCAAACCACATGCAGCTACAACACCACCATATTTAATACCCGCACACACATTGGCTAAAGTATGGCCACCCACAGAATCAATTGCTGCTGCCCATCGCTCTTTGCCAAGTGGCCTGCCCGGCTCAGATAACGTATTGCGATCAATCACGTCACTTGCGCCTAATTTGGTCAAGTAATCTGATTCGTCCATGCGACCCGTTGAAGCAACCACTTTGTAGCCCAGCTTAGCTAATATAACGATGGCAAAACTGCCTACACCACCATTTGCTCCCGTAACAAGAATATCGCCTTTTTCAGGCGTAACGCCCTGCTTTTCAAGTGCCAAAACACATAACATAGCAGTGTAACCCGCTGTGCCAATTGCCATAGCTTGTTTCGCAGATAAAGACTCAGGCAAAGGGATCAACCACTCACTTTTTAGCCTAGCTTTTTCAGCTAACCCACCGCAGTGTGCTTCACCAACACCAAAGCCATTTAATAATACTTTGTCACCAACTTGGAACTTATCAGAACCAGACTGCTCAACCTCACCAACTAAATCGATACCAGGGATCATCGGAAAAGTACGAACGACGGGTGCTTTACCTGTGATTGCCAATGCATCTTTGTAGTTCAACGTACTATGAGATACCCTTACTGTCACATCACCGTCAGGTAAAATCTTGTCATCAATATCAGTAACTGACGCCTGATAACCTTGTTCATCTTTATTGATCAAAATACCTTTAAACATCGTTCGCTCCTAATTTAGACCGGTCGTCTATAAGGACCTGTGATCCTTTTCCGTCCGAGTTTTGCTCTCTCTGAGCGAGCTTTGAACACGACGCTCGGTTTGATGCTTAGCGAGCTAAGTACAAATCGAGCAACAATGTGCAAAGTTTGCTCAGAAGAGCCCTTTGGGCAGTGTTTGACTGGCATTTCTACTGCGTTATCGCAAGACTCACATGGAATAACTATGCTACGCTTGCTCCGCGGGGCAGCCCCCTGCCTTGTATAAAAACCAGTCAAACTTCTGCAAAAACGAACTTAAAAGGTTAACAGGCCCTCAGTTAAAAAAATTTTCTTAAACTTACTTAACCTACTTATTAATGAGAGGACAATGAAATCCCCATTACAAAACACTTAAAATAATTATCGAGTGGTTTAACCGAAGCCTCTAAACGAGCACGGCTGACAGCGCCTTCCCAGCCAATCCAAAAATATTCAGCAAGCAGCGCGCAATCTGCGTTTTGGCTCACTTGCCCTTGTTTTTTGGCCTCTTCTAAACATACCGCGACTTCACATTGCCAAGTTTCAAATATTGCCACCAACTCTTTTCTGAAACTGATGGGTAATAAATCTACCTCTTGCCCCAAATTACCGACCAAGCAACCGCGTTTAAAACTATGCTTTTGCATACCTGACTTGGCATCTTCGACAAAATTACTCAGTCTTGACAGAGGCGCTTCATCACTTTGCGCTAAATGTCTGTGTAGCTTTTTCAAAAAATACGCTGCATAACTTTCAAGTACGGCCAACCCAAAGGCTTCTTTACTACTGAAATAATGATAAAACGAGCCCTTTGGTACACCCACTCGCTTTAATATTTGTTCAATACCTGAAGCGGCAAAGCCTGATTCTGTTAACTGCTCAAGTCCAGCTCGAATTAGCTCAGCTCTTGTATCTTGATTTTCACGCGCCACTTTGGGTGGGCGACCTCGTCGAGGTTTTGCTGTTTTTTCGATCATGAAACGATATTAGACCGACTGTCTAATAAAAGCAATTCTCATTTTTTAACTACCAAAACTTTAAATGAGAATTATTTAATGTTAGTTTTGTTATATTGTATCAATCAAATAAAATTAACATGCGTCATAACACTGCGGCCCCACTTGAATACTCTGAACTAAACCAAACAGCTAGTTGCCAAATAAGCCCCTCTGCGAATGTTTTAAGCAATATTTACAATAAGGAAGTCACCCTAACTTGCTTCTCAAATAAATCCAGTTGGGCTATATCACATGCAGCACAGTTATTTGCCAAGCAAAATCTAGGTACTGTGATCCAATATCAGGGTGAGATAAATAAAGACTTATTTGAAGAGATTCTATTTAAGCTTGAGGGCAGTACGCATTCATCGTTATTAGCACAACATATTGAACTCATGCTAGAAATGTTTGAGGTGTTATTTGAGCCCAAAGAAATCGGGTTAAGACTGATTGCTTGTGATACCTCTTCAAGCCCTCATTTTCATCAACCGCAAAACCTTGTAAGAATGGCTTCTTCATTAGGTGGCCTTGGTGAGAGGTGGATTGCTCCCGATGAAGTGAAGTTTTTGCCATTAGCGCCAAACCAATTAAAGCCCGAAATTAAAGCGCCTTTACCTCATCATATTTCTCAATTACAAGATGGTGACATTGCTCTTATGAAAGGCTCTCAATGGGTTGATCATGAAAAAAGCGCAATTACTTGTGCCTCTCCTACATTTTGTAATAACGAATTTAAACTTTGTATATACATTGATTTTATTGAATAAAATCTGTTCAAACTCTTCTGGAGTTTTGATTATTGAGAAAAGACTTTTAATGAATACGTATGCATAACATTTCATTAACTTAGTTTATATGTGAGTTTTATGTTTCCTATTTCAACACGCAAGGAATGCGATAAAAGGTAAACACATGACAACACATATGAAATCAAATAAACAACTTAAAATTGCAGCGCTTGTATTTGGTGCTGTTAGCTTCCAAAGTAGCGCAGATGTTATTTTGCATGCATTTAATTGGCGCTATGATGACGTTGCGAACAAGGCTCAAGAGATTGCTGAACTTGGGTATAAAAAAGTACTCGTCTCTCCTGCTTATAAATCGACTGGAGATGCATGGTGGTCTCGTTATCAGCCACAAGATCTTCGTGTCATCGATAACCCTTTGGGCGATACCAATGATTTTAAGGCCATGGTGCAAGCGCTTAAAGCACAAGGTGTAGAGACTTATGCCGACATTGTTTTTAATCATATGGCAAACGAGCAATGGAAACGCGCTGATCTTAACTATCCAGGAAGCGAAGTTTTAGCCGATTACGCTGCTGATATTAACTATTACAACGACATTGCACTATTCGGTGATGTTAAAGATGGCTTATTCGGCGCGGGTGATTTTCACGGTACATACGACCAAGGTGGTCCAAAATGTATCAGTAATTACAATGACGTTGGCGATGTACAATACAACCGACTGTGTGGCGCTGCCCCCGATCCCGGCCTCCCCGATTTAGACCCTAACAATTGGGTTATCACTCAACAAAGAGCGTATTTAAATGCGTTAAAACAAATTGGCGTAACGGGCTTTAGAGTTGATGCCGCAAAACACATGACCAACTACCATATTAATGCAGTGTTCGATGCCAACATTAAAAAAGATACGCATGTATTTGGTGAAATTATAACGACAGGTGGTTCAGGTAGCGGTGATTACGATAACTTTTTAGTGCCTTATTTGGCACAAACAGGCCACTCAGCTTATGACTTTCCACTGTTTGCACAGATCAGAGGCGCATTTAGTTTTGGAGGTTCAATGAGTCAACTTGTTGACCCTGTAGCCTATGGCCAAGCATTGGCCGGTAACAAAGCTATCACTTTTAGCGTTACTCATGATATTCCTCTGAATGACGGCTTTAGATATCAAATTATGGATGCCACCGACGAAAAACTTGCGAACGCATTTGTTTTAGGAAGAGATGGTGGTCTACCGCTGGTGTATTCGGATAATAATGAAAGTGGTGATAACCGTTGGAATGATCTTTACCGCCGTGAAGACATGAAAGGTATGCTTAAATTTCACAATGCCACCCATGGCAGCAGTATGCAGGTGCTAAACCACAATAGCTGTATTTTGTTATTCAAACGTGAGCACAAAGGCGTGGTTGGTATCAATAAATGTGGCACTGGCCAAGATATTTGGGTAGATACGCAAGTCGATAATTTATGGTGGCACCGTAACTACCGAGACACATTAAGCAACGATGTGCAAAATGTCTCGAGTCGGTGGCACAAGTTTTACCTGCCAGCAAGAACAGCAAGAATGTGGTTGATGGAATAGCCCTCAAGCACAATTTTGAAGGTTACCTCCCTAGCAGTAATCTAAGGTCGCATTTATGCGGCCTTTTTTATGCTTTTATTTTAAAAGGTCAAACAACATATCGAGGCCATTAATTTTGTTTGCTGTATCTAGAACTCTAATGTCTTTGGCATCTCTGAAATTCTTTAAGAAGCCTTCTAACTCACCTTGCTTAAACCAAGCGCCAAAGCAGCTGTGGCAGAAACTAAAGTGACTATTTTCAAAAAAGTGACGATGCAATTGACCACAGCCAAATGGGCAAGTTAATTCTGTCGATTCCTTCACTTGGCTTTGTACTTGACCGACAAATGCCATGTAATCGAACTCTTTGACGGTGCCAATTGCTTTTAAAAATTTTGCAGGTAACCAAGCTCCATGACATTCTGAACAACCATAACCTGTATGAATTTCGGTTAAGTCATATTCAAGTTTTACATTACATTGGTAACACTGCATACGTTACTTCCTTATAATTCTCTTTTGTAACAACTGCGCGATAATACATAAAACCTAAAAAGGTACAAGTATAAAAAATGTCATAACACTGATCTAAAGTGATTTTTCATCCATACTGATACTCTGACAATAAAAGGACCTCAAAATGCTCAGAATTATAAAAGCCTTAGTACTTGCTTCATTGCCCGTAATTTTTTCTTCAAATGTCTCCGCTGATGAACGAGGTGATGTACGTGCTCAACTTGAACCAAAAGGTTACTTGTATGGCATTGGTCTTGGCTTGAGCCAAGAAATTTATAAGGGTTATGGCAACCGAGTTACGCCTTTGCCTATATTAGGCTATCGCGGTGACAAATTATCAGTATATGGGCCATTCGTGAGCTACGAGGTGTTAGAGTTAGGTGATATCGAATTTGAGGTGCAAGCTTCTCCCCGTTTTCAAGGCTTCGATGAGTCTGACAGTGATGTCTTTATCGGTATGGAAGAAAGAGACTTTGCAATGGATTTAGGCGCAAACTTTAAATACGAACGAGATAACTGGAAATTAAGCATTGGCTTTTTACATGATATCTTTAATAAATCTGACGGCTATGAAGTAAAAGCCAAAATTGGAAAAGCGTATCGATTTGGTCCTGTCTTCTTTGAACCAAACTTATCAATAAGCCATTTAGATAAAAACCATGTCGATTATTACTATGGCGTAAGAGATTACGAAGCTACTCAAAACAGAGCGCTTTATGAAGGTGATAGTGCTATAAACCAATCAATAGGTTTTTCAGTTTCAACCCCGATATTTTTTGGCGGCTTTACCCAGATAGCTATTGATTACACCATGTATGACAGTAGTATAACTGATAGCCCGTTAGTTGAACGCGATAATAATCTAAGTATGAGATTGTTATTTAGTAAGTTTTTCTAATCGAATAGATACTTGCAACAATAAAGCAGTAAATTAACTTACTGCTTTTTTGTTTTAGGCATAAAATACTGCTCTAGTTTTAAGTTTCGAACTGCATTCTCGACTTGTTCACGCTCACTTTCTGATAACACTTTATACCCTCTAGGATACGGCCAACCGTACCCCCAGCGAAAAGGCGTAGGTAAGTATGGACTGCCGCCGACTCTAACACCTGCCAACATCATGCTAGCGATAACAGGCTCGCCAACCTCTTTAACACATTGTTTTAAACGCGCGTCAGATTGTTCTCTTTGAATAGCACTGCCACCCTGCCAATAATCAAAATCATGGGCTACACAACAAGCTAACCACAATTTTTGCTGGTTAAAGGTACCGTCGGGAAATAAACTACATCCATCACTTTTAAATGGCTTTAATTCATTTGCATTCACAGACATAGCACAGATAAAAAGTGTTAAATATAAAAGCCCTTTATTTAGCATAATATTAAGAAGTTAGATTAAAACAGGAAGGAGTTTAAATGAATTGACGCCATTAGTCTCATAACAGACACTTCCTTGGCGAAGATTAAAAAGATAGTTCAACTGAACCGCATTTATCCTTTGAAGTGGCTATAAGCAGCACCCACCGTAAAATGACCGCTTTCCAATCGTTTTACTAATTGCTGTGCTTCAAGTTCACTAAGTACTTGGTATAAACCATCACCATAAGTGTTGATACTATCAGCAGACAGTAAATCTACCGGTTCAGGAAAATGTTGGCTTACATCACTTAACACCATTCGGACCATTAGTTTCTCTACTCTATCCATATACTTACCCTCGATTAAAAAGATAATGTGTTTAAAGTAAAAATTATTTATTAACCGAAACGCAACAGAGCGCTATGGTTAAAGTTATGTCAACTTAGCGAAGAAAGTTTAAAAAAGGAAGAAAAAATAGACAGCTTTTTACAATAAATAAGCACAACAAGCGCCCTTTTTATAACCAAACGAATGTGTGTTATTGGCGACATCTAAAATGATAACAACTTATAAAACAACCTAAATTAGGTCGCCTGATAGCTGTATTTTGACTTTTAGTGTCACATCGAAACCATAGTTCGTTTTTTCTTTTAGTGTTTTATTGATTTACAGTTTTAAAATCCAAGCTACTTAAAAATTTCTGAGTTGATTAAGCCTACTTAAGTATTTTAGATAAAAATTTAAAATACCGGTTTAATTTTTGCATAAATCATAATGAATTAATCAAGGTAATCATTATGACTTTAAGATCTTTGTTCAGAACCAATAAGCTCATTGCTTTAGCATTCACTTTAACTTCCTCTCACGTTAGTGCAAATGATGCTTGTTTAGAAGGGTTATTTGCGGTCGACAGATACGCAGAACAAGGAAAAAATTCCATATATCACATAGACTTAGAAAATAAGTCATATAGCAGAATGTCAGGTGCTTCTCTTCCTGTTAGCAACCTAGCTGCAACAAACAATCAATTGATTATGATGCAGCGATTAAGTAAAGAAACGAATGCGTCAAAAATTTATCAGTATGACTTATCTTCTGGCGAGACGACTGAAATAGCAGACACAACAAGCTATCCAATAAAGCGTTCTGTTGTTTCACCTGATGGCAGTTTTTTACTCGCCACCAGCCAAACTTATATGTATCAATTTGACTTAGAAACGGGCGACAAAACTGTACTAGGTAAAATGCAAACAAACGATGCAAGTTGGGATGATTTCGCCCATGGTGACATCACTTATTCAATTGATGGTAATACCGTCTATGTTCTAAATGCCAAGTCACTTTACATCCTTGATGAAAGCAACATGCAACTAGATAAAATTGGTGAACATAACTTAAATTGGCCATCTGGCATTGCGACAGCAAACGATGGTCAACTATACGTTTCTGCAAGAAATAGTGGCGAAAATGCCAAAATCTACAAAATAGACCCACAAACTGCTGAAGCAGAGCTTGTGATGGAAGGACCAAAACATATTGCGGATCTAACTTATGTGTCTGAATGCGGAAACCCACTGCTTACTATTGCCGATGAGTTTCAACAAGAAGTAGATGCAGCAAAAGCATTCTGGGAAGAACAAAATATTGGCGGTGCGGCTGCAAACGTCACCTCATTTAAGGACGGCTCTTTTAACTTTAACGAAAGCGGTTACTTAGTTGAGAGTAAAGACAGGCTAAACAAACACAACAAAAATACCAAAAAGCCGAACTCAAACCGCTGTGCCAGACTTTGGAATAACTTACTTGACCATCAATATACCCTGAACCGCTCTGGCGCAGGCCGTAAGAAATCTAATGGCGATACTAAATGGTATCACTCTACTGCAGATGGCGCTTTCAAGGTATCTAAAGCCAAAAAAGGGGTATGTACTTATACTCTGAATGACAACGACAGTCTTAAACTAAACTATGACTCTAATACTGGCCTAGTGAGCATAGCGAAGTAAATTTATTACCTTAAAGCCCCAAAGTTAGCGCGATAGCTTTCGCTCAACTTTGGGGTTTTAAATTTAAGCTTGGCTATCAGTTTTTATAAGGGCCCTATTTAATGGGTTACTTTCGATATAAGTGCCCTACCGCTCAACACTTAAATATTCACATCCATATCAAATTCAATTAAAGTAGCCCTGTCTAATCATTGAGAACTGTATGTTTAAGCCACTTTCAAAAGTCTTCGTGACACTTGTTATTTTGATTGCCTTTGTTGGGCAAGCATCGGCTTATAGCTTTATGCCCTCATTTGAGATCTCATCAACACATTCAGCACAAACACAATCAAGCAATTCAATTGATAGCGTCTCGAATTTATCTTCAGGCTCAAACAGTGACGCTGAAGATGATTGCTGCGAAGTGGACTGCTGCGAATCCGAATGTATTTGCCCTGCAAATGCCTGTGCTGCCTTTATCTTTGTCAGTAGCCTTGGCTACTCACAGCCAATGATGCGTTTTACAGAGTCTATTGTGAACTCGCATTTAAATATGCCAAATAATATTGTCGAGTCGTTATACCGCCCCCCCCATTTTTACCTCTTAGGGCAGATCCGCCCAACACACACCTATTCAGAATAAATTAAAAAACAATTTATCAATGACAGCTGAACATACTGTCATGTGTACACTTTGAGGTAAAAATGCAATTTAAACTTTCTAAACTGGCTTTATCTGTAATCCTATTTTCACCCTTATCTTATGCTGGCGGTCATGAAGAGCATGAACACGACCATCATGGTCATGAAAAGAAGGCCATAGAAAAAATTCAGGTCACCGCGTCTAGACTGGGTCGCGTAGTCACAGAGTCGGCAACTCGTACCGAAGTCATTATTGGTGAAGAAGTTCAAGAAAAGGCGTTAATGCGCCCTGGTAATATTTCTATGCTCGTTGCTGAAACCGGTGGTGTACGAGTACAAAATACCTCTCCAGCACTGGGCAGTGCTAACATTCGCTTACAAGGTTTATATGGTCGATATACTCAGTTACTGAGTGATGGCTTACCACTTTATGGCGGACAAACCGCTTCTATCGGACTGCTGCAGATCCCCCCGACCGACTTAGCCAGTGTTGAGATTATCAAAGGTTCTGCCTCATCTATGTATGGCGGTTCAGCACTGGGTGGTGTGATTAATTTGATCTCCCGTACACCTTCAGATGAATTCGAGGGTGAAGTATTATTAAATGCCACATCAAAAAATGGTCAAGACGTCACCGCTTATTTGGCCGCGCCTGTTTCTGAGTCAATGGGCGCTTCCATTACCGCAGGTGCACACCATCAAGAAGAACAAGACTTAGACAATGACGGCTGGCTCGATATGCCCTATTACGAAAGAGCAACAGTGCGACCGCGTATATATTGGTCAGGTGAAAATGGCGCTAATTTGTATATGACCATGGGCGCCATGAAAGAGCGCAGAAACGGGGGGACCGCTGAAGGAGCACTCATGCCAGACGGTCAACCATTTGTGCAAAATCAGGATTCTTTGCGTCTCGATGGCGGTTTGATATTCGAACAACCTTTAAATGACACATTGAGCTTAAATGTCCGTGGTTCATTGATGCAACAAGAGCATGAACACCAATATGGACGTGTAATAGAAGACGACAAGCATAACAGCTACTTAGTTGAATCTTCAGTCACAGGCTTCACCAACAAGACAGCCTGGATTGTAGGTCTTGCGTATCAACAAGAGCAATTCGAGTCAGAACAGTACAATGAATTCGATTATACATTCGAAGTGCCTGGTTTATTCTCACAGCTTGATTATGACGCGACTGACGAATTGGCGTTGTCTCTAAGCGCCAGAACAGATTGGCACAGCGAATATGGCACTCAATTTAGCCCGAGAGTCTCAGCACTATATAAACCAGAAAATTGGTCCATGCGTGGCTCTTTCGGTAAAGGTTACTATGCGCCAACGCCTTTCATCGAGGACATTGAAGACGCAGGTCTGTCACGATTAGCACCACTAGACAACCTAGAAGAAGAAACAGCCACCACCGCGTCTGTTGATTTTAGCTATACCGTCGATAGCATTGAAACAAGCCTGACACTGTTTGCGTCTGACATAGATAATGTCACTGAATTAGAAAAAATGAACTGTATCGGCTGTGACAAAACAGTACGCATTGTCAACGCAGCTGGCCAAAGTGAAATTAGAGGTGCCGAACTACTTCTTCGTTTCCGTTGGCATGATATTAAATTCACTACCAGCTATTTATACACCGATGCGAGCACACAAGATGATACAACCGGCTCAATCTCACCTATCGCGCTTACACCCAAACATTCTGCGGGCGCAGTGATCATGTGGGAAGAACATGGTAGTCATCTACTCGGTTTTGAAGCTTACTACACGGGCACGCAACAACTCGAAAACAACCCATACCGAACTCAAAGTGATGCTTATTGGCATTTAGGGCTGTTAGGACAGATTACATTTGGCAATGTAAGCTGGTTTGTAAATGCTGAGAACCTGCTGAATGTTCGTCAAACAAAAGACGACGCTTTGGTTTTACCTGAGCAATCAGCGAGTGGCCGCTGGACTACAGATATTTGGTCACGTAATGATGGCTTTACCGTCAATGCCGGTGTTCGAATTCAATTTGGGCATTAATACCAGTTTTCACTAATGCTTGATCAATAGGTAACGCATTACTCGATATAAAGTCAATTCGGGTAATGCGTTCATTTGTACCATGCAAACATGGCCGAGTTTCGATTCAAAATCTTAACGTCTAACTGCTCATCAGCAGCACTATTAGCTAACCCATAACACACATGCAGTGGCATCAAATGCTCTTCGCGAGGATGACAAAATCTTGCATGGGGCGCATTTGCCCAATCTAAGAGTTGGCTTGCTCGCATATTTTCACCAAGTGTTTTATTACTTACTGTGTCTCTGAGCCAAGTCTCAAATGCCAAATTTTTTTCATCAACTTCTCTGTCACTTTGCGAGAAAAAAGCACGCATATTATGAAAAGAGAACCCAGAACCAATCACTAATAAATTGTCATACTCTAGTGACTGTAAAGCTTTACCAATATTGAGGTGTAAGTTTGGCTCTAAACTCTTCGCCAATGATAGCTGCACACAGGGAATGTCAGCCTCCGGAAACATGATTTTCAAGGGAATAAACATGCCATGGTCAAAGCCGCGCTGCGCATCGAGCTGATGTTCAATGCCCGCTTGCGCTAATGCTGTTGCCACTTGAGATGCCAACTTTGGTGAGCCAGTACATGAATACTGGATGTTATATGCCGCTTCAGGAAAACCATAATAGTCATAAATGAGCTCTGGTAATTCTGAAGAGGTAATTGTCGGTACAGCTTCTTCCCAGTGGGCGCTTATCAACAAAATAGCACTTGGCTTTTCAATACATTTCACCAATTTCTCTAGTGCATTGACCATTTCTGTATGGCTGGGGTCGCCCAATAAAGGCATCGGCCCCCCGCCGTGAGAGATAAAAAATACATTGTGTTTTGTTGTCATAGCACACCACAAAGATTAATAGCTAAGCACTAATAGTAAAGTGCGTATTACTTTCGAATACCTTCAACATGCAAGTCGAGCATCACCGTTGTTGGACCTAACACTTCTTTCATACCATAGTCTGCTAGACGAATTTCAGTGGTACCAGAGAAACCAGCTCGGTAACCGCCCCAAGGATCTTTACCTTCACCAATTTTTTGCGCATCAATGACAATATTCTTAGTCGTTCCATGCAGTGTGAATGCGCCCTTCACTTCTAGTTTGCCATTACCTTTATCGATAATTTTGCTGCTTACAAATTTCGCAGTTGGAAATTTCCCAACATTTAAAAAGTCACCACCTCGAAGGTGCTTATCACGCTCTGCATGATTTGAATCGATACTCGTAGTATCAATATTCACTTCAATTTGTGCGTTGTCATAACTTTTACCATCGTAGTTAAAAGAACCTTCTAATGTGTTAAAACGACCCGTTAACCAAGACACACCTAAATGCGATGTTTTAAAGTTAATAAAGGCATGTGCTCCTTTGGTATCAATCACGTATTCAGCAGCACTTGCCGTTGTTGATAACGCGCCTAGAAACGCTGCAGTTAAAATAAGCTTTTTCATTGTAATCTCCTGTTTAGAAGCCAAAATATTTAATAAGTGAAGATGAATGCACCTACTTGTTTTTAAAACACTTACCTTTGTGAAACGTCTTAAAGCATGCGCTTTAATGTATTGTCTTTATCTATGAAATGATGTTTGAGAGCAGCTAATGCGTGTAATAGAACTAACCCCATCAAACCATAAGCACTGTATTTATGAATGAGCCCTGCAGTGTCGGCTTGTTGTGAGAAAAGCTCTCCAAAGCTTGGCAACACAAACCAGTTAAATACTTCAATACCGCGACCATCGGCAGTTGAAATTAAGTAGCCACTGACACAAATCACAACAATCAGCAGGTATAAAACGGTATGCGCAGCTTTTGCCATAAATTGCTCAAATGCATTAACCACAGCATCTGGACTCATGTTATTTGCCTTCCAACATAGCCTTGTAATGGTCAATAGCAGTAAAAGTACACCGACACTTTTATGAATAAATGGCGCGGTTCTGTACCAATCACTGTAATAATTCAGCTCTACCATCCACCAGCCAGACGCAAACATACCTATGACGACCACTGCTGACACCCAGTGCAGGCTTTTCGCCACCCAGCCATAGTTCTGTGTTGTGTTTTTCATTCAAAACCTCATTCGTTTGTTAACTCAATCAACAAACCTCTTTTTCAATGCTTGCTATATTACTATTACGATTTCTTATGATTAAGCAGAGCTATGTTGTATTATTTACAACATTTCGTTGATAGTGGGTTGTTAATTGAGGGGTGTGGTAATGATTAAAATTGAATTGCTCAAAGTGTTTTTAAGCGTTGCTGATGAAGGCAGCTTTACCAAAGCAGCAGTAAAATTAGAGATGTCGAATCAACTGGTAAGTAAATATATTTCGCAGCTTGAAACACATCTTAATGCCCGCCTGTTCAATCGCACGACCCGTAAAGTAAGCCTCACGGAATCGGGCGAAAAGTGCCGCCAACACGCGAAACAAATACTAGAAAATGTAGATAACTTAGAAGCACAATTTGGTGAGCTGCAAACAACGGTCACAGGTACTTTGAATATCAGTGCGCCCGTTTCATTTTCGACTTTACATCTATCGAAGTTCATCAGTGTATTTAGAAAAAAGTACTCTGAAATAGAGCTCAACATTCAGCTTAACGACCGTAAAGTAGATGTGATCGAAGAAGGTTTTGACGTTGCGCTACGAATTGGTCAATTGCAAAGCTCTTCTTTGGTTGCAAAGAAAATAGCGCCTGTACGTTTGGTTTTATGCGCTTCTCCTGAATACTTAATACATAATGGCACGCCTTCGCACCCGAGCGAGCTCAACCCTAAGCACTTTTTGCATTACAGTTATTCTAGCTATGACAAAACCGACAACCTACTTTTGAACACGCTAAAATCAATAAGTCAAAACAAACATCCCACTATTATCTCGAATAACGGTGAGCTACTGATGGCCGCCGCCATCGCTGGAGAAGGCTATTTGGTGCAGCCCACATTCATTGCAGGTCATGCGCTCAGAAAAGGAGATTTGCAAATATTCTTAGAAAACTATGAACCTGAGCCCATTGCGTTATATGCGGTTTATCCGCATCGCAAACTGCTCTCTTCAAAAGTAAGAGTCTTTATTGACGAACTCAGTGAGTTTTTTGGTGAAAAGCCGTATTGGGACGAGTTTTAATTTCAAAGACACCTAGATTCACCAGATCAAAGCGGTAATTTGCTAACTTCATAATTAACCTATATAAAGACCTTATGTCAGTATGCTTTAAGGATAACCTGTGGCAATTTATCAATTTTTAAAATTCACCTTTTGTGATCAAAGCTATCAGTTACGCCACTCAGGTAAACCCATAAATATCCGACCTAAGACAGCGCAAGCAATAGAGCTGTTTGTTAATTACCCTCAGACTCTAATCACCAAAGATGAATTGCACACTGCTTTATGGGGCAGTCCACAACACCAAGATTATCGCCTTTTTCAGGTGATCAGTGAAATACGCAAGCTTGCGCCCAATAATGACCTTATTCGCACTCAACCTAACCATGGCTATTACTGGTTAGCTCCTACTGAAAAATTAGCAGTAAAAAAGTCAAATAAAATGACACACTATGCCATTGCTGCATGCCTAACCATTACTTGTATCACTGCAACAAGCTTGTTAATTAGAGAAAATAATACGTTTGAGCCTGCTTTACCACCCACTTTTAGTAGCTATACAAATGCAGTAGATGCTTATCGTTCAAAAGACTATGCGACAGCTCAAAAATGGCTTGAGTTCAGCCTAAAAGAAAACCCATATTCTCAAGAAGCCAAGCTGCTGTTAGCTGAAATAAAATTCAGTCAACAACAGCTAGCCCATGCTAAGCAATTAGCACATGAACTCGTGCTAGAAAATGAATCACAAAGCTATTATCGAGGACAAGCGTTTTCGTTGTTAAGTAGAATCGCCGCAATTCAGAATAACTATAATGATGCGCTAGACTTTGCAATTCAAGGCAAAGAGTCCGCAGAAGCAGGTTTTGCAAGCTGCAGTGCACACATGTTCGAACAGCAAATCGCAGCCTTAGTCAATAAACAGCAAGATACACCGCTTAACTCAAAGGTACGACTGCAAATCGACAGTGAACAGGCGCTTTCAAGTAATTCAGAAAACAAAATAGAAAAAAGCGAACATGCGCAACTTTGTAAAGAACTAAAAGACTCTGTGACGTCAAAGCGCAAGTGTAAAAATGTTGAATATACAGCCCAATTAATAGGCTTTAGGCAATTCACAACCTAGGCATAAGTTAATGATAATAAAGTTAATATATATAATTATAGAAACTTAGAGGCATTTATACTGACATAAAATGCGCAGCTCACTGTATAAATGTATTCACTTATCTAATCTTGTGAGCAGCCAATGAAAGCACTTAGTAAATTATCAATTTTAGCAATTGCCACTTTAACCTTTATCAGCCCTAACGGCCTATCTGAAGAGGTACCTGACAATCAATCACCCAGTTATTCCAACTCAGTTCTAAGTGCAAAACTGCATCGATTACTTGGTCCTAAGGCAAGCTTTGAAATCACATCATTTAATGACTATTTCGAGCGCGTCACAATCGACAATCAAATCTTACTTGCTAGCAAAGATGGGCAGCATTTATTTTGGGGTAAAGTGATCGACACCTCTACAAGCGAAGACCTAATTGAACAAGCAAACCAACAACACAGACAAACATTATTCAAATCTATTCCTCGAGAGAAACTACTCACCTACTCAGCAAAAGAAGAACGACATCAAATAACTATTTTTACCGATATTGACTGCCCATTTTGCAGAAAACTCCACACTCAAATAAAAGACTTAAACCAACTAGGTATCAGTGTCGATTATGTCATGTTGCCGAGAGGAAATGCTGGTAGCAAAGCGTTCAATAAAACCGTGAATGCGCTTTGCGCCACAAACCCGCAAGCCGCGATGGACTCTGCAATGCATAAGGGGCATTTTGAAACGAACAATCAAGCAACTACAGAATGCATCAACAACCTCAATACTCAAAAAGCTTTGGCACAAAAATTTGGTTTTAGTGCTACCCCGACTATTTTATTTGCCAATGGAGAAGCAGTACCTGGCTTTATGAGTACAGAAGATATAATTAATATAATTAAAAAATAGAATCAATTTAAGAAGGTTATTTCGCTGTATGGAGAGTAAAATATTTACGCCCGAAAGCACAGTATTGTAACAGCCCAAAAAAATGAAAGTATTTACTATCAAAAAACGTAGGTGCTTCAAAAGTTTAAGGAATAAAAAGGTTAGGCATATTCAGGGCTATCCATAGTTATATAACGCATCACTTAGCTGCTGGAGGTCAGTTGTAACGCCTTGTTAAATTTCTCTTTACTAAGGTGCTGGATAGCCAAGTAAATAGTAAGATACCAACCATATCAGCAGTGTAATCATATATATCTAGAGTTCTCGTTGGCATAAAATGCTGACTTAACTCTTCCAAGGTGACAAAGACAAAAACAGCAGCTGTGCCCCAAAATACATTTACTTTACCTAGCTTGAATACCTTAAATTTACTCGCAAAATTAGCAAGCAAAGTAAGCATACCAAATAAGCCAAGATGCCCAACCTTATCTCCATACGGAATTATGCGTACAAGATCAAAGAAAATACTTTGTTGCCCAGTATTAGCTAAATAGATAATCCAAATAATAAATAAAAAGAAGCAACTGGATATTGTTATTGTTAATTTATGCATAAATCTTTTCTGAGCTTATAAGTGTTCTTTGGAACCATTTCCGTTATAAGGTGTTCTTTTAGTAATTTAGCCTTCTTCCCCTTTATACACGCATCCTAAAGAAGGCAGTATTTATTTAGAAATACAATAACACCTAAAATAAATAGAACTCTACCAGCATATGTAGAATTATTGTTCACTCACATGACAGCCTAAAGTTTTAACTCTTCAGTCACTGTTGCCCCATACCCGAGCAAAGCATAATAAGCATCATGAACCCCATATTTAGGAAGATAATCAAGACTTCTTTCATACGCCAATCCTTCTTTGCCAGTTAACGCCTCGGTGAAAAGGCAGAATTTGGTTGGTTATAATGTGCAGCGGAGCGAAACCAGCCAACTGAATTTTGTCTTCTTACAAACTGTTTGTTAGTTTGCGTTAATTACCAAACTTGCCTTTTCAAGTTCTTCTTTTGGTAATGCATATTTTTCAGCTACAGCTATTAGACACAAAATAGTTAACTTTTTGTAATAATTAACCAAAAGCTCCTTGCTGTTGTGAATATCATAAATTTCACTAACATCCACCTCTATAGCTATCGGTAAATCTCCATACCTCTTATTGATTCTATTAAATGTTGGGAGAGCATCATTTTTTTTACCATAACGAATAATCAAACCAACCCATTCGAATGGTGCATTTTCGAAGTATGAAGATGAAATCAAAATTGATTCCAGAGAATCTCTTGCTTCGCTCATTGCGACGATAGAGTTTCTAATTTTAGAACCTACTAGATCAACCGCGCCCAAAACTAGTTTTCGATTATGTGCCATATTTAATTTGCAAACTAACGCTTTTCTAATGCGCCTAAATTGCTTGGCTAAAATTTGCGACGAAAGAGCGTAAGCCAAGCGTTTTACGTCCTTTTAAGCAATTTGTTATAGGGTAAATTACCATATCTTCCACCAGGGCTTTTCCGAGTTATTCACTGGCTCTCCTGGACGATAAATTTTCTCGCTTGCCCGTCAGCTACTATTATGTCTAATTCCAATGCTTTTTCTAAGACAAATGGGAATAACTCATCGGCTCTAGAGTATGCGATAGCAACCATCCCCATTTTACTGGCGAAGTTATTTATCATCGGACCATCTGACCAAGGGCAATTATCTAGCTCAGGATCGTCATCAGTATAACTATATAAACAGGGATACTTTTTGGTTAGTGCACTGTGGAGTTGAACTAGTTTCTCATGCGCCCCACATTTATCTTCGTGATATTCTTCTCGAAGGTGTTCAATAAAGCTCCATGCTTCTGTTTCTTCTTTTGGTAATTCAGTGAGTATAAAATCGACTGTAAACCTCATCTATCCATTTACCTATAACGCCGCAAATAAACGGCTAAAAATAGTTGGCTAGAATTTGTGAGGTACGAACAAAGCCAACTGTTTTTTGTCCGCGCTTTTAATTTGCATTGTTATGTACCGCTTTAAGCAGAACATTCATTAACTATATTTTCCATAAATTCTTTTGATTCCTTAAAAGACTTAGGTGTAAACACCTCATCTGGGTCTTCTGTATTTGTTCCATCAATTGTTAATTCATAGTAAGTAATTTGCCCTTCAGCTTTTTCTACTTCTACGGAGAGCAAATAACTAGTTAATGACCGGTACTCTTCAAATTTCTCATAGAAGCAGGCCTCATAGACAGGAGCATCGAGTTTTTTACCATAACCCACCAATTTGATAGATTGGAAACCACATGCAGCCAACAAAGAACAAAGTAAAATTGAAATCAGTGTTTTCATATCACCCTAGGTACATAACAGCTTTTTCAAAGGAAAAATGCCTGATTTTATCTGAACAAAATCGGGAATCTTTCCTGTTAATTTCGTTAACATTACAGTGCTAATCTATAAGAATCAACAATTTGTAGACTCCACTTGAAATAGACAGGAATTGTAAATATCGAAAATCAGGAATTGTAAAAAGATTTGGCTTTTTATCAAAAGCTCCATTTAACTGAAGCTATTAGCTGTTAAGACTATAAGTAACGCTCTAGCCTTATCTACACGAGTAAATATTTGTTCAAGGTTTGAGCATAAAAAACTATCTGTACTTATTATTCTTCCTGCCAAGATAATTTTAAAGCTAACCTAACCCGTTCTTTCTTGGGTCAAAATGAAAACAACCACCAAGTGTTTAGGACAATTCAACGAATAAGCTATATAAGTTTTTAAGGGTTTTATTACAAATGATGTTTGAAGCTAAAAGTGACTTATTTAAGAGGTTTTATCTGAATTGGCATCATGTCAGAAGCGGAAATTGTTGGTTATAAGCGCTGAATTAGTGTTTTACTTTAAGCGCAACCTTCAAACTTTCATTCAAACACTAATTTAAACCTTTTTAGAGTAACTTGCGTCTCAGATAGCATAATTATAAGAAATTGTGTTTTTTTATAGCAAGATCAATTTGATATACAATACCACTCGCTGAATTTTGACATTAGGGACAATTTTGATGCTCACTCGTTTTTCGTGTTTTTTTGCCATCCTATTAATGGTTACCACCTCTTTTTCGACATTCGCTTCAGATGTTTTAGAGTGTGTTATTGAAAGATATAGCCAGCCAAATAGTTCGTTTACGGGTTTACCTAACCCTGCTGAACTGGGCGAACATAAATACAAAGTAATGAACTATGGCGAACAACCTTTTTTATTTGCTATCTCAAAACCGGATGTCATTGCTCCAAATGTGAGCTTGCCGAGCTTTCTTTCAGACTATTCTCGCAACCAAGGATATGAAGACAATGCTTACCACAAATTTAAAAGTAGTAATTTACCTTTGCAGGCTAAAGTTTGGCTTCCGTTAGCAGCCCAACCTCTGCCGTTAGTATTTTTAGTCCATGGAAATTCTGCGCCTGGGTTTGATTACCTGGGTGAGTTACTCGCCAGCCGCGGGCATTTTGTGGTGCAAGTAGATCAAACGTATTTGAATGGCTTGTGGGGAGAAAATGGTGCCCGTGGTTGGATACTGCTTGAACATATCAAACTGCTAAAAAAATGGAATGCTGAGCAAGACCATGCTTTTTATAACAAGCTAGATTTAGAGAATATCGCTTTGATAGGCATGTCTAGAGGGGGTGAGGCTGTTGCTTTAGCTGCATCATTTAATCAATGGAAAACTTTACCTGATAGTACTGAATCAACAGGGTTTGGTTTTAACATTAAATCCGTTGTCGCATTAGCCCCAATGGACGGGCAATATCAACATGCCGATGGCAGAAACATCCTGAAAAATGTTAACTATTTAGTGTTACAAGGCGGCCATGATGCAGATGTTTATCAGTTTCTTGGTAGCCAACAATGGCATCGCACTCACTTCGATGCTGATAAAGACTTCTTAAAGCAGTCCATTTATATTTATCGTGCTAACCACATAAACTTTAATCAAGATATGTCTGATGATTACCATTGGGGAAGCAGCAAAGATTTTTATTCAAAGCTATTAACCCCCAAACAACAAGAGAAGTTAACTAAAGTGTATGTTTCTGCTTTCTTAGAAGCTACATTGGCGAACAAAAAAGCGTATCGAAAAATTTTTAGACAACCTGTGACTAATGAGTTTGGTCTTCCAGACGATATTTATATCAGTCGCCATATGACATCTGACTTCAAAACTATAGAAGATTTTGAGGGTGACGCTGAAAAAGAAAGCATCGTTAAAGCCCTATCCGATAAAACATTAGAAGAAGTGCAAATCAGCATAGATTCAGAGCGTTTAAGAAACGGCACTAAAACGTCTAATAATGTATTAAAAGTTCAACTTAAGAAAAAAGTTGAAACACGGTTGAGCATTAAGTTCACAGGTGCTGAGTTGTCTCAGCAAAATCGCAAAGAAGAACCCTACCTAAGTTTCTCACTGGCTAGAGCTGATTCAGGAGAAGGCGAAGAATGTGGATCATACAATTTGTTATCTGATACCAAGGTAGAGCTACTTAATAAGTCTGATGTCGTGTTTAAAAAAAGTTTGGCCGCATCTGGCAGTGTCTCGCCTTTATTAATTTCTGACTTCTCTGAATTGGAAAAAGGTGATGTGAGATATGCGCCAACGGAGCCAGTTTTGCAAACCTTCACACTCCCTATTGAATTGAATAAGCCAATCAGTGCCGAAAGCGAATTAGAGATTGTCTTTATTTTTGAACCGACTAGAGATGTAACTATCATCTTAGATGATATTGGAATAACGACTTCGTTATAGCTCATCAACCTTCTTTTAAAACAAGCGAGTCATTCACGCATTAGAAAAGTGAGTTTACCTTTAGGAAAGGTATAAAATCGTTTTTAACGGCAGCGAGTACAGCAAAGCTAGCATTAGTCTCTAACACGTTTTTGTCAGAACCTTTGTTACCATGAAAAGTGCAAGTCTGGCCAAATTAATTTATAAACTCAGCGTCGAGCATGTAAATACTAAAACCTAAACTTCAAACCTTCTCATTCTCTGTCACGCTAAGGCTTAATGAGTGAGCTAATCGTGACATTTGAAAATGTAACACTAGGCAAAGCCTAACCTGCTCTTTTATCGACTTAAAGTTGATGGGATTTTACATTCATAATCTAAGCTAGACATCTTTACACTGCGTGTATTTTCTGTAGTTTTCATTTCCTTTATAGGAAATGAAAAAATTATTTTACTGTTATCCAGATAGGAATTATTCAAGCAGGCTATAACTTGACTGCTTTGATCAGCACTCGATAAGTACAAATTGTATCGAGTAACATTTATATCACTTGAGTTTTTAACAACTAGGCGAATTGCTCCTAGAGGCGCTAAATTTTTATTTAAGTGCTGCTTTAATTTTATAATTAGAAAACCCATATCAGCACCGCATAGCATTGATGAAGGACGAAAATCAATCACAGAAGTATATTCCTTTATCAACTTCAAATCACAACTACCAGCATTAGCAGTACTCGTCAAAGAAAGTGAAAGAAGAGAGGTAAGTAAAGCTAATTTGCACCTCGACATTACGTATGACATTTTAATCCTTTTGATATTGATATTTATATTGATATTGTCTACCAAATATATCTCTTAATTATACATACCTGCTTTCATTTTCCATTGGACCTCATCACCCAAATTATGAATGCAACCGTATGCTATTTTAATATTTCTTTCGTACTCAAACATACTCCATTTAATCACCTTAAGCGACTGATACTTCGTTTAAAATACCAACAAAGTCTGAGCTTTCTCATCAGGTATTGTATTGTGGATCCCCTTCAGAACTTGGAACTAGCACTACCGACAACCTCATTTATACAGCACTATTTTACAACTATTAGCATCAGAGTCGTTGATATGCGTTTTTAATAAAAGCATCGTCCGTTTCTGATGAAAATACGACCGCCCGCTCTAACTCATAACTGTCTAAAAGAGCGACCGACCACTATTTTCTCTTTTTGAGGCTCAGCTAAATAGCAGATAAGGACATTGGGTTAATTTTAAAATGAATACAAACAGATTAGCTCAGTTAACTAAGGAAATTAAAACGAATTGGTTTTTTGGGAGTACAAAACTGAAAATTTTGAATGATTGGGTGGTAGTCTTACCAGCCACATCCCGGCACACAAGTCATTCGCTGTGGCTGCTTCCTTCCGGACCTGACCAGGTTCACGAACTATTGTTGCGAGAGGACCAATAAGACCACCATAGTGGGCCTTGTTAGGCGCGGGTAGGATTATCTCTATTATGTGCTTTAGATTCAAGGAAAAACTGAATTAATTAAACCGATTGCCTAATGCTTAAACAATCGGTTTAAAATATGGCAAGATTAATTTGCTAAAGACTTCTTCACAGCTTCAAGCTTAGTCTTAACACGTTTCATGTTTGCAGGACCCATACGTAAGAACTGCTTTTGCGCATCCGATAACTTTTCCCATTCTGGATATGCATAGCTATAAGTCACTGAATCTTTAATCAGCGGCAAGCTTGTTTCAGGAATTGGCGTGTCTAAAAGTTCAGTGATTGCTTCATTTAATGTGTAATTAAAGTCTTCGCCCTCATAACCTATTTCTTCATAGGCTTCAAAAATAAGTGGCTGAAACTTTCTATACACACGTACGATTTGCGCATTGCTCATTTGCGTTAGCATATCGACATAAGGTGTATAACGCTCAAAGCTATTTGGATCTGTAATGATGATGTCTGACTCAAGCGCCATAAACTTATCAACCGGAGCACTCACAGGTGCATGCTTTTTTGCAAGCTTGCCTTGCGCTAAGTTATCTACAAATACCACGGTTCTGCGCACCATATCTTCAGTCATTAGCAAACCTAAAGATTGCTCAGTGAGGTATTCACCTAAGCTTTGTTTCACTTCTGCATCACTCTCATCTAACGATGGAAGCTGAGGCTCAGCAGGTTTTGCTTCAACGATACGTTCTGCAACAGGCTCAGGGGTCGGCTCTGGCTGCGGTTCAGGTTCATATGTTTCTACAACTTCAGGTTCTGGCTCAGGCTCTGGCTCAGGCTCTGGTTGACTTTGCGCCGTATTGACTGGTTTTACCGGTTCTGCGGCAGGCACGACGACGTCTTGCTTGAACTTTTCATTTTCTACTGGCTGTTCAGATTTGCTTGAAAGAATAAAAACAGCAACGACGATTAACGCCATAACAACAACGGCTGCAAATAGCAGCTGGGTTTGGGAAGGCTTTGAAGAAGGTTGTTCTGACATGTTTGCTCCGGTTAATGGCTGAACACAATATTCCGTTGAATATTCTATAATTAGTTATAAAGTAAAGATATATCACTGAGTAATTGTTGCAAGTGATATACGGTAACTGATGGCATTCGCAGCAAAAAGTTCATAATAATTAAGGGCGAATATGGAAAAAAAACCGCAAAATACTCAGCATTCAAAAATGGCATTACTACTGACCGGTGGTGGCGCAAGAGCTGCTTACCAAGTTGGCGTGTTAAAAGCATTGGCTTTAAGCATGCCTCGCAATGCCAAAATTCCTTTTCAAATTATTAATGGTACCTCTGCGGGTGCAATTAACTCAGCTGCGATGGCGTGCTACGCCTCATGTATGCACTTGGCGGTGCGCAAAATAGAATGGGTATGGCGCCAGTTTCATACTCATATGGTCTATAAGAGCTCTTTCACTGGCGCGTCGAGTTATATTCTTGGCAATATGATGCGCAGCTTTCAATCTGACTATTTAAATCATCCCCCCGCCAGCCTTCTAGATAACTCGCCGCTTCGAGCATTGCTTGATGATGTTTTAGATTTATCACGCATTGATAGAAACTTACATAGAAAATACTTAGAGGCAGTGTCTGTTACGGTATCAAGTTATTCAACCGGAAAATCAGTGGCAGTCTTTCAGTCGAATAATGCCGCCCCTTGGCAACGTGCTAAACGTGAGGGCGTTGCAGGGCAAATTACTTTAGACTTGCTCATGGCCTCAAGTGCCATTCCTATGGTGTTTCCAAGTGTCAGAGTAAAGCATCACTACTATGGTGATGGCTCAATTCACCAGCTTTCTCCGCTTAGCCCATCAATTCATTTAGGTGCCGATAAGATATTCATCATTGGTGTGGAGCAGCCAAAACGCCAACGCGCCATAGGTTACGAACCTCATTTCCCTGGAGTATCAACGGTTGCAGGCCACTTGCTAGATGGTGTTTTTGCTGACACGCTGCAATCAGATTTGGAACGTTTAGAACGAGTTAACCGAACCATAGGTTTACTGCCTTCTAACTCAAAGAATAAACACAAAGAGCTAAAACAAGTTTCAACACTGGTTATTAACCCTACGCAAAACTTTAATGAAATAGCGACCGAATGCTATGAACATATGCCACTGGCAGTCAGAATGCTGTTACGTTCGATTGGTATCAAAAAGCACTCTGAGTCGAGCTTAGCGAGTTACTTAATGTTTGAGAAAGCCTATACCCGAAGGCTCATTGAATTTGGTTATCAAGATGGGTTAGATAGACTCGATGAAATTAGAGACTTTCTAGAGCTTAATTAGGCTTGCACTCAGCTCAATTGACACTTTAAAAAACATCAGCAAACTTCGCTTTATGACAACCCCTCTAGCAAGAATTGCTCAGCTCGTTCTACGCGTCTGGGCTTTCCCTTTAGCAAAAGAATATCGTTTGCTTGCAATATGATGTCGTCATCAGGAGATTCAATTTCTTGCCCATCTCTTCTTAATGCGGTGATCACGACTCGCTGTTTGTTTAAATTCAACTGCGCTATTTGTTTATCAATGGCAAAGGCTGATTCTGGCAAGGCAATCGCATGCAGATACTCTAAACGCTCTAAAGGCTCGCTATTTTGCTCCACGGAGCCGTCAGTAAAAAAGCCATGGAGAAACTCATAACGATTTTCACGCTCTCGGCTTACTCGGCGAAATATACGACGCATCGGCACACCAGACATATGCAATACGTGAGAAATAAGCATTAAACTTGCCTCAAGTGCTTCAGGCACAACTTCTGTCACCCCCATCTTTTTAAAGTCTTCAAGATGTATATCATCTGTGGCACGAACAATAATGGAGACACCCGGCGCGACTCTTTTTATCGCATCTATCACAGGTTGATTTTGTTCAAAGTCAGACATAGTGACTATCACCAACTTAGCTTGTTCAACTTTGGCTGATTTTAAAATGGTATTTTGCGCAGCATGCCCAAATAGAACCGGTTCTCCCGCGTTTTGTGCCTCTTGGACAAGAAGTGGGTTTCGTTCAATTGCAACATAGGGGATGGCTTCTGGCTTTAAAAAGCGCGTAATGGTTTGCCCTACCCGTCCATACCCAAGAATTAGAACATGGCCATTTAAATTATGACTGCCGAACGTTTTTTGAAATTGTTCGTTACCATGTTCGCTATCGATGTTTAACACACCCAAAATACGGTCTGTTTGACTGATTAAATAAGGCGTGAGGGCCATAGATAGCACACCCAGCGCAATTAAAAATGATGCGGTCGTTGAAGCCATTAATTCATGTGTTGAAGCCAACGCAATGAGCACAAAACCAAACTCCCCCATCTGCCAAAGTAAAATACCTGATGCAATGGCATCTTTTTTACGCTCACCAATTAATTGCGCGCAGCCCCAGATAAGAAGTAGCTTCAAGACAAATAAAACCACTAACGCAGCGCAGATATACCAAAACATTTCAATAACAAAGCCAACATTGAGCTGCATACCAACAGTGACAAAAAACAGCCCCATTAAAATGTCTCTAAAGGGCCGGATCTCAGCTTCTAATTGATGTCGATACTGACTTTCACCTAACATCATGCCAGCTAAAAACGCGCCAAGCGCCATAGACAAACCAAATAAGTAAGTCAGACCAGCTGCGCACAAAGCAACCACCAAAGTAGACAGCACAAATAATTCATCGGTTCTGACTTGTGCGACTTCATTGAAGACAAATGGCAACAGCCATTTGCCAATAGCCCACAGCAAAATACAGACAAACGCCCCTTTCGCTAAGGCTATCGCCAGGGTGCTTGCTAACATCTGGTTGTCTGCCTGCGCGAATAACGGAATACTAATAAGTAAAGGTACGACAGCGATATCTTGAAACAATAAGATTCCGACCGAGAGCTGGCCTCGTCGCTGATTGATCGCGCCATTTTCTTTTAATATTTTAACCACAACGGCAGTTGAAGAAAGCGCCATGATACTGGCTATGGTAAATGCACTTAGCCAACCATAATCAAAGAAACGGACTATCGGCATAGCTACCAAAATAGTTAAGATAACTTGCAAGCCACCAAGTCCAAATACCAAGTTACGCATTGCCATTAACTTAGGTACTGAAAACTCTAAGCCAAGACTGAATAATAAAAAGACGATGCCAAGCTCAGCAATAAAGTGCATTTCATCACTCATACTCATCCAGCCAATACTCGGACTACTCGCCAGTACCCCTGTGACTAAATAAGCTAAAATTGCCGGCAAGCCAATGCGCTTGAACAACCAAACCAAAATCATTGCGGCAAGTAATAAGGCAAAAACTTGACTATAAATGCTCTGCAAATGGCCTCCAGAGAGTCAATTTTATTGATGTTTATAATTCGACTTTAGTTAACTATAGCAAGCGATTGTTTTTCAGCCAGTTTAAAAATTTGGCACAAAATTAGCTTATATGAACTCAGTTATGATAATTAGGGGTTCTAACTAATGGAAAACGTCCATATTCTGACGCAAAGGCTCACAACGCGTGGCGACTATTTGCCGTTTAATACTGAGCAATATATTAATCAAGAACCAATGTTTGCTCATCGTCTGGTTGAAAAGCTGCAAACAACGCTTGATATTGAAGAACTGCTAGCCATTTATGCAGAGCATGCCGAACGTATTATCAAATTATCAGGACTACAGTTTCACACTGCATTAGGCGCTTTTCAATTAAAAGACAGTGATAAACAATACACACCCTTTAGTTTTGATTTAGACCTCAATGGAGAGCATTTAGGTAAACTGGTGTATTTTTGCCAATATCAGTTAAGCCCAGCTATTAAAAGCAAGCTGCAATCTATTCACCAAGCTTTAGTTTACCCATTGCGAAACGCATTGATGTATCAGCGTGTTTTACAACTGGCAACGAAAGACTCATTAACTGGTCTATATAACCGCAGCCAATTTAATGACAACCTCGTTCAAAAGATTGAAAATGGCCGTCGTCATCAACGTAAATTTAGCTTGATGCTGCTTGATTTAGACAACTTTAAACAAGTAAATGATAACTTTGGTCACAAAGCGGGTGACGAAGTGTTAATTGAGTTTTCAAACATTCTAAAAGCTTCAATTAGAACAACTGACAGTGTCTTCCGCTTTGGAGGCGATGAGTTCGCGATTTTAATTGATGATCCTGAGTTTGTTACTAATAAATTGATTGCTGAACGCATCATTCTTTCTGTAGGGCACTGTAAATTAATGTCAAAATATGGTGTCACAACCAGCATTGGTTTCACTCTCGCCGAAGGCGCTGACTGCGAAGATAATATCTTTGCTAGAGCCGATAAAGGCTTATATAAAGCGAAAGCAGCAGGCAGAAACTGCGCTCGCGCTATCTAAACAATTCGCCAAAGCAAGCCCCTAACTTGCTTTGGCTCTTACACCCTTTCTATTACTTTGATTTGCTCCACAATAAATAAGCAAACAAACAACTCGAAGCACCAAAGAAAAAAGCATTGATTAACCATGCCAGAGCAACAAAACTAGGTAACTCCGCCATCACCACCAAAACTAATGGCATTAAAAGCGCAAAAATAAAAAAGCTGCCACCTTTACCGTGCCAATAGCTCAGTAATAAAATCACTGTAACCATACCAAGCACTATCGCTGAGATTAAATTACCAACGATTAGCTCACTAACCACAGCTAAAGGAATAAAAAGCAGTAAGGTGAATACCATGCCAATGGGGGATTTTTGCGCCAACGACTGACCAATTTTTCTCTTTTGCATATTAGGTTAACTCCCAAGAAATACCGCTTTCCTCACTAATATAATCAGCAGATACAAAATGGCCCACAACCTGTACAAGGTTGTCGTCGTAAAACACTAAGGGGATATTATCTCGCTGCCAAGTGGGGACTTTTAATTCTTTAAGCCAATATTTTAACGTATTACTGCGTAGTTTCTTATATGGTTTTATTTGTGACTTTAACAGCCCAAAACGGATAGAAACGCGCTCATGCTCAAAAGGCAGTCTTAGCAATCCACCGGACTCGCGTTTTAACGTCGTTTTATCATTTAACACTAGCGTCGTGCTTTCTATGTTCTTGACGTTATTTGGAGTGAAGTCCTGCGCATCAAAGTACAACTTATCTCTGTAGCGTCTAATCACCCCTTTCGATAATCGCACTTGCATTTGAGCATCTTCACGACCTTCTAGGCTTTGCGTTAAAATCTGTGACATTTGCGCCTTTGAGGGCATGACTACACCTAAATCACTTAACCATGCTCTCACAACATTGCTCTGCCTAAGCGCACTAAACTGTTTTAACTCATTGAGTTTTAGTGTGGCAGGCACATCGTTTTTATCTGCACAGAGTAACAAATCCGCTTGGCTTATTTCGTCAATTAATGCTTGCTGTTGCTGTAATAGTTCAATACTGCGCAGCGTACTTTTTAAAAAACCATTAAAGCGTTTTTTAAGCGGCGGAATAATTTGGTTGCGTAAAAAATTGCGGTCGAACTTATCATCTTGATTCGACTCATCTTCGATATGTGCTAAAGAAAAAGTGCGAGCAACTGCTTCAATGTCTTCTCGTGAAATATTCAAAAGTGGCCTAATACATTGCCTACCCGATGACAAACGAACTGTATCTTGCATTGCACTGAGCCCTGTAAGGCCAGAGCCGCGCTTGAGTCGCAATAAGAAGGTTTCTAACTGATCATCCGCATGCTGGCCTAATAAAATGAGGCTGCCCTGCTCTGCTAGCTCATCAAGCGCCTGATAGCGCGCATCTCGAGCAAGCGCTTCTAGGGATTGTCTCGCTTTTGGCTGAACATTAACGCGCTTAGTTTTAAAAGGAATAGTAAGAGATAGACAAAGCTGCTCACAAAACTGCTGCCAGTCCTGTGCATTTTCAGATAAGCCATGATTAACATAAATAGCTTCGACTGAAATAGACTGATTTGAACCTAGACTCTCAAGATAGGCCTTACATAAATGTAATAACACGACTGAGTCGACACCACCCGAAAGTGCCACCGTTAGGCCTGAGCCTAAATGTAATTTTGGCTCTAATACTGTTTTAAACTGTTTAAATAACGTGGTTTTTATCATAACTCTAAAACGCAAAAAAGCCGCATAATGCGGCTTTTTTCAAAAGCTTATGTTTAGCAGTAACCAAACGACATGAGTCGCTTGTAACGCTGTTCAAGCATATCTTCTGTGCTTAATGCTGTTAGTTCAGCAAGATCACGGTTAAGTTGAGCTTTTAAGTTTTTCGCCATCTCATCATAGTTACGATGCGCGCCACCTAGTGGTTCATCAATGATGTTATTGATCAGGTCTAGCTCTTTTACACGCGTTGCCGATACACCCATTGCTTCAGCAGCAAGTGGCGCTTTTTCAGCACTCTTCCAAAGGATTGACGCACAACCTTCAGGAGAGATAACAGAGTACGTGCTGTACTGAAGCATGTTAACACGGTCACCAACACCAATGGCTAGTGCACCACCTGAACCACCTTCACCAATGACCGTACAAATTGTTGGTACTTTTAACGCAGCCATTACTTTTAGGTTACGTGCGATTGCTTCACTTTGACCACGCTCTTCAGCGCCAACACCTGGGTATGCTCCCGGTGTGTCAATGAATGTAATGATTGGCATTTTAAAACGCTCAGCCATTTCCATTAAACGAAGGGCTTTACGGTAACCTTCTGGCTTTGGCATGCCGAAGTTACGCTTAATCTTTTCTGCTGTATCACGGCCTTTTTGCTGACCGATAACCATAACAGGCTTACCGTCTAAACGTGCTACACCACCTAAAATTGCAGGGTCATTTGCGAAAGTACGATCACCCGCAAATTCGTCAAATTCAGTAAAAATGCGCTCGATGTAATCACGTGCATATGGACGTAACGGGTGACGTGCAAGTTGAGAAACCTGCCATGCACCTAATTCAGAGAATACTTTTTCAGTTAGCTCAACGTTCTTTTCTTTTAAACGAGAAATTTCTTCTTCTAAGCTCAGGTCTAAACTGCCTGAACGGCTAACATTTTGTAGTTCTTTAATTTTTGCTTCTAATTCAGCAATTGGAAGCTCAAAATCAAGATAATTGAGGCTCATGCTCTACAACCTAATTAATTAAATTCTAATTCTATATCTTGTGCCGCTAACTGAGATAATCGCGTTATAAGATCATCTGTTGGCGTCACACACCATTCTGTACCTAACGTTAGTTCTGCTAACGCATCAGGACGCTGATATTGAACCTTAACTTCGCAAGTACCGAATTTATAAGGTTCTAAGACTTTTCGTAAATTATCGAAGAAGTTCGCGTCAATTTGCACCATATTTAGAGTCATTTTTATTGCTCTGATGCGTTTTTCACGCGCCTGAGCTATGGTACACACGTCTCTGGCTGTCATTGTAATGCCACCAGAGAAGTTATCAAAGCTGACCTGTCCAGATATTACCAAGATTTGGTTAATTTGCAGCAATTCTTGATAAGTTTCGTACTGTTCAGGAAATAAGCGTACATCAATTCGGGCACTTTTGTCATCTAAAGTTATTAAACCCCAACGTTGATTTCGTTTATTAATCAGCGTTCTCGCATTAATCACCAAACCGGCCGCCGTTGCGCTCACATCGCGGTTAGTCGGCTGTAAGTCAACTAGTTTACCCGACGTATAGTGCTTTAACTCTTTGCGATACTGATTTATTGGGTGACCTGTTAAATACAAGCCTAAGGTTTCTTTCTCACCATTTAGCCACTCTTTATCTGGCATAGGTAGAGCAGACTCAAACGCTTGCTCCACTTCATCAGGCTCAGTCGCTAATAAACCAAACAAGTCACTTTGACCAATTGCTTCGGCTTTATGATGCTGCTCAGCAGCTTTCATTGCAGCTGGCAAGCTGGCTAGCAAAATTGAACGGCCAGCTTGATTTTGCTCAGGTCCCAGCTTATCTAAGGCACCTGCATAAATCAGCTTTTCAACCACACGCTTATTTAAACGCTTTAAATCAACACGGGCGCAGAAATCGAATAAGTCTTTAAACTCCCCACCTTGATCACGCGCTTCGAGAATCGCTTCAACCGGGCCTTCACCCACCCCTTTAATCGCACCGATACCGTAAACAATTTCGCCTTTTAAGTTAACAGTAAACTTATATAAGCCTTCATTGACGTTAGGCGGTAATAAAGCCAACTTCATGTTTTCACATTCATCAACCAGGGTGACGATTTTATCGGTGTTATCCATATCCGCCGACATTACCGCAGCCATGAACTCGGCAGGGTAATGGGTTTTCATCCAAAGCGTTTGATACGAAACCAGTGCATAGGCTGCTGAGTGAGATTTGTTAAAGCCGTAACCTGCGAACTTTTCTACCAAGTCGAAGATCTTCATGGCGAGTTCGCCATCGACACCGTTGTTTACAGCACCATCTTCGAAGGTTGAACGCTGTTTTGCCATTTCTTCAGGTTTTTTCTTACCCATCGCACGACGAAGCATATCAGCGCCACCTAGCGTATAACCTGCTAGCACCTGCGCGATCTGCATGACTTGCTCCTGATAGAGGATGATCCCGTAGGTTGGTTCTAGAATAGGTTGCAAGCTGTCGTGCTGATACTGTGCATCTGGGTATGAAATATCTTCTCTGCCATGCTTACGGTCGATAAAGTTATCTACCATGCCCGATTGCAGTGGACCCGGTCGGAACAGGGCAACCAGTGCGATCATATCTTCGAAGCAGTCGGGCTTAAGACGACGAATTAGGTCTTTCATACCGCGAGATTCTAGCTGGAACACGGCGGTGGTTTCGGCGCGAAGTAATAGCTCAATACTCGGTTTATCATCAAGCGGAATGGCATTAATATCGACATGCGGTTTGCCTTCACGGTCAAGACGCTCGTTGGTCATATCAAGCGCCCACTGCAAAATTGTCAGTGTTCTTAGACCTAAGAAGTCAAACTTAACTAAGCCCGCTGTTTCAACATCATTCTTATCGAATTGTGTAACCGGGAACTTACCTTCTTCATCGCAATACAACGCGGCGAAATCAGTTATGGTCGTAGGCGAGATAACAACACCACCGGCGTGCTTACCGGCGTTTCGTGTACAGCCTTCAAGGATGCGACACATGTCGATAAGCTCTTTTACTTCTTCATCACCATCGTAAGCTTCTGGGAGACGCGGCTCGACATCAAAGGCTTTAGCTAGGGTCATACCTGGATCTGGCGGTACTAACTTTGATATACGATCAACGAAGCCATACGGGTGACCAAGTACACGACCTACGTCACGTATTACGGCTTTTGCAGCCATAGTACCGAAAGTGATGATCTGAGATACCGCATCACGACCATATAACTTAGCTACGTGGTCGATTACCTCGTCTCGTCTATCCATACAGAAGTCGACGTCGAAGTCGGGCATTGAGATACGTTCAGGGTTTAGGAATCGCTCGAATAGTAAGTCGAATTCAAGGGGATCAAGATCTGTGATCTTCAGGGCATAAGCCACTAATGAACCGGCACCAGAACCACGCCCTGGTCCTACTGGAATATTATTGTCTTTACTCCACTGGATGAACTCCATTACGATCAAGAAGTAACCTGGGAATCCCATTTGGTTGATAACGTCAAGTTCGATTTTAAGACGTTCATCATACTCAACGCGTTTTTCTTTGCGCTCATCTTCGTCAGGGAATAAGAACTGCAAACGCTCTTCAAGACCGTCTTCGGATACCTTAACTAAAAAGTCTTCAATTTTTAAATCACCAGTCGGATAATCTGGTAAGAAGTAGGTTCCAAGTTGAACAGTCACATTACAGCGTTTCGCAATTTCAACCGTGTTCTCAAGTGCTTCAGGAATATCACTGAACAACTCAATCATTTGCTCAGGCGTTTTTAAATACTGCTCTTTTGAGAATCGTTTTGGACGGCGTTTGTCTTCAAGTGTGTAACCATCGTGAATAGCCACACGTATTTCGTGTGCATCAAAGTCATGTTCATGCAAAAACACGACTTCATTGGTGGCAACAACCGGTAAGTCACGTTGCTCAGCCAGTTTCACCGCCTCATGCAAGTAATCTTCTTCGTCTGCCCGCCCCGTTCGGATCAGCTCAAGATAGAAATGATCTTTGAAATGTTCTTCATAGAAAGCAACCGTATCTAATGCCAACTGATGATTATGCTTTAGAAGCGCCTTACCCACATCACCGTCTTTACCACCCGAAAGTAAAATTAGGCCTTCTTTGTGCTCAGCAAGCCACTGTTTATCAACCACAGGACGATGGAAGACATGACCACGCTGATAGGCTCTCGAAATAAGTAAAGTCAGGTTTTTATAACCATCGTTATTTTTGGCAAGTACCACCAAACGGCATGGCTCTTCAGGAAACTCATCACTTTTAAGCCAGATATCCGCCCCTACAATGGGCTTAATACCTGCACCATGTGCCCCGCCATAAAAACGTACAAGGCCACATAAGTTCATTTGATCTGTAATAGCAAAAGCTGGAAGCGCTAACTCTTGTGCTCGCGCAACAATCGGCTTGGTCTTTGCCAAGCCATCAACCATAGAGAAGTCACTGTGAACACGTAAATGAACAAACTGCGGTGCTGGCATTACTGCTCCTTACTTTGCAAAATTCGCTGTACAGGCTTAAACGACGTGCGGTGGTGTGGCGTTGCACCGTATTGCTCTAGCGCTGCAAAATGCGCTTTCGTTGGGTAGCCTTTATGACCTGCAAAGCCATACTCAGGGTATTGTGCATCAAGCTCTAGCATTTCTTGGTCACGTGCAACTTTTGCCAAAATTGACGCTGCGCTGATCTCTTCAACTAAACTATCGCCTTTCACCACGCTCTGCGCAGCCATGCTTAGTTTTGGTAAACGGTTGCCATCTACAAATACAAATTCAGGCTGAATAGACAGGCCCTCGACGGCACGGCTCATTGCAAGCATAGTGGCATGTAAAATATTCAGTTCGTCAATTTCAGCCACACTGGCACGGGCAATGTGGTAGCAAAGTGCTTTTTCTTTGATTTCTGCAGCGAGTGCATTACGCTTTTTTTCTGAAAGCTTTTTAGAATCAGCAAGGCCTTCAATGGGCTTACTCGGATCTAAAATAACCGCAGCGGTGACAACATCGCCCACTAACGGGCCACGGCCAACTTCGTCTACACCAGCAATATATTTAACATTTGGTCGTTCAATTTGCATTAATAAGCTCCTTAACTGCTAGAGCCGCTTGTTTGCTGGCATCAAGTCGAATGTTGTTATGAATATCGTAAAATTTATCAATCAATGCTTGGCTATCGCCTTTTAGCATAGGAAAAAGCGCATCGGCTAGCGCATCGCTATTACATTCATCTTGCAAAAATTCAGGCACTAAGGGCGCATCAGCCAATAAATTAGGAAGAGAGAAATACTTAATATTAAAAGTAAAAAAGTTTTTGAAGATCCAATAACTAACAGGCTTAAACTTATACCCGACCACCATAGGCTTTTTATACAGCATGGCTTCAAGTGTCGCAGTGCCAGAGGCAAGTAATACAGCGTTTGCCGCGGTCATCGCCTCACTAGATTGACCGTCCAAAAGCTGCACTTTGAGGTTTGGTGCGGCTTTTTCTTTGATCTCAGTAAATTGCGCTCTGCGTTTATCGTTTACTAAAGGCACGATAACTTTTAATTCAGGAATACGCTCTTGTAGTTTTTGAGCGGTTTGCAGATACGTCTCACTTAATAAGCCAACCTCAGAGCCACGACTGCCCGGAAGAAGCGCTAAAACGGTATCTTCAGCAGAAAGATTTAACTTCGTTCTCGCCGCATTGGTATCGGCTTCAAGTGGAATGTCATCCGCTAAGGTGTGGCCGACAAATGTACATGGTACTTCATGCTTGTCATAAAAAGCTTTTTCAAATGGCAATAACGACAAAACTAAACTAGTTGCTTCAGCAATGTTAAAGATGCGTTTTTGACGCCAAGCCCACACTGAAGGGCTCACGTATTGCACTGTTTTAATACCAGCCGCTTTTAATGGCTTTTCAACACGAAGGTTAAAGTCTGGCGCATCAATGCCCACATAGACATCGGGTGGGTTATCTATAAAGTGCTGAACTAGCTGTTTTCTGATTTTCAGTAAACGCGGTAAGCGGCCTAAGACTTCAACTAACCCCATTACTGAGAGCTCTTCCATATCGAATAAACTCTCACAGCCTTCAGCCTGCATTTTAGGGCCTGCAATGCCAATAAAACGTGCATTCGGATAGTGTACCCTCAATGCTTTGATTAAGCCTGCACCCAAAATATCGCCGGACAACTCGCCCGCAACAACACCAATCGTGATTGGTTGTGTATTTGTCGTCATGTTCTAGTTCTTTTTAAATAAAAACGCCATACACGTTAAATTGTATGGCGTTTGTACATGCTTTAAATAAACCGTCGAGGCTAGCGAATAATGCCGCGCTCAGACGTGTCTAAGAAATCAATCATGCTTTGCACTGCTGCAAACTGTTTAGCATCGTCAGCAAGTGAAGCCACGGCTTCATCTAGTGTTAAGCCTTTTCTAAAAAATGCTTTATACGCTCTACGAACCGCCATAATTTCATCGCTTTCAAACCCGCGACGCTTCATACCTTCGGTATTCACTGCTGCAGGTTTTGCTGGCATGCCTGTTGTTGTAACAAATGGCGGAACGTCTTTACTCACACCTGAGTACATGCCAATAAATGCGTGCGCACCAACCTTACAGAACTGATGTACACCTGTATTACCTGCTAAAATAGCCCAATCACCTACATGAACGTGACCAGCTACACTTGCACCATTTGAAAAAATGACATTATTACCAATCACTGCATCATGAGCAATGTGCGTGTAAGCCATAAATAAGTTGTTACTACCTATTTTAGTCACGCCTTTATCTTGAATGGTACCACGGTGTATCGTCGCACATTCTCGAACAATATTGTTGTCGCCCATGATTAATTGAGTTGGTTCATCCTTGTACTTTTTGTCTTGGCAGGCTTCTCCAATAGACGCGAACTGATAAAAGTGATTACCTTTACCAATCGTCGAAGGCCCTTTTACAACTACATGAGATTCAATAATCGTGTTATCTCCGATAACAACATCATTACCAATATAGCTGTAAGGCCCTACTTTAACGTTTTCGCCAAGTTGGGCGCCTGATTCAATAACTGCAGTAGGATGAATTAACATTAAAACTCTCTTCTTGCACACATAAGGTCAGCGGTACACACAACCTTACCATCTACTTTTGCTTCTGCTGAAAAACGCCAAATATTACGACGTTCTTTTTCAAATTTAACGTGAATATGCATTTGGTCGCCAGGGACCACAGGCTGCTTAAAACGTGCATTATCAATACCTGCAAACAAGTATAGCTCGTTGTCGCCAGTATTTTGTACTGTTTTAAAACCTAACAAGCCTGTTGCTTGCGCCATAGCTTCTAAAATAAGTACACCAGGGAAGATTTTCTGATCAGGAAAGTGACCCGTAAAAATTGGCTCGTTTACGGTAACGTTTTTTACCGCATGCAAGTAATCACCTGGCTGAAAATCGACCACTTTATCTACCAAAAGCATAGGGTATCGGTGTGGTAATAAGCGCATGATTTCTTGAACATCAAAACTGTTTAATTCGTTAGCCAAAATAGTATCCTTATTCATCAACTGTTTTTTGAGGTGAGCGCGTTTCTAACACTTTGATACGCTCTTTAAAATCAGATAAATTTCTAAAATGCGCCATGTTACGACGCCATTCTTTGTTGGTCGTGTGCGGCATCCCTGAAGAATATGCACCCGGCTCAGTAATTGACTTAGTCACCATGGTCATGCCTGTCAGCATAACACCATCACAAATATCAATATGACCATTGATACCAACAAGACCTGCAATTTGGCAATATTTACCAACTGTTGTGCTACCAGCGATAACTGAACAAGCCGCCATTGCACTGCCTTGACCAATTTCTACATTGTGTGCGATTTGAATTTGGTTATCTAAAATCACATCGTCATGGATGATGGTGTCATCTAAAGCGCCACGGTCGATGGTTGTGCTAGCACCAATTTCTACGCGATCACCAATAATTACTCTGCCTAGCTGTGGAATTTTCACCCATTTACCAGCTTCATTGGCATATCCAAAACCATCGCTGCCAATGACCGCGCCAGATTGGAACAAGCAATATTCACCAATTTCAATATCATGGTAAACACTCACATTAGCCCAAAGCTTTGTGCCCTGTCCTATTTTAGTATTTTCACCAACAAAGCACCCTGCGCCAATTTGCACGTTATCACCAAGCACAACACCTGCTGAAATAACCGCATTTGCAGCAACACTGACGTTTTCGCCAATCTGTGCATTTTCATCTATAACGGCACTTGGGTGAATACCATTGGCACAAACCGGTGTCGTATCCATCATTTGCGCAAGTTTTGCGTAAGCGATATAGGCGTCTTTTACGATTACTTTATTGCCTGAGAACAATGCGGCTTCTTTTTCAGAAATAATCACTGCGCCCGCTTGAGTTTCATCAAGCTGAGCACGATACTTTTTATTTGCCAAAAAAGCGATGTCTGTTTCTTTAGCATTCGCTAAAGTTGCTATCTTCTCAATACAATGAGACGCATCCCCGTCAAGGGATGCGTCTAAAAATTCGCTAATTTGGGCGAGGGTATATTGTTTTGTCATTACTTTTTGCTAACTGCTTCAACAACCTTGCTAGAAAGGTCGGTTACTTTATCAGGGTTAAAGTAAATTGTCGTATCTTTTACTTTAACTTCATCAAACTTACCGTTTTTAGCTACAGATTGAATAGTATCAATGATTAGCTTTTGTACTTTTGCTAATTCTTGGTTTTGACGCGCTTTAATTTCTTGCTCTAAAGGACGACCTTTTTCAGCAAGTTGTTTTTGCATGTCGCGAATTTTACCTTCAAGCGCTGCTTTTTGCTCTTCGCTCATAGTTGCACTTTCGCGCTTATACTTTTCAGCTTCAAAACGAATGTCGCCCTGTAGCTTTTCCAATTCTTGACGGCGTTCTGCGAACTCAGTTTGAAGCTGTTGTTCAATTTTAGCCATTTGTGGGATTTGCTGGTAGATAGACTGCATGTCTACGATACCTACTTTATGTGCTAATGCACTTGCAGAAGTACCCATCATTAATGCTGCTAAAATGCTTAGTGCCGTTGTTTTTATAATCGTTTTCACAAAAAACTCCTTAGAATGTATTCGTTATATTAAAGCTGATAGTTTTAGTTTCGTCTTTGTCTTCTTTCTTCAGTGGATAAGCAAAACTAATCAGCATAGGTCCCATAGGGGAAATCCATTGTAATGACAGACCTGTCGATGCTCTAAAACGACCTGGGTCTGCATAATCACGCAATTTACTAACCTGCTCTTCCTGTAAGTCAGAGTAGCGGTCAATATCAAATTCAGTGTCCCACACGTTGGCAACATCAACAAAGAAACTTGTTCGTACAGAAGTGGTTTTATCTTCATCTAAGAACGGAGTTGGCACGATGAGTTCCATACCGGCTACTGCTTTGGCATTACCACCAATTCGACCAGATACAATAAGTTCGTCAAACTCTGGCGCCGAACCAATTGTGCCTGTTATACTACCATCCGGTAAAACAGAACCATTAATTGGTTTAGTTTGTCTTCTGATTGCCTCTGGCAGAATTGTATTTCTGTCAAAGCCGCGTAATTCTTCTTCTGTGATCCTAAAATACTCTTGGAACGGTAAGATTTGATCAAAACCATTCGTTGAACCGTACCCATTACCATATGCTAACGCTGCTCTAGCAGAGAACACCCAACGGTGATCATTACTAATTGGCCAATAGAAACGAGAATTGTAGTTAATCTTGAAGAAATTAAGGTCTGAGTTAGGCGTTGTCGCATTCAGCGTTAATGTCTGGCGAGAGCCCGCTGTCGGGAACATACCACGGTTTACCGTGATACGAGACCAACCCGCACTTAACTCATACTTGGTGAAATCATAGGCAGCATCTGGATCTTCTGGGTTAAAGAACGCCGAGCGCATAATAAGTGTCTGCTCGTAATAAGCAATGTCAGATAAGCTTTCTTGGATCCAACGACCACCAAAGTTGATTCGGTTTACGGCATCAATTGGGAAACCAAAATTAGTACCAATACCATAGCTCTTAGACTTATAAGGTACGATACTAAATGCAGTAGAATCGTAATTACTATAGAAAATGCTAGTACCTTGCGATACACCATCTGGCGTAAAGTAAGGGTCAGTGTATGAGATACTATAGCGGTCTGAACCTTTTGAAGTATTAATATTAAACGCTAATTGATTACCCGTACCTAGGAAGTTCGATTCACTGACTCCGATATTGAACTGCAAACCTGCATATGAGCCATACGCTACACCCGCTTGAAAGCTACCTGCTGGTTGCTCTTTAACGGTAAAGTCAACGTCAACTTGGTCATCAATACCTGCTATCGGTTTTACTTCAAATTCAACATTTTCCATATAAGGTAGACGTTGAATCTGTAATTTTGAACGCTCAAGACTCTGGTTAGATAACCATGCGCCTTCGAGTTGCGTCATTTCTCGACGCACAACTTCATCTGCAGTTATTTGGTTACCATTCACCATAATACGGCGAACATAGATACGTTTACCTGGATTAACTGACAGCGTTAATTTTACTTCTTGATTCTCGTCGTCAATTTCAGGAATAGTACGAACTTCGGCATTTGCATAACCAAAACGCGCTAAATAGCTTTTAATGTACTCTTCTGAAGCCGTTACCACTGAGCCATTGTAAAGTTCACCCGTTTTAAGCGGAATTATACTCTTAAGTAGCTCTTCACGGCCTAATAAATCACCAATGAAGTCAAACCCCTTAACCGTATACTGTTTACCCTCAGTAATATTCGCAGTGACATACACTGACTCACGCTCAGGACTCACAGATACTTGCGTTGAATCGATGTTAAAACGAAGATAGCCCTTGTCTAGGTAAAAACTTCTAATTTTTTCTAAATCGCCTTCAATCGTCTGCTTTTGATAACGATCATTGGATAAGAATCTCCACCAAGGTAAATCTTGTTGTGATTCTACAAGATTCAACAGCTCTTCGTCAGAAAACAGCTCATTACCAACTAAGTTAATTTGTCTAACTGATGCTGCATCACCTTCATCAAAATCCAGATTTAGGCGTACTCGGTTACGAGGTAACTCAGTGATACTTACCTTAATTTTGGCATTATATTTACCAATACTGTGAAAGAAGTCGATTAAACCTTTTTCAATGTTAGATAAAACAGTCCTATCTAAAGGCTCACCTGCACGGATATTTTGCTGATCAAGACTGTCATTTAATTGCTCGTCTTTGATGTCTTTGTTGCCATCAAATTCAATTGATGCAATCGTCGGTCTTTCTCTTACCTTGAAGATGAGTAGTTCATCGTCACGATAAACAGAAATGTCTTCAAAGTGGCCTGATTTATATAACGCTTTGACTGTTTGAGAAATCGTATATTCATCAATGTTATCACCCACATTAATTGGAATATGGGTCAGTGCAGCACCCAGTGCTACACGCTGTAAACCTTCAACTTTTAAATCTTCTACGATAAAGGAGCTTTGCCCAGCTGCCGCAAAGCTTGCGCCTAGTAAACTGGTTACTGCGAGATGTTTTTTTATCGGCATTTTATTATCTTTATCCTTTACAACTATTAGCGTACATAGCGCTTTGTGGCTTTAAGTGACATTTTGGCTTATAACCTTGAAACATCATTAAGCAATGCAAAACAGGTCAGGCCTAGAAGCAACATCGCCCCAATTTTATAACCTAACTCTTGTGTCTTTTCAGAGACTGGTTTTTTGCGAATAAGTTCAATTATGTAATACATTAAATGTCCGCCATCTAAAACTGGCAGTGGCAATAAATTAAAAACTCCAAGATTGACACTTATTAACGCTAAGAAACTGAGAAAAGCCACTAACCCATAACTGACACTGGTGCCCGCGCCTACTGCAATTCCTACTGGACCACTTAAATTATTGACTGACACTTTGCCGGTAATTAGGTTACCAATCATGTCAAAACTCAATGTGATCAATGCGTAGGTCTTTTGTACGCCAAGCACAATACTATCCAATGGCCCATAATGTCTAGTTTCAATGTACCCAGGCGGCCAACTTTCTAATTGAGGAACGACACCTAGAAAGCCTTGTTGGATGCCATTTGGCCCAGATCTCGCTTCTGGGGTTACTGATAAGATTTGTCGATAACCATTTCTCATCACCTCAAGCTGTATGGCTTTATTAGGTGAAGCTTGTACAAGACTGACCAGAGATTGCCATTGTTCGATTTCTTGACCATCTGCAGTAAGAAGCTTATCCCCTACTTGTAAACCCGCTTGGCTTGCGGCTGAGCCTTTTGCAACATGACCAATAGTAAGTGTTAAAGCAGGTCTGTAAGGTACGATGCCAATCGCATCTAGTGGCGGCTGATCTTTTTTATCTAGTTTCCAACCAGCTAAGTCGATAGTACGAATTTGAATTTGTTGTTGAGCGTCTTTGACCTTCACTTCAACAGATGGCTCACCTAAATGCGACATTAAACTGAAGGTGACTTCTTGCCAAGAAAGTACGTCTTGTCCACCCATGGCTAAAATATGATCGCCCGACTGTAATTGTGCCGATTCTGCTCGGCTTTGTGTATGCACATCACCCACAACAGGTTTGGCATTTTGCACGCCAATCATATACATGAGTGCCAGCGCGAAAATAGCAAAAATAAAATTAGCCATTGGGCCTGCGATTACAATGGCAATGCGAGACCAGACTGATTTGTTATTAAAAGAAAGATGTGCTTCGCTGGGGTCAACGGCTTCTACACGCTCGTCGAGCATCTTCACATAACCGCCAAGTGGGATCATGGCAATCACATACTCAGTGCCTAGTTTGTCATGCCAACGACACAAAGGCTTTCCAAAACCTACAGAAAACCTTAAAACTTTTACGCCTGCTTTTCTTGCAACCCAAAAGTGCCCGTATTCATGCACGGTAACTAAAATACCTAATGCTACAATGAAAGACCCTAAGTGCCAGAAAAACTCAAACATAATCACTCCATGGTTTTAAGTATATTTTTAGCCAAATTTCTTGCTTCAAAATCTTGAGCAAGCACGTCTTCAATGCTTGATAGTGTGCCAATCGAAATTTGGTTTAATACTTCTGCATTTACTTTATAAATATCTGTAAAGCCAATTTGCTTATTCAAAAAAGCTGCAACCGCAATTTCATTAGCCGCATTCACAGCGGTTGTTGCAGCTTGCCCTGTTTTACACGCTTCTATTGCCAACGCTAAATTCGGATAACGATGATAATCAGGTTTTGTGAAAGTAAAATCACAGATTTGTGAGAAATCTAAAGGTGCTACTCCTGCGTCAATGCGCTCAGGGTAAGACAAACCATATGCAATTGGTGTTCGCATATCAGGTTGACCCATTTGAGCAATCACAGAACCATCTTGGTACTGCACCATTGAGTGGATCATGCTTTGCGGATGGATCACCACTTCAATGTCGTCTGCATCACAGTTAAACAACCACTTAGCTTCGACAAACTCTAATCCTTTATTCATCATGGTCGCAGAGTCTACTGAGATCTTCTGGCCCATAGACCAGTTTGGATGAGCAACGGCTTCTTCAACGGTTACATCAACTAAGGTATCAATATCACGATTTAAGAAAGGTCCACCTGAACCAGTTAAAAGTATTTTACGAATACCGAACTGATCTAGATTAGGGTCTGAATGCTGCTGGAAAGCACTTGGTAAGCTTTGGTATATAGCATTATGCTCGCTATCTATCGGCAACAGGGTCGCCCCATGCTGCTTCACTTTATCCATAAAGATCTGGCCTGACATCACCAAAGACTCTTTATTGGCTAAAAGTACTTTTTTGCTGTGCTCGACCGCACAAATTGTCGGCAATAAGCCTGCAGCTCCAACAATCGCAGACATCACAATATCAACGTCACTGTGAGAAACCACATCTTGCATCGCTTGAACGCCTGTCAGAACCTGAATCTCGGTTCCTGCTAAGTCATTCTTCAGTTGTTTTGCGGCTTGCTCACATTGCATCACCGCAAACTTTGGTTTAAATGTCTGGCACTGCTGACGCATTACCTCAACATTACGACCTGCCACTAAGGCGAATACCGAAAACTTATCAGCATTACGTGCAATCACATCTAAAGTAGAAACACCAATTGACCCAGTTGAGCCAAGGATTGCTACCTGCTGAGTGCTCATAACGCCACCGTCCACGCATAACACAGGGCGAATATTGGTGCTGCTGCTGTGAGGCTATCAATACGATCTAAGATACCACCATGGCCAGGTAAACAACTGCCTGAGTCTTTCAAACCTGCTTCACGTTTAAACATACTTTCTAGTAAATCGCCTACGGCTGAAAACAGTGCGATAAACACAGTCAATAAGGCATAAACTGGCCACATCGCTTGCTCAACATCCGCACAGGCACAGAATATAACGACAAAAATAACCGCAGTAAGTAAACCACCTATTAACCCTTCAATGGTTTTGTTTGGGCTTACTTTTGGCATTAACTTATGCTTACCAAGGTTTTTACCTGCAAAATAAGCACCTATATCAGCACTCCAAACGATGCCTAACACCACCATAATTAGAGTTGAACCAAATAGCTCAGATTGTTGGTACTCAGCACTACGCAAAACATTGAGTGCAAGCCAAAGCGGCACGAGCGTCAGCAAGCCTGCCACAGCTTTCATCACAAACCCTTCTGACCACGAGCGAGACATATTTGGATATTTAACCACAAGAAAAGTAGCAACTAACCACCAGGCAAAAGCAAGGGTGAAAACATAGTTTGCATCAGACAGTAATTGTCCATTTTGCCAAAGAGATTCTATGGGCCAATGCAGATGAAGTGCACCAAGGATAGCGGCGACTAAAGCTACGAATGTACCTCTTTGAGCCATTTTTTTCAGACCCATCAATGAAGACCATTCCCAAGCACCTAAAAGAGTAATCGCACCAGCAATAAAACTAAATAATGATAACGGTGTATAAAACACTAAAAGCATAGCCAGTGGTGCTAAAACCACTGACGTTAAAATACGTAATTTAAGCAAATTAATAACCTTTAACTTGTTGTTTTGGACTCGGCAAGTAATTGTTTTATTTGTTCGCCGGTACAGCCAAAGCGTCGCTCTCTAGATATAAAACAGGCGATTGCCTCAGAAAAAGCCTTTTCATTAAAATCAGGCCAAAGTGTATCTGTAAAATAGAGCTCAGCATAAGCTGCCTGCCAAAGTAAAAAGTTGCTGATGCGGCAATCTCCGCCAGTCCTTATCAACAAGTCTAATTCACTTTGATCTGCCATACTTAATTGTTTTGACAAAGTGTCTTCTGTGATGTCTTTCACAGTAAGTTGGCCATCTTGTACTTGCTGCGCCATAGATTGAGCGGCCTGTACAATATCCCACCGGCCACCATAATTTGCCGCAACATTTAATTTCAGACCTGTATTATTAGTAGTTAATTCATGTGCTGCTTTTACCCTATCTTGTAAAGATTCAGGAAAGCGTGAAATATCACCAATAACCGTCAGTTTTACATTATTCTTGTGTAGTTTTTTGACTTCTTTAGTTAAGACGAAAAAAAACAGTTCCATTAAGGTACTGACTTCATCTTCAGGTCGTCGCCAATTTTCACTGCTGAAAGCAAAAAGCGTCAACGACTCAATACCCAGTTTTGTACAAAACTGGACAGCCGAACGAACGGAATCTACACCTTTTTTATGCCCGTATGTACGAGGACGGTTGCGGCTTTGCGCCCAACGTCCATTCCCGTCCATGATAATAGCAACATGTTTAGGCAAGGACTGTTTTGAAACTGTTTCAGTACTTAAAACCATAATTCCGATTTAGGTAAAAAAAACGCCGCCTAGTATACCCTAGACGGCGTTTCAAAACTAATAAATTTAAACTGGTTAAATTTCCATCAACTCAGCTTCTTTCGCACTTAGTTGAGTATCCATTTCTTTAACATACTTGTCTGTTAACTTTTGGATCTCGTCTTCGCCTTGACGCGCTTCATCTTCTGAGATGTCTTTGTCTTTTAATAGCGACTTGATGTCACCATTGGCATCACGGCGGATGTTACGAATAGCAACACGACCACCTTCAACTTCACCACGTACTATTTTAATTAGGTCTTTACGACGTTCTTCTGTTAGTGGAGGAAGTGGTACGCGGATTACGGTACCTGCAGACATAGGGTTTAAACCTAAATCTGAAGACATGATCGCTTTTTCAACTGCTTGCGCTAGAGACTTGTCGAATACATTGATTGCTAATGTACGAGAGTCTTCAGTTGTTACGTTTGCTACTTGGTTCAGAGGCGTGTCTGCGCCATAGTAAGAAACAGTAATACCGTCTAATAATGCTGGGTGTGCACGACCAGTACGGATTTTAGATAGCTGGCTAGCAAGTGCTGCCACGCTTTTTTTCATGCGCTCTTCAGCGTCTTTTTTGATATCGTTAATCACAATTCAATCCTAGTCTTTGTAGATTATTCAGCTACTTGTGAAGAAATAAGGGTACCCTCTTCTTCACCCATGATAACGCGTTTAAGCGCACCTGGTTTATTCATGTTAAATACGCTCAAAGGCATATTATGGTCACGAGCTAGCGTAAATGCAGCTAAGTCCATCACCTTTAATTCTCTATCGATCACTTCATTATAAGTCAAATGACGGTGAAGTGTCGCTTCTGGATTCTTCACCGGGTCGTCGCTGAATACACCATCAACTTTTGTTGCTTTAATTACTGTATCAGCTTCGATCTCAATACCGCGTAAACACGCCGCAGAGTCTGTTGTGAAGAATGGGTTGCCTGTACCTGCAGAGAAGATCACTACTCGGCCAGACTTTAATAAGCTAATTGCTTCAGCCCAGTTGTATGCGTCACACACACCATTAAGCGGAATAGCAGACATAAGACGTGCATTTACAAATGCACGGTGAAGTGCGTCACGCATTGCTAAACCGTTCATTACAGTTGCTAGCATACCCATATGGTCGCCAACTACGCGGTTCATGCCCGCTTCTGCTAATGAGCCACCACGTAAGAAGTTACCGCCACCGATAACTAAACCTACTTCTACGTCGAGTTCTACAAGCTCTTTGATTTCTTGCGCCATACGATCCAATACTTTTGGATCAATACCAAAGCCTTCGTCTCCCATTAAAGCTTCACCGCTTAATTTAAGAAGAACGCGTCTAAAAACAGGTTTTCTATTCGTAGTCATAATCTCAGGGCCATATGTAAAAGTGGGGATAAAAAATAACCGCGCTTATGAAACTCATAAATGCGCGGTTATTCTAAAGAATTTTCAGCATTGAAGCAAAAGCAAATGCTGCCTAAATGTGGCTTTTTGCCTCTGCTTCATGAGTAAAATTACTCGCCTTTAGCTGCTGCGATTTGCGCTGCAACTTCTGCTGCGAAATCTTCTTCTTTCTTCTCGATACCTTCACCAACTTCTAAACGGATGAAGTTAGAAACTGAAGCGCCTTTCTCTTTAAGGAATTCGCCAACAGATTTCTTAGGTTCCATAATGAACGCTTGACCAGTAAGAGAGATCTCACCAGTGAACTTCTTCATACGACCTACAACCATCTTCTCAGCGATTTCTGCAGGCTTACCTTCGTTCATAGCGATTTCAACTTGAACAGCTTTTTCTTTTTCAACAACTTCAGCTGGAACGTCTTCAGGGTTAACGAAGTCAGGCTTAGAAGCAGCAACGTGCATAGCAACGTGCTTAAGTGTTTCTTCGTCAGCATCACCAGTAACAACAACACCGATACGGTCGCCGTGACGGTAAGCAGAAAGGTTCTCACCATCGATGTACTCAACGCGACGAACGTTGATGTTTTCACCGATTTTAGCAACTAGCGCAACACGTGTTTCTTCGAACTGAGCTTTAAGTGCTTCGATATCACCTTTTGACTCAACAGCAGCGTCAAGTACAGTGTTAGCGAAACCTAGGAAGTTTTCGTCTTTAGCAACGAAGTCAGTCTGACAGTTAACTTCTAGAAGTGCAGCAAAACCTTCGCCTTGCTTGATTAAGATTGTACCTTCTGCAGCGATGTTACCCGCTTTCTTAGCAGCTTTAGCAGCACCACTCTTACGCATGTTTTCGATAGCAAGCTCGATATCACCGTTAGTTTCAGTTAGTGCTTTTTTACAATCCATCATGCCAGCGCCAGTACGCTCGCGTAATTCTTTAACTAGGGCAGCAGTTACAGCCATTAGTATATCCTCAAATATGAAGTTTTTTTCGGGGTGCGGAATGACCGCTCTTCAAGAATATCAAGCCTTCACCTTATTTTGATGAAGGCTTGATGACAGCTAATTACTCAGCTTCTACGAAATCGTCGTTTTCAGCTTGTGCAACGATGTTGCTTTCACGACCTTCAGTGATAGCAGTTGCAACAGCACCAGTGTAAAGCTGGATAGCGCGGATCGCGTCATCGTTACCTGGTACGATGAAGTCAACACCGTCTGGGTTTGAGTTAGTATCAACTACAGATACTACTGGAATACCTAGGTTGTTTGCTTCACGGATAGCGATGTGCTCGTGGTCAGCGTCGATTACAAAGATAGCGTCAGGAAGACCGCCCATGTCTTTGATACCACCAAGGCTCTTCTCAAGCTTTTCCATTTCACGCGTTTTCATTAGCGCTTCTTTCTTAGTAAGCTTTTCGAAAGTACCGTCTTGGCTTTGAGCTTCAAGGTCTTTAAGACGCTTGATTGATTGACGAACTGTTTTCCAGTTAGTCAACATACCACCTAACCAACGGTGATTTACGTAGAACTGCTCACTTTGAAGAGCTGCTTCTTTAACTGCTTCGCTTGCAGCGCGCTTAGTACCTACGAAAAGGATTTTGCCTTTGTTAGATGCAACGTTCTGTAAGAACTTAAGTGCATCGTTGAACATAGGAACAGTTTTTTCTAGGTTGATGATATGAACGCGGTTACGTGCACCGAAGATGAACGGCTTCATCTTAGGGTTCCAGTAACGTGCTTGGTGACCGAAGTGAACACCAGCTTGAAGCATATCGCGCATTGAAACGTTTGCCATTTTAATTTCCTCTAATATTTAGGGTTAGGCCTCCACATATCCCATAGCACCAACACGTAATGTATAATTACCTGCACCCAAGTGTATGTGTCGATATGTGTGTGTGTTAATATAAAAAGTATGTTTGTCTTAACTACAAACTATCTTGAAAGATAAATTTGTAAAAAGACGGCGCGCTTTATACCATATTAAAGCGCCAGATTCAACGATACGACTAAAATTTGTGCGTTATTGCAAAGTAAAAATTAACGATTGGAGCCTCAATGAGTGCAGTGATTAAAACCCCTGAAGAAATCGAAAAAATGCGTGTTGCCGGTCGCTTAGCGGCTGAAGTCTTAGAAATGATTGAACCTCATGTGAAGCCTGGGGTAACAACTGAAGAGCTAAACACCATTTGTCACAATTATATTGTTGACGTTCAAGATGCGGTGCCTGCACCTCTGAACTATCATGGTTTTCCAAAATCAATTTGTACTTCAGTAAACCATGTGATTTGTCACGGTATCCCAAATGACAAACCTCTAAAAGACGGCGATATCATCAATATCGACATTACCGTGATCAAAGATGGCTACCATGGCGACACTTCAAAAATGTTTCATGTTGGTTCGCCAAATATTCAAGGCAAACGTTTAGCTCAAATCACACAAGAAAGCTTATATCTTGCAATAAAAATGGTTAAGCCAGGTGTGCGTTTAGGTGATATCGGTGCTGCGATTCAAAAATATGCTGAAGGCTTTAGCTATTCTATCGTTCGTGAATATTGTGGCCACGGTATTGGTGCTGAATTCCACGAAGAGCCACAGGTTATGCACTATGGTAAACCTGGTACGGGCGAAACACTTAAAGCAGGTATGTGTTTAACGATTGAGCCTATGGTGAATGCGGGTAAGCGTCAATGTAAACTACTTAAAGATGGTTGGACGGTTGTGACTAAAGACCGTAGCTTGTCAGCTCAATGGGAGCATACTTTGCTTGTTACTGACAATGGTGTTGAAATTTTAACACTACGTAATGATGAGACGATAGATCGTGTAATAGAACACAATTAAGATTTATTACTCTAATACTATAAATGCCAACTTAAAGAAGTTGGCATTTTGCTTTTTACAGATTACCAATCTAAGAAGCCTGTTCCTTGGCAAGAGCGTGAAACAGGTACTTTTTTCCACTCACCATTTTCCAAATAAACATAATAAGCTTGAGAGTTCTGGCAAATATAACCACCCATTAGCACCTCTGCCTGAACTGGTTTTGTGATACTTGCTGCAAGTATTAAAGTACCAAGTGCAATCATTGTTGTTTTAATCATGGTTTTCATATCTTTTCCTTGTTGTCCATAAAACCAAATTTATAAAAACACATCATTAACACCATATCAATAACTAGAAGACAAAAATACCCAAAGCAAACACACAGAACAAACTAAAGAGTTCAAGCCCGTTTAAGAACTAAACGTTCGATCTTGTTATATGCTCCTCCACTCGCAATTCGCAGCAACTTAGTGTAAAACTTACTAAGCGCTCATCAATTCATTTGATAAAAAAAATCAGGGATATTCCGTGGCATTACCCAATAAATTAAAAACGCTTCTTGATTCAGCTAGCACGCTCGATGATTTTAAAGATTGCTCCGCTTTTTTTTACAAATGGCTTGGCAATGAATTTTCAAAGCAACCTGTAAAACACCTCATTCGCGCCCGTGCCGAATTTGTCGATTTACTGCTGCAAAAGCTTTATGTCATTACAAGCTTAAACAAACATGATGATATCGCGCTAATCGCGGTTGGCGGATATGGTCGAGGCGAGCTGCACCCTTATTCGGATATCGACTTTTTATTACTGGTTCGTTCAGAGCCCAATGAAGAGTTAAAAGAGTCGCTCGGTCAATTTGTCACTCATTTATGGGATCTAGGTTTAGAGATAGGCCACAGTGTTCGAACACATGAACAAGTATTAGAACAAAAAAAGCAAGACGTACACTTCACCACCAGCTTACTTGAGTGCCGCTTAATTAGTGGTAATGAGTTAGAGTTTGAACGCCTCAAAAGCCACATTATTGAAACACCTATCTGGCGATCAGAAGAGTTCTTTATCGCCAAAGTAGATGAGCAAAAAATTCGTCGTAAAAAATGTCATGGTACGGCGTACAACCTCGAGCCCAATGTAAAAGAAAACCCGGGTGGTTTGCGTGACCTGCAAACCATTTTTTGGGTAGCAAAAAAACACTTCCATGCAGAGACACTTCGAGAACTCATCAGCCACGGTTATCTAACCCATGAAGAATATCAAGAACTACTCGAATGTATCGAAAACCTCTGGAATATTCGTTTTGCTCTACACCTTGCTGCAGGTAGAAACGAAAACCGCCTATTGTTCGACTACCAACCTCATGCTGCAGAATTATTAGGATTTGGTTCTGAGGGTAAAGCTTCTGTTGAGCGCATGATGAAGCGTTTATTTCGAATCATGAGCCGTGTTCGCGAAATGAACCAAATGCTACTGTCATATTTTGAACAAAGTATCTTGGTTGACCAAGTTAACCATCAACCTCAACCGCTCGATAAAAACTTTGAGCGCGTAGGCAATCGTATTCAAGTCACCGATCCTTCAGTTTTCTTTAAACGTGAACACATTTTTGTGTTGTTTGAACATATCGCAGAAAACCCAGAGATCACCGACATAGAACCCAACACACTAAGAACTATGCGCCAAGTTCGCCGTCGTCTACTTGGTGATTTACAAGATTACGCAGGATGTAGAGATGCCTTTTTACGCTTAATCAAACACCCGAATGGCATGGGTCGAGCGTTCACCCTGATGCACAAGCACGGCATTATTGCCGCCTACTTACCGCAATGGCGTAATATATTTGGGCAAATGCAGTTCGATCTATTCCACGCTTACACAGTAGATGAACATACCCATAAGTTAATTAATAACATCTACAAGTATTTCGACAAGAATAAACAAAAAGATTTCCCCATTTGCTCTGAAATTGTCACCCGCATGGACAAACCTGAGCTCCTTTACCTTGCTGGTATTTTCCATGATATTGCCAAAGGCCGCGGTGGCGACCACTCAGAGCTAGGCGCAGTTGATGCCAGTACCTTTTGTAAAGTGCATGGTTTTAGTAATTCAGAGGCGCGATTAGTCGCTTGGTTGGTTGAAAACCATTTATTGATGTCGGTTACTGCACAACGTAAAGATATTAATGACCCTGATGTGATTGCAGAGTTTGCATCTCGCGTTAAAAATGAACGTCAACTAGATTATTTATATTGCTTAACTGTTGCAGACATCCGTGCAACCAACGACAACCTCTGGAATGACTGGAAAAATACCCTGCTACGTGAACTGTATTTGCATACACAGCGCGCTTTAAGAGCAGGCCTTGAAAACCCAATGGACATGCGCGACCAAATTCGCGACAAAAAGCAACAAGCCAAACAGCGCCTCATTGAGCTGGGTTTTGAAGAAAGCCAAATTGACTTTATTTGGTCTCGTTTTAAGGCAAACTATTTTACCGGATTTAGTGAGCAACAAATTTCATGGCAATCCGAGCACCTGCTCAAGGTAAAAGACTTAAATGACTTTAGCGTGATTGTCGGTGAAAAGCCGCTTCATGGGGGCACACAAGTCTTTGTTTATAGCCCTTACGAAGCCAGTTTATTCGCCAAGCTCGTGAGCGTTATCGGCTCTAAAAAAGCACAAATTCAGCACGCTCAAGTGATGACCACGAAAGATGGCTTTGTGGTCTTTAACTTCGTGATACTCGAACAAGACGGCGATCCGGTTTCAGTAAACCGTGCCCGCTCTATCCGTAAAGGCATCGAATCTTTAATTCAAGATCCGAAGAAAAAGATCAGAGTGAAGAAGAACCGCTCTCATCGCTTTAAAGACTTTAATATCAAACCTAAGGTGATTGTGCGCCCGCATGCGCGGGAAAATCGTAGTCTCATTGAAATTCAAGCAATCGATATTCCGGGACTTTTAACTAAAATAGCCGAAGTATTTCAGGCTAATTCACTGCATATTCATGCCGCACGTATTACAACGGTCGGCGAGCGTGCAGAAGACTTTTTCGTCATCTCAAATAAAGATTATCAAGCCCTCGATGAAGAGCATAAAGTAACACTTCAACGAGACTTAATGAAAAAATTAAACGCAGAAACAAATTAGAGGAAACTATGTCAGATTTAAAAACCATCATTGAACAAGCATGGGAGCAACGTGATGGCATCACTCCTACACAAGTGAGCGACGAAGTTAAAAATGCAATCATTCAATCTCTTTCATTGCTAGATTCTGGTGCTGCGCGAGTTGCAGAAAAAATCAGCGGTGAATGGGTTGTGCATCAGTGGCTTAAAAAAGCGGTACTGCTGTCTTTCCGTATTCGTGATAACCAACCAATGAACGATGGCGTAAACCAGTTTTATGACAAGGTGCCACTTAAATTTTCTGACTACACGCCAGAGCAATTCCAACAAGGCGGTATGCGCGTAGTACCTAACGCTGTAGCACGTCAGGGCAGCTTTGTCGGTAAGAACGTGGTACTTATGCCTTCTTACGTGAACATTGGTGCTTATGTTGATGAAGGCACTATGGTTGATACGTGGGCTACAGTTGGTTCATGTGCACAGATTGGTAAAAACGTGCACCTGTCTGGTGGTGTGGGCATTGGTGGTGTATTAGAGCCATTACAAGCTAACCCAACCATCATCGAAGATAACTGTTTTATCGGTGCACGCTCTGAAATCGTTGAAGGGGTCATTGTTGAGGAAGGCGCGGTAATTTCAATGGGCGTATACATTTCTCAAAGTACGCGTATTTATGACCGTGAAACAGGCGAAATCCACTATGGTCGCGTACCAGCAGGTGCGGTCGTTGTACCAGGTTCATTGCCAAGCAAAGATGGCTCACACAGCCTTTACGCAGCAATTATCGTGAAGAAAGTTGACCAGCAGACACGTGAAAAAGTGGGTATTAACGCTCTACTTCGCTCTATCGATGAGTAATCAATAGAAGAACGAGAAAAGGCCGCAATCATTGACGATTTGCGGCCTTTTTGATTAGATTTTATGAAGTGGTTAGTTACAACTTAAACCTTGAAGATCATAGTGCTTAAACTGCCTTTTATTATTTTCAGTAAAGCTGATGGTGAGTTGCTCTAACGGCTCATAACTTTCAATGGCTAATGATTTACCAAGCCAAGGTTCTTTTACGACCGGTAACAATTCGTAAAACCCAAGTCCTCTATCGCACATAATATTAATATCATGAAATGCCGTGAGTAACTTGCCTGGCGCTTGGCTTTGAATACTGATATTGGCTTGCTCAATGTAGTTATCTGCCTTGGTGCCATTAAATACATAGTAGACCGAAGTGATACTCAGCATAATCACTTGAACAGAGGCAACAAACATTAAAGGCAGCACTGCTAGTTTAGCTTTACTGCTCACCTCATTGTGTTTCACGAAGTAAATAAGTAACCAACAACCGGCAATGACCATGGCTAACTTCAGCGGTACTAAAAGCACACTGAAATAGTACATGAGCTTTTCACTGCCCCACTTTAAGCCAAATGCATTTTCAAACCAGCTACTCTCAATTGCTGGCAGCACAATTAAAATACTGCTGAGTAATAATACCCATTTAAATTTTTGTAACTTCGACATATTAAAGTGTTTTCTGCCACTCTGTTAACCAGGCTTCAACCACTTCCCATGGTTCAAAATACTCACACGCATCCACATCTAGACGCGGTAAAGTTTGCTCTGCATTCAATTCTTGTAATAAAGCATCGACTTGCTTGCCCGCGCCACAATAGGTGTCACCATAGCTTGAGTCGCCCAAGGAGATCACCCCCGCTTTTTTTCCTGTTAACATTGGCGACTGACTTCTCAGCTGCATAACCAATGGCTCAATGTTATCAGGCAGATCGCCAGAGCCTGTGGTCGAGGTAATAAACAAAGCCACTTCAGCGGCTTTTAAATCATCGATGCTTGCGCTTTCAAATAAGCTCACTTGATGTGACGCTGACAAAACAGTTTGCACCTGTTCAGCTAAATTCTGTGCATTGCCATACACACTGCCTACAAAAATTGAAATTGATGCCATTATTGATAGTCCTGTTCGCTGCTGGGCCACCCCAATTGCGCACAGATTTTTAGCATCTCTTCGCCTAGGTTTGCCCGAATGGTAATTTCTTGTTTTGTATAAGGATGAACAAACTTTAACCGAGTTGCAAATAACATTAAGCGCTGCAAACCAAAATGCTCATAAAAAAAGTGATTATGCTTGTTATCACCATGGTTCACATCACCCAAAATAGGATGAGCTAAATGTTTTAAATGACGTCGAATTTGATGCTTTCGACCGGTTTTAGGAAAACACTCCACCAGCGAATAACGAATGCTCGGAAACTTACCAAAAGGAATAGGCAAACTTGCCTGATGTAAACAGTTAAATTCTGTTTGCGCTTCTTGCGGCGCTTTATCTTGATCGGCAAATTTGTCAGCGATTTTATCTAAATGCTCTTTTAAAGGCCTGTCTAAATAAACATGCTCAGGCGCAAAACCTCGCACCAGTGCCAAATAACGTTTTTCGATTTTACCCTCAATGAATACTTGATTCATATCTCTGGCAGCTTCTGAGCTCAGTGCAAATAACAAAATACCACTGGTAGGACGGTCTAATCGATGCACCGGAAATACGTGCTGCCCGAGCTGATCACGCAACATTTGCATGGCAAATTGGGTTTCGCGTTTATCTAAAAATGAACGATGTACCAATAAGCCCGAAGGTTTGTTAATCGCCACATAGTTTTCGTCTTGATAGACAATCTCAAGCATGGTCTTTCTCTTTTAATTCTGTTGTAAGCTTTCGTCTAACTTGGTCAGTAGACTTAAAATCTGCGGATATTGCGGGTGAGTGGCAAAGCTCATCTCAGCCATAGGCGCAATCGACATATTGGCTGGTAGTGCCATACCTTGCTCTATCATCAAGGACATTTTAGGAATAAAAACAAACTGCAACCACTGCTCAAATGTCATCACATCACAACAAAATGGCGCGGTAGAATTTAGCTTTTCAGCCTCAATGCTTTCACTTTGCCAAAGCTTGGCGATGCGTAATACCGCTTCGAGCTCTTTCAATAAGGTATAAACTGCTTGATATTGGGCGTGACTCATCAAACCGACTCTTTGTAGACTATTTAAAACCCGCGAATTATAGCTCAGCTAACTTCTTTACAGTAGCTTTACAGCTTCGCTTATCAAGTACCGAGAAAATCCGTATAATTCGGCTAATTTAAAATTTGCATGAGCGAACTATGACTGCGCACATTTCTACTTTAGGTGATCTTCTTAACACAGCTGGCACTCAGTGGCGTGTTTATGACATGGGTCGAAAAATCACTAAAATTGACAAAGCCCTATTCAATCAACTTGAAAACGGTCAGGTACCTTACCCTTACCCGCTTGCTGGTCATGCCCTGATAGCCATTCAATTTTGGGATAACCAAGCCACTGCTGATCCGTATGTGTGGTTTTTAAAAATGCCACTTGATGAACAAAGTAAGTTAGTGCTTGCAAGTCGTGACCACTTCGCAAATATGGTACTTGAAGCATTAGGCACTGAGTTAACGGGCGAGCAAGCCGATGGCAAACTAGACAACAACCCGTATGTATTTACACCTAATGCCAATAAACTTGCCGCGTTCAATGCATTACTAAAAACGGAATTAAAGCGCCCTGCGTCTCAGTATTATGAATTTACCGAGCAATTTTTTGCTGGCAACTTAACTGACGATGCATGGCAAAGTATTGCAGTACAGGGATTAGCTGATTTTGCCTTTAGACTCGACCACGGCCAAAACAGTGCAAATCTCGCTAAAGTGTGGACGAGCTTACCACAAGAGGTGCAGCAGCCTTTAAGTGCGATGCTAGAACATGTTGAAATTAACACGCAACTTGCTGAGTTATTCTTTGCACAGTTCGAAAAAGCCATCGCTGAAAATAATTTAAACCTATTAATTAACAATATGCGTGCACTTTCAGGTAGCAAAGCACAAGGGTTAAAGTCTCAGTTAGTCGAGCAAGTACTAGCAAGCGAGCTCGGCAGTCAACCAGACGTGTTGCTTACTCTAGCAGGTCGTTATTGGTTATGCTTTGAAAAACCAGAAGCCCTATTCAAACTACTTGATGCGGCAGCTAATAATGAGCAAATGCCTGAATTATTCCCAAGTATTTTTGCGGACCTAGTTGCAATTCCGTCACTTCGCCCACACGTACTAGGTATTCTTCGAGCAGAAAATCGCAGCGACACACTATCTCGTGCGATAGGTAGGTTATTCTCTTAATGGCAACTCTCTGGCTTTTTATTGTTATCGGCAGCGTTATCGGCTTTTTTTGGTATAGCCGTAAAATTGCAGAAGCCGCAAACGAACATGCACAAAGACAAGCAAAGCAATTACAAGTGCAGTTGCTCAGTGTCGCTTGTAAAAAAGTGCTACCCGGCATTTTGAAAAATGGTCGCTTGGGAATAAAAAGTCAGTTTTTGTTTGAATTTAGCTCTGACGGCGAGAGCTTATATCAAGGTTATCTATATCTTGAAAATGAAAAGCTGGTGCAAGCAGATATTCCACCGCATCGCTTGGGCTAAAAAAGACAGATTTCAGAAAAAACTAAGGCGCAACATAAGTCGCGCCTAAAGTTGACAACATCCATGAGAGCTTCCAAAGCCTATATCCTATTTTATCTTCCGCTGAATGGTTATCTTCCATCGACAACCAAAACTCCATTTAAAGTCCTATACACGTCCTGTGTTCCTGATATCCTAAATCCACTTCGCAAAATCCTATGCGCTCCTAGTACACCCTGTACTCCATCCTCATCCTAAGTGTTGTCCTAACACCTGTAACCTTCCTAGTTTCCGCTTCACCCATCTTTGGGCTGTCCTCACACTCCTGTGTGTATCCTATCTCCATTGTGCAACTCCGTTACACCTCATCCTGAGTATCCTGTTGAGCTTCTTGCCCTAGCACTTAATCCATAACCTTGTGCTTATTCCGTTTTTCCTATCCCTTAGTCTTCCTGACATGATTAATTGTACGGTAATTTGCCGAGTGCAAAAGCGACTTACAGCAATTTATTTAATGTCATATTATTTTAAAAATAAGATATCTTATATTTTTCATGCACTTAATAATAAATCACAGCCAAAGCTAAGTGTTTAAAACACCAAAGCCCACAACCATGTAGGAAATGTCTCACAGCTAATTTTCCGATCCGTCAGGTTCAGAGATTGCTGATTTAGTTAGGACTGTTAAAGTTGCTCATTTCACCTTGCGCCAAAGTAACAGGCAACACCTTTTCCCTTTTATCACACCCTGAAAAGAATTAATTGGTGAGTAATGCGCTCGCATGGATGCGAGCCAAGCCATGCTTGTTCATGGATGTACCTTCATGGCGTGTACGTTCATATCAATTTATTCTTTGAAGGATCAAGTGTGATGAAGGGCGCCGTGGGAGTCCAGAGGGCGACCGGCGGCAGCCGCCCTTTGGTTGCCGTCGCCAACGCGACAAAGAGCCAAATTGAAGGCAGCTTTTAAACCTGTCGCGCTAAAGGACAGAGTCGAAGCTCAAAATGGCGCAATAAATAACGACTTACAAAAGCGGCTGAAATTGCTCATTTCACCTTGCGCAAAAGTAACCTTGCTTCGCAACGTGTATTTTGCACGATAAGTCGGTACGACCGAAAAGTCATTTGAGGTGAGAAACCCGACACAATTGAAAAGTTAAGAAAAGAAAAACCAAACGCCAGAAAGAACTAAGGCGCAACATATGTCGCGCCTAAAGTTGACAACATCCATGAAAGCTTCCAAAGCCTATATCCTGATTTATCTTCCGCTGAATGGTTATCTTCCATCGACAACCAAAAATCCGTTTAAAATCCTATACACGTCCTGTGTTCCTAATATCCTAAATCCACTTCGCAAACCCTATGCGCTCCTAGTACACCCTGTACTCCATCCTCATCCTAGGTGTTATCCTAACACCTTAAACCATCCTAGTTTCCGCTTCACCCATCTTTGGGCTGTCCTCACACTCCTGTGTGTATCCTATTCCTGTGTGCAACTCCGTTACACCTCATCCTGAGTATCCTGTTGAGCTTCTTGCCCTAGCACCTATCCATAACCTTGTGCTTATTCCGTTTTTCCTATCCCTTTGTCTTCCTGACATGATTAAGTTTACGGTAATTTGCCGAGTGCAAAAGCGACTTACAGCAATTTATTTATTGTCATATTATTTTAAAATTAAAATATATCTTATTTTTCAGTCACTTAAAAGAAAATCACAGAAAAAGTGAAGTGTTTAAAACACCAAAACCCACAACCATGTAGGATATATCTCACAGCTAACTTTCCGATCCGTCCGAATCTAATTTTTTGTACATCAGCTCCCCAGACACTTCGCCGAAGGTCATTTGCTCAATCACCTCATATTGGTGTTTTAAGAAGAAGGCTTTTTGTGCTGTTTGTGTAATGAATACTGCCACACCAGTTATCTCTTCTTCGGCTAGGTGAAGTTGCTCCACCCCGTTTAATAGATAATGACCAAGACCTTGCCCTTGTGCGTTAGGATGAATGGCAATTAATGATAAATAAAAGCACTCGCCATATTGCTCTAAGGCCGCTCTAATCGCTTGCTCTTTAGCAACCAATTGCTTGGTTTGAACGTACCCTGCGCTGAGCATGAGTTTTAAACGCCAATGCCAAAAACGTTGTGCAGACAAAGGTCCATTGGTCGCGATTGCACACGCAACACCAACAAGTTGTTTGTCTATAAACGCGCCTAACATGGCTTGACCACTTTGCGAAAAAGTCTGTAACTCTTCGCGAATAAGTGCGCGTAACTTTTTAGCAAAGTCGTCATCAGAGTCTGCATTTAACACTTGCTTTAATAATTCATCACTCTGATAAGCTTGAAAAAGCAGGCTTGCTGCAATGTTTATTTCTTCCGGCTCCAAATACTTTAGGCTCAGTTGATCTGCTTCTACTATTTTCATTATTGTTCCTGTTACCTAATTTTTACTAGAAAACTTCGTCAACTATAGTTGCTGAGTGTTTTTTAAGCAAAAAGACATGCTAACACTAGTCAGTAATATCTTGTCTCTCGTTGTTAACATAAGTATAGAAAGAACGAATCGATCACAGTGCATTGTGCAAAACAAACCGTTTAGCATGGTTACGAGCTCAGCTATGCGCTTTGCAGATTTATGCTAGAATGCGTTTTATTTTGTTGAGTAAAACGCATGCACCCCGCCGTTCATTCTGCTATTGCAGCCTTAATCGCTGAAAACAAAACACCCACTGTTGCTTTAACTAAATCTAAATTATCAGAGCCAGTGCCTATGCCTTTGGTTATTGCTGGGTTGACCGCCTACAAAAATGATCCAAATTGCATCAACACTCAGCCTGCAGCAGCCCCAAAAACCAAAGCCGCAGAACAAAGTCAGCTTGACCGCATTGAACAAAAACTTGACCGCTTACTCGCGCTATTAGAAAAAGATAACTAATTATGTTCGTTGTAGATTTAACTTTTGATTGTTACCAAGACACCACCCTAGATGACGCAGAGCGTGCCATTAATCGCGTGGTGAATGCCCTACGTTTTAACGGACAGATCATCGGGGATGAATTTCCGACTGTATTAAAAGACGGCTACTTTATAACCCGTGTTATGTGCCCGCTTGAAGATGCGCTCCACCCACTTAATCACAGCCCGTTTGTAAAAAAAGCCATTGAGCTTTTACAAGATGCAGGCTTGTTAGCACCGAAAGTAAAGGTGATCGGTCAGGATATTCATGCCAATGGCGCCGACTTATGCGACGCTCCGTCTTCTTATATCTTATATACCACCTATGTGCATACATGCAGCCCGCTTTATTGCGGCGATGACTTTCAGCCTGTGCCACTTTATAAAATTCCTGCCATTGCAAATGGCGATTACAAGGCTTTAATTAAGTGGCAAGAGGATTGGCAGGCATGCGATCAGATCCAGATCAACGGGGCCACGCGCTGTGAATTTGCGGCGTTAGAAGAGATCTCTAGCACCGAAAGTGATTTATTCCGCCGCGGTATGGATTTGTCTAAGCGTATTCGTTATCTCACCAAAAAACCGGTGTATTACTATTTATATCGCGTAGGCGGTGAGAGCTTGGCAGCAGAGCAAACGCGTAAATGCCCAAGCTGTGGCGGTGATTGGAAGTTAGACGAGCCTTGGTTTGGTTTATTTGATTTTCGCTGTGACAGCTGTGAACTGGTGTCGAATATCTCTTGGGATTTTCAGTAGCTCAGAATCAACAATAATAAATCACAGTTAAATGTGCAGACTCTGGATATTACTAGTGCGATATAATTGAGTGAACTAACTTTTTACTTATAAAATTAGTTCACTTGATACAAATTAATGTCTTCAAGTAATACAAACTGCTCTGTATTTGCGTTGAGTTCAATCTCTATTTGGCAAGGCTCACACTTTAAGTTTCGTTGCAGGAGATAGTCTTTCGGTATACTTAATATATATTTCCCAGGCTTGACTCCATCAAAATACAAAAATCCATCAGGCTCAGTGTAATAAGTATTAATCTTATCACCGTACTTTAGTTTTAACTCTATCGGCACTCTGCCAGCCCTTTCTAACTCTACTCCCTTTGAATTAAAAGCTTTAATTAATCCTTCTAATTCGAATTCAATATGGAAAGGAATGTCAATTGTCACATCTGAACCTGGGTGCAATGTAGTTTCTACAAAGCCGAACTCAGGCTTTAATAAATAATTGTCGTCTTCATAGTGCTCCACTTCCAATTTTAATTTACGACCTGCTGGAACATGCAATAGCCTCTTACCATTATCTAAACTTAACTCTGTAAATGGGCTCCCTTGAAGAGTTACACTCACATCGTCTAGTGTAGGTTCGTTTAAGCTATAAATTTTATCATTATTTAAATCATTAAATGCTTTGATGAGCAAAGAGCCACTATTTCTTCCGCCTTTACTGGATAATGTCTCTAAAGGTTTATTACCATAAAATGAAAAAGACATTGATAAGCCGACCTGTAAACCTTGCAGTTCTGAGTGACTGGCATTTAACGCGACCGAGGCAAATGAAAAGTTTTTTGAAACACTTAATGACGTTCTTCTCTTTCGGTTATACAACGGAATTAATTGTTGAGCAGATAGATAGAAACCTTCATACATTTTTGAGTATCCAACTGACAATTCTTCGTGTGAATAATAACTGCTAGCCTTCCTCCAAATTGCTTTGAATCGTCCCCAATTACTTGAATAACTACTCACGAAAGAATAAAGCTCTTCTCTGTCATAATCCCCATCAATCATGTCAAAATTTGCTGATAAGCTCATTTGATTAAAGTAGTAATTTACTCCAATGGATTTTGATAAAAAACTTTCATCTGACACTTCAGTTAACCCAATGGATGAGTTTAGCTGTATTTTATCGATAGCATAGTCGTAAGAAACACTGTGAACTCGCTCCTTACTTTGTTGGTTATATTTTTGTTGGCTAATGAAAGCAAATAAATGTTCAGAGTTATTACCGAAAGGCGTTCGCCACTTCATTTCATAAAACACTTTATCACTCCCGCCTAACTTTATACCCCAAGACGTTTTATCGGGTGCGGTTGAGTAATTGTAACTTGAGTAAACCACTTTTTGAGTATTATTAACCTTATGGCTAGATTCATAACCAAGCCCTAAAGTTGAGTTTTCACTCCATATATACCTAATTTCAGGGTTAAAATAACGCTCTTCTTGAGAGAATGAATATGGCTTGTAAATCAGACCTTTGCTACTGTCAAAAAACTTAATTGAAGACTGCCATGAACCTAATTCACCACGCAACTTACTGTTAGAGTCGATCAATTTTTTCTCGCGCCTTCCATCAGGGTGTTGAATGATTAGGTAGTATGAAGATTTAGAAGAAAATGTTTCAATTGGCTTGAACTTATAAAAGCCGTCCTCTCCGACAACAATCAAATCAAATAATACTTTATCTTTATAAAGTTCAATTTCACTCCCAACTTCTGCAAAGCCCTCGATTTTAAGTTGATTGTTATTCTGGGCTGACAAATCTCCAAATTGAAAACCTAACCCTCTGCCTTGAGTGTCAATTAGGTTACCTGATAAAGACTGTAAATCACCTAATTGATAACTATGTATGTTTGAAGTATTTCGTTCTAATATTGCTTGCCCATTTATGCCGCTACCTTTCGATTTATTGAAAGAAACTTTAGCCTGATGCCAAGCAAGATCTTGCGATAAATTTGAATAAATTGAATGATTAATTTGATTATCTAAAAAATTCCCTGAAATCTGAACATCAACATAAGGTACTGAAATTGCTTGATAATCAGAAGTAACCTCTAGACTATTGGCTTGCTTTCTAGCCATAAGAGAAATTATTTCTTTACGCTTTTCTCTCTGCATTTTCTCAACAGATGGATGCCTTCCTTTGGTATCAAAATTTATGAGTTGTTGTTGCTCTTTAAAGTCAGGCTCTATTCCTAAAAGCTTCAAATCACTTATTGGAATTAAAAATTCGCCTTCATTCTCCTTAATTTCAAAGTTCAATGTGTAACTCAAAGGAGCATCCCATAAACTGCCATGTAATTTATTTTCTTGTCGACTCCAACGAATATCACTTTGCATAATTAAGTTAAAAGAAAATAAAGAAATAAAGTAATTTTCGTAATCGAAAGTTATTAATTCAGCACCTTCAGGAAACAATTGACCATCAAGATATAGATCAACAAATAAGTAGTCTGCCTCAAATTCAGATGCAGAAACTGGAAAATAAGAAAGGATTAAAAAAAAGAATAAAATAAGATGTTTCATACAAAAGGCTCTTTTTTCAAGAGCCTATCTTGAAGGTGTTTTTATTGATAAGCGGCAACAAAATCATAGCTGAACGTTTTTGTACCAGGCGCATTGATAGCAATATCTTTATCTACTAACTCAATTGCTCCATTAGAGCTGACAGTGATTTCACCGTTTGTATCCAATGCCACCGTTCTAGTCACACCTGAACCAATAACAGAAAACTTCAGACCATCCTTAACTTGGTCTTCACCCGTAAATGTATAACTAATCGCTGCACGAGGTGTTCCTGAAACTGTAAAGCGTGCACTTTTACCACTCCATGCACCTGAGCAAAGGTTCTTACTTAATGAATTCGCCGGCTCAAAATCGGTTGCATTACACACATAGCCATTTCGTGAAGCTTCATTAACTAGCAGCTCATTAAAGACCATACTTTGTGATTGTGTAATCTGAAGTGGAGAACGCTCTACGTTTAAAACAACATTAACTTGATATGTGGCTGAATTAGCAGAAAAAGCAGTGAAACCAATAATTGCGAGTGCTGAAAGTTTTTTTAACATTATTATGTCCTTTAAGAGTTTATTGATATAGCGCTGTAACATACAAGCTAAAAGCATATTCACCAGAGCTTGTTGCTTGTGTATCTTGCAGCGTTATAACACCTCCAGCAAAGAATGTGCCAAAACCATCTTTTTTAATTCTAACTCTTTGTTCTAGTTTAGTTGTTTTGCTATCTATTGAAAATTTTAGACCCTGTTTATATTCATCGGCATCTAACTGAATACTAACATAAGTCTTTGGTTTTCCTGATATTTCAAACTCTGCTGAATAACCTTTCATTTTAGGACATAAAGAGCGTTTTGCGTTTCTTTTATTCTTTTTACCGTTAGCTTTACAAAATGCTCCCTCTTTCGTTGCAGCAGTCTGATAAAGAGTTGGGAATACCATAGGTGACACTATATTGACACTGACAGGTGCTATTTGCTGATTCGAAGCTTGTAAAATCGACTTTGCACGTTCAAGCCCCGAATTATTAATTGCAAGTAATGGCAATAAGTACATATAACTAATCATCTCTAATCAATCTCAAAGATGAATCACTTTTTCACTTAGTACTTCTTTACTTTCAACATCTTCAACCTGAATTTTTAATGACTTATTTTTGACACTAGCAAACTTAATAGGCACGAGTACTTCTCTACTCTTTAATTCTGGATAAAGGCTAATTTGATTGATCCTATATAACTCTTTTTCCTGTTTATCCCTTACTACCAAGTTTCCGCTTGTATGTCCTTTACCTAATCTATTTAAGTAAACTGACATATCAGAGTCTGGTAAATGGTACGAAACATCACCAACTTGCATATGAGTTACTTCATTCGTATTTTTCACAAAAATAGGAATAACAATCTTAAAATTAGCGGTAACGACTACTGCGCCCTGATCATCAATTGGCGTTTTACTTAATGATTCAACCAGTAGATGAGCTCTAAACTCTCCATCAGGAATGTTATTCTTTTTAACAAGCCTAATTTTTTGATATTGATTTGGAAGCACATCTTTTGCTATACGAGGCCCAACTCGTAAAAATTGTTTAGCAGAATATTCATAATCATCAACAACTCTCAGTCCTCCTTCTGGCGTCATAATCATGTCAATCAGAGTAACTTTGAAGCTTTGTACTACGTCTGAAGTATTGTAGATTCTGACTTCCCCTCTTCGTACATCTTGCTCTAAAACCACTCTATTTCGATCTAATTTAAAAGTATTAGCATTAGCTATTAATGATACGAAAGATAATGTTAAAAGAAGTGAACAAATTATTTTTTTCATTTTTACCAACCATAAAACAGCCATCATGATAAACGCTGCTATAATCCTTTTAATTCAGTATGATATACCTTTTTTTGGTATTATCAATGTAGTTAATACTTGGCTTGTCAAAGCATCTTTAATATTAAAACGCCACTACACTTAGAAACTCTTCTAGACTATCAGCTAAAACATGATGTGGCCTTTTGCCTACATACTCTAGCCAGACTTTACCAGTCTCTAGTTTAACGGTGATCAACAAATCATCTTGCTCAGTTAAACCGATAAACACTGTATCTGCATGTTTGAGTTTGTGTTTCATCAATACATGACCTGTAATATTTTGCTGTAAACGAACAAAGTCATCTAAATCACATAATCCTGGCCCTAATTCTTCACGAAACGGAATAACTATATAATTCAGAATTGGATATATGACCAATATGATTACTCACCATTAACTGCCTTGCTTAATCGAGAGTATAGACATGATATAAAAAGTGCCTTTAGCACCGTCGTAGTTATAAATATTCTTTTGTTGATTCATGGATTGCCACTTTTGTGGTGCAGGTGCTTTTTATTTAATGGGTTAACTCGCTACTAGGTCGCAAAAATCAATATCAAACGGATAATCTAATGACCTAACATCACCTGATTTAGGTTCTGTATAGTTAGGTAGCACTTGATTTGGAAACATCACATCCCAAACAAACTTTTTAACAAATAACTTTAAAAATACTGGGTGATAATACTTTTCAATGTATAAGTCTATTGTATCCCAGTTTTTATCATCATCTTGCATATTTATAAGGCCAAAATGCTCTAACCAAGCACAAGCAGCAACAAACTGCATACCTTCATTGGGCTGATTTTGATCTTCCCAAGCTTGTACATCTGAATTTTCATAACTATTCATTAGCCACCATGTATAGTCATCTTGTTTAAAAGCATTAACAAGGGCATCTTTAACATCACTTTTTGTAAACTTTCCTTGTTTATATTGAGAGTCAAGACGATCCAAATAATGATAAATCCCTGTTCTCAACCAGCCATATTGAAGCTCTTCGTCCTCAAAGTCCCATGAATAATCTATGAAGCAAAAAAATATATGCCCAAATACGATTGATTCTAATTCTCTTAACACCTTTACCCCTCACCAATTCTTATACGCCAAATTGTATAAAGTACCGGTTAATGAACTCAACATACATAGACGCTCTGTAAACGACATACCATGACATACTAGAGACAATCACATGAATATTAAAACTCAACCGCTTGCAAAAATACTTCTAAGCTATCAGCCAGAACATGATGTGGTCTTTTTCCGACATATTCTAACCAAACCTTGTCCGTTTCAAGTTCAATGGTGATCAACAAGTCATCTTGCTCGGTTAACCCAATAAAAACCGTATCAGATTGTTTGAGTTTGCGCTTCATCAATACATGACCTGTGATGTTTTGCTGTAAACGCACAAAGTCATCTTCATTCCACGCTTGTAATAACTCGATTTGGTGGCCTTCTACGTTGCCAATGATATTGCCCGCATAAAAGCTGCTGTAGAACTCATTCAACGCCTCGGGAAAAGTGCACTCTAACGCGTTTGCTAAATCATTTAGGCTATTTTTTGATGGCTGTGGGACGGCTTGCCACTGAATTTGTTGCTCGCTGAGCACTTCTCCAACTTCACATGGACTTGGCCAGTCAGCGTCATGATACATGCAAGGTAAAGTGCCATGTTGTTGCTGGTAGTGAGATTGAAACCTGTCGTGAAGCTCTGATAAAAGCGGCTTTATTGTCATACTGTTAACCTGTGTGCGATACGCTATAATACGCGCCATTGTAACCACTATTGGTGAAACATGACAGATTACAACAATGCACCTGAGCTGAAAGCGTCAGTATTAGGTAAAACGACTGAATACGCATCACAATACGATGCAAGTTTATTATTCCCGATTGCAAGAAAGCTAAACCGTGACCAAATCGCGGTTGATGAGCAGAACTTGCCATTTAAAGGGGAAGACACTTGGACAGGCTATGAATTATCTTGGCTAAACGCCAAAGGTAAACCACAAGTAGCCGTGGCAACGTTTGTGTTCCCATGCCAAAGCTCGCACATTATTGAGTCTAAGTCGTTCAAGCTGTATTTAAATAGTTTTAACCAAACTAAGTTTGCCAGCTTTGCAGAAGTACAAACTATTTTGACCAATGATTTAAGCAAAGCAGCACAGACTGACGTCGCAGTGACGTTATTCAAAGCTGAAGACTATGCCTGTATTCCATTCACGGCCATGCCGGGCGAGTGCATTGATGAGCTTGATATTGAGGTTGATACCTACAGCCCGCAAGAAGGCTTAATCGTGGTACAAGATGGCAATGAAGTCACTGAGACACTCCATAGCCACCTACTTAAGTCAAACTGCTTAATTACCTCTCAGCCTGATTGGGCAAGTATTGTGGTGAGTTACACGGGCAAGCCTGTGTGCAAAGAATCACTGCTTAAGTATCTTATTTCTTTTAGAGATCACAATGAGTTTCATGAGCAGTGTGTGGAGCGAATTTACTGTGACTTAATGCGTGAATTAAAGCCGAGCAAGTTAGAAGTATATGCACGCTACACAAGACGTGGCGGTTTAGACATTAACCCTTACCGCAGCAGCGAAAACGATAAGACGGCTTATCACATTCGTACAAACCGTCAGTAAATAATTAACCTGGACTCTGGATAATAAATCTATCTCCAGCGGCTACTTTTAACGCTAACATTGTTGAATTCACTTGCAATAGGCCAGCTATTGACGCGTAAATTCGCCTTGTTATCCCTAAAAGTCTCCGGCTGCAGACTTAGAAAAGCGTTACCTCTGATTATCAAGGTATTCGTAAATCTCTTAACCAAAGTTCAGGTTAATCACTTTTAATTCAGGCGTTTGGTCGGGATAGACACCGAGCAAACGTCTGTATGATTTGGCTTATCGATAAACCAGTCGCTTGGGCGGTTTTTACGAGATTCAATCAACTCTTTAAAATCTTCTGAGCTGGTATCAAACACCGTGAAAGCACTGTTATCTTCACCCGCAATATCACTTAACACACGCACTTGGCTGATTGGGTTAAACGGCTGTCCTTCTACTGGTGTACGTAATAAACGCTGAGCATGCTCCATGCCTTCTAGCACTCGACCAAATACAGTAGTGTTTTTATCAAGATAACGCTGTGGCGCTAAAGTGATATAAAACTCTGTGCCGCCACTGTCGATTTCGTTGCCGCGCGCCATCGCGAATGTGCCCGTACAGTGGGTCATCCAAGTCTTTTTGCCATCGCTATTTTGCGCCACTGCAAAGCCATTCAAAAAGCCGGTTTTATCGGCATAGCCGTCAATCGCATTGAGTGGAGTGATCTCAAGCGGGCTTTCTGTGGTTAAAAACATCTCACCCGAAATGCCTTTACTGCCTTGTGTTGGTTGCTTTTCACCGGATTGATCGCCGCCTTGTGCCACAAAGCTTTCAACAAAACGGTACACGTTTAAGCCATCATAAAAGCCTTCTCGCGCGAGTTTTTTAATATTATCAACATGCCCCGGTGCGAGTTGTGGATTAAGTTGTACGTAAACGCGGCCTGATGGTAAATCAATTCTTAACACATCGTTGTTGTTTACTTGCTGCCATACATCGGCAGATGCAGAGCTAATAATGGTACTTGGTGAGCGAACTTCAGATTTATTCGGTGCCGATTCAGTATTTTGCGTGCTGCTGCAACCTGCGAGCAAGACACAAGCAGTTAGGCCAAAAGCGCGTAAGAGCATTTGTTTATTTTCCTTGATTATTGTTATACCAGTATTTTTTTGTATGAATGGGTGCGCTGGCAGGGAGTAAAGTATTTACGAGGGTAATTTTTTGTCGTTTTTCTAACGCTAATTCTGCCAACTCGCTTTCGAAATAGTGATTAAATAAAGTGTCAAACGAACCGTCTTCGATGGCTTTATCTAAGCCAGACTTAAGCTTTTGATATAATGCTTTATTGTTTTTATTAACGAAGAAGTAAACTGCTGAAGGGTAATAGAAAACATGTGCCGGATCGATTGTTAAATCTGTCATATTAGTAATATCGTTGGCATATAGGGCATCGATAGGCAATACATCTATGCGTGAGGCTTCAAGTAATTCATAGCCTGAATTTTCTTGAGAATACTCTAAAACGTTAAAATCATTGTCTTTGAAAATAACCGTATCTGGCCAATCTGCTCTCAGGCCATACCTTAAGCCTCTGAGTTCACCATCAGTTTTTAACTTTGAAAAATAGTCTAAGCGAGACTTTTTGATTATCCCAAGACGATAACCAAGTACGCCTTTAACAATAGGGATCCTAACAGCCAAAGCTTGTTTCTCTCTCTCATCTGATGTCACAGACCAGAAGACATCAATACCATTTTTATCACCCAATAAACGGATCGCACGGTTTTGAGTCGGAATATTTTCTACAAAGTCTAGCGTGTGTATTTCTTTTTGATAGCTTAGGGTATGCTTCAACAATGCAATGACATAAGGATCAGCTCCTGCGGTTATTCGTACCGTCTCTTCAGCACAGGCCGAAAAGCAAAAACAAGTATTTAAACACAGGGCAATAATCCAAGACTTCATTCAGGATCCCAGTCAAATTGATATAGCAGGTCTATACTATCGTATAAACCACTTGTTGCTTCAATATATAATTTTGTGAAGACCCTGTAACGAATGGCAATTTCATTCATGGCTTCAAATACTCCTACGCGATAGCTTACTTGTACACTAGGTGTAATGTAGCCTGATAACTCGACCTGCGTGTCATCACCACTGCCTTTAGCGCTGACGCTGACATCTTCGATGCCGATTTTTTTACCCGCTTTATTAATAAAGCTTTCACTAAAGTTAATACTCTGCGCGAGCAGCATTTGAGACAATAAGGCATTGTTATTATTCTCACTTTTATCGAGTGGTTGACCGTTTAATAAATACGATAACGCATGAGCTTGGTCCATGGCTGGTTGTGAGAATATGTTTAAACTTGGGTTACTCGCACTTCCTGTTAATTCTATACCTGCAATAACATCATCGGCAGTTGCTTCAGGGTTACGTATTGCTTTTACATTCAAATAAGGGCGCGATAACGGTCCACTAAAACCAATCTGACCCTGTTGAATAAGTAAGTCTTGACCTAGCGCTTGATAAACGCCTTCTCGCAAGCCAAACTCACCACTGGCAAGTAAAGGAGTATCAGGGGTTTTATCTAAACTTATCTGGCCAAATACATAGCTATCAAGGCCGAATGCATACACTCTAAAATCATCTTTTAGCGCGACATCTAAATCAAGTGTATAAGTAAAAGGAAGACTCTCCTGCTCTTGAACTTGTGCGTCAACAATAACCTGATCATCAGAAACCGTAGTCACTTGTTCAGGCAGTTGCGAAATTTTAATGCGACCTTGTGGTATATCGACGTGCCCCGTTAGCGACAAATGTGTATCTTTAAACTTTAAAGATAAGCCTGGAGAGATGGAGAAGCTCATACCTTGTTGTGGGCTGACTCTTATTTCCTCGCCAGACACAACTGCTTCAGCACTTAATTGCTGTTGCCAGTCGAGCTTACCATCAAGATTCAATACACCCTTTTCATTTGTATTTAACACACCATTTAAACTGGCTGTTTGACCATTCAAACCGAGTTTTAGAGAAGAGTCGATAAAACTGACTGGCAGTGCAGCTTGTTGAATACCAAATGACGTTAAATTTATTTCCCCGATAACATTAGGGTGTTTAATATCACCCGATAAGGCCAGTTTTGAAGATAACTGCCCGTCTAAATTAATTGGTTGCGGTAAAAAGCGATTTGCTAATTCGCCAATTGGCTTTAAAGCCAGTGCATGTAGTTCAACTTTGGCAGTTGGTGAATGTAATTGATTGTCTTGCACTTGTGCAGTCACTTCACCAGACACATCCCCTAATAGCGACGAGGCGAGTTGCCAGCGCCCTAAAATAGCTTGGCTGTCACCACTAAAATTAATTTCGAGTTGTTCAATCGGAACTATGGGCTCACTTTGAACATCGCTATCGGCTTTAGAATTAGCTTCGCTGAGGGCGACAGCAACATTTTGCAAAGTCGCTTTTGCATTGACCGCATTGAGCTTTTTATCTTGCCATGACAGTGCTGAATTGATGCTGGTTTTACCATCTAGTTTAAGTTGTTCAGGCAAATAGGCTTGTAGTGATGCTAATCCAAAGTCTTGGATATTGATATAAAATTGCCCTTGCTTGCCTTTTTGCTCGCCTTGCAAGCACCAAGGTGACTGATTTAGCTCACCACATATTTTACCGGTTTGCCATTGCAGCGCACTGGCATATTGCAGCTTTGAATGATGCTTTAAACTTGTCTCAAATTGCTTATAAATAATTCGCCCTGATGCGATTTCGCCCTGCCAGATTTGAGCGTTTAAACCACCTAGAATATCTAGCTCTGCGTGCACATCTCCAAGACTTGATAACTGAGCGCGGTGTGAAGTTTGATCGCCCGTGAAACGCAACTCGATATGATTAAGTTGATGTTCTGGGACCGCGAGTAGCTCAATGGATAATAAGGTCTCTGTATGCCAATTATTGGCGAAATCAACGCTGGCATCGAGCTTACCCCCTTTGAGGCTAATGTCGTTATTTTCGAACTTTGAGATAACAGAGTTAAAGCTGATTTTAGGTTGGTGATGGTCACCTCTAATCTGTAACTCACCTTGCGCATCAACATCAAAAGGCAGCAACGCTTTCGCTTTTTGTGAGAAGTTGTTATGTGCAATTGCAAAGCGTCCAGATAAATCTAGCTCTTGTTGTAGTGAGCCCGATAACTGCAAATTACTCGAACCGAGCTGCATTTTTAGCTTATCGACTTGACCAAACAGCTGTTCGTTCAGTCTAAAACTAGCATCGAGTGCTAAAGGAAGCTCTGAAAGTTTGCCATCGACATCAACATCGGGGATATCGATTTGCCACCCCTCGGTTTTCTGCTTAGCCAACACACTCATTGAGCCGTTTAACACCGACTGCTGGTCGATAAAAAACAACGGTAATGCGTCCATCACTAAGCGTAATTGCGCGTCAACGCCTTCGGCCCACGATAGTTTACCGGTCAAATTGGCACTGCCTTCTGACGCGTTCAAACGACCAGCAAGCTCTGAAATTGCCGTTAAACTGCCTTTTCCCGACACTTTTGCACTGAGCTCTGTGAGCTCTTTTTGTTTAGCCATGATATCAAGTTTCAACTGATAATTATCGGCATTACCTTTGAGCTCAACTCGAGCCTGTTCCAACAAGGCATTATAGTCTTGTCCGCGAATTTCGTATGAAAAAGGAAGATTTGAGACCTGTGCCGATACATCAAACGGCCAGTTTGTTTGGTTAAGATTTAGATTACCTAACAAGGCAACCTGATGTTGACCTTCGGCCTTTAAATCAATATTTAAATCTGAAAATTTGCCACTTAAATGTAACCATACGAGTTCTTCTTCTGTTGTCAGCGTAGTAATTGATTTAATTGACACTAACGGCTGCTTGATTGCTTCGGCTCTCAGCTCGCCAAAACTGCGCAAAACGAACTGCTGATATTCTAAGTACAAATTTTGCCACTCAAGTTGTTGAGAGGTGATCTTTGCCGCGATATTAAAGCGTTTAATGTGTTGCGATCCTGTTGGCGTTTCGTACTCAAAAGACCCCAGAGCTAGTTGTGATACTCGAACATCGAGGCCGTCTGGCAAAACAATAACTGGCAAGGCCGCCAACTCAGTAAGCTCTTGGCTTTCTTGTTCTTTTTCTCTTTTATCAATAATATGAATGCGCTTTATTGAAGTCTCATGTAACCTTGCTGCAGCGTCGATTAATTGAGCTGATGATTTTATGTCCGATATTTGAACGTTCAAGTCGCCTTGCTGAAACTTGATATTAGCCACATTTAACTTAGCGATGGCGACATTCAAAGGTAATGCAAAGCCAGTTTCTAGCTCTTCGCTTTGCTCTGTTTTTGTTTCTACTGCAATTTCTTCAATGGCTTTATCTGTAGGCGAGTTAGCAAGTTTTACATCTATTATGTCAGCGGTTATTTCTACACACACTGTGGCACAAGTAAACCAATTGAGCTGCGGCCTAAAATTGCTCAGTGATAAATTTAGCCCTTCGCTGCGCCAAGTGATATCGAGTCTTTCACCTGCGAGTAAACGACCTTGCTCGAGTTTAATATTTAAGCCATCGACCGACTTATTCAAAACCCATAAAAGGCTTTGATGTCCAACACTGGTAAACACTAAGCAAAATAAAAAAACCAGCGTGCCTAAACCAATATTTAAAATTCTTTTTGTTATAGGGTGTAAGCGCATTAAATCTCCGGCCCAATAATAATACTTAGACGTGTGCTTTTACTTTCTTTACTGAGCCCCCAAGCGTGATCTAACCGAATAGGCCCTACAGGTGTAATATAGCGAAAACCAAAACCCGCACCCACGGCCCATGACTCTGAGAAGTCATTTGTTGCAGTGCCCGAATCAACAAATAAAGCCAGTCGCCAATTTGGCATAAATTGATAGTTATATTCTACCGAAGCCGTTGCAAGGTATTTACCACCGACAATTTTGCCCTTTTCATAAGGCGCGACAGATTGATAGGCAAAACCTCGAATACTCTGATCGCCCCCGGCAAAAAATCGTAAGTTAAATGGCACCTCGTTAATGTCGTCAGTGACAATGGCACCCGCATCTAGCCGGGCAATAAACCAATGCTTAAGTGCAAACTTTCTCAGCCATGCTTGTTCCCAGTGTGCTTTAAACAAAGTTGTGGAAGAAATTAAATCATCGCTGGCAAACTCTAACGAGATCAAGGTTTGTTGCCCCCAAGAAGGCGTGACACCACCTATCGCTTGCTTTTTAGCATAGCTAATACCTGGAATTAACATCTCTGTTTTATCGGTTTCGCCATCTTGTGTTGTGGTTTCATGCTCTCTTTTTAAGAAAGCGGTGCGTACCCAATTACTGCTAGTTAACCATTGTCGTTGCAGCTGTAAATTCCAAATTTTACTATTAACCCCCTCTGTCAATTCATCTTCGAGGGCATAACCGGATGTCACTCGCCATAAATCATCGTTAGGGTTACTCACGGGAACACTATAACTGCCTGTGACACGCTGTTGTTTCTCAGCAACAAATAAATTGCCATCAAAAAAGTGGCCATCTTCGGTGATCCAAGGCTTTGACCATTTAAATCGTGCTTTTGCCCCTATCTCGGTACTAAAACCGCCCCCCACTTCAAACGTATTGGCGGGCTTATCGACCACTTCAATGCGAATAGGCACTAGATTATTCTTGCGATTTTGTAACTGTGGATACACTTTAATGGCGCTGAAATACGGTGTCTTATTGAGTGCTAGGTTATATTCAGACAGTAAAGTTTCATCGTATAAGGTGTTTTCATCAAATGGTGCGAGTGATTGAATATATTTTTTTGCCAGACTTTGCCTGCTCACTTCAATTTTGCCGAAACGATAACGATTGCCCGAGTCTAGTTTTAGCTTAGCTGCTGCAAAGTTTTTTTGTTTATGAATTTCTAGGCGATGACTAAGCCATTTAAAATCAAAATACCCTTTCGAGATCAGGTTTGATTCAAGAACAGTTTTTGTCTGCTCATAATTGTCATGATTAACGATATCATTGGCTTTAATAGGAATGCCAGACAATACTTTTTGCAAAAATGAGTCTTTATTGGCCTCGCCTTTTATTTCAATTTGGATCGATTTCCAACGAATAGGTTCGCCAATCTCTGCATCGATTTTGAGGGTACTGCTTTGCTCTACACGTGATAAGGTAATATTTGCTTGGTAATAACCAAGCGCCTGTAAAGCTCGCTCGGTCTGAGAAAGTAATTTGTTTTCTAACGACTGTGAAAAAGGCTGATTGAGTAACGGTTTTAACGTGCCATTGATATTTTTACTCAACTCATCGGGCATTTCGCCAAATTCAATGGCCTCAACTTGCCATTGCGCCTCAGCCTGTGTTGATAAAGAAAAAGTTAAACACCAACAAATAACAACAATCGCAAACAGTTTCAAATACTTCCCTCCTAAGCAGAACCGCCAGTGTAGCATATTTCAAATCAACAATAGATGAACAATAAATCTCGCTTTAAAGCTTTTTATTTTTGCTAATTTCACCGACAATACACTCAGTTAAAAATACTGGGTAAAACTATGCAATTTCCTGATGACGATAACGGCCAATTATTAGCTGAAATGGCTGCTGAAGGCATTAATTTAAACCAAATGCACATGGTCGACTTTTTCATTTTATTTGAACAAAAAGATCAAGCTGAGTCTTTTGCTAAGGCAATTACTGAAGATGAGCTTGCGCCAAAGACCGAACTACAAAAGTGTAAAGACACAGGTGTATGGGAAGTTGTAACAACGGTTGAAATGGTGCCAGATCATCAGCTGTTAAGCCAAACTGAACAATACCTAGAAAGCATTGCCAATTCACATGAAGGCTATGGTGATGGTTGGGGCATTATGGCTGATGCCGAATAATTGATAACTTTGAATAAGTTTTAAAAGGTGCGTTAAGCGCCTTTTTTATTGTCTAAAATGCGATAGAGATTAAGTTAGAAAATTTGAAAATAATAGTTTTTATAAGAATTAAAAAGAAAAGCTTTGAGAGAATAAATGGTGCCCGGGGCCGGACTTGAACCGGCACGTCATTACTGACGAGGGATTTTAAATCCCTTGTGTCTACCAATTCCACCACCCGGGCATCGGGCTGCTTTCGCATGTGGAGAGTTATCTTTCGATAATGGAGGCGGAACCCGGAGTCGAACCGAGGTAGACGGATTTGCAATCCGCTGCATGGCCACTCTGCCATTCCGCCTAAATGTTCCAAATAAATTGGAGCGAGTAACGAGGTTCGAACTCGTGACCTCGACCTTGGCAAGGTCGCGCTCTACCAGCTGAGCTATACTCGCGTTAAATTATTTAGAGTAAATGTTAATTTGGAGCGAGTAACGAGGTTCGAACTCGTGACCTCGACCTTGGCAAGGTCGCGCTCTACCAGCTGAGCTATACTCGCGTTCCGTTTAACATTTTTAAGTTAAAGATAAGTTGGAGCGAGTAACGAGGTTCGAACTCGTGACCTCGACCTTGGCAAGGTCGCGCTCTACCAGCTGAGCTATACTCGCGTTCCATAAATCTTTAACATTAAAACCAATTTGGAGCGAGTAACGAGGTTCGAACTCGTGACCTCGACCTTGGCAAGGTCGCGCTCTACCAGCTGAGCTATACTCGCATCAAATTGATTCTAAAATCAATGGTGCCCGGGGCCGGACTTGAACCGGCACGTCATTACTGACGAGGGATTTTAAATCCCTTGTGTCTACCAATTCCACCACCCGGGCATCGGGTTTTGCGTTACATATAAAACCAATTTGGAGCGAGTAACGAGGTTCGAACTCGTGACCTCGACCTTGGCAAGGTCGCGCTCTACCAGCTGAGCTATACTCGCATTCCATGTTGCTTTTTAATCCGACTGAAAGAAATAAAGGTCGCGCCTTTACGTTTTATCAGCTGAGTTATACTCGCATCAATTGATTCTAAAACCAATGGTGCCCGGGGCCGGACTTGAACCGGCACGTCATTACTGACGAGGGATTTTAAATCCCTTGTGTCTACCAATTCCACCACCCGGGCATCGGGCTGCTTACGCATGTGGAGTGTTGAGAAATGGAGGCGGAACCCGGAGTCGAACCGAGGTAGACGGATTTGCAATCCGCTGCATGGCCACTCTGCCATTCCGCCGACGTATAAAAGATTGGAGCGAGTAACGAGGTTCGAACTCGTGACCTCGACCTTGGCAAGGTCGCGCTCTACCAGCTGAGCTATACTCGCATTCCAAAGTAAGTGATTCACTCACTTCTTTTATCGTTTTGAGGCATACTGCCCTCTCAACACGGACGCATTCTACAGATCTTTAATAATGCGTCAATATAAAAAATGAATGTTTTTAATCGTTTGCTCAATTTTTATCTAAACTGCTGCCTATATAGCCGTAAAATATCAAGATTTAATCAATTCAGACTTTGCCGCATTCAAATATGCCAGCATTGAGGTCACTGTTAGTAGTGTTGCAATTGCCAAAAGGACATAACTTAACATAGTCATCCAAGGCGCATATTGCCAAATCAAACCAATAATGGCTAACATTTGTGCAGCAGTTTTAAACTTACCCATATTACTCACTGCTACATTGCCACGCTTGCCTTGCTCGGCCATCCATTCTCTCAGTGCAGATATCACAATTTCGCGGCTTATAATGATAAGCGAAGCCAAAGTAATAAAGATGTTTTGATAGTGAGTGGCTAAAACAACGAGAGCCACACTGACCATAACTTTATCTGCAACTGGATCTAAAAACGCACCAAAAGGCGTTGATTGATCGAGTTTTCGTGCCAAGTAGCCATCAAGAATATCGGTTACCGATGCTAGCCAGAAAATAAAGGCGGCAGCAAAAAAAGCCCATGAGTAAGGCAAATAAAACACCACTGCAAAAACAGGGATAAGTAACAATCTAAATGTTGTTAAGGTATTAGGAATATTCCACATAACTACTTTGTGTATCTTTTTTTATAGTGTTGCATGATCAATTAGGCTTTGTCATGCAAATGATTAAATATCTTTTCAGCCATATCTTGGCTGATCCCAGGCACTTGATTTAACTGCGCTATAGTAGCCGATTTTACACCTTGCATACCACCTAAGTATTTTAACAAGGCTTGTCGGCGTTTCTGCCCTACTCCTTCTATTTCTTCTAACAGAGATTGAGTTCGTTGTTTTTGCCGTTTGTTTCTGTGTCCAGCTATGGCAAAACGGTGTGATTCGTCACGTATGTGCTGAATTAAATGTAAAGCAGGTGAATCAGAATCCAAATTTACGGTTCGTCTGCCACCATCTATTAGTAAAGTCTCAAGTCCGGGCTTTCTGCTCGTACCTTTCGCAACACCAACTAATAATGGCATTTTGCTGTGCGGCCAATCTTCAAAAAATGCTTCTGCTTTATTAAGCTGCCCTTTACCACCGTCTATAAAAATAACGTCTGGAATTTTTTCTTCATCTTTTAACTTGCCATAACGTTTATTCAAAGCAAATGCCATTGCCGCATAGTCATCACCAGGTGTGATCCCCGTAACGTTGTAGCGGCGATATTCTTTATTATTTGGTCCACTGCCATCAAATACCACACATGAAGCTATGGTGTTTTCACCCATGGTATGACTGATATCGAAACATTCCATGCGGTTGATATCGCTCAGCTGTAGTGCTTCTTTTAATAACGCATAGCGTTTAGTAATCGAATCTTGCGCGTTTTGTTTTACCACAATGCTGTTGAGTGCATTTTTATTTGCAAGTGCGAGATATTGCGCACGTTCAGAGCGAACAGAAGCCTTTAACTCTACTTTTTTATCGGCCAGTTGCGATAGCGCATTGATGAGTTCGTTTTGATCTTGTAATTCAAAAGGCAACACTATTTCTTTTGGGATCTGTCGTTGCGTGCCCGCGCCTACATAATATTGCCCAATAAATGAAGTGACGATTTCGTCTTGTTGCGAGTCTTTAGGCACTTTAGGGAAGTAGGTCTTGCTCCCTAGTACTTTGTGGTCTCGCACCATTAATAAATGAATGGCACAAATGCCGTTTTGCTGCTGGAAACCAATTATGTCTATTTCGCCTAGGTTACCGGCCACAAACTGCTGTTCTTGCATTTGTCTTAAAATCGCAATTTGATCTCGGACTTTTGCCGCGAGCTCAAAGTTCAAGGCCATGCTGGCCTGTTCCATTTTTTCAACTAAGGTCGCGATAACTTGATGTGATTTGCCTGATAAAAACTGTTTTACCAGTTCAACCTGCTCTTTGTATTCACCATCAGAGACTTTACCAACACAAGGCGCTGAACAACGCTTTAATTGGTATTGCAGACAGGGACGACTGCGGGCTCGATAATACGCGTCTTCACATTGACGAACAGGGAAAATCTTTTGCATCAAGCGCAAACTTTCAGACACCGCAGCGCTACTAGGATATGGTCCGAAATAATCCCCTTTTTGTTTTCGACTACCTCGGTGAAAAGCCAACCTTGGGTGCTTATGGCCACTTAAGAAAATATAAGGATAGGACTTGTCGTCTCTTAACAAGATGTTGTATCTAGGTTGATACTGTTTAATGAGATTATTTTCGAGAAGTAGTGCTTCGGTTTCAGTATTGGTGAGCGTTACCTCTATATTGGCAATGTTACTTACCAGTACTCGGGTTTTAGCGTCGGGAATGTTGCTACGAAAGTAACTCGAAACACGTTTTTTTAAATTTTTCGCCTTACCAACATAAATAACCTGATGCTGCGCATCGTACATACGATAAACACCAGGTTCTGTAGATAATGTTTTTAAAAAGGCTTTTGAATCAAATACTGCCATTAAAAATGATTAGTTTGATGTGTCTATATCGATCATTTTATGGCGAATGGCCAAATGTGTCAGCTCTACATCACCGCCAACATTTAATTTTTCAAACATTCGATAACGATAGCTGTTCACTGTTTTCGAACTCAAGTTAAGTCTGTCTGCAATATCTTGGGCTTTTTCGCCTTTGGTGATCATCAGCATGATTTGCAGTTCACGCTCAGACAAAGACTGAAATGGGTTCTCATCATTACGACCACTAAACTGCGCAAGCGCAATTTGCTGTGCAATTTCAGGCGCAATATACCGCTGCCCTGAATTTACTGCACGGATCGCATTGATCATTTCGTCAGAGCCCGTACCTTTCGTTAAGTAGCCCTGTGCACCCACTTGCATCACTTTGCTTGGGAACGGATCTTCACAATGAACCGTTAATACAATTACCTTAATATCAGGGTTGTATCGACAAATCTTTTTCGTCGCCTCAAGACCGCCAATCCCCGGCATATTCATGTCCATTAATACAATATCAGGGTTATTGTCACGACAGAATTTAACTGCCTCTTCACCCGTTTTAGCTTCGCCGATGACTTTAAAGCCACGAACATCATCGAGAATTCGTTTGATGCCGGTTCTAACTAACTCATGATCATCAACTAATAACACATTAATCAATGGCACACCCTCACAGAAAATTTGGTAATCGCAATCACTAAAAATAGCAATTCGAGGTTAACACATAATTATGTAAAAAATAACGATTAAACTTTTGTATTAGTTAAAAAACCATACTAAAGAACCAAAAAAGGCCAGAATTTGACTCCTGACCTTTTAGTGTTCAAAAACAAATAATTGTTAGATTATTTACTCTGCTCTGAGAACTTATTTACCCATAAGGCAATCACACCATCGCCGGTAACATTACAAGCCGTACCAAAGCTATCTTGTGCAAGGTACAGTGCAATCATAAGCGCAACAGCCCCCTCTGAGAAACCAAGCATTGAAGTCAGTAAACCCAGAGCCGACATTACCGCTCCTCCCGGCGCACCAGGCGCTGCGATCATCACCACACCTAACATAAAGATAAATGGCAAAATACTGGTAATGCTTGGCATTGACATCTCGGGTGACAATAACATCACCGCCATCGCACAAGTCACGATCGTAATCGTTGAGCCAGAAAGGTGAATAGTTGCACATAAAGGCACAGAGAAGTTAGCAACTTCATCTTTTACGCCATTGGCCTTACTGGCTCGTAAAGATACAGGAATTGTCGCCGCACTAGACATAGTACCTACCGCAGTAAAGTAAGCTGGTAACATGTTTTTGACTAATTCAATGGGGCTGCGTTTTAACAAAATACCCGAACCAATAAACAAAACAGATAACCACAGCCAGTGCATCACAACTGCTGCAACTAAAACAATACCAAACGTGCTTAAAGTATCAGCCACTGTGCCTGCAACCGCCATTTCAGCGAATACACCCGCAATGTAAAAAGGAAGAGCTGGAATAATCACTTTCGCTAGCAAAGCATCAATGACATCACGGCCTTGATCAACTACATTCTGTAGGTCTTTCAATGCTAGTTGACTAATACCAATACCAAATATGAATGCAGCTGCCAATGCAGTCATTACGCCCATCAAAGGTGGAATTTCAATGTTAATAAAGCTTTTTAGTTCAGTTGCCTGAACGGCTTGGTAAGTCGTTGTGCCCTCGAAAAATGGCACAAATGCGTTTACCAACAAGAAAGCTAAGGTGCCCGCTAAAATAGTAGAGCCATAAGCAAAGCCCACTGTTTTACCTAAAAGATGTCCTGCACCTTTAGGTAAACCTGCGATACCTGAGGCTATGAAAAACAAGATAATTAAAGGAATGGTAAAACTAATTAATTGACCGACAATCACTTTAAATGTGTAAAGTAGCTCTACTAGCGGTAAAGGTAGATATGAGCCCACCACAATACCTGCGGCAATACCGGCAAGTAACTTCAAAATTAACGACATAAATTATCCCTGATAAAAACGATGTGCCGTTTTAACATGTTTTACAGAGGATTTGTTATAAATTCGTTATTCTTCATCAGAATCACTATAAAGTGGATGTGTCGAGACACTTAACTTAAAAAAAGGTGCCTCCAACGATTATGCGTTGTTAACAAACCTAGAGTGCTATTTAATTTATGCTAATTTCTGGTGCTATAAATTACCGCAATAATGTTAAAAACTTCTCTGCCTATTATCAGTGCAGCATTTCTCGCTGCTTCTAGTCAATCAATTGCTTCTGAATCACTGCCTTTTATTAACGCTAAGGCTGAAATAGATGGCAAACTTGACGAAGCCGTTTGGCAACAAGCTAAAAAAATAACCATTAACAATGTTACATGGCCGCAAGAAAACATTGCGAGTCCAATTGAAACAACGGCTTACGTATTTGAAAATGGTACCTCATTATTCATTGCTTTCGATGCAAAAGATCCAAACCCTGAACTTATCCGCGCCTTCTATCGAGACCGTGACAGTGCATGGAACGATGATCTAGTTGGTATCAAAATTGATTCTTTCAACAATAGCTTGAGTGCTTATCAATTATTTATCAATCCGCTCGGTGTGCAACAAGACTCTATCGAAAATGAACTAACGAAAAGCGAAAACAGCTCTTGGAATGGTATTTGGGATAGCGCTGGCACTATCCATGAGGGTGGCTATTACGTGGAAGTTGAAATTCCTTTAAGAGTTTTGAACTTTGATGACAGTATAGACACAAAAACCATGGCAATGGAGTTTTTAAGGTTCTACCCACGAGATCAACGTCTTCGTATTTCGAGTATGCAGATTGAACATGCCAACAACTGTTGGATCTGCCAAATGCCTGAGTACACCGGCTTTGAGCAAGCAAAACAAGGCAACAATTTTGCGCTTATTCCATCACTAGTTGCAAGTAAACAACAAACTCGAGATATCAATGGGAATGAAACTGGAGAATGGATTGATGAGGATAATGTCGAGCCAAGCTTAGATGTAAAATGGGCTATCAGCCCAGATATGACACTTAACACCACTCTGAATCCTGATTTTTCTCAAGTTGAAGCGGACACTGGCCAGTTAAGTGTAAATAATAGCTTTAGCTTATTCTTCCCTGAAAAACGCTCTTTTTTCTTAGATAACGCCGACTATTTTTCGTCTCACTTAAACCTTATTCATACTCGTAATATTGCTGCGCCTGATTATGGGGTGAAATTTACCAGTAATAAGCAAGGCCATACTGTTGGTGCTTTCATTGCTAACGATGAAAAACTAAATGTAATGATCCCAGGTAACTTAGGCTCGCGCGTTGTTTCATTTGACCAAAAAAGCGAGAATTTAGCATTAAGATACCGCTATGACTTTAATAATTCGTTATCCATTGGTACGACAACAACGGCAAGACAAAGCGAGGGTTACAGTAACCAAGTGATTAGCTTAGACAGCAAGTATAAGCTTACCAATAACGATATTTTTAAAGCACAGGTGTTGCTTTCTGATACCGACTATACGCAAGCTTTTGTTGATAAATTGTGTAATGGTGAACAAGGTGACTGTCAAAAGCCATCTCAGCCAGAATGCGACAGAGACTCAGACTGTGATTTAAATGAAAGCACTTTGCGTGTGCTTAATGAAGAAGATACTAAAGGTATGGGTTACTTATTAAATTATGAGCATAACGAAAAGCATTGGCGTGCTTTCACCAGCTATCAGTACCGAGATAGAGGTCTGCGCTCTGATTTAGGTTTTATGTCGCAAATCGACTTCAATAAGTTTTTAGCTGGCTACGAGTATCGTTGGTATGGCGATGAGAATACTTGGTGGAACCGTGCAAATTGGTACACTGATTGGGACATTACACATAACGACAATGATGAGTTGTTAGAGAAAGAAGTACAAACTAACTTCTCTATCAATGGTCCACTGCAAAGCCGTATTAATACAGGTGTAGAACATAGAAAACGTACAGGCCTTAGAGATAACGAAGCAAGCCTTGCCATTGACGGAAACACAGATTTGTTTACCGAAAACAACCTCTGGATCTACATGGAGATGAAGCCTATATCTGGTGTGTTTACCAGCCTTAATATTAGCACGGGAAATAAAGTCGACCTTGCTAACAACCGTCTAGGTGACCAGTTCAGAGTACGTCCTGTCATTAACCTCAATTTAGGTAAGCATTTTGAACTGCGCTTCAGACACACTTATCAAACACTAAAAGCAGAGGGCGCAGACGTATTCACTGCTAATTTGACTGATGTACGAATGACCTATCAGTTTAATTTAAACAGCTATTTAAGACTGGCAGTGATTAAAAGAGACATTGATCGCAACCCGAGTATGAACAATGATTCAGTTGATGCTACTTATAAAGAGTTAAGCACGCAGCTGCTTTATTCTTATAAGTTAAACCCTCAAACTGTGTTCTTCGCTGGCTTCTCTGATAGAGGCTATCAAGACGATGAACTAGAAGAAATTACAAAGGATTCAAAGACTTTCTTTATGAAATTTAGCTATGCTTGGTTAATGTAATGTAAAGCATATAAAACAAACTTTTTATACTTTTCGGCTATAAGCATATTTGATATATCTTATAGCCAATCTTTCCTTCTGTTTTTGTCCGACCTCAGTAAAGTGAACACTAATTAAATCTAGATCATGAAAGAGAACACAATGTCTAAAATCTTTGCAGATAATAGCCTAACTATTGGCAATACTCCGATCGTTAAATTAAACCGTGTAACTGGTGGTAACGTTTTCGCTAAAGTTGAAGCTCGTAACCCAAGTTTCAGTGTTAAGTGCCGTATCGGTGCTTCAATGATCTGGGAAGCTGAAAAAGCAGGCACTTTAACTGAAGGCAAAGAAATCATCGAACCAACTTCAGGTAACACAGGTATCGCACTTGCGTTTGTTGCTGCATCTCGTGGTTATAAACTAACGCTAACTATGCCAAATACAATGAGCCTTGAGCGTCGTAAGCTACTAAAAGCGCTAGGTGCTAACCTAGTTCTGACTGAAGGCGCTAAAGGTATGAAAGGCGCTATCGAAAAAGCGAATGAGATCCTAGCGAGCGATCCAGAAAAATACGTATTACTTCAGCAATTCGAGAACCCGGCTAACCCGAAAATTCACTTCGAAACAACTGGCCCTGAGATTTTTGAAGCGATGGAAGGTAAAGTTGACTTCTTCGTTGCTGGTGTTGGTACGGGTGGTACTATTTCTGGTACTACACGTTACCTTAAGCAAGAGAAAGGCCTTGATGTAAAAGCCATCGCGGTTGAGCCTGTTGATTCTCCAGTTATCACGCAAACACTTGCAGGTGAAGAAGTTAAGCCAGGCCCTCATAAAATCCAAGGTATCGGTGCGGGTTTCATCCCAGGTAACCTTGACCTAGAACTTGTTGATGGTACTGAGCTAGTTTCAAATGAAGATGCAATTGAAATGGCACACCAGCTAATGCGTGATGAAGGTATCCTAGTGGGTATTTCTTCAGGTGCTGCTGTTGTTGCAGCTAAACGCCTTGCTGAGAAGCCTGAGAACGCTGATAAAAACATTGTTGTTATTTTACCAAGTGCAACAGAGCGTTACCTATCAAGCCCTCTATTTGCAGACAAATTCAGCGATCAAGAATTAGTTCAGTAATTCAATTACTGACTTTTTGACACATAAGAAAGCCGACAATTGTCGGCTTTCTTCGTTTTTGCCTTTGCGTTTTCATCTGGGCTTCCTAAACTTAGAGTTAAGTTTTTATCAAACTAACGCCTTCATGCGACTATTTATTTTTATACTTCTCCTTTTTAGCGCCAATGCTGTTGCCGGCATGAATGTTGGCTACTTCAAAGATAACATCTATCAAGTTGTTCAAGGCAAAACATACAAAAATGGCTTGTTATTTAATGCTAATGACTCTGAACCTGTTCACATCGTAACACTTGACTGGCCGCCTTATATTGGTAGCCAATTGTGCAATAAAGGTTGGGTGTACCAATTCACAGTGGCTTTGCTGGTAGAACAAGGGTATAGCGTTTATGTTGAGTTTTTACCTTGGGCAAGGGCTGTAAGAGCTGCTGAGCTCGGCAAAGCTGATATTCTCATGCCAGAGTACTACATTGAAGACTCAGCCCCTTCAGACACTGTTGAGGGCAAAACTAGGCGAGAACTTCTCGCGCTTTCAAACCCCTTCCCCGGCGGGGAGATTGGCTTTTTAAAACGCAAAGGCGATGCTGATAGGTTTACCGGAAACTTACTGTCACTTAAAGGGCAAAAAATTGGAGTTGTCAGAGGGTATCAAAATACCCCAGAGTTTGATGCCATGATGGACAACAATGAGTTTACTATAATTGAAGCTGTCGACGACTTACAATTGGTCAAACTATTAGTTGGCAAACGTGTTGACCTCATCATTGGCGACCCCAAAGTGCTTAAATTTACCGTCAGTTACTCTGAACTGCCACGACCAGAAAAAGCGACCCTGTTAAGGAATATAGAACGTGAAACCCATTCGCTTCAGTACAATAACCTCTATTTTGCATTGAGCAAGCAATCTTCTCGCTGGCGAACATTGCTGGGCGACATCAATAAAAGCCTATATCAATTCAACAACAGTGGTGAAACAGATCGGATCGTCGATATGGGGATCACTGAGTGTTACTAAATTCCATATTTGCTGACATTTAGTTCGATTAAAACTGTCTTTAAGCACTTTTTTATAAAATTTTATTTAACTTTAACTATTCATTATTTAAACTAAACAAAATTTCAGTTTAATAGGAATAGTATGAAAAACTTTCTCGTTATTTTTTCACTGATCTCACTTTTATTCGCAACTAGCTTCGATGCTGAAGCACGTAAGAAGTTCGGTAAAAAGAAATCAGGAAAAACGCACAGCACTTCAACTACTCAGCAGAAACAACAAGTTGATACAAAAAGCCTTCCTGCGAAAACAGCTGGTAAATCAAGTAAAAAAGGCATTATGGCCGGTGTACTTGGTGGTTTATTAGCAGGTGGTTTAATTGCAGCCATGATGGGTGATGATTTTGAAGGCTTCCAGTTCTTAGAAATGATCCTACTAGCGATTGCCGCATTTGTTATTTTCAAGCTGATCAAAGGCATGATGGCAAAGCGCCAGCAGCCACAAATGGCAGGTGGCCCTCAGTTTGGTCAGCAGCAACAATTCCAACAGCAGCCACAGCAATTCCAATCGCAGCAGCCTCTTCAGTCTTCAGGTGGTTTCGGACAGCAAAATGATGTGCCATTTAACCTGCCTAAAGATTTTGATGTTAACGGCTTTTTACAAGGCGCACGTGACCACTACCACACAGTACAACAAGCGTGGAATGACAAAGACTACAACAAAATGTCTGAGTACCTAAGCCCAGCATTAGTTGAAGAATTTAAAGCTGAGCGTGAACAACATGACAGTGTTGCAACTGAAGTAATGTTTGTTGATGCACAGCTTGTTCGTGCAGACACGCACCCACATGTTTGGGAAGTGAGCATTATGTTTAAAGGTAAATACCGTGACCTTGGTGACAATCAAGAAGAGCCAATTCATGAGATTTGGCACTTAGAGCGCCAGACTCAAGGTGATGCACCTTGGTTGATCGTTGGTGTTGAAGACCTGATTGATTAATTTATCAAAAATATAAAAACGCCTCTTAATGAGGCGTTTTTTTATGCCTGAATTTTAGTCCCACTCATAACAAGCAACTCTTAATACGTTTTACTTTACTTTGCGTTTTAGCTTCTAGCTTCTAGCTTCTAGCTTCTATTCAAAATAAAGCGCCAGAAAATAAAAAACCCTAGCTTACGCTAGGGTTTTCTTTATAAATCAGGTGAGACTAGATCAGCTATTCTTTGCTTGTTCCCACTTCTACACGTGTCTTCAACTTCTGCCCTGGGCGGAAAGTTACAACACGACGCGCAGAGATTGGAATATCTTCTCCAGTTTTAGGATTACGTCCTGGTCTCTCTTTCTTGTCTCTTAGATCAAAGTTGCCAAAACCAGAAAGCTTTACCTGCTCTCCTTTTTCCAGCGCTGAGCGGATTTCTTCAAAAAACGCTTCAACTATGTCTTTGGCATCCTTTTTGTTCATCCCCAATTTTTCAAATAGGTGTTCAGCTATGTCTGCTTTAGTAAGCGCCATATCTAGTCCCTCAACGATGCATTAAATTTGTTGGCAAGTTCTGCCACCACGTTTTCTACAAGCGTATTGATATCATTCTCTTCGAGCGTTTTATCAGCTGCTTGCAATGTAAGAGCAATCGCTAGGCTCTTAAAGCCCGGCTCAATACCTTTGCCCTTGTACACATCGAATAAGTTTAGGTCAACTAATTGATTTCCGCCAACTTTCTCAATGCTATTTAAAATATCGCCTATTTTTACGTCATCCGCAACTAAAATAGCAATATCTCTGCGATTTGATGGGAATTTTGACACGCTAACCGCTTCTGGCAGCTTACGAGCAACTAATGTATCTGCTTCAATTTCAAATACAAACGCCGCATTGTTTAAACCAAGAGACTTTTGAAGCTGAGGGTGTACAGCACCAATAAAACCAACTTTCTTGTCATCAAGGTAAATCGACGCTGATTGACCTGGGTGAAGGCCATCATTTGTTTCAGCTTTAAACGAAAAACGACTTTCGTCATTTGTTAAAGCAATAAGCGCTTCTACATCGCCTTTAGCATCAAAGAAATCAACTGGCTTAGACTCAATTGACCAATGCTCGTTATGGGTATTACCGTAAATGATACCGCCTAGAACCGCGATTTGGCTCACACCATTTTCTGCAGTTTCATCTTTTAAGAACTTTAAGCCATGTTCAAAGAAACGTAAACGTGATTGCTGACGGTTTTGGTTATATACAACTGTATTGATTAAACCTGTCAGTAAACTTACACGCATTGCCGACATTTCAATCGAAATTGGGTGCGGTAATACTAACGCATCGCTTTGTGGGTGAAGTTGCTGCTGTACTTTAGGGTCAACGAAACTGTAAGTAATCGCTTCTTGGTAGCCACGTGCAACCAGCTCATTTCTGAATTTAGCAACTGGAAGTTTAGCTTCTTGGTGCGTTGTCATCTTAAGCGCAGCTGTCGGTGCTACATTTGGAATATTGTTATAACCAAATACACGCGCCACTTCTTCGATTAGGTCTTCTTCGATGCTAATATCGAAACGGTAGCTTGGCACTTGTGCATTCCAAGTGTCGTTTGCAAATTCAACTGTTAAACCTAAGCGAGTTAGAATGTCTGTTACCTTAGCATCTTCAATGTGATAGCCAATCACGCGATCTAAACGCTCGCGACGTAATGTTACTGACTTCTCAACTGGAAGATCTGCTTCAGATACTGCTTCAACAACTGGACCTGCTTCACCACCTACAATCTCAAGTAGAAGTGCTGTTGCACGTTCCATAGCATCGTGTTGAAGCTTAGGGTCAACGCCACGCTCGTAGCGGTGTGATGCATCTGTGTGTAAACCATAGCTACGTGCTTGACCTGCAATCGCCAGTGGAGCGAAGAAAGCGCTCTCAAGTAAGATGTCTTGCGTGCCTTCTTTAACGCCTGAACCTTCGCCGCCAAAAATACCCGCCATTGCTAGCGCTTTGTTGTTATCAGCGATAAGTAAAGTTGAAGGATTAAGTTTTGCCGTATTACCATCAAGTAACACAAGCTCTTCATTTTCGTTTGCGTTACGAACCTGAATACCACCTTCAATAGCTGCTAAATCAAATGCATGCATTGGGTGACCAAGCTCAAGTAACACATAGTTTGTTACGTCAACAACTGGATCGATTGAACGTACGCCTGAACGACGAAGCTTTTCTACCATCCAAAGCGGAGTTGTCGCTTCAAGGTTAATACCTTTAATGATACGGCCTAAGTAACGAGGACAAGCTTGGCTGTTTACTAGCTCAATATTAATCGTGTCTTCAATAGTTGGCTCAACAGCTGCGATCGCAACTTCTGTTACATCTTGGCTGTTCAATACACCAACTTCACGTGCAAGACCTTTAATACCTAGACAGTCACTGCGGTTCGCTGTTAGGTCAACGTCGATTGTCACGTCATCAAGGTTAAAGTATTCACGAATACATTGACCAATTGGTGCGTCTGCTGGTAGTTCTAAAATACCATCTGAGCTTTCAGCCATGCCTAGCTCTTCAAACGCACATAACATGCCGTGAGAAGGTTGGCCACGAAGCTTTGCCTTTTTAATTTTGAAGTCGCCCGGTAATACCGCGCCAACTTTAGCAACTGCAACTTTTAGACCTTGACGACAGTTTGCTGCACCACACACTATGTCTAACAGCTCATCTTCACCTACATTGATTTTTGTTACGCGTAATTTGTCAGCATCTGGGTGTTGACCACATTCAACCACTTCACCAATTACAACGCCACTGAAGTCACCAGCGACAGCGTCTACGCCATCAACTTCAAGGCCAGCCATTGAAAGTTGTTCAGAAAGAGCCTCGGTATCGATAGCTGGATTTACCCACTCACGTAACCACTTTTCACTAAATTTCATATTTCTTCCGCTCTTATCTGAATTGGTTTAGGAATTTCATGTCATTTTCGAAGAACGCACGTAAGTCGTTCACACCGTAGCGAAGCATAGTTAAACGCTCAACGCCCATGCCGAATGCAAAGCCTGTGTATTTTTCTGGGTCAATGCCAACAGATTTTAGTACGTTTGGATGCACCATACCGCAGCCTAATACTTCTAACCATTTACCGTTTTTACCTTTTACGTCTACTTCAGCAGAAGGCTCTGTGAACGGGAAGTAAGATGGACGGAAACGGATTTCCATATCTTCTTCAAAGAAGTTGCGAAGGAAGTCGTGCAAAATACCTTTCAGTTCAGTAAAGCTCACATCAGTATCAACCATTAGGCCTTCAACTTGGTGGAACATTGGCGTATGTGTTTGGTCGTAATCGTTACGGTAAACACGGCCTGGAGAGATAATACGTAGTGGCGGCTGTTCAGTTTCCATAGTACGGATCTGCACACCACTTGTTTGCGTACGTAAAACCAACTTAGGGTTAAAATAGAAAGTATCGTGATCAGCTCGTGCAGGGTGATGCTCAGGAATATTCAGTGCATCAAAGTTGTGGAAGTCGTCTTCAACTTCAGGACCAGATTTAACAGCAAAACCTAACTCGCCAAAGAAAGTTTCAATTCTTTCAATTGTACGAGTTACTGGGTGAATGCCCCCTGTCGGCATTACACGACCTGGTAAAGTCACATCAATTGTTTCTGCAGCGAGTTTCTTTTCAAGCTCAGCAGCAACCAATGCTTCTCTCTTTTCGTTAATTGCGTCTTGTACTTGCGTTTTGGCTTTGTTGATCACAGCACCTGCGTCTTTACGCTCTTCTGGTGCTAATTTACCTAAAGTCTTTAAAAGACCTGTGATCTCGCCTTTTTTACCAAGGTATTTTACGCGTACATCTTCTAGATGCGCAATTTCGCTCGCGCTCGAAACGGCTTCAAGCGCTTCGGCTAAGATATTCTCTAAGTTCATTTTCTACCTGATCTTTATTGAGGTAATTTGCTGTTTATTAATCGACAATGATAACTGAAAGCAAGGGCTGGATTCTAGCCCTTCTACAGTTTTAAAGTGGCTTTTATGAAAGGAATTGTGAGTTTTCTTTGTGCAGCCATGGATGCATGATCGAGTCTGTCTAAAATATCGAGTAAAGCGCGCATATCACGACTTAGTCTAGTCAGTAAAAAACGCGCACATTCGTCGGTTAACTCAAGGCCGCGCATGTTAGCGCGTTTAACTAATGCTTCCGCTTTATCATCATCACTCATTGAGCGAATTTGGAAAGTTGTGCCCCACTTCAAACGAGACTCTAAATCAGGTAAGTTGATATGTAGCATATCTGGCAACAAGTCTGCCGTGACCACTAAACACTTACCTTTTTCATTAAAACGATTGAAAAAGTTAAATAGCGCTTTTTCCCACACATCAACACCAGCAACTAAGTGCACATCATCTATACACAGTACATCTAAAGACTCTAAACCATCGAGTACTTCAGGGCCAAAACTTATCACTTCTCTCAGGCTCAACAACATGGTCGATAAGCCTAATTCTTGTGCTGCAATACAAGTGGCATAAAGTAAATGAGACTTACCTGAGTCAGCTAAGCCACAAAGATAAGTAAATTGAAAATCTTCATTGCGATTCTCTAATGTCGCCTTTAAGTGATTTACTTCGAGAGACTCTTCCCCACCAAAATAGGCACTGAATGTTTCATCATCAGGTAAAGTCACTGGCAAAGCCATTTGCATTGGCTCTAACTGCATTATTCGCCTACCCATGAATACTTAAGGTTATGGCTGTCTTCAAGTTGATAAAATGCTCTTGGGTCTACAAAAGGCGTAAAGCTTTGCTCGAGTTTTATCGCTTTAACTAGGTCTGTGACATCTGAAGTGTGTTCAACTAAAAACTTTACCGCATCATTCGTACGCTCTATGACATCCACTTCAACAACAGTACTAATACTAATAAGCTGCCTTCTCGCCTGCTCTATGGTCACAAAGTCAGATAATTTATCGACTGTCAGAACTGAACTTGCCGATGCATAAGTTTTATTTGGGTCAATAGCAAACTGCTTTACCAAAGCACCAGAGAAGTTATTAACCATTTGAATAAGCACCTGTTGCTTATCACCGACTAACTGATTAGATTCAAATAATTCAGCGTCGGTATAACGCCACTCTAGTTGCCAAAAATCGCTGGCTTCTGGTTTGAACATTCTTGCTGTGATCACCCGCTCGGCTTGATAACGCATCGACGCAATTTCAACTGGTTCTGAAAAGTTACCCCAGACCTCTGCAATGCCCACTTTGCTTCTATCTTCTAAATCCATCAATGGCACAACCACAGGGACTCCCCAATCCTGAGCTGTATCATAAATAAGACGCTCTAACTGAGGGTAGCTTTCTTGGGTCACGAAGTCTCTACGAAAACCATCTTCAATCGCAAGCCAAATGGCAATCTTAGGTCGCCTATTACCCCATAAAGGTAGATTTGCATCTTGAACCAACTCTTCGACTTTTTGCGCTTCGAATTTTACTTTGATCTGTAGTTCACCATCACGCGTTTCTAGATACTCATACTTCAACATATAGTCAGAAATTGAGCGCATTGCTTGGCGGATTAAAGGGTGAGAATCTACTTCTGACTTACCTGTGAGCTTTTTGATCACATGGGTAAGCGCCGCTTTACTGGCTTCTACGCGACTGGAACGCGTTTTATCATCAATATAGAGCGTACTCTCATAAAGGTCTAATACCTCTATCGCCTTAGCTAGGCTTGGAGAGAGTAAACAACATAGAAGTAACAGTCTTAGGATCATATCAAGGTATTTAAAAAACGTTTGAGTTTGATCCTAAAGCAACTAAAAGATAAAGCAAGTTAAACCTATTGCTCATGACTCATAGCAAAGTGAACTTGGTTTTTGCCTTTATTTTTAGCCGCATACAAGGACTGATCCGCTTGGTGCAGTAAATTTTCAGCAGTAAATTGTTGAGTATAATTTCCTGCTACACCTATGCTACAGCCACAGTTAACCACTTGCTCTGACTCTAATTGTATCGGCTGTTGAATACTGCGTAACAGTCGTTGACAAAGCTGATCGAGCACGCCAAAGTGTAACGGCTCCATCAGTAATACCACAAATTCATCACCACCAATTCTGGCAACCAAGTCATACCCCCTCACTTCACTGGTCAACCTTTGTGCAACGGTTCTTAAAACCAAGTCACCACTTTTATGACCAAACTTATCGTTTATCGGCTTAAAGTCATCTAAATCCAGGTACAACACATATACTTCAATTTTGTTTCGTTCAGATTTTGAGGCTAATCGTGACAGCTCTTTGAATAGATACTTCCGATTCGCCAAGTTTGTGAGGTTGTCATGCAGAGATTCATATTCTAGTTGTGATTGTAGCTTTTCGCTTTTCTCAACCTCATATTGTAAGTCTTCTAAGCTTTGCTGCAGCTCTTGGGTTCTAGCTGCAACATGTTTTTCTAATTCAGCTTGGTAATCTTGCAAGGTTTGGTTGGCTTCGAGCAACGCTTGTTGGTTATTAAATGCATCTAGCGCAGAAGAGATGACATGACTAATGGTGTAAAGTACATCAACAATAACGCCAGAGTATTCATCATTTCGACGGTAAGATTGAATTATGAAGGCGCCGAGAAAGTGATTTCGATTTTTTAATGGAAAGCAAAGCCACTGTTGAGGAATTGTGCCTAACACTTGTAATGTGCCAGCATCAATTAACTGCTGTATTTCTACATCAGTAAAGTTACAGATTGTCTTTTGCTCTAACGCATAGGCTGTAAGTGTCTTTTTAATTTGTTCAAACTTAATATCTTCTAAATCTTCTGCCCGAATGTCGTCTTTGACATCATGAAAGTACGGAAAAGACAGCTCACCATTATTTTTGAATAACACCACATAGAAATTATCGGCGTAAGTCACTTTTTGTAAAATACAATGGATGTCAAGTAGGAATCTCTGAATTGAGTCACTGGTATTTAAGCATGCAACAATATCAGTCATGCTATCTATGACTTTGTTATCACTGGTAATGGTTAATTTGGCCATTTATATCCCTTGCATACTCATCTGGGCTACCCTAGATAAGTATAGTCCGTTAAGCTACGCGTCGTAATTAATTTAAGTTAGAACATTTAACTGATTTTTCAAACCAACCTGAGACTTTATTCGTTTAATGGGGTCCGTCACAAAGTTGATTAGGAGCAATGATGGAATTTTTACATACTATGGTGCGCGTTAAAGACCTAGACGCATCACTCGCATTCTACTGTGATCTATTAGGCCTTCATGAAGTGAAACGTTATGACAGCGAAGCTGGCAGGTTTACGTTAGTTTATTTAGCGGCGCCCGGCCAGCTTGAAACGGCTAAGCAAACGTTTAGCCCTACAATTGAGCTAACCTATAATTGGGATACCGAAGAATACACAGGCGGCAGAAATTTCGGGCATTTAGCATTTGCAGTTGAGAATATTTATGCGCTTTGTCAAAAACTCATGGATGCAGGTGTCACAATAAATCGCCCACCTCGTTGCGGCCATATGGCATTTGTTAGATCACCTGATGGAATTTCTATCGAGCTATTACAAAAAGGTGATTCTCTACCACTTCAACAGCCATGGGTAGACATGGAAAATACAGGGAGTTGGTAGCTTTAATATGCTTTTCGGGGTCAAAGGACCCCTTCAATTGTGTCTGTCTTGCCTAGTATTTGAATTGACAGTAAATCCTCTTTATAGGCATTAAGTGGGTCCTCATTCAAAACAAGGTAACTTTGAAAATCCCCTCCACTCCCTGAAGTCTCAGTGCAAAAAGCTTGCATACTGATCCGTTGTTCTTTATTCCATTCTTGAGCTTTCATCACCGAGAAAAGTTCTCTGAATGGAGATAAAGGCTCAATTGGGTACTCTGGGGCCATTTTAGCCTCATAGTTTTCATTATTAGTTGCCTGCTCAACACTTTCTATTTTTACTGGCAATAAGTTGTCTTGGTAATAATCAATAATCGCTCTAGAGAATATGTGTGTGTCATTCACCAATATCAAGCTGAACCCTGCTTCTTCACTTTTACATAAAGTATCATCTATGGTTGAGAGTAAATGAGATACTTGCCGAAGTAACTGCTCATCTGGGAGAATATCAATCAGCCACAGCAATTGCTTATCAAACAGTCCTCCTTGTTCATCTAATTGATTCTGAAACGTAGTGAAATCTGTATAGGGTGAATCCCCTTTCTTTTTTAGCTCATTAAAAACCAGAGCTGCTGTGATGCCATTAATATAAGCTATCGGTAAATGTGCATCCAAAATACAAATTGGTCGGCATATGTCTAAGCTGTTCATGATTTGGTGTATTGCAGGCTGATTGCCTGAAATAGGCATTATGTTCGAATGTAGCCCATAACCAAGTAACCATTCTTGTTCAGATAAGCTTTTATCTAGATAAAGTAATGACCTAGTAATATAACTGCCATTATAGTTCGGCATTTCTTTAAGCCATTCAATATGAAAACCAAATGGACCAAAGTTAAACCATTGCAACAGCAAAGAAGCTGTCACTAAATTCATATTCGTTTTTTGAAAACTTGGTATCACCGTTTGGTTTGGTGCAAGCTCAATAAAAGTGGCATTCATATTATGCTGATTTAAAAAAGACTTTATTTCATCAAGTGAAGCAAACCAATGTTCATTTTTATCATTTAACAGCAGCGCTTCATAAAAGGCATCAGTGCCATCACATGCTTTGTAAAACCTTCCGCCATAGAACACTCTCTGACTAGGTAGTTGTGTCACTTGAGGTTGCTTTCTAAACTCACAATAATGGAATTGAGTCAGAGAATTTACAGAAATTAGTGCTGAAACTTTGTCGAGTAATGCATCAAAAAATGCGTGATGCAAATCAAATTGAAGACGGGTATTTACAACCATAATAACACTCCTTGTTGGTATATAAACCCTAATCCATCATGCAAATTTTGCAATTACACCGTATTACAGGCATAAAAAAACCAAGCGAATGCTTGGCTTTTTAAAGTATGCAGAGCAAGAAGTCATTGAAGTTAGATATACTCTACTTCAATAATTTCGAATTCAACGTCACCGTTTGGTGTTTTGATTGTTACTGCATCATCTAATTCTTTACCAATTAAGCCACGCGCAATCGGTGAATTAAACGAGATAAGATTGCTCTTGATGTCTGCTTCATCATCACCAACAATTCTGTATGTTGTCTCTTCGTCTGTATCACAATTCACGATTGTCACTGTTGAGCCGAAAATAACTTTGCCGTTATTTTGCATCTTAGTAACGTCAATAATTTGTACAGTCGACAGTTTTGCTTCAATTTCTTGAATACGACCTTCACAGAAACCCTGCTCTTCACGAGCAGCATGGTATTCCGCGTTTTCTTTTAAGTCACCGTGTTCACGGGCTTCCGCAATGTCAGCCACGATTTTAGGACGACGAACTGTTTTTAATTCGTTTAGCTCTTCACGTAGTAGTTGCTCACCACGTACTGTCATCGGAGTTTGTTGCATTGTCATTCTTTCCCAGAAGTACAGAAGTAAAAGCCCGGTAAAACCGGGCTTTAATATTTCAATTAATTGGCTAAGTCTATATCACGATGCATAGACTAGGCAATGCTTCGACAATTAATTTACGCGCTTGTGTAGCTCTTGTACTGAAGAAACCGTTGCACGGTCATCTGCAGAATTTGCTTTACAGTTAGCAAATGCAGCATTAAGCGTTGTTGTGTAGTTCACTTTGCCCTGTAGTGCACCACGACGAAGTACTTTAGAGTCTTCGATTGCTTGACGACCTTCAGTCGTGTTTACAATGTAGCTATATTCACCATTTTTTATACGGTCAAGAATATGAGGACGACCTTCAAATACTTTGTTTACACGACGAGCTTCAATACCTGCGTCTTCTAATGCTTTCGCAGTACCGCCAGTTGCGTCTAGTTCAAAGCCTAATTCACGCATCGTTCGAGCAAGCTCAACGATACGCTTCTTATCGCTGTTACGAACTGAAAGTAGCGCACGACCACCACGTGGCATTACGTTACCTGCACCAAGCTGTGCTTTAGCGAATGCTTCAGCGAATGTGTCACCCACACCCATTACTTCACCTGTTGAGCGCATTTCAGGACCACGCATTGGGTCAACGCCAGGGAACTTAGCGAATGGAAGTACCACTTCTTTTACGCTGTAGTAAGGTGGAATGATTTCTTTCGTTACGCCTTGGCTTGCAAGTGACTGACCCGCCATACAACGTGCAGCTACTTTAGCCAGTGCAACACCCGTTGCCTTAGATACAAATGGTACAGTACGCGCTGCACGAGGGTTAACCTCGATTAGGTATACTTCGCCATCTTTAACAGCAAACTGAGTATTCATTAGACCCACAACGCCAAGCTCTAACGCCATGCGTGTTACTTGGTCACGCATGCGGTCTTGGATTTCAGGGCTTAATGAGTAAGCTGGAAGTGAACATGCTGAGTCACCTGAGTGAACACCTGCTTGCTCGATGTGCTCCATGATACCACCAATGATAACTTGCTCACCGTCACAGATAGCATCCACGTCGATTTCAATCGCGTCATCTAGGAAACGGTCAAGTAGTACTGGCGCTTCGTTAGACGCTTGTACCGCTTCAGTCATGTAACGACGTAAATCGTCTTCGTCGTATACGATTTCCATCGCACGACCGCCCAGTACGTATGAAGGACGAACAACTAGTGGGAAACCGATTTCTTGAGACTTAGCCACTGCTTCTTCTAGTGAAGTAACCGTTGCATTCTCTGGCTGAAGAAGGTCTAAACGCTCAACCATTTGCTGGAAGCGCTCACGGTCTTCTGCACGGTCGATTGCATCTGGTGAAGTACCAATGATTGGCACGCCGTTCGCTTCAAGTTCACGGGCTAGTTTAAGTGGTGTTTGACCACCGTACTGCACGATAACGCCTTTTGGCTTTTCAACACGAACGATTTCTAGTACGTCTTCTAGCGTGATAGGCTCGAAAAATAGACGGTCTGATGTATCGTAGTCGGTAGAAACTGTCTCAGGGTTACAGTTAACCATAATCGTTTCGTAACCATCTTCACGCATTGCAAGGGCTGCGTGTACACAACAGTAATCGAATTCGATGCCTTGACCGATACGGTTAGGACCACCGCCGATAACCATGATCTTGTCTTTGTCTGATGGGTTCGCTTCACACTCTTCATCGTATGATGAGTACATGTAAGCTGTGTCTGAGCTAAATTCTGCCGCACACGTATCTACGCGCTTGTATACAGGAAGAACTTCTAGCGTATGACGCTTCTTACGTACTTCAGACTCGCTTACACCAAGTAGCTCTGCGATACGTGCATCAGCAAAACCTTTACGCTTCAAACGGCGTAAGAAATCTTTGTTCAGGCCAGCCATGCCGCCTTCAACGATTTTCGCTTCGTCTTTGATAATGTCTTCGATTTGCACTAGGTACCAACGGTCAATCTTAGTCAACTCGAATACATCTTCAACGCTCATGCCATGACGCATTGCATCAGCAACGTACCAAATACGCTCTGCGCCTGGCTCACGTAGTTCACGGACGATTTTTTCTTTCGCGCTAGGGTCATCTAGTGCTACAACTGGGTTCAAACCCGTTGCACCAACTTCTAAGCCACGAAGTGCTTTTTGAAGTGACTCTTGCTGGTTACGGCCGATTGCCATCACTTCACCTACCGACTTCATTTGAGTCGTTAGACGGTCGTTAGAGCCTGCAAATTTTTCAAAATTGAAACGAGGGATCTTAGTTACAACGTAGTCAATTGACGGCTCGAAAGATGCAGGTGTTGCGCCACCTGTGATGTCGTTTTGAAGCTCGTCTAACGTGTAACCTACTGCTAATTTTGCAGCGATTTTAGCAATTGGGAAACCAGTTGCTTTTGATGCAAGTGCAGATGAACGAGATACACGCGGGTTCATCTCAATGATAACCATACGGCCATCATCTGGATTTACACCAAACTGTACATTTGAACCACCTGTTTCAACACCGATCTCACGAAGAACTGCCATCGATGCGTTACGCATTAGCTGGTATTCTTTATCAGTTAGTGTTTGTGCTGGTGCTACAGTGATTGAGTCACCTGTGTGAACACCCATTGGGTCGAAGTTCTCGATAGAACATACGATGATACAGTTGTCATTTTTGTCACGAACAACTTCCATCTCGTACTCTTTCCAACCTAGTAAGCTTTCATCAATAAGAAGCTCGCTAGTCGGTGAAAGATCAAGGCCACGGGTACAGATCTCTTCGAACTCTTCCATGTTGTAAGCAACACCACCACCGGTACCACCCATGGTGAAAGAAGGACGAATAATACATGGGAAGCCGATACGTGTTAACGTGTCACGTGCTTCATCCATTGAGTGTGCGATTTCTGCGCGAGGACACTCAAGGCCAATTGCCTTCATCGCAGCATCAAAACGCTCACGGTTTTCTGCTTTGTCGATTGCATCTGCTGTTGCACCAATTAGCTCAACGCCATGCTTTGCAAGTACGCCGTGCTTGTCTAGGTCAAGTGCACAGTTAAGAGCAGTCTGACCACCCATAGTAGGTAATACAGCATCTGGCTTTTCTTTTTCAATGATACGCTCAACAACTTCCCAGTGAATTGGCTCGATGTAAGTCGCATCAGCCATTTCAGGGTCAGTCATGATAGTTGCAGGGTTTGAGTTAACTAGGATAACTCGGTAACCCTCTTCTCTAAGTGCTTTACAAGCTTGCGCGCCTGAGTAGTCAAACTCACACGCCTGACCGATAACGATCGGGCCTGCACCTAAAATTAGAATACTTTGTATGTCGGTACGTTTTGGCATGGTTACTCCGCTCTAATTACGCTTTACGTGCTTGCATTAGTTCAATGAAATGGTCGAACAGTGGCGCAGCGTCGTGAGGACCTGGGCTCGCTTCTGGATGACCTTGGAAGCTAAATGCTGGCTTATCAGTACGGTGAATACCTTGTAATGTGCCATCGAATAACGATACGTGCGTTGCACGTAAGTTTTCTGGCAGACTTGCTTCATCCGCTGCGAAACCGTGGTTTTGCGCAGTGATCATAACAACATTACGGTCTAGGTCTTTAACCGGGTGGTTACCGCCGTGGTGGCCAAACTTCATTTTCACCGTCTGCGCACCTGAAGCTAGGGCTAAAAGCTGGTGACCTAAACAGATACCAAAAATTGGTGTATCTGTTTCAAGGAAAGTTTTGATTGCTTCGATTGCGTAAGTACATGGCGCTGGGTCACCAGGACCATTTGAAAGGAAAATACCATCTGGGTTTAGTGCTAACACGTCTGCAGCGGAGGTTTCTGCAGGAACAACTGTTAGTTTACAACCACGGTCTACTAGCATACGAAGGATGTTTTTCTTCACACCGAAGTCATAAGCAACAACGTGGAATTTTGCATCTTCATCAGCAAGTGTTTTAAAGCCCTCGCCAAGCGTCCAGCTTGTCTCGTTCCATGTGTACTGCTCTTTTGTACACACAACTTTGGCTAAATCCATACCTTTTAGGCCCGGGAAAGCTTGTGCAGCTTTTAGTGCCTTTTGCTCGTCAATATCACCAGCGATGATACAACCGTTTTGCGCGCCTTTATCACGTAAAATACGCGTTAACTTACGTGTATCGATATCTGCGATACCTAAAATATTGCGCTGCTTTAAGTAATCATCTAGTGATTGCTCGTTACGGAAGTTACTAGCAAGCAAAGGTAAATCACGAATTACTAGGCCTTTCGCCCAGATTTTGTTCGCTTCTTCATCTTCGCTATTAGTACCCGTATTACCGATATGCGGGTAAGTCAGAGTTACGATCTGTTCTGCGTACGATGGATCAGTCAAAATTTCCTGATAACCAGTCATCGAAGTGTTGAATACAACTTCACCAACTGACATACCGTCAGCACCGATAGCTGTACCGCGGAACACTGTGCCGTCTTCTAGGACTAACAGAGCGGATTTAGTCAAGTTAACCTCCTAATGGTAAAAAACGGGACCCAGCCAACAAAGCCGGAATACCCGTTTAAAAAGCGCTTGGTAACACGCCACTTATAAAAATTTGGCAAATTCCAAGTATTTTAGATGAAAACTTGAGAAAGGTCTATGAAAAAACCTTAAAAAATTAAAAATATCCCCTTTAACTGTTTTTTTACTTGAAACGGTTAAAAAAGTAACTTTTCTATCTAAATCCTAGCACATCTTGCATAGTATAAAGTCCAACAGGCTTGTCCTTTAACCAGGCTGCAGCCCTTACAGCACCTTTAGCAAAGGTCATTTTAGAGCTTGCTTTGTGGGTTAATTCAAGTCTTTCGCCTTCTGCAGCAAAATAAGCCGTATGTTCACCTACTATGTCACCGCCACGCATGACAGAATAGCCAATCTCTTTTTGAGATTTTTCATGCTCACCTTGACTACGATCAAAGATAGCAACTTCATCATGATCCCAGCCTTTAGCCTCAGCTATCGCTTCACCAATCATTAAAGCAGTACCCGATGGGGCATCGATTTTATGTCTGTGGTGCAACTCGAACACTTCAATGTCTACATCATCGCTCAGCGTTTTTGCAGCTTGTTTTACAAGGTTTTCTAATAAGTTGATACCAACAGAGAAATTACGAGAGAACACGATAGGAATATGTTTCGCCGCTTGTTCAAGCTCAGCCATATCTTCAGTGGTTAAACCTGTTGTGCCAATCACTAAAGGCGTTTTACGCGCTAGCGCCGTTGCTAAGTGCTTTTTCATACCCGCAGGTAAAGTGAAATCAATGGCTACATCGACGTCTTCGGCAATCACAGCTTCTGTTGAGAAAGCAACGTTCGTTTCACCCTGATTGATAAAATGCTGCACTTTAGTGCCAATTAAATCATGTTGGTCACGTACATAAGCCGCCGCGAGTGAAGTATTACCTGAAATAAGTGCTGCTTCACACAACACTTTGCCCATTCGGCCATTGGCGCCAAAAATTGCGATGTTAGTCATATTCATCCCCATTCAAATTTTCTGTGTTTATACAGAGTTTGTAGCCATAAATCATCTTTAAAAATTTCATATATTATGTTTTCGCTGAAACTAAAGTTAACTTTTTAACCTTCATCTCAATGTAAGACTGAACTTCGATAATGAAGAGTTAGTTTAAGTAACTTATTCACTTTGATGGGTTGAATTTATAGAAGTGGTCAACAGTAGATGCGTTTTTTAAAAATAAAAAAGCAAGCTTTACAACGAAGTAAAGCTTGCTTCTCACTATGCTATTGCTTTTACAAAAACCTTAAAGTTCAAGAAACATCAAAGTTATTCTGTATAAATAGCAATTACCAATTATAGGTGTACTTCATCGAGAAAGTGCGGCCTCTACCAGGGATCGAGCTGGTATTGTTACCATTTCTTTGTAGCTGACTATAAACAGGGAAATACTGTTTATTGAACACATTTTCAATACCAAAAGTCAGGACGCCTTGTTCCAACTCTAGCTGGGAATTGAAATCAACAATGGTGTAACTTGTTACTTCTCTGCGACCAAATGCATTTTTCGCATTAATTCGATAATCTTTCTCTCCACTTCGCATCAATGTTAAGTTAGCTCGCCATTCACTAGAAATGTCATAATTTAGCTGAGCAGTAAGTTTACTTGGTGGAACGCTAAAACCGTTCATTTGCTGAAATGCATCGGCATTTTGTGCTTTTTCGTCACCATTTATTTTGCTATAGCTAAACTCTGCGCTTAAATCTTGGTTGATGTCCCAAGCAGAAGTTAATTCAACTCCATCAATTTCAACCTCGTTTCGGCTGACTGACAAGCCCATACCTTCACTTTTCACTCGGCCTAGATCAGACTCAGAAATAAAGTAAGCGGCACTAAAATCGAAAGCACCGATTTCACCTCGCCAACCAATTTCTCTATCATAGGACTCTATTGGTTTTAGTGAGGATTGGCTCAAATCAAACTGACTTGAAGCATAACGAATTTGTAGACCTATATCAGGCAATTCATAACCTTCATTAAATGCAGCATAAACAGTGTGGCTGTCATTGATGTCGTAAGTAACACCTAAGTTATAAACTGTTGAGTCATATTCATAACTACTGCCTGAGATAGCGATGTTTTTGCCAAGTGTATTGAAACTATCAAAGCTTGCATCTATTCGCTCGGTTCTTACACCGCCTTCTAGACCAAATTCAGACGTCAACTCAGCTCTAACCTGAAAAAAGGCAGCAGATGTCTGGTGACTAATTTCTGGTACGAATGCTTTGTCTCCCGTTTCTTTAAACACCAAGAAACCACTATTGTCATATACCTCACCATCATACGTGGTGACTGGCATCTCACTGCGTTCATCTTGAAGGTCAACACCCCAATCAAGCTCAATCGTATCGTTTAATTGAGAATTAACCGTTAATTTTGCACCGAAATTTGAGCTTTCAAGATAGGTTTGTGCCAAATGGTTCCACGTTGCAAATGGTCGACCATCGAATGGCGCAAAGCGCGCATCATAATCTCGATAATACAGATTTGCAGTAAGTGCATGTTGCTCAGTGAGTTGGTTCTGATAACCGATATTAAAAACCAAGTTATTAATTTGATTTTGCTTGTCTAACTGTAAACCTTTAATCGATTGCGCTTTGTTGATATAAGGCAAGTTTTTAATACTTGGATCTGAGGCAAAATCAGTATCTTGCTCCAGCACATAACTCAGTAAAGACATTGATAGTTGTTGCTGATCCCACGATTTACTTACCTTGATATCAAAACTATAAATATCACTGTCGAATGTATCACCCTGACTCGGTTCAACAGCCAACCTATCACCTTCAGCATCAGAGAAGCTATCTACTCTTTCATAACTCCCCGCGACACGATATAACCAGTCGTTAACTTGTCCTGACAGTGATTGAGAAAGCATAAATGCGCCATTTTTAAGCTCTACACTTGATGTTGCCGCAGTTTCTTCTTGGCCACTTTTTGTGTAAATATAGATTACGCCACCTGTCGCACCACTTCCATATAGTGCATTGCCACCGCGGAAAATTTCGACTCTTTCTACTTGCGAGGGGTGAAGGTTATGAAGATCTCGAGAAATATTGCGGTTGGTATTCATCGGCACGCCATCGATCAATACCAACGCATTACGACCTCTCAGCGTTGTACCAAAATTGGTCAATGCTGGAGTAGGAGGTGCCATTCCCGGCACCGTTTTAGCCAACACTTCTGCTATGTTTTGCGCACTTGAAAACTGCGTATTTAGCATTTCTTCATCAATCACAGATACATTTCGTGCTATCGAATTAAGATCCGAAGCCATACGTTCAGCTCGAATTTCGATATGCTCAATGTCATCTGCATAAATACGTTCTGATGCACTTGCTAGTAATAAAGAGATGCTGATACATAGCAGAGATTTTTGGTAAATCATTTTAGTCCTTAAAAATAAAAAAGATTATTATTTATATTTCGGGGACATACTATTCTAAATAAGAAGCATTATCAACTAATAGGTTGAGAGAAATATTGCAATTCGGTAAAGGGCGCGAAAATTGGTGACGCGTACTTTTAGGCGGTAATCGCTTCCCTGCCTTCGCATGTTCAATGACACATTTAGGCGTTAATGCTCGACTTGGGTGAGTGCTAATAAACTCCACTTCATCATAATCTAATAAGATGCATGGCACTTTCGCTAACCCCAATCGGCATGCAACCAAGTGGCGATGGTGACCATCCATAATTGAATTGGTCTGTCTATCTACTGTAATTGGCACTCTCCATAACTGTTCTTGTTCTACCTTTTGTTGCAACCAAACTGCCCGTTCTGGTAACACTTCTTCGTTAGGTTTTAGATCATATGGTGATAAGAAATGAATTGATTTATTCAACGGCATACGTTTTTCCTTAAAATTTATATTTCCGGTGAAAGAGCTACCACTAAAAAAAGCGGTAGCGCCATATATAGCTACAAATAAATACGCTCAGGATGAGGATGTGATAAAAAGTCATGATGAGAAATATGCCAACCATAAGCGCCAGCCTTTTCGAACATGACAACATCTCCTGCCCTAATTTTTTCTACTTGCACTTGTTTTGCTAAAACATCTTTTGGCGTACATAACTCACCACATAAAGTGATAGGTGAATCAGATTGCTCTGGTCTAGCAAATGAGAAAGGCCAAGCTTCTCGAGGAATTATTTTGAATGGATGATTGTGTTGCCACGAGGATGGCAGCCTAAAGTGGTGGTTTCCTCCCCTAAGAACAGCAAACGCTTCACCATGATTACTCTTAATATCAGTAACTTCAGTTAAGTAAACACCACAATAAGCGCTTACAAAGCGACCACACTCCATAGCTATATTTATAGACGGATAGTTCTTTAACAAGCTACTCAGTTGCTCACAGTAATGAGACCAATCAAAAGCCCTTTGTTCAGGCTGGTAGGCTACGCCTATTCCCCCGCCTACATTGATGGTTCTCAATGATAAATTGAACTGCTGCTGCCATTGCAAAGCGGTGTCAATATACTTTTCAACAGCTTTAATATGGGTTATTTCATTCAGATTGTTAGAAATACAGTGAAAATGAAAACCGATAATATTCAAGTGTTCAAAGCCTGCTACCTTTTCGAGAAGTAGTTCTAGCTCAGGTTGCTCAATACCAAATTGTGTTGCCTTACCTGCCATTTGCAATGTGGCATCTGGCAATGAAAAGCTAGGGTTGACTCTTAACAGAACATCAATAACTTTACCTTGCTGTTGAGCTAACCAATTCAGCCTATCAAGCTGAAGCTGACTTTCTAGATGAAAGAGCGATACATTATGTTCTAGCGCTGTTTTGAGTTCAGTCAAAGTTTTACCTGGCCCCCCGAACGCGATGGGGACATCTTTACTTATAGATCTAACTTTTATGATCTCCCCCATAGAAGCGACTTCGAATCCATATACATGCGGTAGTAAAGCTTGAAGCATTTGCTCATCACTATTGGCCTTAATTGCGTAATAAAACTGCACGCTTTCTGGTAATGGATTAAGCAACGATGAAATATGCTTATTTAAGCCCTCTAAGTCGTAGATAAAAGCGCATACCTCTTCTGATTGCGCTGCAATATAGCGCTCTACTTTTTCTATATTAATAGTCACTTGTTAAGTTCCTTTTTGAATTCAGCGATATGGGCTTTATGGGCGTTGCGCAAAATTGAGCGGTCATCCCCTAGCACAAAATTACTTACTTGCTTTGCTTGCCAAAAAGCCATCATTTGAGTTGTTCTAGGGATAGCCAGAAATGCGCATTGCTGTGCTTCACAAGCGTCTGCTATTTGCGTCACAGCATGACGAACATCTTCATGCTGTGTTTGCCAAGGCATACCTAATGACTGAGAGAGATCTGCAGCACCTTCTAATAGCGCGTCTACCCCAGGTGTCGCAGCAATCAACGCTGCATTCTCAACACCGAGTGTTGTCTCGATCATTGCTACCACAACGACCCTTTCATTCGCTTCGATTAAACTTTGCGATAAATCACGTGTGGCATATTCATTAAGTCTTGTTGAGTTAAGCCCTCGTTTACCATAAGGGTGATAATAGCAACGCTCTATCAAAGCTTGAGCTTCTGACTGCGTTTCCACCATTGGCGCAACGATGCCTGTTGCGCCAGCATCAAGTAGTGGTGCAATTAAATCGAGCCGACCAGATGGTACTCTTACTAACACATCGAGTGAGGCAGAGCTTGCAGCTAGGAGTACACTTTCAACATCCCGCATGTCATGCAAACTATGCTCTAAGTCGAAAATGATAAAGTCGTACCCTGCCAGTGCTAACTGTTCAATAGCGACTGTACTTGGTATTGAATTAAATACTCCAAAACACTTTGAGGAACTCTTTAAGCGTGATTTCAAAGACGTTTTAGTCATTCTTGCTCCCAGTTCGTGCTAATGGATTTGCAACCGACATGACCCTCAAACGCTGCTCTGGTAAAAAGCGACGACTCGCTAACTGCTCAACATCTATTTTTGAGGCAAAGAAATCAAATACTTCGAACCTTTCACTTAAGTGAGCATGAATGCTCTGATAGTTTTCTATTCGGCTTTTCACTAGAGACCAAAATGCAATACCATCTAGTTCAAAATAACGCTCTAAGAACCATCCCAACTCAGCCAAATTCACAAAACATAATGCATCTTGCGTGAAGTCTCTTAATTCATCTTTGCAATCGGTTTGTAAGAACGAATTTGGATTTACTCTGGCATGCTCTTTGGGTGATTCAATTAAGTTTGGTAAGAGTTCAGGCTTGTCTAATAACCCAACACTAAACCTCACGCCATCATGAAAATCTTTTAGTGCAACTTGTACAGGCAGACCTTGCTTATGGATCAGCAACATATTTTGCGCATGAGATTCCATAGCAATACCGTGTTGCCAAAGCATATGCATTACAGGGATATATACTTTATCGACGAGCTCACTCAACCAAGGAATTAAGCCATATTGCTCTACCCAAGGAGATATTAGAGGCAGTCCATCCACATCAACTTGCATCAGCCCTGTGACCGGCACAGCAGATTCGTCATTACTAATGTACTTAAAAATACTCTCACGCCAAATACAACCTAGTGCACCATATTGGGCCCGGAGTAATGGATTCGATTTAACACTTACCCCTGCAACTTCTCTGAGAATAATCGGCTTTGTGACCGACAACCAAGCATCACTTTGCACCACTAAATTACATAACCAATCGCTTATCATGCCAGCATTAGCAATGGTATGAGGTGCAAGTACACGAGAGGTAGATGTATTTGTAATACTTAATGCCAGCTTCACCGATAAAGCTTTCTCATCACTAAAGTCACTTAAAGTACGAATTGATTGCTGTGGTAAATAACGATGTCCCTCTACATCAAGCGGATAAACACCTTTATTACCAACGAAATAAAGTTGTGCAATATGCTGCCATTGCCAAGGGTGAATAGGTAAGAGCATGACTTTTTCAAGGCTCGTGTTGTAACCTTGAAGTTGAGATTCAATCTGTAATAGCTGTCCATCATTAAAGTGGTTTTTTGCTAATGCGTAAGGGTTATACCCCTCCCCGAAATTGGCACTCAATTCAGTAAGCTCAATCGCTACCCATTTCAAGTTAAAAGGCTTGGCAAGCTCAGGGCCATATAGTGCGTTATCTTCTAATGAAAAGCCAAGTCGCGATTTAAAGCTTGGGTGGTATAAGTGACCATTCGTTATTTTAGCTTCGCAATGTGCGTAATCCATTTCTCTTAAAGGCGTAGTTTGGTTTTCTGTAGCAGCCAATACTTGCGCATGTTTTTGCATTGTATGGTGTAACTCATCATAGAATCTGAGCCATACATCATTTTCAGCCAGTTCCAGTTCAGCTAAATCTGTCATAACTTGCTTTAAAGAGACAACCTGCGTTTGCCCAGCTTGATGGCGAGTTAACGTATCTGACTCAATACGAATTCGATCAAAATGTGCGGTTTTTTTGGCGCACATTTCATATTTAAGCTGTTCACTTAATTCAATTATGAGTCTTTCACCTTGCCATTCTTGAACAAGCACTTTTTCATAAATGAGTGCCTCAATTAATTGCGTGACGACGCGTCCTTCTGACTCAGCAACCGCTCTTGAAACTCTACATTCTTCTAGCTGTAAAGGGTTCTTAATTTCAATCCACTTGGGTGTTTCTCCGCATCCATGTAACGTACTAAGCAAATTGCCTTTGGCCGGTAATGTGTCACTATTTAGTAGCGCAACCGCCAATGATTTTGCTTCATCATGACTATCAACTCTCTCTAAGAAATGACGAGTTGCTGACCATAAGGTTTGCTCTGTGATAGCATGATTACGCGCTAATGCAGATAAAACATGTGCAATATGGTTAATAACTACATAATATTTAAACCGGAACCAAGACTCTTCTTCCGAATAACTTGCTGCACTATTTACGCTTAAATTTAGTTGCTTGCCTTGTGAGATACTGCATCCTTCCATGTCCCTTACAACCAACATACTCGGCCACCCATTCTCAAAGCACATCAACGAATTTTGCAAATGCGCTTCTAAACTCACGCCTGAACGAGCAAATAATCTTAATGTCGGTAATAAAGACGCCTCTAGATAAGCGGTCCACCATTGACTTAGAAAAGATGTGTTAAGCGAGGTATTACGGGCCAAAGCAGCTTCTTTTAGGAAGTCAGTTAAAGGCATTTGTCCATTAATTGGAGATTCTTCAACTAGCGCACCAAGTATCTGGGTTTGTGAGCGTAAAGTGTCATTAAGGCCCTGACGATAAAGCACGGCAAAAGATGCAGCCAATGCGTCATTCTCAATTGTTTGATATGCCAGTTCTGGCAATAACTTCAATCGTGAGATCCCATCTTCAAGACTTTGTTGAACAATGATCTCACTGGCATCTAAAGCCCTTTCTAGATGGCTAGGCGGGTTATTTCTAATAAAGTTTGTGATCCGAACATCTAAAGCCAGTTTAATGAATAACCCTTGTTCAGGTGCAAATACTGTTCTTACAGAAGATGTTGGCCAAACGGTTTCACCCATCGGCCCAAGAGAAATCATAAGACCATCATTCAGGAAAGATTTTACTTGCTCATTTTCTAACAAATAATTAGCCTGCCAAGGGTGACAAGGCAGCAAACGATACTTTTCAAACTGCTCACCAAGTAAGGCCTTTGACTCTTCTAACATAATTGGATCGAGAGGTATTTCGTAAGACTCAATCACTCTTTGCTTTAAAAACTGTGGCGCCACTGCGAAGTAATGTAGCTTAAACGACGCGCCCATTTCAGGGCTGTATCTAGTCAGGTCATCAGCATCAAACCCCTGACAAGCTTTTGAAGTCACATGAAATGGATGACCAAGCAACATTCCTTGCTCTGCGGCAATAAACGCCTCTTTTGTTTGCTGAGTGTTCAGCTCTGTTTTTGTTCCTTTAACATATTGCTGGCAGTGGTACACACTATTACTCACCTTTTCATAAAATTGACTCGCTTTCTCAGGTGAACTGATAACAGCAAGTGACTGACAAAGGTGTTTGATTAAGACATCAATCTCTTCAATTACTGTCGACTTTTTTGAGTCAAGAATAGCAATTGGCATGCTGTAACTGTGGTAACCCGTTAACGAAAAATGCTGAAGATCAAATAGTACGCATATATTGTCGTGGGCAAGCCCTATAGCATATTGATAAGGACCTTCATAAGTAGATTGATAAAGGTCAATTTCTAATTCCCTGATATAAGTATTTAGATACTGTTCAACCAGTTTTGTTTCAAGTAGTGTCCATTGAGTGTTCATTGAGTTTTTACCTTAAAATTTACTTGTAGTGACCATAATAAAAAAGCCACTAGAGCAGCTGCGGCTATAAAAAAGCCAGCGGTTATCCATAAGGCGCTTTCGGCGCCGAAATAAGAAAAGCAAAGCGCTACAGCAAAGGGGCCTAAGAGCTGCCCGACGACTTGTGCGCTTTTAGCAAAACCTAACGCTTTTCCTTGTTGAGCTTGAGAGCTCATTTCATTAATTTGTGCGATAAAGCATTGAGTTTGGGACGCGAAAAAGCAGCCTTGAAGTATTCTTAAAACAGCGATTATCCAAAGCGCAGGCGCAATACCGATAAGAATGATGCACAAACCACATCCTAATGCCCCTAAAGCAAAGCTTTGAGCACTTAACTTTAGCTCTATTTTGCGCCCCCAATACCCAGCTAATGCGAAAGTGCCACACCATGAAAGTGCATGGATCAAGCCTATTTGACTCGCCGTATCAACGCTTTGCCAGTTTTGTGTCATAAACAATGCAAATCCGACAACCAACGCAAATGCACCAGCATGAGATAAAGCACCCGCGATTAACCAAACCCAGATCTGCGAAGATAGAGGTGTTTTTTTTGCAACTTCAGTCTCATCTTTATGGCATTCATGGTCATAAGACGAAGCCCTACTTTTCAGCAGAAATATTGATATCGTTAGGCATATCAAAGATAAATAAGCGACCCCCCATAACACGGTTCCCATTCCAACAGACTGCAAGCTGAATCCACCGACAATAGGGCCTGTTAAACAGGCCAATGCAATGGCCTGTTGCTGTAGCGCTAATTGACGACCCTGGCTAAGTGTCAGTTCCCGGCTGAAATAAAGAGTGAGAATTAAGCCGACACCAGACAACCCCAGTAAAAATCGTGCAGCAATAAAAAGCGCGATAGAATCGGACCAAGCCATGGTAAATAAAGACACCAAATAAGCAGTGAGTGAATACATAAATACAGGCTTGTACGGAAATTTATCAGCAAACATGCCAATTAAAGGAGCACTGAGTAACGCACCGATAGCTGGCGCTGATAATGCCATTGCTGACGCTAAGCCCGATACCGAATTAGATTGCGAGAGCTGCTCCAAATATATTGGCATCACAGGAATTAGTACCATTAGAGAAAAGGTCACTAAGAACTGAGTTGCCAGTACGACATAAAGTTGCTCAGTGCGCTTCACAACTTTGCTCCGGTTTCACCGTGTTTAGCTCGTATAACGGGTTCGCAATGGTAGCCATTGAACTGGGCATACCTGTTACGTCATCTGAAGCACTAAATAATGGCGCTAAAATTTCTTTAAATGGCCAACTAGGTTGTTTAATAAAATTAGACTCGGCCCAGTTACTAAACGCAGCATTATTAAGCTCCGATAGCGCTTCTTGAATATCTTCTGATAATTGCTGCCAAAACTGCGATTCTTTTTCGTAAGGAGAAAACGCTTGCGACAACGCATATAAGTTTACTTGCAGCCCAAGTGTGATGAAATATTTAGATAGCTCAGTTAAATTTGGTAGCACCAGCGTGTTTGGTGTTTGCCAATTAATTTGATAGTCAGGCAAAGTAAGCTGATGAACAGCTAACTGATCTGGACAAATTCTTAAAGAATCATGATCACGTAAGACAAAGACAAAATCATCTTCACTATTAATGGCGATTGACACATTTTGTCCATGACATTCAGGCGCTACCCCAAAATATAAGAACTCCAGGCCCATTTTTACAAAGTATCGACAAACGTTTTTTAAAAGTGTTGTTCGACAAATTCCCTCTTGCTCAATGATATGCCAAGACTCTGGATGATTTAATGCCGCCATTGAAAGCATGAATTTCTTACCACTTTTTGGAAAGCGCCTTATCTGGAAGCCAATCTCACCTTTGCATTGCAGCATGTCAGCATTTTCGCCTAGACTCCACCAAGCCTGTTCATCACATAAAACTACTCGATCCGATAAAAATGTCGATCGGCTTACAATTTGCTGTAATAACTGAAAAGCACAATCTCCATTATATAAATAACGAGGAGGCATGGTTCTCATTGCCCCTAAAGGAGTAGCAATGCTCGCTAATTTTATGTGAACTGAAGGGTCATCTTGATGAAAAAAGGTTCTTAGTGAACTTGTTGCATATCCGAGCTGTGTTACTAAACACAGGTCATGGGCATCTTCAATTTTTAATGCGCAGGCTGTCTGACTGGGCAAAAGAGGAAGTGCAATATAATCCCCTTGTAATTCAGCTAACTTGTGATTGATTGCCGCAGCGTCATACTGACCAAGTAAGGTTTGAACAGTATCTTCATCGTTGCGAGTGAAAACTCTGGCCTTGGGAAAAGCCCACCAGTGAATATTTTGGCCGTGCCAATGCGTTAAAATGTCCTGGAGGCTTGCTTTGGCATGTGCGAAGGGGTGATTGGGTCTATCAACAACAATCGCAAACCATTCGAGTAATTCTGCATGACTTTGAACTGGTGCAGGCTGAGCCAAAATATTTACAGTTGATAAAACTTCTTGCCACTTTGATATGATCCTTAGACTATCTGAGTTTGGCCACCAATCTGCACTGATAAAATGGCTCATTAGCGAATCAAGCTCAATGGCTGTAGCTGGATGCGCTTCACTCTGTAACAAGATCTCATTACCAACAACCTTAAATGGCACCATCTGCCCTTTGTGCTCAATGCAATTAAACAATAGGCTATTTGTTTTGTTCAGGCTTACTTTTAGGTAATGATTATTAATAAAGCTATGGCTTCGAAAATCTCCATAGTTTTCTAAAAAAAGTGCACTAACTAGCTTTTGAATCAAAGCCTTATGAGGGTCATACCGTTTAACCGATATAGTCATTTCTACTCCTTTATATAGCAAAGCGTTTTAACGCTTTGCTAATAAATGCATCCTAGTACTTATACTTTTTGTACTCGCATTCGCAGCTGTCTCCCTGACAATCAATACTCCCTATTACATAGCGTTTCTATGCATAAAAAACATCTATTAATTCCGCTTAACTACAAGTATGTTGACGTTTATTAAAAGGACTTATCTTTCGTAGACAAGTCCAAATTTTATGTGTGATTTAAAATAGAGGTAACTTTGTACCAACATCTTTAGAAATAGCAGCTTGGTAGAACCAACGCGCACAAACTATGTCATCAATAGCCATACCCATCGGATTTAAAAGAATAATTTCATCATCATTCTCTCTACCACAAACTTGCCCAAGAATAATTTCACCTAATTCAGCATGTAACTGTTCACGACTGAACTCACCCTCTTCTACGAGCTGATTGATGACTTTTTTCTCGCGATTCGATTGTTCCCAATCATCAACAATCACCTTGTCTGCTTTAACAAAAACGTCTTTTTCAATATCCATAATCGAAATATTAGAAACAAAGCACCCTTTCTTTAACCACTCATAAGGAATATAAGGTGCATCCGACACAGTACATGTCACGAGCACATCCGCTTTTTCTACTGCGGCTTGTGCAGAAGGATGAATTTCAAATTTTACTTGTGGATATTCTGGCGCAAACTGTGTGATTAATTTATCAGCAGCAATAGCAGATAAGTCGTATAAATGAATTGTCTTAATTGATTGATATTGCTCAAGTAGCGTTTTCACTTGCATTTGAGCAATCGGACCACACCCAATAATCGATACATCACTAAAATCTTTCTTTGCAAGATATTTAGTCGCAACGCCCGTTATTGCTGCTGTACGCATAGCACTGATTAGGCTGGCCTCCATAATTGCGACAGGATAATTTGTTTGCGCATCATTTAGGACAATCACTGCACTGGCTCTTGGGATCTCATATTTCGTCGGGTTGTGTTGTCTTGAACCTATCCATTTGATCCCAGCAATTGGGTTGTCACCTCCTAGGTAACAAGGCATCGCAATAATGCGATCTGCAATATGAGGGGCATCAGGCCACCTTAGGTAAGGTTTAAGGGGTTGCACAAACTCTTGATTTGCATGGAGTTTAAGCCCTTCTTCAATGGCTTCGACAAATGCATTACTGTGATCTGCGCCCAACAGCTTAAGGTCTGATTGACTTAAATATCTTAACTCAGCTTGAATTGTCATTATGTTTTCCTTAATTAGACGATTGATTGTAAAGAGGGAGTTGATAAGTGGCGTTGCTTTACCATATCGAACCAAGTTTGGTCATAGACCAAATCTAAGTATCGGTCGCCTCTATCGGCAAAAAGGGTTAATACAACGCTATGTTTTGGAATGTGAGGTAATAATTTCTTTATGGCTGCTATTGCTGAACCACTTGAGCCACCAGCAAAAATGCTTTCTTCTTTTACTAACTGGCGGCATGCTAATGCTGATTCATAATCGTCGACGTAAATCACCTCATCGACTTCACTTGCATCTAATAATTCAGGGACTCTGCTGGCTCCAATTCCAGGCAACTCTCTTGGGCCAGAATGACCGCCAAATAAAACAGAGCCTTTAATATCTACAGCAACAACTTTTAGGTTTGGATTTGTCTCTTTTAGCCTGCGGGCTACACCCATCAAGGTACCTGAGGTACTCGCGCCAACGACCAAGTAATCGATATTACTTTCCATACTGTTGACGATCTCTTCAGCCTCACCGTAATAATGGCTGCGCCAATTATCGGGATTAGCGTATTGGTTAATCCAAACAGCATTAGGGGTTTCTTTAACTAAACGCTTAACAGTATCGATACGTGTAGCTAAATACCCATTGTTTTCATCTTTCTTTGTGACTTGAACAATATTCGCACCGTAAATCTCTAATAACTTTAAATTTGTTGGCGAGATCTTTGGATCGACAACGGCTGTAAATGGCAGTGAGTGCTGTTGACAAATCATGGCTAGCGCAATAGCTAAATTACCAGATGAACTTTCAATTATATGGCTGTAGGGTGTTATCTCCCCTCTTTTCATACCTTGCTCAACCATAAACTTGGCAGGTCTGTCTTTAATACTGCCGCCAGGGTTTAACATTTCTAGCTTCGCTAAAACCGTGTGCTCTTGCTGGGGGAATAACTTTTTAAGTTTCACAGTTGGTGTATTTCCAACACATGAAAGTATGCTGTCGTAAATCATTTTCCTTTGTCTCAACAGTGATATATGAGGCGGCAAGGATACACCAAACACAAATAAGATCAATTATTATTTGCATTATCATTTAATGAAAATAATACAATAATCTTCTCCTAATAAAGTCTTGACTCATTGCAATTTAAGCTCTGATTACGAAGATATTCCTACAGATAAAAGCAAGAAAAACAGCCTTTTTAAATTCAGTTAAATCAATTCTTTTGTTTATGACAGTAATACATATAAACAATACGTCTTTTTTTAAAAAAATTTAATCAAACAACATAATTCTTGGATTAAGTTTGACAAAACATCTAGCCATCTATACATTCACACATCCTTTATTTACCCTTGAATTATGTACGCAATTGTGTGAACAATGGCTGCATAATAAAAATAACTAATTCTTAATATGAGGTTTACATGCAGGCGTCTGTAAACAAGTTAGCAGCCAAGTTGTCGCTACTGCCTTTACTAACCTTTGTGGCACTCTTTTTAGGTGCAGGCTTATACCTACAATCGCAAGGCGTAGATTATGCGTTCTACCAGTTGCCTGCGCCTGTAGCAATATTACCTGCCATCGTTATCGCATTTTGGGTTAACCGCAAACCCATCAATGACAGTGTAGAAACCTTTATAAAAGGCGCAGGTCATTCAAATATCATCACCATGTGTTTAATTTACCTGCTAGCAGGTGCGTTTTCTGCAGTTGCTGGTGCAACCGGTGGTGTTGATGCGGTTGTAAATGCCGGTTTATCGCTTATTCCACCTTCAATGTTACTACCAGGTCTATTTTTAATTGCTGCCGTAGTTTCAACTGCGATGGGCACATCAATGGGTACCATAGGTGCCATCGGTCCGATTGCGTATGCCGTATCACTTAAAACTGGTATCGACCCAGCGCTTATGGCGGGCACCATAGTTTCAGGTGCGATGTTTGGTGATAACTTATCTATTATTTCTGACACCACCATTGCTGCAACGCGTACGCAGGGCTGTGAAATGAAAGATAAGTTTAAAGAAAACTTAAAGATTGCCATCCCTGCAGCTATCCTGACTATCGCCCTACTGACTTTCCTAACTCCTGAACCACAGGCTGTAGAAACCAAAGACTTTGATTGGTTGTTAGTGCTACCTTATGCGTTTATTTTAGTGCTGGCTGTTGCGGGTCTAAATGTATTCGTGGTGCTATTTAGTGGTATTATTTTCGCTGCAGCGATGGGCTTTACAGCCAACTATGAAGTCGGCAGTTTCGCTAAGGACGTTTATAAAGGCTTCAGCGATATGCAAGAGATCTTCTTGCTGTCGATGTTCATTGGCGGCCTGTCTGAGTTTATCCGAGTGAACGGCGGTCTTGATTATCTGGCACATAAGATCCAAGGTTTAACGGCGTTTATCGCAAAGTTTCACCGTAAAGTGGCTGATCAATTAGGTATTGCTGCACTGGTACTGACCTCTAACCTGTGTATTGCTAACAATACCGTAAGCATCATTGTTGCAGGTCCAGTTGCTAAGAAGCTAGCTGAAGACGGAAGAATCTCAGCGAAACGCTCAGCAAGCTTACTCGATATTTTTGCTTGTGTAATGCAAGGATCATTACCTTATGGTGCGCAAGCACTATTACTTGGCGCGACCTTCAAGATCAGTCCATGGGATGTCTCAACATCGTCCTTCTATTGCTTTATTTTGGCATTCACCGCCATCGCAGTTATCTGCTTGCGCAGAAATAAAGCATAAAGACGAATAAAACAACTTTTCTTGATTTATAGCCCCAATTTCTTTGGGGCTATATGTATACCTAAAATACCTCAAAAACAATGTTCAGAGCGCTTCTTATAACAACCCTCTTAATGAAGCGGCCTATTTTGAGGTAAGTAAAACTTGTCGATAACGAGGCGGAAATTTTGCTATTTAGTTGCTCTAAATAAGAAATTTTCAAAGAAGTTAGCGCCAGTTTTAGTCCCTCAATTAGAACCGCCAAATCATCAAATAGATTTCTTGTCTTAAAGCCAATCAATTCTCGCTGAACCTCGTCACTTGAAGTAATTTGGGTATATAATTCACAATATCTACCCTCTGCAAATAATTTATCATGAATCAAAACATCCGCTTATTAGCCTCTCTCGCACTATGTAGTTCTTTTTCTTCTACTGCAGCGAATTGGAGCGACACGCAATTTCACTTTAACTCTGGCGATGTAAAGAACCCATTTAGTCATCGAAGTGCACAAACACAAATTTATTCTTTCCAGCATGCATCTGGTTATGATTATGGTGATAACTTCTTTTTTATCGACTTTACGAAGGATGATTTAGATGACGGCTTTAATAACAACGACTTTTATGGCGAGTGGTATTCTAGCTTTTTGATGCCAAAAGCATGGCAACCTAGTACAAACTCAGCAATGCAAAGTGCCAGCTTTGTGGCAGGTATTAACGTGTCTGGCGATGCGAAAGTGATTAAGTATCTACCTGGCGTTAAATTAAACTGGAAAGTATCAGGCTTTGATTTTCTCTCAACGACTTTAACGGCATACATTGATGGCAGTGAAGGCGTTGCAAAAGGCGGCGCGCCTTCTCAAACCGACAGCTGGATGTTCGATGTTGCTTGGGGTATGCCATTTAATATTGCTGAACATAAATTTTATTTCACCGGTCACGTGGAATACATAGCCAGCCGTGAAGATGAATTTGGTAGTGATGTAAAAGGTTGGATCTTAGCTCAGCCTGCGGTGCGCTGGGATATAGGCCATGCTTTAATGGGCAAAGAAAAACAACTTATGCTTGGCGTTGAGTGGCAATGGTGGCATAACAAGCTTGGTAAAAATGTTACAGAGTCTTCACCACAACTTCATGTAGTTTGGCATTTCTAGATTAAAATCACGCCATATAAAACGCGCCTATTGGCGCGTTTTATATGGCTCTTAAACTTTAACCAGGGTAGGTATAGCTTGATTGCAGACCTAGTGGAATACCAAGACCCCAGTATGCCAATAAGAACAAACTCCAACCAATTAAGAAAGCAATAGAGTAAGGTAGCATCATCGCAATCAATGTACCGATACCTGTGTCTTTCACATACTTCTGACAGTATACAACCACCAGCGGGAAGTATGGCATCAGCGGTGTAATGATATTTGAGCTTGAGTCACCAACACGGTAAGCCGCTTGGCTTAAATCTGGTGAAATACCCAGTTGCATTAACATTGGCACAAAGATTGGACCAAGTAACGCCCACTTTGCAGAGCTTGAGCCAACAAATAAGTTAACAAAAGCAGTTAAGAAAATAATACCAATCACTGTGATGTAGCTTGGTAAAGCAAGAGCTTTAAGTACTTGCGCACCCTCAATTGCCAATAATGCCCCTAGGTTTGACTGGCTGAATGCAGAGATAAACAAAGCACAGAAGAACGCCATAACAATGTAGTAAGCCATGCTGCCCATTGCTTTACTCATGGCATCAATCATGTCTTTCGATGACTTAAAAGTACCAACCATGAAACCAAAGATGGCACCAGGGATCCAAAATAGTAAGAAGATAAGTGGCACAATTGATTGCATAAGCGGTGCACTAAAATCAGTCAGTGACCCATTCGGACTACGAAGTGCTGAGTCTTCACCGCTTGATGCATAAGCTAATAATGCAAGACCCGCAATCATCACTGAAGATGCAACCAAGAATGCTTTACGCTCTTTAGAAGTGACTTCATCAAAAGAAGGTAGGTTGTCAGTATCGCCATCTACTTTAGTAGCCTGTAAACGAGGCTCAATGATTTTATCAGTAATGTACCAACCAAGTAGGATGATAAATACGCTCGACGCTGAGGTGAAGAACCAGTTGTTTAGTGGGTTTACCGCAATCGTTGGGTCGATGATTTGTGCAGAGCTTTGCGTGAAGCTTTGTAGTAATGGGTCAATACCAGACGGTACGAAGTTAGCACTGAAGCCACCACTTACACCTGCAAATGCGGCTGCGATACCCGCTAGAGGGTGGCGGCCCATGGCATAGTAAATTACACCCGCAATTGGAATAACCAATACATAACCTGCATCAGTGGCTGTGTGGCTCACGATCGCGATTAAAATAATTGACGGCGTTAGTAATGCCTGCGGCGTGCGCTTAAGCATCATTTTTAAGCCAGCATTGATATAGCCTGAGTGCTCAGCAACACCCACACCTAACATAGCTACTAGCACTACACCTAATGGTGCGAAGCCTGTGAAAGTTTTAACCATTGAGGCTAAGAAACCTGCCAGGGCATCACCGCTTAACAGGTTGTGTACAACGATTGCTTCGCCAGTACGCGGATCGATTGCATCGAAAGTCGTACTTGAAAATAACCAAGAGAGTAACCATATAAGTAACATGGCAGATAAAAAGATAATGGCTGGATCTGGCAGTTTATTACCTACCCGCTCAATGCCATTAAGAAACTTGGCCACAGCACCGGTTGGCTGAGCCGTATTCGCTTGTTGAGTCATGCTTTCATCCAATAAAACAAAATTACTTAACCTTAACTTAGATTGCTACTCTCAAGCAAGATAACGTCCCCAAAGGCCATACGATCCGCTTAGTTAATAACCATAAAATTATTTTTTTGCGTTATCGCAATATTTAAGAATAAGAATTCCACTACAATACGCACAAATCATTAAAAGGATCCGACTTACCATGATAGATATTGATGATTCAGTGCTTAAAGACATTAAATCTGGTTTTAATCTTCCTCCTAAACCAGAACTACTGACTCAGCTTCAGCAAACGCTCAAAGATCCAGAGCCAGATTTAAATGACATCGCAAATTTAATCTCAACCGATGTTGCGACTTCAGCGGCGGTATTAAAAGTGATTAACTCTCCGAGTTATGGCCTTGCTAGAACCATTACTGATATTCGCCAAGCAGTGATGTTTTTAGGTTTAAACAGTATTGCCACACTTGTTAGCGGTTTCTTGCTAAAACAAGCATTCGATCAAAAAAGCTGCTGTATTAAACTTGAGCGCTTTTGGGATACGGCGACAGAAATTGCTGATGTTGCAACATTAATTGGCAAGAAGATAAAATCCAAAGTACCGACCGAAAACCTACATATGCTTGGGTTATTCCATGATGCCGGCATTCCTGCGCTTGCCGTAAAGTATAACGACTATGTAAAAGTACTCGGCGCCGCTAATCGAGATTATGATAAAAACCTAGTGCAGCATGAAGAAGAAGCCTACAAAACCAACCATGCGGTGATTGGGTATTTCTTAGCAAGCAGTTGGCACCTGCCAAAGAGCACTTGTCAGCTTATTTTACGCCATCACGATGCTGAGTATTTCACTGAAAAGCACACAGACGAAGAGCACATGACCCTCGCGACGCTAAAGATGGCCGAAAACCTTGTGCATACGCAGAAACGCTTTATTGCCGATCCTGACTGGCCGTTTATTAAAGACAAAGTGCTTAATGCGCTCGAATTAGAAGAAGATGACTACCAAGACATCAAAGAAGATGTTGAAGATTATTTTCAGGAGAAGTTTGGGTAGTTTTTAAAAGCTAACTATTTCATGATGTTAGAGCTGGCAATCTAGTTAGCTCTGCCCTTTTCTCTTCCATAAATTGAACTCATTTAAGCAATGCTTTAGCTGTTTTATCCCAACAAGGTTTCCTACTACTATAAAAATATGTATATTGTATTCAATATTTACTGTTGAGCAGATAACAATGAAAATAAGAGCACTTGCATTAGCGACCAGTGTCGCACTTGGCCTTATTGGCTGTAATACCCTTGATACCAAAAACACATCAGATGAACCAGCAACCCCTATAGTAATTGTAGTGAGCGATGAGGCCAAAGCTTTAGTGCAAAACATTGTTAGCGCCGAACTTGATGACTTATGGAACACACAATTTGATCATCACCAAGCCGGTTTATTGCTCGCGGTTTCAGAAGCCATTCGTGAAGAAGTAAAACTATATGGCTTAACAAGCCAAAAATTAGAACGTTTAACTTATTACCTGCGTATTTTTAGTAGCTTTGGTCCTGCCAAAGACTGGCAAGCAGGCACTGCTGAATCATTAAACCAAGCATTACTTGCTATCGTTGAGCATAGTGACTTTTACACTATCGACGAGACGGTTGCTCGCATTCATGAAAACTACGCCACTGCGCTATTTCGCTTATACTTTAATGAAGCACTACAAAGTAAAACTGCCGAGCATATTCAGCCACTCTCTCAGCTTGTAACGCTTTACGGTGAAAGTGCGTTGCCTCAAGGCAATACAGATTACGGCAAAGTCGTCGATTACGCGATGTGGGAAGTGCTTAGAGCCGGTGCAGTACTGTCTTATGAAGCAAGACGTAAAAACAAAGAAGCATTTTCGGATGCTGTTCAACAACAAAGTCTTTTACAAACCGCATTAGTTAATTTTATTAGCAGCAAAAATGCAATGCGAGAGGGAGATGACTGGCCTAAGCAACATGCATTATGGGCATTGGCACAGCATTACAACTTATACGTCACGCAGTATTGGAACGAATACTACACCCTAGACGAAGAAGCCCAAAAGAGCTTAAACGATGATAAAACCAGTTTACCTGTTGAAGCCAAACTAGAGCAGCTCGACAACCAAGTATGGCAAGCGCTTGGCAAAGACAACACGCTTTCAGAACCCGAAAAGCAGGCCCTTTACAGCATTCCGTATGTGGTAACGTCGTTTAGAGGTAAGTCAGAGTGTAGTGAAGCGCCGTTAAAAGGTCGTTGTATTGAACCTAAAATTGCCGATGTATTGCCGATTAAGCATGAGTGCTCAAAAAGTGCTTACATTTTAGCGCAAGCGATGAGCAAAAAAGAGCTGAATGATTCATGTCAGCGCTTAAACGAGCAAGTGGATACCTTCCATGAGAAACTCGCAACGCAACGCCAACCTGTAGCGAATGATTTCAACGACCAACTTCGTATTGTGATCTTTGATAACCACGCCGAGTACAACCGCTGGGGCCAACTTATCTTTGATATTCACACTGACAATGGCGGCATGTATATCGAAGGCACAACCCAAGACCCTGATAACATCGCAACCTTCTATACTTTCGAGCACTTTTGGGTGCGCCCTAAGTTTGCGGTATGGAATCTAAATCACGAGTTTGTGCATTATTTAGATGGCCGCTTCAATAAGTACGACACGTTTAACCATTTCCCAAGCAACATGGTTTGGTGGTCTGAGGGCTTAGCAGAATATATTGCTGAAGGCGACAATAATCCACGTGCATTTAAAAAAGCGTTTGAGCTTGATGAGAAAGACTGGCCGAGTCTACAAGAGGTGTTCGACACTGAATATAAAGATGGACAAGACCGCGTTTATAAATGGAGCTATTTGGCCGTACGCTTTATGTTTGAAAAGCACCGTGAAGATTATTTAAAGCTAGCGCACTTCTTACGTACCGACTTCTTCGATGGCTATAAAAAGCTGCTAGATGAGTCTGGTGAAAAATATGGCGCTGAATTCAAAACTTGGTTGCAAGCACACAAAGCCGAGCAAACAAAAAATAAAGCGAGAAAGGATCCAAAAAAACCACGTCAGTTTTATCGCTACACATATAAAGATTATCTGCAACCTAAGCATTTAAAGGCAGACAAAGCGCACATGCATTGGCAATACTGGCATGAGAATGCATCAACAACAGAGAAAAGAGATTAATTCAACAGTTTCCCTTTGAGTTATCAAAGTCATCCTCGAAAGTTGGTGGCTTTTTTATTTTGACTTGCCATCAAGTTAATCTAAACCACTTCATTAAATCAAAAACATACTTTTATAGGCTTTTAAAGAATCAATAGAAATCTTGTTTTATTTTATTAAAACAGTCTAAATTTTGATGCCTAAGTAGATAATTAACCGGGTTGATCGCATTCCAAATATGACCACAAAATTAAAAAATTCAAGTATGTATTTTTGGTATGCATTGCACTATGCAAAAAATAAAAAAATAACACATCAAAAAACAACTTTTACCCATTAAATTCAATAATTTACAAAAAAGCAATGCTGGTGCAAATTTTGCTTTATCAAAAGCAAGAAATGAGAGGTACCCATTATGATCAAAAATCTTACTAATAAGGCGTTTAAACCGAGCACACTTTTACTGATAGCGGTTGCAACCCATGTCAACGCGGATCAGTCCTGTCTTGATGGTCTCTTTGCGATTGATAGAAAAGCTGAAGCGGGTCAAAGTAGCCTTTACCATATTGATTTAACTAATAAAACTTACAGCCCACTCGCAGATTCTGCAATAGCAGTGAGTAACCTTGCAGCAAACAACGACACACTCATTATGTTTAAACGTTTAGACAGTGAGACCAATGCGTCTAAAATTTATCAATATGACCTGTCTTCTGGTGAAACAACAGAAATTGCAGATACAACCAGTTACCCGATTAAACGCTCAGTCATGTCATCTGCCGATTTCATTTTAGCGACCAGTCAAACCTACATGTATCAATTTGACATTAATACTGGCGCAAAGACAGTGCTTGGCAAAATGCAGACTAACGACGCAAATTGGGATGACTTTAAACATGGTGACATTACTTATTCACTCGATGGAAATACAGTTTATGTCATTAATGCCAAGTCATTGTATACGCTTGACCAGAGCAATATGCAGCTAGATAAAATTGGCGAGCACAACCTCAATTGGCCTTCAGGTATTGCTACAGCGGAAGACGGAACAATGTATGTGTCTGCAAGGAACGCTGGAGAAAATGCCAAAATATACGCTATAAACCCACAAACAGCCGAAGCCCAGTTTGTTATGGAAGGACCTCGCAACATCGCAGATTTAACCTTTGTAACGCATTGTGGAAACCCTCTTTTAACCATCGCAGACGAATTTCAACAAGCGATTGATGATGCAAAATCATATTGGGATGCGAATCAACTAGGCGGTGCAGCTGCGAATGTGGCTGGGTTTAAAGACGGCTCGTTCAACTTTAACAAAGATGGCTTTTTGGTAGAAAGTAAAGACCGTTTAAATAAACACAATAAAAAAACAAAATATCCAAACTCAAATCGCTGTGCGAGACTTTGGAATAATTTGTTAGACGAAAAATATGTACTTAACCGCTCTGGTGCAGGTCGCAAAAAGTCAAATGGTGACACCAAATGGTATTACTCAACAGCTGACGGGGCATTCAAAATAACGGGTGCAAAACAAGGGGTATGTACTTTTACATTGAATAATAATAACGCATTAAAGCTTAAATATGATTCAAAAACAGGGGTAGTTGATGTAAGTAAAGATTAGATAATATGCTTAATTACCTTTCAATAATCAGGCTAAGTGACTTGTATGAATTTAACTTAGCCTGATTACTTTTTAACTATGTCAAAGCCTTCTCATCGATAGGCTTTCGTGCTCTTGTAGTTTTCATTCAACCCTTCACATCAATTACAACTACCCTTTTTAACATGTTAGTAAGTTATTAAGACTTTGCGCTAAAGCTACTTTTAAAGTCTTCACTACTATCAAAACTTGATTGCGTTTTTAGCCGAACTTGAGCTGATATTTTTACACTTGCAGTTGAGATTTCTAGCGAGCATGCTCAGATCAAATACATATAATAGAATCAATTATTTATTGATACTGACTATGGCTTAGATATCAACTTTGAAAAGCAGTGAGCTTAAACACTAAATTCCTTATGTCGTTGTCGAACTCTATGTTTTTAATGACCATGTCAGCTTCTTTTCCGTTCAAGAGTTAATGCTTACTACAATATGAATTAGCCTTTTTGAAGAGAGACTACTCCATGCTCTACTCAGCTAAGGAAAGTACGAAGAGTAACAAATTTATTGTCTTGCAAGGTTTCAAAATGACATATTATGACAACAGTCTAGATAGTTCGAAACGTTGATTCATTTATTTAAGAGGGGATAACTAAGGCTCAATTTACAATTGTTTAGTGTTTTACTTTAGTAACTGTTGCACCACAACATGAGTAGAAATAATGCAGTGGCTTGAATAATCAAGCTGAATGTACTCTTTTTATTCAAGCCTTCAAATATCTAGACAACTAGGTTGCATTCCACCATGACTGTCTAGCGATTAGTTAAATGGAGTAGCCGCTAAGCCAACTCTTTAACTTGCTCCCAGATATTAACCACATGGGTTTTGTCATCTTCTGTGAGTTCGCCATTGCGATACGCTTTGACCAAACTTTTTTCGATTTGCTCGTTTAGCTCTTCAGGTGTTAAATCTTCACCCTCAACCTGTGCGTAACCGACAGCCAAGTCAAAGTGACCACGCAGGTAGCCACCAGCGAATAGTTCATCGTCACTGGCTCTGTCTACCAAATCATCAAAAAACTGCTGCGCTGACTCTACGTATTGTTGAAATAACATCTTATCTCCTAGTTTAATTCTTCATGGCCAACGGCATACATCACATGGTCGTTATAGCCTGTGATCACTTTAATGTAACCACTTAATTCTTGATCTAATGCTTCATCACCTGTATCGGCGATAAGCGGTCTGCCATTTAGCGCTTGCAGCTTGGTTTTTGTCGCAATAACCATAATATTCTCTTTGCCAATTTTGCGAATAAGCGCTGGGCTTAATTGCTGATTACCACGACCAAAAATGTGACCTTGCCCACCTATCAAAGTGATCACTAATTTGGTTGGCATTTTTTCTGCGGCAGTCAATAAATCTGCGGCGATCATGTCTTGACCAATAAGCTCATGATCACAGATAAGGTCTACGCCTAATAAGGTGTTCTCAAGGCCAAGCTCTTCCATAACCGCTGCAACTGTTGAGCCTGAGCCCATGATATATTGCTCGTCATCTTCCATCTCGCTGATCACGAAAGCTGCAATATCGGCAAGCACCAATTCATCGCTCTCTTTACCGCCATTTTTAACGCTTTGCACATAGCGCAACTCGCTAGGTACTTGCATTTCACCGTAGCGTTTCGCTTTTACTGTACCTTGACGAAATGCCTCTTCGTCAATGTCCATCACGTCGGCTTCACCTAAGGTGACAAGCTCGCCTTTTACAAGCATATCAACGACTCGGCCAGCTGCTTTTGGTGTAATTGCATATACGCCAGAGTGAATTTTGCACCCTGCCGGTACACCTAAAACAGGAATTGAGTCATCAACGGCAGCACAAATATTACGCGCAGTGCCATCGCCCCCTGCGAATAGGATCATATCAACACCTTCGGCTAACAGCGCTTTTGCAGCTGCTTCAGTGTCTTCAGGGGTTGTCGGAGTGGCACTTTGATAAGCCACATACGTCTCAAAGCCCATTTCTTTAGCCAGTCGCTCGCCCATTTCACCATTGACGGTATAAACATGGATGTTTGCTTGGTTTTCTTTTAGTTGTTCAAGGGCTAATGCCGTTCGAGCATTGGCTTTGGGCTCAGCACCTAATGCCATCGCCTTGGCTGCGGTATCACTGCCATCACTGCCTTTTAGCGCTACACTGCCACCCAATCCGGCAACTGGGTTAATGATCAATCCTAGTTTAAACTGCATCCAAAAACTCCTCTGGGCACTGCCAATCAAACTGCGCTGCAGTTAACGGCCATGGGGTTTTATAAAAGTCACTCAGTGCTTTTAATAACTCTTCGGTGCGAATGTTAAAGCCCTTTTCTAATAGCTCGAACACTTGCGCCTGTACGCGCTTTTGAAAGCTAAAACGACAGGTTTGCTCACCATTTAAATTGTCGACCGACACATTAAAATCAAACCCGGCAGCTGCGCTTAGGGCCCACTCAATGGCCTGCGGTTTAATTTCTACTTTTTCAAACTCATGTTGTTGCTCTGCACTTCGACCGTCAGGACAATACCAATATCCATAATCTTCAAGTTCACGGCGACGCTCTCCTGCCACTAACCAATGGGCAATTTCGTGCAGCGCACTGGCATAAAAGCCATGGGCAAAAACCACTTGGTTGTATGAGGTGTCGGCATTTTCAGGTAGATAAATCGGCTCATGCTCACCTTTTATTAAGCGCGTGTTGTACGCCATAGAAAACAGGCCATCAAAGATTTTCGTCAGATCTGAAATGTGATGCGATATTGGGTTTGTCATTGGGTATATCAAAGGGGCTAGAGATCCAAACTGCTGATGTCGATAATTGCGCCGCATTGTAAAGTTTTTTACCTTGAAAGTAAAAGTAGACTGTAAGCCTCACTCATTTCTGCTGATACGAAAAAAGGCGTCTGACGACGCCTTTAGATTTAAAACAATGTAGGGAAATAACTGTTTATATAACTTAGTTATCTTGTTATTAAGCTGGCTTTTCTGATGCCTTCAAGTTGTCACCTGTGCTAGATTCATCAACTTTTACAGCCTCTGGCTCAGCTTCAACTTTTTCTTCTTCAGTCTTAACTTCTTCAGCTGCCGTTTCGATAACGTCTTCTGCTTCAGCAACCACTTCAAGTTCAGGCTTAGCAGTCTCAGCTGGCATTAAGCACTCAGCAGGCGTGAATACCGGGTTGTCGTTCGCGAACGTTGCTAACTGTGAACACAGGTTTTCAATCCCCATCTTATTCATGTAAGTGAAAGGGCCACCTAAGAATGGAGGGAAACCAATACCAAAGATTGCGCCGATATCACCATCGCGCTCGTTAGCAATAATGCCTTCATCTAAACAGCGTGCTGCTTCATTAAGCATTAAAGACACACAGCGATCTGCGATTTCTTTCTTATTCAAGCGTGGGCTTGGCGTTACACCAAGGAGCTCGTATACAGACTCATCGACTTTCTTGCCTTTTTTGTCGTACTTGTAGAAACCACGACCTGTCTTACGACCTAAACGTTTGCTGTCGATTAAACGATTAAACGCATCGGGTGCTTTGAAGCGATCGCCCAGCTCTTTTTCAAGAATTGGTGCAATCTTAGAACCGATGTCGATACCTACTTCATCAAGCAGTGCCAATGGACCAACTGGGAAACCAAATTCAACCAGTGCGGCATCAATCTTCTCGATTGGCTCACCTGCTAGCAATAGATTTGCCGCTTCATTCACGTAAGGCGCTAAAATACGGTTTACGTAGAAGCCCGCTTTGTCTTTTACCACGATAGGTGTTTTGCCTTGCTTACGGGCAAATTGAACCGTACGCGCAATAGTTTGCTCAGAAGTGCCGTCATGAGGAATGATCTCAACCAATGGCATTTTTTCTACCGGTGAGAAGTAATGTAAGCCAATGATGTTCTCTGGGCGCTCTGCTTTTTCAGCAATTTGCGCAATCGGTAGTGACGAGGTGTTACTAGCAAAAATAGTTTCTGCTGAACAGTTTTGTTCAATTTCAGCCACCATACTTTGCTTAAGGTTTAAGTCTTCAAACACCGCTTCAATCACCATATCAACGTGCTTAAAACCTGAGTAATCAGTCGAGCCCGTAATGCGGTTCATGGTTTGCTGTACGTCGGCATGAGACATGATGCGACGCTTCTGACGCTTAGATAAAATCTTGTAGCTGTAGTTAAGTGCATTGCTCACACCTTGCTGCGCCACATCTTTTACGCGCACTAAGGCTTTAGCTTTAACCGCACTTACATGGGCAATACCTGCGCCCATTAAACCACCACCAAGTACAGCAGTTCGCTTCACTTTTGCGACATCGTCTTGGTAGTCTTTTTTCATTTCAGTGGTCGCGAAGAAAATACCACGTAGTGACTTAGACACCTCGGTCATTACTAAGTCAGCAAACCCTTCTGCTTCTGTTTTGTAAGCTTTCATTGGATCAAGCTCAACAGAGGCACGCACGGCTTTAATTATGTTAATTGGTGCAGGGTAATGGCCGCCCGTTTTCTTTAATACACCTTCTTCTGCTTTTTTGAAGATGATGTTACGACCAAATGGGTTTGACTCAAGCGCCCAGCTTAACTTATCTAGTTTTGGCTGAGATGGTTTTGCTTTGCCTTTTGTAGCAAACTTGGTTGCCACATCAAGCAAAATGCTTTGTGGTACACAATCATTCACAAGGCCTGCTTTTTTAGCTTGATAAGCACGTACTTGCTTACCTGTAAGCATCCACTCTAGCGACTTTTGAATACCCACAAGTTTTGGTAAACGTTGTGTGCCGCCACCACCTGGTAATAAACCTAGCTGTACTTCTGGTAAACCTAGTTTTGTGATGTCGCTGTCTGTACATACACGGTAATCACAGGCAAGGGCAAACTCGAGACCACCACCTAATGCTGCACCATGGATTGCAGCAACCGTCGGGTATGCTTGATTTGCCATAGTGAAGAAAGCTTGCTGACACATTTCAGATAGCTCTAACGCATCATTACGCGTTTTTGCACTATCTAGCATTTTGATATCAGCACCTGCGATAAAGTTATCTTTTTTACCACTGATGAACACCATACCTGTAATGTTATCATCACGGCCCTGCTTTAAGATTGCCGATAGGTCATCAGCAAAACTTGCACGCAAGGTATTCATTTTCTCATCGGCAACATCAATGGTTACAACTGCAACCTTGCTATCCGTTAGCTCATAACTAAATACTGACATTATGCACTCTCCAATACGAAGGCCGCACCAAGACCACCTGCAGCACATGCAGTTGTCAGTGCTAACCCGCCACCACGGCGTTTTAATTCATTTAAGCTCTGTGTGATAAGACGTGCGCCAGTCGCTGCAAATGGGTGACCATAAGCCAGTGAACCACCGTTAACGTTAAACTTATCCATATCAATTTCACCGATCGCTTTCGAGCGACCTAGTTTTTCTTGCGCAAACTTATCACTGCCAAACATCTTCATGTTTGCAAGTGCTTGCGCAGCAAATGCTTCGTGCATTTCAATTAAATCTAAATCTTGTAAGGTGATCCCCGCTCTGTCTAACGCGATAGGCGTTGAGTGCGCTGGACCCATTAGCATATCTTCGTGTACGCCAATTGCCGAGAAACCAAAACTACGTACATAACCAAGGATCTCATAACCAAGCGCCTTGGCTTTGCTTTCACTCATCATCAGTACTGCTGCTGCGCCATCTGTTAACGGTGTTGCGTTTGCGGCAGTTACAGAACCGTGTTGTCTATCAAACACAGGACGAGGCTTTGCATAACCTTCGATGGTTGAGTTATGACGAATGTTGTTATCTTGTTCGATGAAAGACTTATAAGGTGGTACATGTGCCGCCATCACTTCATCTGCAAGTAGGCCATCATTCCATGCTTTACTCGCTAACGAGTGTGAACGGTGTGCCAATGCGTCTTGATCTGCGCGGCTAATACCATGCGTTTTAGCCATCTGCTCAGCCGTTTGACCCATTGATAAACCAGTTGAATACTCAGCCACCGCTGGCGGTACAGGTAATAAATCTTTAAGACGAAGTTTGCTGAAAATTTTAAGGCGCTGGCCTAATGTACGCGCTTTGTTTAAATCAACTAAGCTGCCAGCTAGCTTTTTGCTTACACCAATTGGCAATACAGAAGAAGAATCTGCACCACCTGCAATACCAACATGGGCGTTACCCGCCACAATAGACTCTGCGACGTTGGCAATGGCTTGGAAGCTGGTCGCACATGCTCGAGATACTGAATAAGCATCTACCGATACTGGCATACCTGTACCTAGTACGATTTCACGCGCGATGTTTGGCGCTTCAGGCATTTGTACTACTTGACCAAAAACCAGTTGGTCAATTTCATTTTTATCAAAGTTAAGACGCTCAAGCATCTCATTAACGACAAGTTTGCCTAGGTCTAGCGCTGGAACATGGTGGAATGCTGTTGCCTGCTTGGCAAATGGGGTACGAAGACCGCTGACAATCGCGATTCTATCGCCTTTTCTTGTTTTTAGTATGTTTTGTTCAGACATTGAATTTGCTCTCCCGCTGACAGGTCTGACCTGTTGAATTTACATCGATTCTAAACAACCAACAAAAATATGCCAATAAAAATTTTAATTCGGCTATAAATTGAGCACCAAACTCAACCCTAGATGTTTTTTTAACCAGACGCAAAATATCTTTACAAAACAATGGAACTATTTGATGTAGTGCAGTCTAATCAATATCGTAATCTTCCTTTAAATTTCGTGTTTATTGATAGCAAACACTTGAGAAGTAACGATAGAATCCTTATAAATTAAGCAAAAAATTTTGTCAGCAAAGGACAAACCATGGCAGTAAATGAATTCTCAGCTCTGAAAAAATATTTAGATACGCAGATTATTGGTCAACCAGAACTGACCCAAGCGCTACTTATTGCGATGCTTGCAGACGGCCACCTATTGGTTGAAGGCCCGCCGGGACTTGCAAAAACCCGTGCTGTTAACGCCCTCGCTAAAGGCATAGAAGGCACTTTCCAACGTGTGCAATTTACCCCAGACTTATTACCAGCCGATGTCACAGGTACTGACATTTATCGTCAGCAAACCAATGAATTCGTTTTCGAAAGTGGCCCGCTATTTCACAATCTTATCTTAGCCGACGAAATTAACCGTGCACCAGCCAAAGTACAATCAGCGCTGTTAGAAGCCATGGCTGAGCGTCAAGTGACGGTTGGTAAAAACACCTATCCGCTGTCAGATCTGTTCATGGTGATGGCAACGCAAAACCCGCTGGAGCAAGAAGGCACATACCCTCTGCCGGAAGCACAATTAGACCGTTTCTTATTGCATTTAAACATCGACTATCCGGGCGCTGAAAACGAGCTGGCCATTCTACGTTTAACCCGAGGCGAAGCGTTAGAAGAGCATCAAGCTGATTTCACCGCCATTAGTCAAAACACCTTATTTGAAGCACGTAAGAAAGTGTTATCGATGCATCTTGCTGAGCCGCTAGAGCAGTATCTTGTGCAACTGATCATAGCCACTCGTGAAGCTGCAAAACTTGATGAGCAACTGGGTCGTTGGATTGAGTTTGGCGCCAGCCCACGAGCTACTATCGCCCTTGATAAGTGTGCCCGCGCACACGCATGGTTACATGAACGCGATTTTGTGACGCCAGATGATATTCAAGCTGTACTGCATAATGTATTGCGTCATCGCATTATTTTAAGTTACGAAGCGCAAGCTGATGGTATCAGTAAAGACCAAGTGATCAGCCGTATTCTTGAACTTGTCCCTGTGCCATAATGATGCAGCAAGCCGTATTCGATACCGCGCAATGGTTAACTCAGTGCCACAGTAATGGCGCCGAACTCGACTTAAAAGAATTGCTTTACTACAAATCTAAAGCGCATCTTTTGTCGTTAAAACCGAAAAAACGCATTCAAAGCAGCCAAGCAGGCCAATACCTTGCGCCACATAAAGGCCGCGGGATGGAGTTTGCTGAAGTTCGTCAATATCAATATGGTGACGACATTCGTGCCATCGACTGGCGTGTCACGGCCCGTACAGGCATTACTCACACTAAGCTCTATCAAGAAGAAAAAGAGCGACCGGTGTTTGTGTTCACCGATTTATCAAACAGTATGTTGTTTGGTTCGCAGCTTTTACTGAAATCTGTGCAAGCCGCACATTTGAGTGCACTTGTGGCTTGGTCAGCATGTCAACGTGGCGATCGTTTAGGCGGCATTGTCTTTAGTGAATACGCCCATCATGAATTAAAACCTACAGCACGTGATAAAGGCGTGCTATCGTTAAGTCATCAATTGGTCGACATTCACAAACAAGCCTTTGCTAACCGTGAACAAAACGCTGAGAATCGTTTTTCCGATAACTTAAAACGCTTAACGCACTTAGCCAAACCGGGCAGCTTAATTTACCTCATCTCTGACTTTAATCACCTACAAGAAGCCGACTTCAAACAGCTTGAACGTCTAGCGCGCCACTGTGAACTGATTGGTTGTCAGGTAAGCGATCCGTTCGAACATCAGTTGCCTGCCTACCAAGATGCCATCAAGGTCGATGCCGAAGGCCAATCTTGGACGCTGCCACTGATGAATAAACAATTTAGAGACAAGTTTGCTGAGCAAACCGCGCAAGTGTTTAACCAACGCTTTCAACGATTACAACGCACAGGCATGAGTATGTTGAACTTTTCAGCAGCCCACCCTATTGAACAGCAAGTAGTGAGACTTTAACCGATGCAAGCTTCACCACTCGACGCACTTCATGATGTTTTACCGCCGGAGCAAGTGGCTTGGTGGCCATTGTCGCTGCCAACTTGGGCAGTGATAGTCACTTCACTTACTTTGCTCGTCACGCTTGGCATATGGCTTTATAAACGCCAGCAATTTTTAAAAGTCAAAAAAGCCGCTATAGAGCTGGCTAAACAACAAAGTGATGATGCGCAGCAACTGCATATAATACTAAAACGCCTCGTAAAACATTATTACGGTGCGCCTTTGACTTCATTGCCTACTAAAAAGTGGCAAAGCATTTTAAATACACTCAGTGGCGAACAGTTTTCTGAGCAGGCGTTACACAGCTTATATGGCCCAAAGAACAACCCAGAATTAGCCAAGCAAATCTTTAACGCCATCAAAAATCTAAAACTCAAGGAGGCCATTGATGTTTGAATTTAGCTGGCCTTGGGCGTTTTTACTGTTACCCCTGCCTTGGATTTTAAGGCGTTTTACCGCCAGTACTGAGCAAGTAAAACAAAGGCTGCGTATGCCTATGTTTGCTCACTTTTCTAAACTGGCGCCTAGCCTCAAAGAATCAAAGCAAAAAACCAACTGGTTCGAAGCCCTAGTTTGGGTATGTTTGGTCATTGCTGCGGCTAACCCACAATACTTAGACGACCCAGTTACTTTACCTACTGAAGGTCGCGATATTATGCTGGCCGTGGATTTATCGGGTTCAATGACTGAGCAAGATATGGAGTACCAAGGCCGTTATGTTGATAGGCTTTCAGTAGTAAAAGCGGTTTTAGGTGACTTTATCGAACAGCGTCAGGGCGATCGCCTGGGTCTGATTTTATTCGCCGATACCGCTTTTTTACAAACGCCCCTTACCCGTGACTTAGATACGGTAAGTCAAATGCTCAGCGAATCGCAAATAGGCCTAGTGGGTCGCGCCACTGCAATCGGTGACGCTTTGGGTCTAGCCGTAAAACGTTTTAGTCAAAAACAAGACAGTAACCGTATTCTCATATTGCTGACCGATGGTCAAAATACCGCGGGTAACTTGGAGCCTGATGAAGCCCTTATTTTAGCGCGTGAAGAAGGCATTAAGGTTTACACCGTTGGCGTTGGCTCGGATGGTCGTGGCGGCTTTAGTCTATTTGGCATGGGCGGGATCGGCGGCAGCAACATTGATGAAGCCACGTTAAATAAAATTGCCACCGAAACTGGCGGCTTATATTTTAGAGCAAAAGACGTCGCAGGGCTTCAGCAAATCTATCAAGAGCTGGATAAACTAGAACCTATCAGCGACGAAAATGAAACCTTCAGACCGCAAATCGCTTTGTTCTTTTGGCCCCTAGCAGCGGCGCTGGCATTACTCATGCTTAATCAACTGTACGTTAATCTTGCACGACTGCTTTCTCGTTCTGGTAAGGAGGCTTAATGATGGAATTTGAATTTTTAAGGCCCCTACTGTTACTTTTAATTATCCCTTGGGCCATTTTAACCACAGTACAAGTGCTCAATAAGAGCCGCAGCAATAAATCAGGATTAATTGCGCCCCATTTAGCACATGCGATGCTAACCGAAGGTAAAGCAAGCAAACAAACAAACCCGTGGCTGCTGGCGCTATTTACTTTGCTATGCATTATTTTTATTGCAGGCCCTAGCTTTGAAAAACAAGAAGTGCCGGTATTTAAGTCAAAACAAGCGCGTGTGGTTGTGATGGACATGTCTTATTCGATGTTCTCAACCGACATTAAACCCGACCGACTCACTCAAGCGCGCTTTAAAGCACTCGATATGGTCGAACTTTTTAAAGAAGGTGAAACTGCATTGGTTGCCTACGCGGGTGATGCGTTTACCGTGTCTCCACTGACTTCTGACGCCAGTACATTAAGTAATTTAATTCCAAGCCTTAGCCCAGAGATTATGCCTAGCAAAGGCTCAAATGTGTATGCAGGTATCGACCAAGCTATGCAACTGTTGTCTCAGGCTGGTTACTTACAAGGCGAGATTATTTTAATTACTGACGGGCTTGAACAGAGTGATGTCGACGAAGTTAGAGAAGCCATGCAAAGCAGTAAGTTTACATTAAGCATCTATGCCATCGGCACCGCACAAGGTGCGCCGATTGCCTTGCCTGAAGGCGGATTTATGAAAGGTCGCAGCGGTGAAATAGTCATTCCAAGGTTGAATGTGGCGCCCCTTAGAAATCTTGCTGCCATAAGTGGTGGTCAATTTTCAGCATACACACCCGGCGCTGAAGATATTCAAGTGTTTGCGCCAACGGCGAGCTCCAGCGAAGCAGATCAAAACGATGAAGAAAACAAAATACTTTGGCGCATTGATGCAGGTAAATATGGCTTAATTTTACTTATTCCATTGGCATTGTTACTACTACGCAAGTCAGCATTGGTATTATGTGCAATGTTCTTTATGCTGCCTCTGTCTCAATCTGTTTATGCAGCAGATTGGCAGTCTTGGTTTAAAAATACCGATCAAAATGCCTTATCGGCATATCAATCTAAAGAGTTTGAAAAAGCGGCTGTCGCAGATAACACTGATTTAAAAGGCGCTGCACTTTATAAACAAGGCCAGTATGAGCAAGCTGCTGCGGTGTTGAAAAACAGCCCCTCGGCGATTGGTCAGTACAATTATGGTAATGCCCTTGCCCAGCTTGGCAAACTGGACGAAGCCATTGCCGCTTACGAGAAAGCACTAAAGCAAAATCCTGATTTTGACCAAGCCAAAGAAAACAAAGCCCTGCTAGAGCAAATGAAGCAACAACAAGAGCAGCAACAACAGAATCAATCTCAAGATGGAGAGAGTGAGCAAGATCAGCAATCAGATGAACAGTCTGATCAACAAGGTCAATCAAACAAGTCTGAGCAAGGTCAACAAGACCAGCAGCAAGGCGAGTCTGGCGAGCAATCTGACCAGCAACAAGGTGAACAATCAGAGCAAGATGCCGAACAACAAAACTCGGGGCAGCAAAACTCTGATCAGCAAAACAAGCCTGATATGCAAGCAGATGCTCAACAACGGCAAAATCAAGCAGAGCAAAAAGACAGCGAGCAATCTGAGCAACAAGCTCAACCTCAGCCGCAAGAAGCCACAGACAATAATGAACAACAAGGTCAGCAGCAAATGATGCAATCGGCTCAAGCTAAGCCAATGACCCCTGAAGAGAAAGAAAAAGCGCAGCAGTTAAACCAGTTACTCAGGAAAGTACCTGACGACCCTGCCATTCTATTACGAAACAAAATGCGCTTAGAGGCCCAAAAAAGAGCCCAACAACGTCGCCTTGGAGGATCTAAACAATCATGGTAAACCGTTTTTATATTGCCTGTGTATTTTTACTGTTTAGCACAGCGAGCGTCGCTTTTGACAAGTTAACCGCATCGGTCGACAGAAATCCTGTTTTAGTGGGTGAGTTTTTTACGCTGACTATTTCAGCGGATGGCCGTGCATCAGGTCAGCAGCCTGATACCAGTGCCTTGGCGAGAGATTTTGTGATGGGCCCAATTAATACTGGCTCAAGTACTCGCATCATCAATGGTCAAGCAAGTAGTGAAACCACTTGGCAAATGCAACTCATGTCGCGTAAAGCGGGCGACATTACGATCCCAGCTTTCACTGTTTCTGGTAAAAGTAGCGACCCAATCAAACTAAAAGTGGTTGCACGCAGTAACGATGCCGATGAACAAAAAGACATCTTTATCAAAACCGAGTTAAAGCCAAGCAAGTTGTTTGTTCAACAAGCAGGCCTTTACACGGTTAAACTTTACTTAGGTAAAGACCTATTAGACGGGCAACTGTCAGCACCCGCTATGGAAGACGCGCAAGTCACACTTCTTGGTAAGCAAAAAGAAGACTATGAAGTAGTTGATGGTCGCCGTTATATGGTCATTAGCCGAGAGTATCTACTTCAACCTCAAAAAAGTGGTGAATATACTATCGAACCGCCAATTTTTAATGGTCAAGTTAGAGAGAATTATCGCCGTATGTCGGTCTCTGCCATGGGCACAGCTGAAACAATTGACGTGCAACCCGTACCTGAAGATTACAATGGCGCATGGTTACCCAGTGAATTAGTCAATTTAAGTGAAGAGTTTCAGCCTACCTCTGATGAAGTCGTGGTTGGTACACCCATCACGCGTACTATTACCCTGACCGCTTTAGGTGTGACCAAAGAGCAGTTGCCTGAAATTCGCCTGCCAGAAGTCGGTGGCTTTAGAAGTTACCCTGATGAGAGCGAGCGTAACCAACTTGCACGTGATGGTCGAGTGATCTCACAACTTGTCAGCTCGTATGCGTTGGTGCCTCAAATACCAGGCACTTACACCCTACCTGAAGTAAAACTGCCTTGGTTTAATACAGTGATTAACCGTGTGCAATATGCGACCTTGCCAGCTCGTACACTGACCGTCATTGCTGATCCGAATCAAACTGCTCCGGCTATACCAAACATGACAGCACCATTGCAAAATCAACAGGCAATCGAGCCAACGATTGTTGAAGTTCCCGTTGAAAAGACATTGCTTGATTGGGGCATTTTGGTATCGGGCTATGTGCTTTGGATTTTCACTTTGATTTTTGTTTGGCTTGGTTTTATCGCTCAAAAAAAACCTGCGATTGAAACTGAAACCAATGACACATTCAAACCAAGAATGAGTTTGAGCTTGCTAACACAAGCGGCTAAAGCGAACGATAAAACGCGCTTTTATCAGTTATTAAGTGAGTTTGTTACTACTGAGCTCACTACAACCTCCTTTAGCCAGTGGCTAAAAGAGTTAGATAACGCTGAGCTAAAAGCAGAAATTGTAAACTTACAAGCAGCCCTTTATAGTGAAGGGGCGGCTTCTGCAAATCTTGAGAAAATTGCTAAGCTCATATCTCAAATTGAGAAAAACCAAGCAGATCAGAAACGTAGCTCGCTACAACCTCTGTACTGAAAATTTTTATGAAAAGTGTGTAAGAAAAACTTACTTACTAAGGTCTATTGGGTATGACCAAAAAACAACAACGCTACGAAGAGTTGGTTAAGCAGTATCAGACGGAGCTTTATCGCTTTGCCTACTGGCTTAGCAAAGATCCGACCGTAGCAGAAGACTTAGTACAAGAGACATTTTTGCGTGCGTGGCGAGCTTTAGATTCTTTACAAGATGAGGCAGCGGTAAAACCTTGGTTATTAACCATAGTACGTCGCGAAAATGCGAGACGATTTGAACGTAAACAATTCGATTATGCCGACGTCGACAACGACACCATAGTCGATAACCAAAGCACCACATTAGATTCAGAGATGGAACAAACGGTGATCCAAAGACAAATTAGTCAGCTCTCGATTGAATACAGAGAGCCGCTGCTTTTGCAAGTAGTCATGGGGTGCTCTGGTGATGAAATAGCTGAGATTTTAGAGCTGAACAAGAACACTGTAATGACGCGTCTTTATCGCGCACGCAACCAATTGAAAGAGGCACTGATGTCTCAACCACAAACCATGACGGGGGCTACAAACTGATGGATGAATTAGAATTTCGTCGTCGCGCATTTGCCGATCCCAACGATCCAGAAGTCATTGCGTTTGCACAGCAGAACCCTGAACATCAAAAGCTGCTAGATGAGCTAATGATGTTAGACGACAAAATTAACCTAGCACTTGATATACCCATACCACCAGATCTCACTGAAAAGCTGATGACGCAAACCAAAAACGCGCCTGCAAGTAATGTGACGCAAGGCTGGTTTGGCCGTTTTAACAAGCCTTTTGCGACCGCGGCATCAATCACATTGGCGGTCAGCTTATATTTCTTGAGTGTGGGTGGCTCAAATGACCTACAAGCTGGCGAACATGCGTTGGCACATGTTTATTATGAAGTAAAAGCGCTTGAGCGTGACAAAGAGGTTGATTTACAAGTGGTCAACGAGAAACTTGCCATGTTAGGTGCTAAGTTTGAGTCTTTACCTGGCAAAGTGACCTATGCGACTTTTTGTCATTTTAAAGGGCAACGCAGTTTACATCTAATCTTTCAATCTGATCACGGCCCTGTTACTGTATTTGTTGTACCGCACTCAGGTGATATTCAAGACAAGCAATTGGGTGAATTTAACGATGCGCGTTTTGCAGGTGTGATCTCAAGTGAAGATAAAGCCAATATGATCTTGGTGGCTGACAGAAATTCACCGGTCAACGACTATCAAGAAGACGTACAACAAGCGCTCCGCTGGTTATAGTTCTCATACAAAAACAAAAAAAGGCGCATGATGCGCCTTTTTACTTTTATTAATTTACAAACAGTATCTAGCAAATAAACTTGCGACTGTTGCAGCCGTTGGCTTACCATGCTGCCAATCACCGCCCTCAACACCAGAACCTGCAATATCCATGTGCACATAAGGTAATGGTTGCTCTGAGTCTAAGCCGTGCTTGTCTAGACCACCCACTAACGCTAAGAACGCCATCGGGAATTGGTGACCACGTGCTGTAACCGCTGATGGCGCATTGTTACTTGAAAGTACATCATCGGCTAGTGTGCGCGGCTGAACGAAGTCGTAGTCTTCTCGACGGCTACGATTTACTTCTGCTGCATCAGCCCATAAGTCACCTAAGTCAGCAATCTGGCGAGATACATTAGCTGCGCGAGCTGGGCCATTTTCAACGTACGCACTGTAAGGACCCACTGCACGAGCAGCGTGACCGGTTAATGTTGCCACAGTAAATAGCTCAGGGTTTACTTCATTCTTCGCAAGGTCTTTCACTTCGCTCAGGAGATCACCCATAGCCAGACGGCCTTCTGCATCTGTGTTACCGATGCGAACACGTAACCCCTCACGACACGTGATGATTTCATCTGGTACGAAACAATCAGAGCCAATTGAGTTACGAACAACTGCTAAATATGCAATCACTTTAACGCCTTTAGGCTGATAATCAGCTACTGCTTTCATGAAGCCTGCCACCGATGCAGCACCGCCTTTGTCACGGCTCATACCTGCCATGAAACCACCGACTTTAAGGTCTGCACCACCTGTGTCATACACTAAGCCTTTACCTACGAACAGTAAGGTTCTTTCAACGCTTCCTTCAGGCTCATAGGTCATTTTCACAACGCGTGGATGATGACGTTCTACCGCATAAGATGCGCGCGCAACGGTCGCAAGCATTGGGTAGTCTTTGTTAATTGTGTCAATGCTGTCGATCACTTCAACATCAACGACAGAGCCTTTTAACAGCTCAACACAGTAATCAGCAAATTTAGGTGGTGCCATACGCTCAGGCTCAGTGCCACATAAATCTCTTGCCGCATACTGGCCTGCTGCAATGGCATTTAACTGCTTAACTTGCTCTTCGCTAGCGCTCGCTAAAAATACCTGCTTAACAGGCTCAATGCTCTCACCGTGGTATTCTCTTGCTTCAAGAGGCTGCCATAACGCTTGGCACATGCCTAAGAATGCAACTTCTAAAGCTTGTGAGTAACGCGCATCATCAGCAATAGAGGCAAGCTGTAACACAGGCTGAGTAACACCAGCCGCTTTGGCTTCGGTGATAGCGCTTTTAGCTGCTTCGAAGATACGACGTACGTCATCATAGTCACGCGTTAATGGTCCAGTTGGTGCCACAATAAGACGTTTGCCCGGTAAGTTCTCTGCAAATAGTAATGATGCTTTTTGTTTAATGCGTGCATCAATTGCCAGTGCAGGTGCAACAATGTCATTTAGTTCTGCTTGACCTAAATCTTCAACATTGCCGGTGATCACAATGACAGCATCTGCGTCAGATGGAAGATTACCGTTAAAAGCAATCGCGAGAGGAAAAGACATAAAAAAGGCCCTTATTGTTATTCAATTAGGGCCAATTATCGGTTATTTACTTTGCTATTTCTACCAATTGAGATTAATTCGCAGTTTCGCCTTCGTCGCTGGTTTTATTCTGCTTGTGTTTGCCTATCACCGACCAAGCTTCAAGCATCACCAAGACACTGACTACTAACACAATTAAGTCTAAGACCACCAACAACCAGTTGCCTTTCTCGTAGTATTCTACCAGCTTAATTAAGCCCGCGAAGAAAGCCATCAAGATCACAAATACCATAGGAATAAGCGTATATTTAGCCGGTCGACCTAGTTTGATTAAGTACACAGACAGCACGAGTAAAGTCAGACTTGCTAAGATCTGGTTAGTCGAGCCGAATAGCGGCCATAACACCATGCCGCCCGTACCCGACGCGCCACCGGCACCAAATGCAAGCAGTAAACAACATGCCACCGCGACAAAGGTTGCGACTAAGCCATTCTTAAGCACGCCAATGTTATAAATATCGCCCCACTCTTGGATGATATATCGCTGTAAGCGCACGCCAGAGTCCATAGTCGTACCGGCAAATAGCACTACCATTACTGCCAGTAAGGTCGCTGCAATTTCAGCAGAGAAGCCCCACCCTTCACTGATAAGGTTTGATCCACCCGTAATAAAGGCGCTCACACTTCCCGCCCCCAAATGGCTATAAATTTCGTGCCACTCTTCTGGTGACACCGCTAACATAACACCGCTTACGGCAACTAACGTGATCAGTGCTAAACACCCTTCACCTACCGCACCTAAGTAACCAACAAAACGGCCATCAGTTTCTTTATCAAGCTGTTTAGAACTCGTACCAGACGACACAATGCCATGGAAGCCTGATACCGCTCCACACGCGATGGTGACAAACAACAGCGGAATAATACTCGGAGTATCGATGGCGGTTTGTGTATTGAATGCAGGTGCGGTGATATCTGGCATCACCACAAATACGGCGCCATAAAGTAACACTAAACCCACTAACAACTGCATGCCATTAATAAAGTCACGTGGCTGTAATAACATCCAAACAGGTAACAGTGAGGCAACCGCTGCATAGATAAATAAAATGACTATCCAGTTCGCTTTGTCAGTTAAGCCAAACATTTCTGTTGGTAATGACACAGGCATTTCTGCACCCATGAAAATCGTTGCATAAAGTACTGCAACACCAATCACGCACAGTGGAATAAGCGGGATCTGACGCTTTAATAACTGGCCGATAATGAGTGCGACAACAATGGCCGCCCAAGCAGGCACAACAGCACTCGGGTTTGCAACTAATGAGTTGGCGATAACCACACCAAATACCGCGTTAACCATAAGCAGTAATAAGAACACTACTATCATGAATAACACGCGCGTACGTTTGCCTATTACGCTTTCAGATAGTGCGCCCATTGATTTGCCTTTGTGACGCGTACTAGCCCAAAGTGCGCCCATATCATGTACACCTGCAAAGAAAATCGTACCAAATACGACCCAAAGTACGGCTGGTACCCAACCCCAATAAACTGCAATCGCAGGCCCGACAATCGGTGCAGCTCCAGCAACAGATGTAAAATGATGCCCCCAAAGTACCAATTTATTGGTTGGCACATAATCAACACCATCGTTAAGCTCATGGGCTGGGGTAACAAAGTTATCGTCCATTTTAAAAATCTTTGTGGCGATGAACTTAGAGTAGACAAACCAGCCAAATAGCATGCCGGCAATACCAAATAACACTATCATAATTGACTGCATTCATGACTCCTGATCTATTGGTTGTATTAATTAAAACTTAGGAATTAACATAGCTAATAAACAATACATCCAGCTTTAAGCTGATGTGTGAAGCCTTAACATAAGAAGATAACATCTTGTGGTTAAAGTTAAGGCTGGCATTAAAAACATATACACTAAATAAAGTTAATATAAGGGTTTTAAGGTCATAACGTGTGTGGTTTTGAACTAACGAATGAGTTTAGAAAGTTCTTATACTTGAGCAAAGTGGTTTCGTCTGAAAACATGCTTCCATGTGAGGCCCCTTTTACTAATATCAACTCTTTTCGATTGGATGAACTGCTATCATAGAGAGATTGAGACAGTTTACTTGGTACTTGTTCATCTAATTCAGCACTAATTACTAAGAGAGGGCCTGTGTAGTCGTTTGCTAATATATCTTTATTATCAAGGGCTTCAATTTCTTTCTGCACATTTACTGTGATGAATGGTTTCATAAGCCAAGACAAACGTTCATCAATCCACTCTTGTGCATTTGTCGCAGCACCTTGTAACACAAGTGCATCGACGTTTTGCGTTTTTGCAACCTGTGTAGCAATAAATGAACCTAATGAATAGCCATGTACAGTAAACTTACTCGGCTTAATATTTTGATGTATGTAGGCTACTTGCTGATTAGCATCGGTCAATAAATTTTCGACACTTGCATTCCCGCTACTTGCTCCTAAGCCTCTTCGATCAAAAATAATCATGTCGTGACCAAGTTCGGCAAGATCTTTCATGGCATCAATCCCTCCTTTAGAGATACTCATACCATTACCCGGAATAAAATAAATCAACTCAGTACTATCTTTCCTATCAAAAAATACACCTTGTATTGTCGCGCCTCTATCAATTGATACTAAGCTAACCGTACTTAGATTATAATTTGAGAAAACACGCTGCCAGTCTTGTATTGTATTTTCTGTAATTGGTGATACGTTTTTATCTTGTGTAATGAAACTCTCGCTCTTAATCGTCGCAGTACAGCCAGAAATCAGAATCAAACTCGAAACGAAAAATATTTTCAGAATACCCATAATTCTCTCTAATCAGACTGACTAACCGAAAAACTAATAGAATAAGCAGCCTTTGCAGGATAGAAATTAAACCCGAGTGATTTTTTTAGCTTACTGGTATTTTCGATCGTATTACTCGATGTTAGAGGCTTGTGTATTTGCATTCCCAAAAAAGGCTTTATTTGTTCACTAAAGTTTTGATATTCAAAATCAACACCTGTGTAAGCCCCATATATAGATTGGCTTTCTGGGCCTTGCTCAGAGAAAGTTAAACCAATGTTATAATCCGCTTTCCAAAACTCACTGAGTTCAACTTGGTATGAAACCCCTAAGCCATACTCAAAAAACGAATCAATATCAAAGGAATTGCCATTAACTGAACTTTTATAACCTTCAATGTATGATGTGGATAGGTCAAGTTTATATGGCTCTTCCGCGTTTGATGCAAATGAGCAAATTAAACATAAAATTAATAATGAATCCCTCACATTTCCCCCTCGCTTTCTCTTTGAGAAAGATATTTATATAAACCAACTACAATATACATACTAACCAAAAACTGCCTAAAAATATCAAATGCTGGTTGGTCCAACACTGCAATTCCCTCAATGACAACATTCGAGTAAAAATGCCACCCAGTAAGAAGAACCACATAACTTATGTATCCAATACCAAGTACCAGAAATAACCTAAAAGTAAAAAAATGAATCCTTTTTTTCCTTTCCTTGGCTGAAAACATTTCTTTGTATAGCCAATAGCCATCGTTTTTTAAAAACGGAACCAAATTAAAGAAAATTTGTATTGCCAACATATAAAAAAGTAAGACTAACGCGACCTCTCCTAACCAAAAATAAAATGGTAAAACCAATAAAGGAAAGAAGATGATTTGATAGAAAACACCCGCAAAGAGTATTTTTAACTTTTTATTTTTGTCTGTAAGTAATGCAGCATCTCTAACATCAGAAAAAAATGCTGGAAAGCAATAGTTAAATGTGACACCAATTGGAGCTTCTTTACCATGGTATTTATAGAACAAAGAGCTATGACCCAACTCGTGAATAATGCCAGAGGTAAATATATACAACATAAGCATAATCAAAATGTCATATCCCATCCCAACTGACGCTGAAGGTATGACAGTAAGTATATTATTAGTGTCATAAAGGTAAAAAGAGATACCTAATATCAACACCAAGTAAGGAATTAATAGTCTTACGTTACTAAATAAACTGAAAAACTTTAGTGCAATGCTTAGAGGCCGCTCTTTTAAAAGAACAAAACCTTCAACTTCCTCTCCATTGTGCTCACTGATATGCTCTATTTCACTAGCTTTATAAATCACACCTTTTTTATGTAAATCAGAAATATACTCAGACTTGAGCATATTAGAAATTTCACCAGTATTAGAAGAATGCTTTTCTAGTAACGTAAAGATGTCTTTTGGGATATGGAAATATCGGTCTTGAAGCGTTTTTATTGATACAACGTGACCATTATCTAATTTTTCCTTGTAATTAAATATGTAACTCTCATCTAATGTATTCACTCTGGCAGATCCTTACGCTATTTAAATTCACACATTCGCTCTAATTCATTAACCCGCTCAAAATTCTTGAAGTCATTACCCAACAACTTTACATATTCATCTACAACTTCATCATGACTATTAATTTCAACTTGTCCAATAGACATTTTTTTATAATCATTACTTACTTGAGGTAGTATTAAAGATGGTTTTTGTTTTAGCATCGAAGCGATACGCATGTACCCCAAACGATGCTTAATTTTGCCAAAGTGGGTATCAAACATTTTATAATTTTTATCGTCACTACCTGCTGGTAGATCGACCAATATGAAAATACATTTTCCGGCTTTTTTTGCTTTGAGCACTTTTTTCACAAACAAGCCTGATTCATCAATTACAATTGGTTCTAATTCTGAACCAAAGGCTTGCGCACATTTTTCTACAAGTCCAAAGTCAATACTCTGTGAAGTCAGAATAAAAGCCGCGCCACTGAAATTAAATTTTTTTACAAAGTGAAGGGGAACAGAGAAATAAGGGCCATAATGAAACAAAAAAAATATATTTTTATTTTCGACTTCGACACTGTCTTCGAAGCTTACATCGCAATTTAAATAGAATTGACTTTCTGGTCCATTAATTAAAAAGTCTGCATGTAATTTTCTGTAAGCTAGCCAATGGGAAAATGCTTTATCAAGTTGAGATTCAATTAGATTGCTGCTACAAACCTGCTTTGCAATACCATAAAACCTAGCTTTTTCTTGTTGATATCTTGATTCTTTATTATTCATTAGATTCGCAACAAAGAGAGAAATACTATTTCTCTCTTTTTATTTTAAAAGCTCAATTAGAAAGGTGTTGTGCAGCCAACGCCAACTTCCCAATCGTGGTCTACATGTGATTCAACTTCTTGAATTTCGTCTAATTTTAGTTCTTCGTTGTTTTCTACTGGAAGTTGTTGAATGTTTTCCATTTTGTTTTCCTTTTAATAATAATTAATGATCTTGAGGCATCTCTTGTACCTCGAAAAGTACAATAACCACATAAATACACTATTGCAACATAAAATTAACCGAAACTGAGAAAAATTAAAAATGAAGAGCAAAAAAAATACTTATAAGAAATTGATTTAAAAGGGAAAGCAATAGGTGTCAATTTATGTTTTTAAGTATTAAAAGAAGTGTATTTAAGTAATAAGTATATAAATTAGGTCATTTTATCCCCATAAATTGAGAAAAGCTGTTAACTACAAATCTAGCTCTATTTGTTGCTCTTGTGATACATGCTCACCTGCTAAGCCAACAAATAAACCTAATAACCTAACCGGCTTACCATAACCTCGAACAAACGCTTCCTTTAGTAACTGAGAAAATACCATCGCATTTAACTCCGAATAACTACATTCTTTAGTTGTTTGCTGAAAATCGCTGAACTTCACTTTTACACCTAGTTTATTTACCCCTCTTTGCTTCACATATTGCTCCGTACGTTTAGAAAGTTCGGGTATTAAGTGTTGACTCAAATATGCCTCTAACTCTTTTATTTCACGGATATCTTGTGAGAATGTATGCTCCACACCAATAGACTTTCTAACTCGATGTGTTTCCACTTTTCGCTCGTCTATGCCTTGGCAACGCCGCCAAAGCACCAAACCAAACTTCCCAAAACGCTGATGCATAAAGTTCTCGCTCGTAGCTTTAACATCACAACCATATTTTAAATTTAAAGCAAGAAGCTTTTGCTGTGTTACTTTACCGACCCCTGGAATTTTTTTTAATGGTAAAGTATTGATGAATTCATCAACCTCATTAGGTGTTATAACGAATTGACCATTGGGCTTATTTTCATCGCTGGCAATCTTCGCCAAAAATTTAATCGGGGCGATCCCAGCCGAGGCAGTTAAACCCGTTTCTTTAAAAATCTCATCACGTATTTGTTGAGCAATTAAAGTAGCACTGCCTTTGCATTGAGTGCAATCCGTCACATCTAGGTAAGCTTCATCTAAAGACAAGGGTTCAATAAACTCTGTATAACGGGCAAAAATAGCTCTGATCTGCTGTGAGATTTCTTTATAGAGCGACATTCTACCCGGCACAATACGTAAATGCGGGCACAGTTTTTTTGCTTGATAATTAGACATAGCAGCACGTACCCCATATTCACGAGCAATATAGTTTGATGTCGCCAAAACACCTCGGTTGCTATTGCCGCCAATCGCCATTGGCACCTTAGCCAACTCAGGATTGTCGCGCATTTCTACCGCGGCATAAAAGCAGTCCATGTCTATGTGGATAAATTTACGCATACATGAAAAACTGTATATAAACACAGTCATTATTGCGCAACTTCTGCTTTTATTGCAACTGTTACTGCGCTTTAAGATCAACTACACTAACTACTTAATAAAAAGTAATATCTCAGTTTTTTATACATTCTGAGCAATTAACTCAAGGAGCGCACATGCAATTTAGTCGTTTAGGCAGCAGTCAAATCGATGTTTCTCGTATTTGTCTTGGTAGTATGACATGGGGCTTACAAAACAATCAGCATGATGCCGATGAACAAATCAATTATGCCCTCAGTCAGGGAATCAATTTTATTGATACCGCTGAAATGTACGCAGTTCCACCTTCACCAGAAACCTATGGTAAAACTGAGGCCATAATTGGTAACTGGCTTGCGCGTCATAAAGAGAAGCGTGAGCAAGTGGTCATTGCCACCAAAATTGCTGGTCCTGGTTTAAGCTGGGTTAGAAATGGTGGGCCTATTACGCCCGATGCCATTTACAAGGCCATTGATGATTCACTCGCAAGGTTAAATACCGATTACATCGACCTTTACCAACTGCACTGGCCAAACCGCCAATCACCGCATTTTGCTCAGCACAAGCCTAATGGTCACAACTTTGTAGATGTCGATACCCAAGCTGAAATTGCCAGTATGGAAGCCATTCTTGAAGCATTAACAAAGAGTATTAAAGCGGGAAAAATCCGTCACTGGGGTTTATCTGATGACACGACATGGGGCATAAACACGTATTTGCGACTTGCTGAGCAGCATAATTTAGTAAAGCCTGTATCAATTCAAAACGAATTCAGTTTATTGCACGCAAAAGACTGGCCATATTTAATTGAAAACTGTTGGCATGAAGACATTGCTTATCTACCTTGGTCGCCGCTAGCTGCAGGTATGCTAACAGGTAAATACCTAAATGGCGCTCGTCCAGAGGGCAGTCGTTGGACACTGGTTCAGCGTCAAGGTTTATTCAGAGACACTGAACAAGCAGGCCTTGCCACTACCGAATACGTGGCTTTAGCGAAAAAACTGAATATGACGCCCGCGCAATTAGCCCTTGCATGGTGCGATCAAGTCAAAGGCGTGACCTCAACGATTATTGGCGCAACCAATATGAGTCAATTAAAAGAGAACATCGCCGCATTTGATATGTCTCTTTCTGAGGAAGCATTAAATGACGTAGCTGACATATTCAGTCGCTACCCTGCACCTTTTTAATCCGAATTTAGATTATTTTAAGGGCTCTTTCTGAGCCCTTTTGTTATTCCAAAATATTGCCTCAATAGCTGTAATCACTCGTTCTAATCGTTATACTGACAGCCGAAATTTTAAAGGTCAGTTTTCCAATGCAGTTACTCAATACACCACCTCTCAAACCCGAAGGTTCAATTTTCACTCGTCATACCGCACGCGCCATTGTTTTAAACGGCAACGACATTCTATTACTCTTCACAGAGCGTTATGACGATTACACGCTGCCTGGTGGTGGTGTTGACGAAAACGAAGCCATTGAAGCTGCTTTGCTACGTGAACTACAAGAAGAAACCGGCGTTAAAAGCATTACCCAATGCACTGCATTTGGTCGATTTGAAGAAGTTCGAGCTTGGTACAAAGACGATTTCGACTATGTGCATATCGTGTCTGATTGTTATGTGTGTGAGATTTGTGGAGAGTTTGATAAACCGCAAATGGAACACTACGAAGTAGCCAACGGCATGCGCCCTGTTTGGGTGAATATTGATGAGGCCATGGCGCATAACAAACACACTTTGGCACAAAGCGAAAAGAAGGGCTTATCGATTCAAAGAGAGATATTTTTATTAGAGGAAATAAAAAAGCGTTTGATTAATTAGACAACTTTCTTGTTAGAAAAATTGTTATTAAAAATAAAGGCTGAAAAGACATAGCTTTATCAGCCTTCCAAATACTTCGTTTATAAATTAGTGACAGGTTGGCGTGCACCAAGGCCAGGGCCATACACCAATGCGTTTAGCAGTAAGCGATTTGTCGCTAATGTTGACCCTCTAAATACTGGCTGCCCTGCAAATAAAATGATTTGTCCGCTGCCTTTACGCTCTTGTGTTAAATAAGCAGAGTTCGCTATACGTTTGCTCGCCTCAGGCCAAAGCAGACCACTCATACGCAGCTTCAACTCTTGTTTATCAGGCAAGCTCGACCAACCCACTTTGCGATCTAACTCTTTATCTTTTGCTTGCTTAACCGTTTTGCTCCATTCGCTTTTGCTCATTTCTTGATAAGCACCTAGTCTAACTGCTGAACGAACGCCCTCTTTTGCCATTAACACAGGGTTTCGAGAAATTAAAACAGGGATCACCTCTGGTGAACCAAAAGTAAGCCAATGTTTCTGGTCAGTTCGCGCAGCTACAATTGCGCCTGAAGGTCTAAATTTAGCTAACCAGTTATATTGCTTCTTAAGCTCTTTTTCACCTTTTGGTTGTGATCCGCTCTTCCAAGGGTAATTAATATCTTTCGCAGCATCATGCGACCAGATATTCTCAATTTCAGCGAAGCTGCTTTGCTGAGCAAGCCACTCTCTTTGTAATGAAATATCGTACTGCTCAACCTCTTTTAAAGTGTCTTGGATCTGTCTTACTCGACTTAAACCAGCATCTTTACCTGTAAATGGCACTGCTGAGCCGTCGATAGCCACTAACGTACCACCAGCTTCTACCCAAGTTTTAATCGCTGATAATTCACCTTTACTCAACTGGCTATACCAAGTTGCAGGTATCACCAAGGTGTTATAACGCCTCAAATCAGTGTAACTCAGTCGGTTGCTGTCTAAATGAGAATGTCTGATCCCTAAGTTACTATCGATTGAGTGCCAAATCGTGCCAAAGTCGAGTGAGTTAATGCCGTTGCCACTTAAAATAGCAATTCTAGGTTGAGTTAATACCCTAAAATGCGCGCCGCCAATGTCGGGTAAATCTCTATTACCTAAACCAGAACGAACAGCCTTTGCTGTGACTTTAACTTCAGTTGCGGTCTGTTCTACAACTTGGTCTAAATCACCCTCAAAAAATTCATTGTCATAACGCGAAACAACAATTGAGCCTCGGCTCAAGGTCACCCCATCTAACACTGTACTTTTGTCAATTACTCTCGTAGTTACACCGCGCTCCATAAGACGTGCAGCAAAACCAACAGATGCATCATTATTGCCATCTACGACATAGGCAATTGAGCCCGCTTTTTTGATGATAAATGGCTCTTCATCAGACGGCTCATAGAGGCGAATATGATTGGTGATATGTTGTGGTATTGTCAAAGCTTCTAGGCCATGCATCATGGTGATATTCCAAGCTGTGGCATCGTACATGAGGCTTGAGCCATCACGAAGTACCCTTTGACGCTCTTCAACTAACACGTCATTGCTAATTTTAGCGTCGAACTCGAGCATAGTAGAGATGAGTCGTCCTTGTGGCTGTCGGTTACGAATAATTAAAGTGCCTTCAGGCAGTTCTGAAGTAATAACGTCACCAAGCTGTGTCTTCGCTTTTTTAACTTTTATTGCTTTGGTTGTTTGATGAATTTCAAATCCTTGTAGCTGCATCAAGTCAATAAACTTCGCTAAACGCTGTTTATTTTTCGTAGGTAAAATTGCGAAGCTCTGATCTGCATACGGACTGTTATCAGAGATTAATCTTCGCTTATCTTTAACAAAATCTCGATAGATTGCTTTAGAGTGTTTAGCTAGAGTCTTTAAATTTTCGATGCTACTCACATATTGTTTATCTACCGATTCTGCATAGCTCACAATTCTGCCATTATGCTGCATTACTCCGTCTTCTTTAATGCGGGCTTGCTCATACAGAATATGAATCGTGCCTCTAAAAGCAGCATAACTTGAGTAACCTGGATAGAGGTTTTCTAACCACTCACCGGTGTAATAAGGCCATTTTTGATCATCAAATGCTTGTGCCTGATCAGCTTCAAAGACTTCTCCCCATTTGCGAGAAGACTCGGATAAATTTTTATTAACTGGCTGTCGAGCCAAGCCAAACAGATAAGAGTCCATCGGCCCCATTTCATGGGCGTCTATCATCAACTGTGGATTCCATTCATTGATAGACTGAACAATGCCTCGAGTTTCAGGGTGAACGCCTAAAATAAAGTCACGGTTTAAATCAAAGAAGTAATGATTGCTGCGTCCAGTTGCCCATGCATCTGTGTGTAATTTTGACTGAGTATCAATATTCGGAGAGGTGCCCCTTCGTTGCTGAAGCTCTTTCGTAAAACGAGCGCGACCATCAGGGTTCATGAGCGGATCTACAATAACCACAGTATCCGAAAGTAATGACTTAATATCTTGATCTTTCGAGGCAATAAGCTTGTAAATTGTTGCTAGGGCAGCGTCACTGCCAGACCCTTCATTGCCATGAATAGAGTATGCCATCCATGCAACCGCTGGTAAGCGCTCAATAATGCGCTGCTCTGCTTGCTTTGATAAGTTAATGGGGTTTGCTAACTTACCTAAGTCAGCTTTAATACTGTCCACTTTCGCTAGATTATCAGGAGAAGAAATAACTAAATAATGTAAGGGTCTTCCCTCATGTGAGCGTGCATATTCTACTAGCTGAATTTTGTCGCTCGCCTTTTGCCACACTTTAAGGGCTTCGGTGATTTGCTCAGGCGTTGCAGCTCTTTGGCCAACAGGAAACCCCAGTATACTTTCAGGCTTAGGTATATTGGCGTCTAACACGCCAGTGACAAGTGACTTGTTGTAATTCAACCCCTGCAGCTCAGTCGGTGCAAGGTTCATATTTGCAGAAGCATGCGAACTTATCACTAAAGTACTCGCTATAGCTAGTGAGAGCAGTTTATTGCGCATTATTGAAACCTTTTTTGTTATTTTACTTTGAATGGCAAATAAAGATTTACCATCACCAAAATGTTACATTATCACACAGAAAAACACCGCTCAATTACTGTGCGATAAACGGCCGCCTCCTAAATATACGAAGCTTTTCAAGCGATTGACAGACTCAACACCCTGATTATTCCCATTATGAATACATGTAAATAATAACCTGCCGCTAATCATCGAATTGTAAACTTAGCCTGAATAGCCCATTTTTATCATTGTCTCTCAATAATGAACTTTTTGACCTGTTCCGACTCAAATCAGGCTGTTATGAACAATCGGAGTAGGTTCTTGCTAAAGGGATTACCAAAAGCACTCGCCATATCTGTGCTATTTCACATATTGATTGTGTACTTTCTTCACAAGCAATTTGTGCTGCCTATCCCTCCAAAGCCACAACCTACAATGAAAACTTACCTAGTGATTGAAGAGCCTGAAACCAAGGTAGGAGTTGACGCTAAAGTAGAGCCCGAACAAGCCGAACAAACCGAACAAACCGAACAAACCGAACAAACCGAACAAACCGATGAAAACGCGGTAGCAGAGCAAACGCAAGTCACTTCACAAGCCACCATAGTGCAAACCGAAAAGATAGAGACTCAAAAAGAGACAGAAGAAATTCAAGTGCATGACACAAACAAAAATAATTTAGAAAAACCGAGAATAGATCCGTTCAAAGCGCTCGATAACATTCGCTCAGGTGAGCATGACTATTTCTCCACGCAGCAATCAAACAACACTATTGAATCGGATGATCGTTTTGGCAATGGTCGAATTTCAACACCCAAATCACATAAAGAAGCGCGTGAAAATAAAGACTTGCCGCAATTGGTTTATGAAGGACCAACCTACAGAGTATTTCAAAAAGGCGCGTATTGTTTTAAGCACAACCAAATAGACCCAAATAATCGCTCTATCGATTCAAGCCTGCCGACCACTTGGCGTGGTCTGCCTTATAAGTGCGAGAAAGATAAGATTGAGAAAGCTTTTGATGCTGCGATGGAAAAATGGTTACCGAAAAAGCAGTAAAATTGTTAATTCGACTTTGCTTTCGCATGCTCTAAAAAAGTAAGATTATAGTTTTCATGTATATAGAAAGTATTAGTCACTAAGAAATTATAAACCTGTATTGAATACAGGGCTTGGCCTCTTACTCTTCCCATATATTACTAATTCGATAAGCCTTATCATTTATGAGAATAGTTTTATTTGTAGTAGGAACATTAAATTTTGCAAAATAAGTACAACCAAGGATAGCTTTAAATCTGTCTAACTCAATTCCCGATTCGGATCGAATAATATAAAGTTGATTAATTTTAAAATCAGCAAAGTACACTGAAACTTTTCCATCATAATCTCTAATGATTGAACTAAAAATAGGGTTCGGCTTGCACTCCTCGAAAGTAATTTTTTCATAAAATACTTCCTTTTCCTCAGTCTTATGAAATAGAGAAACACTTACAGAGTTACTTTTTAAATCACATTTTTTTATCTTGTATTTAGTATTACCATTGATATTCCCTTCTATGGAGTATTCTTTACCACAAATTTGAAATTTAAGTATTTCTGGCAAATTAGAAAACTTTACCCCGCGACTTACACTTGCATATAGCTGATAATAATTATTATCGATATCATAAACTACAAAATCAGTTAACCCTATCTTTCTACCTGCGTGACTTGAAAAGTGTAAAAAAGTTAGAATCACTAAAAGCATCAGTTTAGTTTTCATTTTAATAAGCACTATTAGTGTAGGACCCGAATAAATACCCAATGACTAAAAATAACATAACTAAACCAGAGCCTATTTAAATACTTAACTATCTTCACCAAAAGTAGTGGCACATTTTATTCCACAAATAACGCAAGCTCCTAAAAGACATGCAGTGCCTACTATTAAATCTAGCGCCTCTATGATATCTCCAGAATTGAGCCTATAAATGTATACACCTGAAAACAGTATAAGGCAGCTCAAAAACATAGATAAAAAACCAATTAAGAAGCTTTTAAGTGTACTGAAAGTATTTTTAGAGCAATAAAAAACAGCTATGGAACCAACTATCCCAAGCAACAGAATAACCAACATATTCATTTTTTAAAATCCAACTTATATTGAATAAAGAAACAACTAAAAATCCATAACCAAGTGAAACTAACCAGTTCAGTTTTAACAATACTCTAGAGTTTGCAAAAAAAGCCGCACAAGAATGTAACTACACATACAATTCAAGCACTTAAGTTGTAATAAGTATTTTTCCAACTATGCCACAAGATAAAATGGGTTAAAACAACTTACTTAAACGCCCCCACAAATAAGACTTTGGTATAAAGACAGTTATTTAATGACAACGCTAACTTAAATCAACTTTTCTGTGCTCTGTTACGTGTTAAAGTTATAAAAAATGTTTGGTAAGGAACAGTAGATGAGTGTTAAGCGGATCAGCCAGTTTTTTAATCCTAAGTCAGTTGCAGTCATTGGCGCGTCTAATAATGCGGGGCGTGCAGGCTTTGTGGTTATGCGCAACTTACTTCAAGGTGGCTTTAAAGGGCCGATCATGCCGGTTTCTCCAAAGCATAAAGCGGTGCATGGTGTGCTTGCCTACCACAACATTAAAGCGCTGCCGCAAACACCTGATCTTGCTGTTATCTGTACCAACAAAAATACCTTAGAGCAAATCATCATCGAACTCGGTGAACTTGGTTGCCAACATGCGATTATTATTGCCTCGGGTGCAAACCAAGCGCAAAAGAGCGCCCTTAAGCAGACTGCAAAAGAAGCGGGCGTGACTCTACTTGGACCCAACTGTTTAGGCTTACTCATTCCTCACTTAGGTTTAAATGCCAGCTTTTCTCATACCGTCGCTGAGCCAGGCAAATTGGCGTTTATTTCACAATCGGCTGCAGTGTGCTCGACCATTTTAGACTGGGCGCAGAATAAGCGTATTGGCTTTTCATACTTTATTTCTGTTGGCGACTGTATTGATATCGACTTTGACGAGTTACTGGACTTTTTAGGCAGAGATGCGAAAACTCGCGCGATCTTACTGTATATCGATAACATTGATGACGTTCGCCGTTTTATTTCAGCCGCGCGAGCCGCTGCATTTAGTAAACCTGTGTTGGTAATTAAAACAGGTCGCACCCGCGCTGGCGCAGAAGCAGCATATATTCATACTGGCGGCCAAAGCAGTGATGATGCGGTGTACGATGCCATGTTCCAGCGGGCGGGTATGCTAAGGGTAAATGATTTACGGGAGCTCTTTGCTGCCACTCAGACCTTGGCGCTTCACCCTAAACTGTTACAAGTAGAACAGTTGACCATTCTCACCAATGGCGGCGGCCCGGGCATTATGGCCGTTGATACACTTTTACAAGGATCAGGAAAACTGGCGGAGCTGAGTGACCAAACTCGTGAAGCATTAAATAAAGTCATTCCTCAGGCTGAGAAAATCTATAACCCCGTCGATTTATTTGGTGACTCATCACCAAAACGCTACCAACAAGCGCTAGAAATATTGCTTAAAGCATCTGAGGTGAAAAACTTACTGATCATCCACACGCCTTCAGCGCTTGCACCGAGTGAAGAATACGCAGAGATCATTGCCAACGCCTTAGAAAAAATTCCAAAAATGGCTCGCCCTTATGTCATGACCGTCTTTATGGGTGAATACGCGGCTTATGAAGCACGCTATGTGTGTGCCGAACATTCAATTCCGACCTACCGCACACCCGAAGGCGCTGTTGGCGCATTTATGCACTTAGTAAGCTATCGCCGTAACCAAAAGCATTTAACGCAAACGCCGGAGTCGATCAGTAGCGACCTATTAATCAATAGCCAAACGGCAAAGCATGAAATTGCTGAGTTTATCGCTGAAGGCCATACCCACTTATCAACGCACCTTGCTCGAAAAGTTTTATCTCACTATTCAATTGAATGTATTCAAACTGAAATTGCGCTCACACCAAGCGAAGCAAAAGAGCAAGCTGAACGACTTGGCTTTCCTGTGGCGTTAAAGCTTATCAGTCCGTCTATTCCTTCAAAGTCTGAAGTGGGTGGCGTGGTACTGAATTTAAATGATGGCAATGAAGTCGAGCAAAATGCCTTTGCCATCTTGCTACGTATTAAAGAAGCCTACCCGGATGCCATTATTGAAGGTTTTTCATTGCAGCGTATGGCGCCAAGAGCGGGCGCACAAGAGCTGCGTATTGCCATCAAAACCGAGCCTGGCTTTGGCCCTGTCATATTATTAGGTGAAGCAGGTACCGGTCTTGAGTTCTCTCAAGCAGCGGTGGCCCTCCCTCCGCTTAATATGAACTTAGCAAAATATTTGATCGCCGCAGCGCAAGACAAAGGCGTGCTAAAAGAACGCACCTTACCCGATAAAGTCGACAAATACCGTTTATGTGCCCTATTGACGCGTATTTCACAATTATTGGTTGATCAACCCGATATTTATAATTTAGAGCTCAACCCTGTGCTTGCCAGTGAAGGGCAATTTTTAGTGCTCGACGCCGCGATTCAGCTTCGCCCATATCAGGCCAAAGCCAATCGTAAACGCTTAGCCATTAAACCTTACCCGAAAGAGTGGGAGCAAAAGGTGACCTTAAAAGACGGCCAAGCAGCTACTTTAAGGCCAATTCGCCCTGAAGATGAGCGCGCCCATCAAGAGTTTGACCAGGCGCTAACTAAAGAAGACAGATACAAACGCTTCTTTGGTGAACTGCCTGAGTTCAATCATGAGCAATTAGCTAAAATGACACAAATTGATTACGACCGAGAGATGGCGTTCATTGTCTCTGCTCCTCACAAAAGCGCTTATCGTACGCTAGGAGTATCTCGGGTATTAATGGACCCAGATAATCTTTCTGCAGAATTTGCTGTTGTCGTTCGCTCAGGCAGCCAAGGCTTAGGACTTGGAAAACTGCTTATGAATGCGGCCATAGATTATTGCCGAAGCCAAGGTGTGGGTATTGTTGAGGGGATAACTTTACCCGAAAATACCGGCATGATTGAGCTTTCTAAGCGCTTGGGCTTTAAAGTAACCCGTGACTTTGAAGAAGGAACCATTAATATGGTTTTGAAGTTAGATGAAGCACAACAATAAACTATGCTAACAACCAGACAAAAGGTCGCAAGCTTACTTGAAAGTAGTGGCCGACATCAAAAAGCAGGTCACATACTCGATGTATTTTTGATCTGCTTAATTATGGTTAATGTGATTGCCATTGTTTTAGAGTCTGTGGCCTCACTCGCCCAAACTTATCACACTGTTTTTCTTGTTATTGAGGTAGGATCAGTCGCGATTTTTACCTTAGAGTATCTTGCAAGGTTATGGTCTTGTGTCGATAAAATCGAATATAAACAAGTTAAAGGCTCAAACCTTAAAAAGCGTTTTAAATATGCACTGACGCCGCTTGCGATAATTGATTTACTCGCTATAGCGCCAACCATTCTTATGATGTTCTTTAGCTTTGATCTTCGCTTCTTACGAGTTGTTCGATTGCTGAGAGTTTTCAAACTCACCCGTTATTCAAAAGCTATGCAGTTGTTACTGGCAGCATTTAAAGAAGAAGCCAGCAGTTTAATGGCGGCCTTCTTTATTATGTCTGTCGTGCTGATCATGGCGTCATGCGGTATTTATCTTATTGAGCATGATGTTCAACCCGATAAGTTTGGCTCTATACCCGATGCCATGTGGTGGGCAATGGCTACCCTAACCACAGTTGGTTACGGTGATGTGGTACCAATTACACCACTAGGACGCTTTTTTGGGGGGGTCATTACCATGTTAAGTATGGGTATGGTCGCCATACCAACCGGCTTACTAGCGTCGAGTTTTGCTGAGCAACTACGTAAGCGTCGTGAAGTCTTTCATGAAGCGGTATTACATAGCTTGATAGACGGCCATGTTGACGAAGAAGAACGCGCCCACCTTGAGGCTCTGAGAGTCGAATTAGGCTTAAGCGCAGCAGAAGCTAATCAAGCAATTAAAGTGATGACCAATAAACGCGTGCATAGCCAATATTGCAGACACTGTGGCCACAAGCTTTAAGGCCACAGCAATATACAATCAAAAGAATCTCTATTTTTAGATAAACTGCTTTCGGGCTTAAACCTTTACCTCTGAAGAAGCCTCTGGTGTAAACACATACCAGGCTTTATCTAGCATGTTTGCCACATAATCACCTGTAACGGCATCGCCATAAATTGGGCCTTGGAAAATATCACAGCCTATTTCTCTGAGTTTATTAATCTGCCCAGCGTTCAATACACCTTCTGCGATACAACGCTTTTCAAGTAAGTTTGCAACGCTAATAACGGCGTGAGCAATCACCGCTTGATCGCCATTCTTTTGATTGATAAGCGCAGGCGCTATCTTGAAAGCATCGACTGGCAGGCTTTGCATTGAGGCCAATGATGCAAACTCAGAACCAAAGCCATTAATGTGAATTTGGCAACCAATCGACTTGAGTTGGGTCATCAAATTTAGGGTTTGCTCTGAATTCACCACTGTCTGTGCTTCAGTGATCTCAATCACCACGTGTTCAGCGCCAATATTACAGCGCGAGATAACATTCGCAATGCGACTTAACAGGTCACTTTGCACCAAATCTGCAGCCGTTAAGTTAACTGCTAAATAAAGATTCGGGTGATGTAAGTGCCATTGTTTTAACTCGATAAGGCCAGCACTCAAGGCATGTAATAAAAGTCGATGACTGGCACCAATTTGCTTGGCCACATCATTCACATAGTCTTGAGAGTAATCATCTAAGGATGGCCATTTTAATGAGACTTCGAGCCCTTCAACTTGACGTGTTTTGTAATTCAAGATTGGCTGATACTGATTTATGAAGTTTCCTTCTTTCAGAGAAGCCATTAAGCTTTGCTCGATCGCAAAAATTCGCTCTGCACGGGTTTGCATGGCCCTAGTAAAGAATTGATAGTCTCTGCTTTTCTCATCCATAGCATGATTAAGCGCCATGCGTGCTTTTTGACATAGTTCTTCAGCGTTATCCGCATCTTCAGGGTAACTCGCGACCCCAATGAACGGCATAAGCTGAATATTATGACCATCAACTAATTGTGCATGCTCAAACTGCTTCTTGATTTTTATGATGCATTGAGTTACTTCAGCAGGCTCAGCTAATCGCTCTAACAGCACCATAAATTCACGACCATTCGCAAACGCAATATTCACTTGCTGTCCAAGACTGAGTGTCAATTGCTTCGCGATATGTTTGATAAGGCTTTCAAAGAATGATTTACCGTAAATATCATAAAAATGCTTGAGCCTGTCGACTCTTATCGCCATCACAGCTAGGCTCTGGTTAAGCTCTTTTTGGCTGATTGCATGTTCAGCCCAGTCAATAAATCGGGCTTTACCGGCAAGTTGTGTAACTGTATTGATATTTTCAAGTTGCTGTAAGGAGTGCTCAGAACGTTTTTGTGCACTTATGTCAGTTAAGCCAACCACATAATTGCTCAGCTCACCATTACCATCTGATACAGCCGTCACTTTAATAAGCACATGACACTGCTTACCATTAGCAAGACCAACTCGCTCTTCGCCAACAAAATATTCTGACACTTTTAACTGACTTATTTTACGCAGATAATGTATTCGCGTTGCAATTGGCAGCCCTAAGTTTAACGCAGAACTAGATTTGGGTTCTTCAACGATATTAAATGCTTGTTGTAAGGCTGCATTACAGGCTTTGATTCGCAACTGTTTGTCGAGAATAAACACCCAATCTCTGGCTTGCTCGAAGGCAGCACCAAACAACCTTGCCCGCTCAGCAAACATCTTTTCTCTGGTTAAGTTGGTATAAGTCCCCGTTACACGCTCTGGTACATCATTGGTCCAAGCCATTACTTTGCCAGAGTCTTTATACCAACGCCAATGTCCCTCTTTGTGCTGTAAGCGGTAAGTACAATTAAAATAGCCTTTATTAGTAGTCACAAATTCAAGCCATTCAAGCCTGAATAAATTACGCTCAAATGGGTGAATCTTTTGCAAATACTCATCTAGCGTCAAAGCATCATTATTGTAACCAAGCTCAGCTGTGAGTCTGGGCTGATAAATTAAGTGATGATCTAATTGCCAGTCCCAGACCCCTGAATCACTACTTTCAAGTGCTAGTTTTAAGCGCATTTCACTATTTTGCGTTTCTTTATGCGCCGCCAATAAAATTTGCTCAATGCGCTGCTTTCTACGTAACCATAATGCAAATAAAACGCTGATAATAAACACGTAGCTTGCAATCGCCAAAGGCGAGCGCCAGATAGGATAATTCACTTTAATACCAAGCGAAGCCGGCGGTGTATAATCCCCCGTTAGTGGATCTTTCGCCCACACTTTCAACTGGTAGCTACCCGGATTTAACTTTGGAAATACAACCCGATTATTGCCTCGGGTTAAAATTCTTTGTCCACCTGAAATTTGGTATTCATAAACTATGCGCTCTTGGTAAATGAAGCTCATTGCAGAAAAAGACACTTCTAGACCAATGTCATCATGAGCTAATTCTATTTCCTCAAAAACCTTTAAGCCACTGTGCGTCAACTTTCTAGACATGAGTTCAACCGAAGTAATATTCACTCTGTCTAACAAGTTTTTCTTGGGCCTATTTACCTTTGGATCAAACATGGTGAAGCCTTTCACCGAACCATAGGCTATATTACCTTTTGCTAACTTTAGCGAAGCACCACCATTAAACTCATTACTGAGTAAACCATCACCAGTAGTAAATTGCTGCAAGTGAAGATTATCAGGGTCTAAGCGCCAAATACCTTTGTGAGAAGACATCCAGATCATACCTTCATCATCTTCTTGCATCCCGTACATCAAGGTGCCAAGGTTATTCTCTTCTAAGTCTATAGTGTGCACTCTTTCAGAGCTTTGCGGGTCAAGCCCGATTAACCCATAATTCGAAAGGGATAACCACAAAATATTGTTTTTATCTATCAGGTAAGACTGCACGATAATGGGTATATCTTGGTGTGCGTCAGGTACTGCATAAATAACATGTAACTTGTTGAAGATAGGATCAAAGCGGTACAAAGTTCCGCCTGTAAAAAACAACGGATGTGTTGGGTGGCTTGGCAAAGGCTTTAAAAATGAAAAAGACAAAAACGGGTCAAACTGTTCAAACTCCCCTTCTAGTTTATGTAGCTTTTTATCATTGATACTATACCTAAAAAAGCCATGTTCAGCGTGAATAAAATACACAAACCCATCTTCAGACACATAAATGCCATATAACCTGTCTTGCAGAATTTGACTCTCTTCTTCATCACGCCCTGTCAGCTGTGTTGCTTCGTCTTTAACCGGATCGTAAACAAAGAAACCTCGATTTGTTCCTAGCCATAAATTATCTTCGTACAAGTGAAGCGTATAAATGGAAAACTCAGGATAAACATCTTCACCTAAATACCCTTTCAAAAATATCTGCGTTTCATTTTTTTTAGGGTCATAACGGGTGAGGCCATCATTGGTTGCAGCCCAAATATAGCCTCCTAACTCCACCATTCTCCAAACAGTATTATGTGAAAACCCCGACCCTTGGGTATTCAAACTGCTGACATTTTTAAAGCGGTCTACTTGCTCTGAAAGGTAAAACGCCCCATCACTTTTCGTCGCTAGCCATAAGCCATCGTGATTATCTCGCACTATTTCCATAATGCTGCTATCAGCAAGGGTAAACTCACTATTAAGCAGTCTTTGATCTCGAACTCTTTCACCCGTTTCAAGCCAAAAATGTATTAACCCCTTATCTGTACCTAGGAGCAAATGATCGTCTTGAGGCTCGATATCCCATACATTAATATCTGCAAACACTGTTTTGTATTGCCAATCAAATGACCCGCTTGCAAATTTTTGCTGAAGGTCGCTAATGTCTATTTGATATAATCCTTTCACCGCCCCTAGCAGTAATGTATTACTATCTTTCAGATAAAGTCGCTTAGTATTGGACTGATATTCATGTGTCACTTCGTCAATGTATGTTATTTTCTGAAGTTGTTTTGAGGAGTGCTGAAATACAAATGCGCCATCAGTGGTCGCAATGAAAAGAAAATCGCCATGATTGAGCAGCGCCCTGACAAAAGTGCGTTGCTCTAGTACAGGCAGCTGGATCTGGTCAACAATTTCACCCGTATCAACTTGCATTAAAGCCACATTATCAAAACGGCCTAACCAAATATGGTTATCATCTTTTTCTAAAATTTGGTTTATTGAAAAGTTGACATAATCTTCTTCCGTTTTTGGGGCTGGGAAGTAATTTCTATAACTGTCCGATTTCACGTCGTAGCTAAAAAAGCCCACATTTTGCGTCGCTATCCAAACCCTTTCTTGAGAATCTTGATAGATTCGATTTAAAACGACTTCTTCAAGTACCCCTTCTGGACCTGACACATTGAGTACTCGATAGCCATCATATCGATTTAAGCCTGCTTCTGTCGAAAGCCATAGAAAGCCCTGGCTATCAAGTAATAGGGTATTGACATAACTTTGTGATAACCCTTCTGCAGGAGATAAGCGGCTAACGCTAGCATTTACGATACTGCTGCATATCAGTGATACCCAAAGAATGATAATGCTTATTAGCCTCATGTTATTTCCTTTCTTAATGGCCGCTAGGGCTGATACTTCATAGCGATAATATTGCGGCCTTGCTGTCGATAAGCGCTGAGCATACACGCTAACTCGTCTGGTAAGGCAGTGACACAGGTGAATTGAACAGCACGGTAAAACGCTTCTAAGTGAGTATATGCAAAGGTGAATATGGGCTGATTATGCTGAGATAACACCTCAAGTATGATTTGCTTTGCAATACCTTGACCGCGATACGCCTCAGCAACAAACAAAGTCGATAAAAATAACGCGCCCGCTCTATTTTGAATACGACACGCAGCAACAATAGATTGACTCTTAACTACCCATACTTCATCTTGCTTGTTAGCACGACCGCGCACATTATGAGCTTGATAAAACTTATTCACCAAAGGAGTAGCGATTTGCTCTAAGCGCTCAACCTTCATTGAAGTTAACCTGCCAACATCATACTGAGGTAGTATTCAAACTTTTGCTTTAAGATTTGCTGTTCCGAAAGTGGGCGATTATTGATAGTATCGTAAATCGTTTCACGAGAGTTCTTGCCACGTTTAATTTGATAAGCCCAAAATGAGGCTTCGTAATCCAATTGAATTTGGTATTTTTCTTGTCTAGGCAGGTTGCACAAGTTGTAACTCATAACGGTTTCACTAAGTTTAATACATAATAATCCAGACTGCGTACCATACTATTTTTAGCTATAGTTCGCTATATTTTACAAAACAGTGAATTAAGATATTTAAGGAATGAACTTGTATTTGGTACACAGAAGTCTATTTTTGCTGTTACTCTTTTCATCATTTATTCAAGCTAACACAGATAAACTTACTTTTAACCGCCCTGCAGACACTGCGCAATCTCGATATGTTGTTGAACTGATGTCACTCGCCTATAAAGAAATAGGAGTTGATGTTGAACTAATAGACTTTAACCGAGACAGTGCGCTCGTTGCCGCTAATGAAGGGGTATTAGACGGACAGTTAGCCAAAATATCAGGTTTAAGTAATACTTATCAAAACTTACTTCGTCTTGATACACCATTATTAGATTTCAAACTCAATTTAATTAGCTTTTGTGACGACTGTACTTTGTCTGATATGCCTTCATTGGTTATCCATTCGACTTATCCTGCAGCAGCCAAGTATCTTGAGTCTAACCCATATAAGGGTCAGCTTTATAAAGTGAAAAGTGTTTCGACACTATTGAATTTATTGATGCAAAAACAAGTGTCTGCAGCGCTTGTCATCGGTTTTTATTTAGACCCTTATATGCAAAAACTACAAAACGCGGGCATCAAGATCACAACCCTAGACTCACAGTATGTTTTCCATTACCTTCATAAGAAACATCAGCACCTAGTACCAGCACTGTCTGCAACGCTGCTACAGTTTGAACAGTCAGGTAAAATTCGCGAATTAAAGACTAAGCATAATTTATAAACATACAGGGATGTTAGAAATCAAACGGAGTTTGCTGTTCGCTTTGATCATCAGATGATTTTTTCTTACTGGCTAGGTAACGTTTGTAGCGTTGCTGGCACAAGGCTATCACTTTTCTTTTTTGTTGATCGGTCAATGTATTCCAAGCAAAACGCTCCTCTCTACTGCGATAACAACCTTTACAGTAGCCGCGATTATTGACCTGGCAGATCCCCTTACATGGACTGGGGATCTCAAAAATCTCGATTTGTTCCATCAACAAAAGTTAAAAAAGTATGGTATTTAATCTATTTTTAGATTTTTTAACCCTCTGTTGTCAACAATATAAATTGAGAAATCAAAGCTCGAGCTTTAAGCATGCAATAAAAAAGGGAGCTCAATAGCGCCCTTCTCATCAATCAAATAACGTTTAGACAAATTCGCCTTTACGCCTTAAAGGCTCTGCGTACATAGCCAAAATCTGTTGGTGTAATTCGTTTGGAATAGTCTCAAGTCGAGTTTGAAACTCACTCTTAAGTTCTGCAGACACAGTTTCTTCTTGACCACCTGCTATGTAATTTGTTGAGTGTAAGTAATACTGGCTGATAATTTGTTTATCAATACTAGCAGCCAGCGATTCCGGTGTATCACACTCTTCTGTTATCGGCGAACCAAATGAAACATGCACATGGCCTTTGTCTGAACGCATACCTTCAATGATACTTTCTATGTCTTCACCTTCAGCTTTTACATACTCGCCATGGGCTTTTTTGTGCACCAGCTCTTTGGCCTTAGCTATGGCACAAGGCTCGTATTGATAAGAAATCGACACAGGAACGATTTTTAACTGCTTTACATAGTCTTCAAAAGACAGCTTCAAACGACGACCTTGCAGTTGCAGCATTTTTAAAAGTGCAGGATCAGTTTGATCAACACCATCTTTGGCTCTGCCTTCTTTTTGTGCAATCCAAATTGAATTACCCGTATCTAAAGAGTCGTAGATGTAAGCAGAAAGCTGGCTCAATGCTTTAAGCATTTCTTTTGGTGCTTTCACTGAGCGCTTAACGATAAAACTCTTGTTCAAGCGCATGAGCTCGTTGATATAAGGCACTTGTAATAAGTTATCGCCTATTGCAATACGCACAGTTTGCATATTGTGAGAGTGGAGCCCCCAGTTCATGATGGCTGGATCTAAAGCAATATCACGGTGGTTTGAGATAAATAAATACGGCGTTGACTTATCAAGCTTTTCTAAGCCAGAGAAAGTTACTTTACTGGTGGTACGCTTGATTAACAGTTCTAGGTAACCCGCTACTTCTTGTTGAACTTGCTCAACGGTTGCGATACTGCCCCACTTCTTTCGTAGCTGACTACGCACTAAAGGTCTTGCAATGAAAGGCCATTTATTTAACCAACTCGGCGCATTATGCTTAGCAATTACATCAATAAAGTCATTGTCTTCTAGAAGACGAGACAGCGCGGCTGGGACTTCTTCATCATTGTAAGGTCTTATATCTGCGTATTTATCCACAAAACTACTCATTGTTACTGGGTAAAAAAAACGTCGTATTTTATCTTGCTAATCAGTCGGATGCTAAGGTTATCAACTCCGACCAGATAAGCCCATCATTTCATTCGTTGTTTTAACGATATCAAAACTAATCGCAACATTAAAATCAACAATATAACCCCCAAACCTTGGGTTAACCAACTCGGCATTAGCTCATGTTCCATGGCATGTGCCGGGTTAACTTCAAAGCCAAACTGCTCGACTAAATAATCGGTCAGAAAGCCGAACGCAATGGCAACACCAATCACGCCTGTTAAGTAGGCACTCACGGCTCGTTTGCCTAGCTCAGTTGCAACCACACCCAAAGTGGCAATGTTGGTTGCAGGGCCTGCCAACATAAATACCAATACGGCTCCCGGTGATACACCAGCCATCAATAAGCCTGCAGCAATTGGCGTAGAAGCAGTCGCACAGATATACATTGGAATACTCACCAAAATCACCACGACCATTGCCAATATGCCATCCCCCCACTGACTCAAGAATGAGGTTGGTACATATGTTTGTACTAGCGCGGCGAAAAACAGTCCCATCATCAGCCACCCCATGGTGTCACTAAGTAGCTTATTACAACTAAAGTGCACGGCTTGCTTTATTTTGTTGAAGAAAGACGCTGCTTGTTGTTCATCTTTTTTACTATCACAGCAGGATGATCCGTTGTTCATAGGCTGTGCTGGGAGCTCTGTATCACAACAGCTTGTCGTTTTTTCAAGTAACGCCTTGCTACTATTTACGATGACAGGCTCAGATGACGTTGCGCAACAAGCTGCTTTTGTATCAGTGACTGTTTCTGCTTTTATACTACAGCTTGATTGCTCTTCTAGTTTCTTCGTCCCACAACAGTTTGTTGTTGCAGGTTTCTCTTCTTTCTTTAGTGTCACTTCATCAGGTGACATCGCGCAGCATGATGCTTTTGGCTTTGTTGTTATTTCTGCTTTTTTACTACTGCAACTTGTTTGCTTTTCAGTGCCACTCTCGATATCCGCTAGCTTAGGAGCGCAACAGCTTTTACTCACAGATACTGAATTATCAGATACATCGGTTTTGGTATCTTCATCTAAGTTCTTTATTTCAGACGCTTTTTCTTTACCAACCAATAAACCCGCCACTATCGCGCTCGACACAGCGGCTATTGGCCTGATAATCGCCATAAATGGCCCAAGTAACACATAAGACACTGACACTGAATCTACGCCAGTTTCTGGTGTAGACACTAAAAACGCTGTGGTGGCACTTTTTGAGCCACCAGCCCTTCTGAGTCCCACCGCAGCAGGAATAACACCACAGGAACACAAAGGCATTGGCGCACCAATTAAAGCCGCTTTAATGGTCGTCCACACACCTTCTTTGCCTAAGTGCTTTTGTAAAAAGTTTTTCGGTATGAAGATATTTAAAAGGCCAGCCAGTAATAACCCCAACATTAACCAAGGGGCTGAAACTAAAAATAAAGACCAGAAATTAGATAACAATGTCATCTGCTGCCTCCAAGGTGATTAAAATTGAACAGCCAGTCGCAAGCTCAGGGCCGCCACAACAGGCATCTGCTAACAATGATAGAGATTTTTCGAAACGTTGTAATTCAGCTATCTTATCACGAACAATCTGTCTTTTTTGCAAAGTAAGCTGTTTAACTTCGCCACAGCTATGCTGTTGCTTATCTACCTTAATTGCTAACAATTCTTGAATTTCTTTAAGGCTAAATCCGACTGCTTTTGCTCTTAAAATAAACTGCATTTGTTTTTCATGCTTAGGACTATAAATACGATAACCTGACTCACTGCGTTCACTAAAACTCAGTAGGCCATGCTTTTCGTAATACCTTAAAGTATCCGTACTAATATCTAAACGCTTTGCTAATTCGCCTATTTTCATCTTACACTCCCGACTTATTAAGCACATTATAAACCTTTGAGTAAACTCCAAGGTCAACAAAGCAGATTAAATTTATGAAGATTGTCTTACTTGATGCCGCCACACTCGCCAATACTGACCTAACGCCTTTGTCGGCTCTTGGTGAACTGACTACATATCAGAATACGAACAAAGAGCAGGTACTTAATCACTGCAAAGATGCAAACATTGTCATATCGAATAAAGTGGTGCTAGATGCTAAGACCTTAGCTGAATTACCCCACCTAAAACTCATTTGTGTTGCTGCGACTGGCACTAATAACATTGATCTTGATGCAGCTAAAGAATTGGGCATTCGTGTTTGTAACGTCGCGGGTTATTCAACCCCATCAGTCGTGCAACATACTTTTACTCTGCTTGGCAACTTAATGACTAATATTCACCGCTACCAGCAAGATTGTGCGAATGGTCTTTGGCAACAAAGCAATATGTTTTGTCGCCTTGATTATCCGATCACTGAATTGTCGGGTAAAAACTTTGTGATTTTTGGCCACGGTAGCTTAGGACAAGCTGTTGGCAAAGTTGCCGAAGCATTTGGCGCACAGCTCATTATTGCTGAAAGACCAAACGCCACTGACATTCGTTCTGGTCGAACAGAGTTTACTGAAGCGTTAAAAATGGCCGATGTGTTATCTGTTCATTGTCCGCTTAATGATGAAACCCGAAACTTATTCAATAAAGAAACGCTAGCCCTGCTCAAACCCTCCAGCTTTGTGATCAATACCGCCAGAGGCGGTATAGTTGATGAAGCAGCTTTAGTTGAAATTCTGACAAATAAACAAATTGCAGGAGCTGGCTTTGATGTATTATCTGTTGAACCTGCACAAGCAAACAATCCCCTTGCCAATTATCAAGGTCACAATTTAATACTGACCCCACATACAGCTTGGGCGGCAAAAGAATCTATTGAACGACTAGTGAAAGAAATCGCAAATAATATTGTTAACTTTAACAATGGCAGAGCCCGTAATGTTGTTGTGTAATTCGCTAAAATTTGGTGAATAACCCTAAAATTTAGAAGGGTCAACACTTCAAAATCTGTATAAAAAACAACAGGCAATTGTAAAATAAAGACTTTTAAAGTTGGCAACAATATTGCTCTAATAAAAACAAATTATCTGAAACGAATTTTTTAAGGAAATCTACAATGAAAAAATTATTACTTGCTGCTGCGCTAAGTGCACCATTACTTTCAGGCTGTATTGTGGCTGTTTCTGATGATGGCGTTGAGCCAGGCTGGTCGTCGAATCACAGTGGTAGTAGCTGGAAGTATCAGCAAGAAGAAAATCGTAAAACAATTTCAAAATTAGACCTTGGCGCTGACTACAACCAAGTACTTGAGCAGCTTCCTACTCCTGACTTCACTGAGTTAGTGAAAAAAGATGAAGGTGTTTATAAAGTGATTTACATTGCAACAAACAGCAAACATTCTGACGGCAAAGTTACAAAAGACGAGTGCACGCCATTGGTGTTTAAGGATGAAAAGCTAATTGGTTTTGGCCAATCTGCACTACTACAAATTTTATAAGTATCTCATTAAGCCGTTAAATTGTTTTAACGGCTTAATATTGTAACCCTTTCTTGTTGCATATGTGACTTCACAAGCGCATCATCAGCAATCTTCAATACATCTTGATCACTACCATTAAAATCTCTATCTATGTGCACTATGCCAATACTAATACTGACATGAGCGCAAATCGGAGAGCTTTTATGAAGGATTTTCAACGCATCAATAACATCATGCATATGTTTTGCAAACTGTGAGATTTGCTCTTTATTTTTACCCTTTTGTAGCGCTGCAAATCGCACTCCATCATATCGAGCAACGAAACCATCATGTTTACGACTGCTCTCGCTCAAAGCTTGTGCGACTTTTATTAAACACTCATCACCCGCTGCATAACCATAGGTATCATTAAATTCTTTAAAATAATCTATATCAACTAAGAATAACGAAAAGGGCTCATGGCTTTGTGAACAACCTTGCCAATAACTCGCTAAGGTTTCGTCTAATAATCGACGATTGGGGATCTCTGTTAGGCCGTCAATTGCAGCCAGCTTTTCGAGCAAATCATTCTTTTGCTTAATCGCTAAGTGATTCTTGACCCTTGCTTTTACAATGACTGGACTAAACGGCTTTGTGATGTAGTCCATCGCGCCCATCTCAAGCCCTTTAGCTTCATCGTTGTAGCTGTTACTCGCAGAGATAATAATAAACGGAATAGAATAAGTACTCTGTTTTTCTTTTAGCTTTTCAAGCAAGTCATAGCCACTCATACCAGGCATGCGAATATCTGAAATAATTAAATCTACCGTATTTGACTCTAGAAAACTGACCGCTTCTTCACCACTTGCACACAGTGAGATACTGTACTCATCTGACAACGTGTTTTCTAATACGACACGATTAAGCGGATCGTCATCTACAATTAAAATATGCGCAACTTTTGCCATTTAACACCCACTTGCTCTATTTTTCAGAAACGCTTGTACTTTTAATAATTGCGTTTCAAGCTCAACGACTAACTTAGGGTTTACTATTTTATGTTGTTGCTTTAACTCTGCTTCTAGCTGCTTCGCAGCTTCTGCTAATTGTTCAAACCCTAACCCAGCTGATGCCCCTTTAACACTATGCGATAATAAAATCATTTCTTTAGTCTCTAAATTTGATTTTAATTGCGCTATGTATTTCTCGCACATCTCAAGAAACTTTACCATCATATTTTCTAAAAATGTGGCTTCACCCATCATTTGCTGAAGCGCAAAGGCTTCGTCAAAAAACTTACGTTGTAGCTTTACATGCTTAACCAATATTTTCTCTAACTCTTCAATGGTTACAGGTTTATTAATATATCCCTGCATCGAAGAATGCAAATATTCTTGTTGAGAAGAGATTTCTGCATTTGCTGTCAGGGCAATAATGGGGCTCTCATTTAAATACTGGCAATCATGGAGTTGCTTAGCTGCTTGGAAGCCATCAACTTCTGGCATATGGATATCCATAAAAATAATATCTGGCCTTAAGTTATCGACCGCATCACAAATATCTTTTGCCGTTTGACTGACGACAACACTGACGCCCAATTGCCGCAATAAATTTTTAGCGATCTCTAAGTTAATATCATTATCATCGACCACGTAACATAATGCACCTTGATAACCACTTTGAAGTTTTGGATTATTAGCTTCATGCTCAAGAGACTCAGGTAGCCCTGCCACGTCTTGAGGTTTGAAAAATATATCTGATAAGCATGATTGAAGAAATGCCCCTTCTTCACAACGCAAAGATTTACCTGCCAAGTCTACGTCATTTACTTGATGCTCCGCTTGGTTTACATAGATGCGTCTAAGACCTGTTATTGAGCTCAAAAAAGGGAGTGATAACTTAGATAAACTTCCTTTTTCAACAATTAAATAACGACTATTATCTGGTAGTACATCCGTTTCTTGTATTGTACATATATCAAACTCTTCAAGTAAACTAGGCGCTGCTTCACCAAAATATACACTCGATTTAGCGACTTTTGCATCTGAGGACAACTTTTTATTCAGAGTGAGTGAGAAGTAAAACTCACTGCCCTTACCAAACTGACTTTGTAAGGCGATTGCGCCCCCCAATAACTCAACTTCATGTTTTACTATGGCAAGCCCTAGGCCTATTCCTTCATGTTCTCTAGACAGGCTATCATCAACTTGGGTAAAGGCATCAAATAGTTTTATTTGGTCACTTTCTTTAATGCCTATGCCTGTGTCTTTAACAGAAAATTGAATGGTTTGTGTCTCAGCATCAGAGTCAGTGAGCTTCAGAGCAAAGCTTACAGTGCCTTTTTGTGTGTACTTCACAGCATTATTCAATAAGTTCAACAAGATTTGCGTAAGCTTTTGTTTGTCGCCATATAAGCAAGGCCATACATCTTCATCAACGGTAAAAGAAACTGCGAGCTCTTTTTTATTTGCCAGCGGCTCGATTAACTCTTGAAGATTTTCACAGAGTTCACTAACAATAATGTCGTTATTTTTTATGCTCACTTCATGACTTTCAACTTTGGCAAAATCCAAAATATCATTCAGCATCTCTAATAAGGTTTCAGCGGCATGCGTGACTGTATCTAAGCGACTTTGCTGCTGCTTTTCTGTGATAGCGCGTTTTACCATGTCTACCAGCCCAATAATGACATTGAGAGGGGTTCTAATTTCATGGCTTAAATTGGCAATAAAGCGGCTTTTGGCTAATGTGGCTCTTTCAGCTTCCATCCTTGACGTGGTGATTTCTGTGATATCTTGAATATGGATCACAAAATACTTTGGCATTTCTTCACTGTCACATACCAAAGACACACGTAAATCGAGAAACGGATAGCTTCCAGATTGTGTCAAACTAAGTTGGTCAACAGACTGTTTGTGCTTTGATAAATGCTCTAATACCTGAGAAATTTGCTGATAATTCTCATAACCAAACAGTGTAGATACGTGCTGCCCTTGTTTATTATTACATCCTAAGTAACGTTCAGCGGCCTTATTTAACATCATTACAGTACCATCTACTTTTACAAGCGCGATCCCATTAGGCGCGTACTCAATAGCAGATTTAAAGTTAGATTCTGACACTTGCAAAGATTGCAGTGCTTTTTGGTGCTCAGTAATATCACGTAATACTCCGACACACCCCATCACACCAAGTTGTTCGCTAAAAAAAGGTGCGACCGTTACTAAGTAAGTACTATGCTCGACACTCATTTGTTGAGAAAAGGGCTTGTGCTGCTCTGTGACTTTTTCTTCGATATCCGTTATTGCAAGGAAGTGTTCAGCAAAGTCATTAAAGTCTTTGCCAAGCAAGTTTAGCTTGCTTGTTTTGAGCAAGCGTTCGAAAGACCTATTGCAGCCAATCAATACCCCGTCAGTATTCTTATAATAAATGGCATCAGGCACCGCATCTAACACCCCCTTAAGTACCGCACTTTGCCGCTCTTTATCTTGCCCTGCAAGTTCCAGAAACTGTTGCTTCTGTTGAAGTTGATCTGTAAGCGCTTTATGATCTTCTTTTACCCTTGAAAATAACTGCGCACGACGTTGATGAATGGTTTTAATTTGTTTAAATTCAGAAAGCCAAAGCTTAGGCACAATATAAGAATTGGACTGATTATCGGGCTGTTGAATAAATGAGAAAAGCTCTTTCAATGGCCTTACAAAAATTTGTTCACAAAGCCAGTGCAAGGGAAAGTAAGTTGCTAAAATAAATAATAAAATAAAACTAAATTCTAGCCCTAGACTATAAATAATAGACTCAGCAAAGCCTTGCTCAGACACGCTCATAACGATATCAAGCGGGCGCGATGCTTCACTTTTATAAAATATAACCCCGTCATGCCAAGGTGCAATTTCACCTTGGTCTGGATAAACAGGCTTACCCAATGACAAATCTGTAATTAAGTTCCGATGTAATTTATCACTTAAATAGACTTCAGCTTTTGGTTGTGATTTATCATAAAACAATGCTTGGAACTTACTCGCATCAAAGATCATCAGCGTATGAGCACGTGAACTTGAAATACGCTGATTAGAGAACGCAAAGTAACTTTTGTCAGCTATTTCCAATCGCTGACTGACCATGAATTTAGAAGGGTCTGTATTTACTTTAAAGCTGCCTGAAACAATTTTGCTCAAAAGTTCACTGTTCTGAGTATGCTTTCTTTTGACAAAGACGAGACCATTCTCACTGACGTAGGCAATTGCTTCTAGCGGTTCAAGCAAAGCCAAAGAAGTATTAAACACCCCACCCAACGCCATCACTTTTTGCCAATACGGGTGCGATAAATCAACGCCTTTTAAATCACCATAGCCAACTAGCTCACCAAAGTACTTACCTAAAGATTGATAATAATAATTTGAATGGCGAATAATGGGTGAGGTTTTAGGTTGTGAAAACTCATAGCTAAGTGGTTGCTCTAAGCTCACATTAACGGCCAGGAAGATGTTATCAACTGCTGTCAACGTTTTATCTAACTGACTATTTAACCGTTCATAATGGGTTTCGAACTGAGTAAATGTTTGTTGCAGCTTAAGATTATACAAATGCAATGTCAGTGTCGCAGCCAACATAACCGTAATCGCGAGCGCAACCCAAAATGCACGACGATAAAATTGAAGCGGTGATGTGGTTAGTTGTTCTTCCGTGTGCATCATCATGCACAAATTCCTTTGGGGTAATGATCTAACCTAATACTAGCAAGCAATCTTAGTTAATGGTGACTTTTTATCATTAATATATTTACAATTTTATACATGCCAAACTTGGTTTAGACCTACTGAAGTGATAAGTTTAATGTATACAATATCCAGAGGTGTCGTATGAATAAAATTGTCATTCCTATTGCGTTAATGGCGGTGTCTAGCATCATTATTTTCACGCATAATTCGCAACCAGAAGAAGTACCATTAAAGCCTCCTGTATTAACTAGTCAGCATACGGAAAATGCGCCACCCAGTTCACTACCAACGCAAGAAGCACAGTTAAAGCAGCCAATTACTGCGATGGCGCACAAAACAGCTGATGTACAGGCACCGGCGATGCAAGCTGCACCTGTAAGCCCCAATATTTCAGCTCCACCACTGCAGCCGAATCATCAAACCAGAAATCGTCATGGCCATAACGAAAAGCTTGAACACGGCCATGAACACCATCAAAGGCCTAAAACACATAATGGTAAAATACCGCCAACCGGCGCTAATTTTTAAATACAAACTAAGCAAAAAAAGAAAGCATATGCTTTCTTTTTTTATGCCTGTTTTTTTACTGCACTCTCTCACCGCTTTGCAAACTGAAATTAAAAGCGGCCTTGCCCCGCTAATATACTGAAAACAAAAAAGCCACTCTTGCGAGTGGCTTTAGGGACGTATCAAATAATGAAACTGATTTTACTTCTGTTGTAGGGTTACTCAACAATCTCCACTGTCATCTTGGCGCCGCCAAACTGACCGTCAAGAGAGAAGTAGTGCCAGTGTTCATTGGCATCGATTTGTATGTCAATCGATTCTGTATTGCCGTGACCACCCGATTTAGCTGTGTAGTCACTGCGTGTTGGCCAGTTACCGCCTTTGTATAGGATATCTAGATTACCCCAACCACCTTCTGTGGTAATACGCAGCGTTAACGGCTCTGAGCCTGAATTTGCAAACACAAAGTTTGCGCTCGATGTGCTTGGAGAAATACATTCCACCACAGTCAAACCTTTACTTAACTGGTTGTTACTTGGATCAAATACGTTTGCTGCATCCGTTGCCAAACACTGTGTGAAATCAGTATCAATCGTTTCTGGCTCGCCTGCCCAGTTGCCTGTATCACCTGAATTTACAGCCACTGAATCATCTGGGCCTCTTTCAACAATACCGCTTACGCCTTCAGCTAATGACGCAACCCAATTTGCAAACTCGTTGTCATAACGTGTACCAATGTCATCAATGAATTGCTGATAAGCTTGATATTCGCCACTACGTAAGTAGGTTAGGATTTGTGCCACATCACTTGAATGACGCTCATGCATGAATCGTACTGCTAAATAACCCCAGCGATAGATGCGATCTTGGCCAGACTCATAGGTGTTTGTGAAAATAGTAGACAGTGCTACGTTGCCCGCTTTACCAACATTAATTGCGTGGTTATAGCCGTCTTGATATGCAATGTACTCACCTAAACCTTCTGTCCACCAAGTTGTTGCTGCCGTTAGGCCTTGTGCAAAGTCACCGTATAAATCAAAGCGACCATCTAAGTAGTGAACATACTCATGTTGTAGATTCCATACGTGGAAGTAGTCATCACCATTTTGCTCATAAGCAATAAAACGCGCTTGGTTATTCGGGTCATTCGGCGCACCTTCTAAATACATACCACCATTGTTGGTATCCATGTTAAAGAATGTACCGGCATAGTCGCGATAATCTTCTGACGAGTTGAAAATAACTAACTCAAGTGCATCATTGTAGTCATCTGCTACAGGGATATTGTACGTCTTTAATACATTGTGGAAGTGCGCTTCTTGCTGCCCTAATACTTCGCAGATCCACTGTGCTTGGTCGTTATACATTTGCTGAGCACGGATCTTTAATGTATCTGAACATTGATAGTTAAACTTCAACGTCTCTTTCTCCAAGTAATATGCAAAGCCACAGATGTCATAGTAACCACAATCTTGACGGTCAAATGTATCTGCCATGCTGCCCGCTTTTACCCATAACGGCGCGGTTTCATCATATTGACTGGTTGATGCCAAAATGTTTTTAACCATTGGCTTAACCTGATCTTTTAGTGACGGCACACTTAAGAAACGCGCAAGCTCATTCACCACATTTTTAATAAAGTAGTTATCGTCTGCTTGTAGTAAATAACGATTATCACGTTGGAAGCGATACATAGTATCTAGCAAACGTCCATCTTGCATACGCGCGATGAAATCTGCATCACCATTTGGCGCTGCTTGTGAAGCACGGAAAAACGCGGTCATCATGGCATTAGCAGCCGCCATTCGGCTTCGCTTAGCCGACCATGTTTCATCAAACATCTCTAAAATATTGATGTAGTTATCGTAGAATGGCGCGCGGATCTCAGCTGAGTCAGTCAGCGTTAATAGCTCTTGTAATGCTAATGCTTGGTCGTTTGACTCACCGTAAATGCCAGCGCTTGCAAATAAGTCCTGCATTGCCGCTTTTAGGTTTACTTCAATAGATGAAGAGTATTCAGGCACAAGATCTGGATTAAAGAACTGTACAAATAACCCACCACGTAAGAAGTAAATTAAACCTTGTACTTTATAGGCATTGTACTCATCAATAGTACGCGCTTGACGACGTAGTTCACTTATCACCGACATCATATTAGATTCGCTGAATAAGTATCTCGCCTGATCCGATTTAATGTTGAATACAGCACCCACATGTTGCGGGTTAGACGCCATAATACGCTCAACCAAAGCTTGACCATCTAAGCCTAAGAAGCGAGACTCATCTTCAGGTAAGCCATCATTTAACTCTGGGTGGTTATTTACAAATGGGTCATTTGGATCGGTTGGGGTTGGATCTGTGTTGCCACCACCTTGCTCATTACTTTGCACTAAGGCATGGAAAGTCACCCCAGTAAACTGGCCATCAAGCTGAAGCATGATCTGCTGGCCAGCATTGGCAGTAAACTGAACTGATTGAGATGTACCCGCATTGGTACTCGATAAATCAGCTGCTGCAGACGTCGGCCAAGCATTATTTTCATTGTTCACATATAGGTTGACATTACCTTCCCCGCCCATTAGGCCGATAGTAACGGTTGAAGCATCCCAAGGTACCGTCATTGTGAAGTACTTAGGCGCTGAGCCCGTCATACAAATTTTTTCATTTATTGCAATGTCATAGGCACTGTTTGTTTCGGTATTTGGACAGTTCGCAATTGGCGTCCAAGGGTTTTCACCTGTACCAGAACCAGTGTCTGTACCAGAGCCAGTATCTGTACCAGAACCATCGTCTGTACCAGAGCCATTATCTGTACCAGAGCCATTATCTGTACCAGAGCCATTATCTGTACCAGAGCCATTATCTGTACCAGAGCCATTATCTGTACCAGAGCCATTATCTGTACCAGAGCCATTGTCTGTACCAGAACCATTGTCTGTACCAGAACCATTGTCTGTGCCAGAGCCATTGTCAGTACCTGAACCATTGTCTGTGCCAGAACCATTATCTGTGCCAGAGCCATTATCTGTGCCAGAATCTGTAGTTGGTAGCATAGCTTGCGTGATCACATAATCACTGTTTAGCTCAGTTAACGCCGCCACACCTAAACAGGTATTTTGACTATCCATTACTGCCATGCGGTCGCCTTGAGACCAAAAATCTGCGCTATATACTTCGCCATTAATCAAGGTTGCATATGGGTTAGCTAAATCCGCAGCACCTGTTGCTGGGTTCACCCAGTACAAAGTCACAGGCTCAGCATACGGGTTAGTGATTGAAACACGTGCTTTTGCCGTGCCGCGCTCATAAGTGGTCAACAACTCACAACCAGAGAATACACCTGCAACAGGGTCTGGTAGTACGCCTGGTGCAACCGCGTCGGTGTTTGCAACCATCCAATTGATAAAGTCATCATTATGGTCTGTCGCAATTTGGCCCAGTAGTGTTTCAAACTGTGTGCTGTCACTTAACTTCAATGCATTTGAAAGCGCCAAAACACTTTGTTTATGGTTTTCAGCTAAGTAACGCATGGTTAAGTAGCTCCATGGATACAAATTATCAAATCCATATTCCATGAATAAAATGCTGCGCAGTGACGGAACAGTCTTACCTGCAATGGCATCAAAGTTACGCTTGTTATACTGGCCTTTGGTTAAGAACTCAGCCCATCCCTCAGCCCAAGAAACCGTATTATTATGATGTGCGAACATGCCATATAAGTTGTAACGTCCATCTAAATAGTGAACGTATTCATGTTCTAAGTTATAGACTTCACCTGCCGTGTCACATGAAAAGCCAACCCAACTTTGTGGACATTGCATTGCATGGAAACGCGGAATATTGCCCGCTACACTTGGGTCGCCTTCAAGGTAAATACCGCCATTATTGGTATTGTGACCAAAGAATTGATAACCATATGCTTCATAGTCTTCAGGCGTTGCATAAACAATCACTTCAAGTTTGGTGTTGTTATCATTGCTCACCGGCTGCATATTGGTATTAAAGAACTGGTGGAAGTTGCTGCCTACATCAGCCATCTTGCTACATGCTGTTGCAAGTTGCTGGTTTGTCATTGCTTGTGCACGAATGGTGATAGCATCATTACATTGGTAGGTAATGGTTAAAATATCTTCCACCTTTTTAGGCACAGAACAATAACCGTTCAGTGCATCGTTACTGTCACAGCTACGATTAACGGTTTCAAGGTAGCTTTCTGTGATTTTCTTCTTCACTTCCTCTGCGTCAACTTGTACCGATGTTACGTCGAAGATTTCCTTCACAATACCATCAATACGCGCCTGAACAGCTGGTTCCGCTAGGTTTGCAACATGGCCTAAGGCTAAGAACTCGTGCGGCATGATCCACATGCGATCTGCATCTGCATTCCAGCGCATATCTAAGCCAGTTTCAGCCAATGCATAACTACGAAGCACAGACATCACAGCAAGCATATGCTCATTAAATGCCGCTTTAATTACCGCATTTTGCTTACCAATATAAGCTAAATCATAAAATGCTTTTAAGATTTGATTGGTGCTATAGCCAAAATTGTCGTTTACATATGGGTTAGATAAACCCGCATAAAACTGAGTCAACGCCATTAAGTGTGGTAATTGCTCAGTAATAAACTGTGCGCCTTCGGATGTAGTTAAATTAATTAAAGCAGTTGCATAGCTTTCATGGATTAAGCCAGCCGGCGCACCTGTGGTATAAAACTCCGTCATCATAGCAACCGCATGAAGCGCATCACTGATTAACTTAGCATCAGCTTGGCTAAACTGAGTAAAGTCGCCATTTGCTGCAAAATTACGTAAAAAATACAGTAATGTATCTAGGTCTTTGTCTTTTATATCATCTTGCTGTGCAAGGTAATGAATGGCTTTGGCAACATCCACGACTACACCTGGAGTGTTTGCTGAAATCTCGCCCCACTGCGCCCAAGTAGAGGCAATGATCTGCTCAACATCTGAGCTAAACTCTGCTTTTGAATTAATCGCTGCAGCCGGTATAGACACCACAACTGGCTCTACAACCACAAAGTCTGCTGTTGCAGAATCTGTTGGGTTAACTGGATCTGGGGTTGAAGTCCCAGTTTTAACAGAGAAGTTCACGCCATCATTTTGGCCCATTACACTGACGTAAAATAACCCTTTATTAGCCGTCACTTTTAATGTTTCATTGGTGCCAGCATTCGCAGATGACGCAGTATAGCTACTACGTGTTGCCCAGCCACTATTGTTTACAAAAATATCCGCTTCACCTTCACCGCCCTGAGTTTCAATCGTTAACTCAGTGTTGTCTTCTGGTACGTCAACATAATAATAAAGGCCATTACCACCAATACATAACGCTTCATTTAGGGCTATTTCACCAGTTCGTTGTTTTGCTTCAAGGCATTTATCTGTAGTCGGTTGTTCACCAACTGTTTGCGTTAATGCAAGCTGGACTTGCTCATGTGCGCCAAAAACACTGATATATAAACGACCCTGATTGGCTGTGACCTTTAAGGAATCGTTTGTACCTTGAGTATTCGTTCGAGCAGTGTAGGCACTTGATGTAGCCCAGTTACCTGTATTGACGAGAATATCGGCCTCACCTATACCACCATCAGTGGTAATATTAAGCGGTGTGCCATCCTGTTTAATATCAACATAGAAATAAAGTCCATTTCCTGAAATACACTCAGTCTGACCAAGTGTTAAAGCATTGCCTGTTGTTGTCGTTGCGCCGCACATTGCGGCTGCAGAGGCGTAAGTTGGTAAGGTAGAAACAGCTAATAAGCTTGCTCCTACAAACAACTTTTTAGATTTATACATCATACTTCTACTTCCAGATAATCAATTACTACCATTGCGTTGGAAACGGATTAAACCAATAACCAGCTGATCTAACGCAAAAAAAAGACTGGCTCAAGTTGCACGAAAGCCAGCCCCAAATACAACAAGGAATATTGTATGCAATAAATTCTAATTGCATTTACAACTTTGTAAACTATGTGACCTTTTTATTACGAATATCAACACAAAAACCCATTAAAAAACAAAGCTAACAAGCTGTTTTAAATAGATTTAAATTTAAAGCATTAAATGTGAAATTTTGTAAACATACAAACAATTTCATTGAAAAAAATATCCAATGCAAACTGGTAAAACCAGATTGAAAGCATAGTTTTCTCTGCAATAAAAATAACATGCATACTAAATGCAATTTAAATTTACTGCTTTATTAATAGATTAGGGTCAATAGACCATTTGTTGGCTAACGTAAGGTAGGCGTCGGAATGTAAATATTGCTGTAGAGCATGATCAAAACGGGTTTTAAAAGCATCCTCTTTAACAAGAAGCCCGTAGGGGGTAAGCGGGAAGATCCGATGAATATCAACCTCAAGTTCATGAAACTTATTGAAGTAATTAAATATATTGATATCCATTACTAAGACTTGGACCTTATTCTTTCTAAGCATGTGTAATTGCAGAGACTGGTCAGATAATTCGGTATATTGACTCGACTTTGAAACTGCTTGGTTAAAAGTGTCTCCTAAAATCGTTTTAGCATTTAAAAAGGTAGCGATAGAAAAGCGCTCTAGGTCATTGATTGATTCAAGCTTTAAATTTGCGCTTTTTAAGGTCAAAGCGACATTCTGATACTGAATATAGGGCATACTGAGCTTACCTGACGCTTTATATAAGGCGACACTGGCTGTAGTCATAGCATCTATGTTTCTAACATCCAGAATTTTAATTGACCGAACATAGGGGGCAAAAACAAATTCATGCTTATTCACTACTTTGTCTAGTACAGCATTTAATAGCTCTATTTCTACCCCTGTTTTGGCTCGTTGTAAAGAGTACGGCGGTCTATCAATACCTGTTACAACATTAAATGGCTTAGCCAATAAGTAGGACGATATAATTAATAGGAAAACAAGACATACTCGTCTCATTATCTCGCCTCTAAAAAACTAGTTATTAGTTAGTATAATCAACAACTACAATTTCGAGAGGTTTTATAACCCATCTATTCACCTATAAAGGCTTGCCTCTATAGCTCATTTCTTCGCGCTTGACACTTTTCACATAGTCGCTCATTACTCTGCTTTGGTTTAATTATCAGAGTTGTATAATCAACGCCACAGTTTCGAAAGGTTTTACGACCTACCTAATCTCTCGATGAAGATTATTTTTTACCTCACTTCTCCATGCTTAACACTTTTCACATAGCCGCTCATTACCCTGCTTTGGTTTAAATACTAGGGTACACTCATCACACGTTCGACTGGGTGTGAATAGATAAAACAAAATGTGCTTTAACCATTTCATTGTCTTAAATTTCTTACTCGGCGTTAGGGATCAAGTTATTGTTATGCTTTATAAGTATTTTGTATTACAAAAATCCTACAACACACTCTATGCCTTGCTTTTTTTATGTACAATGGAAAAAATGTCTCAGAGACAAAAAGCTTAAAGTATTAAAAAGTCCCAAAAAGGAATAAGTATGACACCACTCAGACGCCAGATAAAACGTGTCTCGGAGACAAAAGGACTAACCATAAAACAAATAGTTAACCTATGCGAATGCAGTCGTTCTCATTTTTACAAAGTGCTTGATGGGCAACGTATGCCCAGTGAAAGCTTGCAAACTAAGCTAATGACCGTTTTAGAGATAAACGAAGAAGAATTTGCAGCGTTGTTACAAGCCAACAAAGCTGATGAGCAAAGAAAAGTGTCGACTGACAGCAATAATCTTAATGCTGTTAGGCTGCACGCTATAGTGAGCAAATTAAAGCCTAAGACTTTACCTAGCTATGTAATATGGCTGGTTAGTTTGATCTGTTTAACTGCGTCGCCATATTATTTTTATGCATACCTTTCAGATAGTAAGAATGAAAAAATAGAACTAAAAACAGGCTTTGCAACTAAGTTTATTAAAGACGTCACTATTCCAGATGGCACACCTATCCCTATTAACACGCGTTTTACTAAAACTTGGCGGGTGCAAAATATTGGCACCGTACCTTGGAAAGAAAAACATCTAAAACGTATCACGCCTCAGGACCCTAACTTATGCTACTCAAGAGATAGCATTCCCCTGCCTACAGTAGAATCTGGTGAAATCATAGATATTTCTATTGAGTTCACTACGCCAAAATACCCAGGCACCTGTCGGACCGATTGGAAGATGGTCGATGCGCATGAAAATTTAATCTTTCCTGACAAACAAGGACTTTATAGTATTGTGCATGTGGTTGAAGAGAGCCTTTAACTTCAACCACATAGAACTCAAGCTAGGGTTATCGCACTCCTTTTAATTAAGCTCGACCTAGCATACGCAATAGTGTTGTGTCTTTGTCAAGCACATGATGCTTGATGGCGCCAAGCATGTGTAATGCAATGAGCGCTGTTAAAGCGTAAGCAATATAAGAATGTGCAGCTTTAGCAACTACAAAAATAGTCTCATTGAAAGGTACTGCGCCATTCTCTGTATAGTTATTTGGCACTAAAGTCAGACCAAACACATCGATACCGTACCCGCCAAAGCCAGAGTAAAGCATACCGCTTATCGGCATTAACAAGGTCCCTAATAATAACCCCCAATGGGCGAAATGGATGGCTTTATTAAGCGCCTCTGACGCATTTTCATCAGCAGGTAAAAAACCTTTTTTAATGCGGTAGATCGCACGAGGTAATACAAGCAAGAGCGCAATAACACCTAGTGCCTTGTGAATGGGGTATAGAGACCAAACCTCCCAGTTCACCATGTAATAGCCCACACTAATCAAACCTAGCATAGTGAATGCAACCAACCAGTGTAGTAAGCGAGTCGTTAGAGTAAGTGACGGCTTATTCATATTGTTTTCTCCTCAGAATTTTGATGATGAAAACTATATAAAATTGATTCTACCCAACCCAGCTCTATGTGACGAAATCATAAAGTTTGGGACAAAAGGTTATTCATCCATTCGTCCCTAGCCTTTATTTTTAAAGGCCTAACAGCAATTTAGTTGTTGAACGATTACTTTTACTGACTGGCACTTCAATGTCGTTATTGAGCACCAATAGACCATGACCCGAGCGCGCATTGACTAGCTTTGCACTATGAGAAAGATTGACAAGGTAAGAGCGATGGCAGCGATAGAAAGCCTGAGCAGGTAAGCTGTTTTCTAACTCTTTCATGGTTGTGCGTACCAGTGACATACCTTGTTTGGTATGTAACTCAACATAATTGCCCGCGGCTTTTGCAAAGTAGATATCGGCAAACGCAATATCAAATTCTTCTATTTGTAACCTTTGTAGCTCTGTTTTTTCTTCCGCTTTTTGATTAACAAATAATCGAGACGTTTGGGCAACTGAGTCGCTACTTTGAGCCCGATTTACATCGACAAACCGACTTTTAAAATGCACTAAAGTGACGATGGCCAAATAAGCAATGGCATGTTTATGCCAATTATAGAAAAGGCTTTCTTGCCATGCAGTCTGCTCTATTAAAACATCAAGGCTCGTGTTTACGGTTAACACGCATGTCAGCGCGAAAAACCCCACTGAGATTAATTGTTTTAATTTCATACTGCGCTGGAGAGCAAAACAAATAAACGGCGTGATCAGCAACCAAATACCAAATTCTTGCAATGACCACAAAATAGAGGAAACAATATCAACCCGCTGTTTAGCAATAAATACGCTATGCACTGTACAGTTTAAACACACCATACATAGCATACCTAACCAACCTAATGTGAGTAATTGATAATCTTTAAGTTTTACAATTTTACTAAACATAGTTTGGCCCTGAAGTTTGAAACGGCGAGAAAATAAAAGCATAAGGATAAAAAATCCTCAGCTAAAAGTAAAAGCGATCCCCAAAACAAAAAAGCCTTGGCAAATATACCAAGGCTTCGACATCTAAAAAGCACATTCGTTCTTTTAATTACATTGCTGCTCGGAAGATTTCTGAAATTTCTTCTGCAGTAGCCTGAATAGGGTTAGTAAACCCACACACATCTTTCAATGCATTTTCAGTTAAAGTCGGAATATCATCAGCTTTGGCACCTAGCTGCTCAATACCAGAAGGAATACCCGCATCAGCCGCTAATTTAACGATGGCATCAATCGCCGCTTTATCAACCAGTTCTGCATTGGGTATGGTCACATCGACCCCAGACGCTTTTGCAATATCTTTTTAATCGTACTTAGGAACATACAGTTTAGTTGTAACGATGAGAAGATAACCATGTTTAATCTGAAAATCAGCGAAGTATGTTCTTCGCTGATATGGATGTAAAAATCAGATGATTAATGTTGTTGATGAGATGCACTCAAGCTTCTATAAAACAAAGTGGTCACTCGCTCTTCTGGTAACCAGTTTGAATAAGTTAAGTTCATAGCGCTAAGCGGCTTTTCAGCAAGTACCTCTTCAAGTGACTTGCTGCCGCTCATTGCTGATACCATGACACTTTTAGCTTGTAACAATAATTCACGATACGCTTCGAGCGCCGACTTATCAGTGACAGGACCGTGACCTGGGATCACTTTAGTATCACTATCTATTCTCGCTAAAGTTTGTTCTACAGCATTTATCACGCCATCGAGCGAACCACCACTGTCGACATCAACAAAAGGTAAACTGCCTAAGTTAAAGAAAATATCTCCCATGTGTACTGCATTGGCATTTTTGTAAAAAATGACCGCATCGCCATCAGTGTGAGCATGGGCGTAATGCCAAAGCTGCGCGTGTTCATTGTTAAAATGGAGCGTCATATCTTGGCTGAAACTTAAAATAGGCAAATATTTAGACCCTTCACCATGCTTTTCTTTCAAGCGGTCATACACATTATGATGCGCTATGACATGACTCCCCGCTTTGGCAAAGTTTTCGTTTCCACCTGTATGATCGCCATGGTGATGTGTATTAATCACAAACTCTGGCGCACCAGGTTTTAACTGGCTAATTTGTTTTTTTATGTCATCACTGAGCTTTGCAAATTGGTCGTCTACTAAGTAAATACCATCATCTCCGGTGCTAATGGCAATGTTACCACCTCGTCCATAAAGCACATGTAGGTTTTCAGACAATGCCTCTAGCTTAAATTTGACGTTTGCGATGCTTGTAAACGACGCGCTGAGTAAAGACGCCCCGATTAATATCGATAATGTTTTCATGATGACTCTCAGTTTTCGTTATTATTAACTGCTTATATACCCAAACTTCCTCAAGATGCATGATTCAGAGCGCTGCCTTCTGTTCTAGTTCAAGGAAAAGGACGCAGCGTAATGACGAGTCCTTTCCAAGTTCTTTGACGATGAAATAGGACTGAAAGCACGCTCCCTTGGGCGAGTTTGATTGGCTTTCATACTGCGTTATCAATTTTCGATTTAGAACCACTAGACCTTCAAATCGATGCCTTGTCTGACAGCCAATCAATTCTCGCTGAACCTCGTATCTTGAGGTGGTTTGGGTATACTAAAACAGCCTGTATCAAAATATATCTACGAAATAGAAACATAAAAGGATTGATTAAAACTGCTATAAAAAATGCCCACCGAGGTGAGCATTGATTTGAATGAAAAAGTTTAATTTAGCTACAGGTTTTCTTCGGCAAATGACGCCAAACGACTTCTCACCACACCGTTCAGGTTGATGGTGGCGCTACCTTCAAAATGTTTAAACCGTTCAACTAAGTAGGTCAAACCCGAGGTCACTGGGGTTAAATAATTACTGTCTATTTGTGCCAAGTTACCCGTACAAATCAGTTTTGTGCCTTCACCGCATCGGGTAATAATGGTCTTCAATTGCGAAGCCGTTAAGTTTTGGCTTTCGTCTAAAATCACCACCGCATTTTGGATACTACGGCCTCGCATAAAGTTTACTGACTTAAACTGAATGTTGGCCTTTTCCATAATGTAGTTTCGGCTTGAAATTGGGCTTTCATCATTTTTGTGTAGCACCTCAAGTGTATCGGTAATAGCTGCAAGCCAAGGTGCCATTTTCTCTTCTTCCGTGCCAGGAAGAAAACCAATACTCTCTGCGATTTCAGGCGTATTACGAGTAACAAGTACTTTGTCATAGACCTTTTTCTCAATCACCATCTCCAACGCACAAGCTAAAGCGAGGAGTGTCTTACCGCACCCGGCAGGGCCTGTCAGGATAACCAACTCTATTTCAGGGTCTAACAAGGCATCGAGTGCCATGCCTTGATAAATATTTTTCGGTGAAACGCCCCAAGCTTGTTGATGCATAAGACGCTCTACCCCGAGATCTTTTAAAGTGATATGTTGGTTGTCATATCCCACCACTCGCGTTGCAAAATGATCAGTTTCATCAACAATGTACTCATTGCTAAAAACGTCTTCAATTCGCTCTTTAGGAATATGATGCAAGGTGTAGCGCCCTTGCTGCTCTGAGCTACATTCACCAACACTTTGCCAAAAATCACCTTGGAACTTTTTAAACCCAGAACTGAGCAATTTAATATCGTCAATAAGTTGGTCTGTTCGATAGTCTTCTACAAATTTCAGTCCGGCTCCTTTTGCTTTAAGACGCATGTTAATGTCTTTAGTAACCAGCACAACCTTGGTACTTTTATGTTGCTGCTGTAAATGAATGGCACAGTTAATAATTCTGTGGTCATTTTCATTACCCGGCAAACCAGAGACATTATCAGGAAATAAATGGTCGTTGATGATCACAAGACGACCACAATTATTTGAGTTGTTCTCACCAGTTGTATTAGGGAGCTTCACCCCCTCTAACATTTGTTCTGGAGAGGCATCTCTTAAAATATCTTCAAGACCGCGTATAGCAACACGTGCATCACGGCTTACATCACGTTTTCTATCCTTTATGTGATCAAGCTCTTCTAACACTGTCATGGGGACAACTACATCGTGTTCTTGGAAAGAGAGGTATGCGAGTGGTTCGTGAAGTAGTACGTTAGTGTCGAGCACGTACATTTTTTTATCGACATCTTGAGCTTTTACCATAGCATCTTCCTATCGTTGCATTGATACCGCGACAGCCATGGCTTTTGATGACGTTGCCATCAAAAACTCATGGCCACACTGTAAGTTTAGCCTATCTGTCATAAAAGTCTGTTTTATGACAGAAATAGATTGTATTTACCTTTAAGGCGTGAATTTTGCTCAAACCAAAACTCAATACACCGATCAATTCCCTTCACTAAATCAGAAGATTTCGACTATCTTAAAAGGCAATAATTTATCTGCGCGCTACTGGATCCTCAAAAGCATAAAATTGCCTGAGAAACAAGATTGAATAGGCCCTTGCTTACGGTTAACATAGCCGCCTTTTTTCTGCTAAGTCGAGACAAACATGAATTTTTCCTTAGGTCAGCGCTGGATCAGTGATACTGAATCAGATTTAGGATTAGGTACCATCGTAGCTTTAGAGGGGCGACAGCTTACGATTTTATTCCCTGCCAGTGGAGAAAACCGCGTTTACTCAGTACAAGAAGCACCGGTTACCCGTGTAATTTTTAATCCTGGTGATGTTATTCGCAGTGTCGAAGAGTGGGAACTAGAGGTAGAAACCGTTGAAGAACAAAATGGCATTCTGAGCTATCACGGTATTCGCCTCGATACAGAAGAAAAAACCACTTTAAAAGAAACGTTTTTAGACCACTTTATTAAGTTTAATAAACCACAAGACCGCTTATTCGCTGGTCAAATTGACAGATTCGACCGTTATACGTTGCGCTATAACACATGGCAGCACCAGTTCACCCGTCAGCAATCGCATTTAAAAGGCCTAATTGGTCAACGTGCCAGCCTTATTCCGCACCAGTTATATATTGCAGATGAAGTAGGCCAACGTCACGCGCCACGCGTTTTACTTTCAGATGAAGTTGGTTTGGGTAAAACCATCGAAGCGGGCATGATTTTACATCAACAAATTTTAACTGGCCGTGCTAGCCGCGTTTTAATCGTTGTGCCTGAAAACTTACAGCATCAATGGTTAGTTGAAATGATGCGTCGCTTCAACTTGTACTTCTCTATCTTCGATGAAGAACGTTGTGACGAGGCATTTGCCGACTCTCCAAACGTATTCGAGACTGAGCAACTGGTATTGGTGAGTCTTGAGTTCATCACTAAAAAACGCCGCTGGTTTGAACAAGCCACTTTGGCTGATTGGGATCTATTGATCATCGATGAAGCGCACCACTTAACGGTAACTAAAGAAAAGCCAAGCACAGAATACCTGCGTATTGCAGAGCTTAGCCAAGATATTCCGGGCTTAATTCTTCTAACAGCAACGCCAGACCAACTTGGCCACTACAGTCACTTTGCTCGTCTGCAGCTTTTAGACCCAGATCGCTTCTACGATTACGATGCTTTTGTTGAAGAAGAAAGCCACTATAAAGAAGTGGCTGATGCCGCTAATCAGCTGTTACAGCAAGGCGAGTTAGATGAAAAGAATCAGACGACTTTAAAGACCCTGTTAAAAGAAACTGACATCACTGAATTACTAGCCAAAGCGCAAAGTGGTGATGACGCAGCAAAGCACGAAATCTTGTCGATGCTATTAGATCGCCACGGTACAGGTCGTATTTTATTCCGTAATAGCCGCAGTGGTATTGATGGTTACCCAAGCCGTAAATTACATAGCTACCCGGTTGAGTTACCTAAGCAATACAAAACCGCTATGTCTGTAATGGGTAATATGGGTGGCATTCAAACACCTGAAAAGTCTGCATTACGCGCTCTGTTTCCTGAAAAAATCTTCCAAGAGTTTGAAGGCGCAGGTAGTAGCTGGGCAGGTTTTGATCCTCGAGTTGAGTGGTTAATTGCTAAACTCAAAGAGCTTAAGCACGAAAAGGTTTTGTTGATCTGTGCCGAAGCACAAACCGCAATTAGCCTTGAACAAATTTTACGTGAGCGCGAGGCCATTAAGTCAGCCGTTTTCCACGAAGGCATGAGCATTGTTGAACGTGACCGTGCAGCAGCTTACTTCGCCGACGAATACGACAGTGCGCAAGTATTACTATGTTCTGAAATTGGTTCTGAAGGCCGTAACTTCCAATTCTCACATAACATTATACTGTTCGATTTACCGCTCAACCCAGACTTACTAGAGCAACGTATTGGTCGTCTTGACCGCATTGGTCAGAAGTTCGACATCAATATTCATGTGCCTTACTTTGAAAATACCGCGCAAGAAGTGTTATTGCGTTGGTACCATGAAGGCCTAGATGCATTCGAAACCACCAGCACAACGGGACAGCTCCTTTACAAAGAGTTCAACGATGATTTATTAGAGTTCATCAGTGAGCATAACTGTGACGAAGAAGAACTAGACCCGCTTTTAGAGCAAGCTGCGAAACAAAACGCACAACTACGTAAGCAAATGGAACAAGGCCGCGACCGTTTATTAGAGCTACACTCGAGTGGTCAAGGTAAATCAGATGCATTAGCCGCTGAAATTGAACAACTTGATGACGATGTTGTGCTACCAGCTTACATGATAAATGTGTTTGATATGTTTGGTGTAAACCAAGAGGATAAAGGCGAAAACACCATTATCTTGAAGCCAACTGAGCATATGCTAAACCCATCTTTCCCGTGTTTACGTGATGATGGCATTACAGTGACATTTGATCGTGCAACCTCTCTTTCTCAAGAAGATGCGCAATTCATCAGTTGGGATCACCCTATGGTACAAGGCACCATGGACATGATCTGTGATGATGATTTTGGTTGTGCGTCTGTAGCACTACTGAAAAACAAAAAACTACCTGCCGGTACCTTCTTTGTTGAGTTAATTTTTGTTGCTGAAGCCTCTGCACCAAAAGCGTTGCAGGTTGGTCGCTTCTTACCGCCAACACCTATTCGCGTATTACTTGATAAAGCAGGCAATAACTTAGCTGAAAATGTGGCCTTTGATGCATTCAACAACCAGCTTTCTGCAGTTGGTCGCCAAACAGGTAGTAAATTGGCAAATGCGTTACAAGCTGCGATCCACCCACTCATTACTAAAGCGAATGAATTAGCGGGTGCCGAGTTAGTTGGTCTTAAAGCTGCTGCACAAGAAAAAATGCAAACGTCGTTAAACGAAGAGCAAGGTCGCCTTGAGGCACTTAAAGCCATCAACCCGAATATTCGTGATGAAGAAATTCAGGTGTTTGATAAGCAAAAAGCGCAGCTTGATGAATTTATTGAAAAAGCGCAATTGAAACTCGATGCGATCCGCTTAATTGTGGTATCTCACTAAATTCTTTGTGAGGTCAGTCAATGACTGGCCTCCGTTTCTTCTCTCTTAAACTTTTTCCTAAACCTGCAAGCAGATTTCAATTGTGTTAATATAGCTCGCTAGTATTTCTTATTACCTGAAAGTTGATGATTTCTCATCGTCAATTTATCCTTTTGCTATTTACCCTATTTAGATACAGTCTTATTATGCTTTTAACAATCCTCTTAACTAAAATAGGGTTGGCATTAAACTTCAAGGGTAGACGATGATTTTTAAAACAAAAAAAGCGCGGGCAAATATCATCAAAGTTTTATTTGAATCTGGGTTAATCGTATTCAGTGTATTACTCGCTTTGTTTCTAAGTGAAATGCATTCTCAAGTTAAAAAAGACCAAGAAAAAGTCCGTGCCCTGCAGCTAATAAAAGCCGAATTAACTGCAAACAAAGCTTTATTAGAGCAATGGCAACCATATCACCAGCAAGTGCTAAGTAAAGTTGAATCAGCCATAAATAATCCTCCCGAATTTTCGCAAAGTAATAAACAACGGGAGTTTATCCTAAACCAGATGCCAAACGGTTTAGTGCAAGATATGTTAAGAAATTCCGCCTGGGATGCACTTAAGCAATCGGGGATCTCTTCTAATATGCACATAGAAACAGTATCTTTGTTGTCGACTTTATATCGCTTACAAGCTCTGAGTATTGAAGCCACTTTAGCTCGATTAGGCGATATTTTTTACACAAGAGAATCTGTCAGAAAAGAACATTTACTAGAAACGCTGTATTTGATGAGAAACTTACTGTTAGAACTCATCGCGCAAGAATCATTCATGATTATACATTATCAAAACGCCATCAATGATATAGATAATCTACTCGCAGAATAGCAACCCGACGCATTGACAGAGCGGCCATTAAAATAGCTCTACATCCATCTGGTAGCCATCTTCATCATCAATGTCTACCTCAGCACCCTGCATAAAACAGATGTCTTGTTGCGTTGCAGAAATGACACCTTCTAAATCTCCGACTAAGGACTTCATCTCTTTTAAAATGTGCACAAACGTAATATTCACTTCGTTTGAGTTACTTAAGTGCTCAGAAACTTCGTAAATGTATTGGTGATAGAATCAAGGATAAACTCTTCTTGTTCTGGCTCGAGTGCTAATTTGGGTAATTCAAATTGCATACTCGTCGCCAAGCGTTCGATACTTTCTCCCACATCAGCTTGGTGAACATGTAAGCTCTTGACAAGACCCTGTAATGAATGGCGAATATTGGTGAAAGCAAAATGGGTTTTCTCGCCTTGTTTGAGCAAGAGATCATTGGTTTCCATTAATCTAAGCTTGGCATCGGTAGCACCTAAAACAGTAGGCAAGACATCTTTGAATCGCCCATATTTTTCAGGGCTGTGCAAAGGCATGTTTTTTACAAGTAAGGTTACTTTTGGATAATTGATAATCGTGCGGCAACCAAAATCAATAAACCGTTTATTAGTTCGACAGCTTTCTAGCAATTCTTGCTCAATGGGCGACAGTAAACCTGAGCTGCAATAGGTAAATGCTTTGCCATTAAAATCAAACAGCACTGAGCATTTCAAGTCTAGGCTAGACGTTAAATCGAGCAACTGTTTTGCCAATGAATCTAACTGGCGAATACCATAGGTCATTTCAACAAAGCACATCACCAAGCCAAGCTCACTATTGCCAGTCATCACATCCATCGCGGTGTTATGTGCCGTTTTTATTTCTGTTTTTAATGAATCTCGTTCTGTTTTATATTTGGCTGACACCTTCAATTTGGCAATGAGTTCAACGGTATCAAAAGGCTTGAGTTGATAATCATCAGCACCGGCCTCATAGCCCAGCATACGCTCTCTAAAGTAGTTTTTCCTGACAAAAATACAATAGGAATTTCTTTCGTTGTATTGTCAGACTTCAAGACCTCGCAGCATTCATAGCCATTTTGGCCAGGCATTTCAACATCGAGCAAAATCACATCGGGTTGTTCAGACTTAGCTATTTCAAAGCCTTCAGGTCCGTTGTATGCATGACAAACACTAAATACCCCATCGCTGCTTTTCTCACCACTTTATGAATAAAGTTATCATCTTCAATGGGGAGTACTTTGATATCCATGTTTTTCACAATTTTGACCTTGTATTATTTGAAGTATAGAAATAGAAGTTGAAAAGACTAAAAAAACACCAATATATTTAATACTTAAAACGACTTAGATCAAATATTCCAAGCGCCCTGAAAAACCTCGGTAAAGCCAGTGACTTTCATCCATTTTTTCGAATAAAACTGAAATAAGTATGATATAAAACGTTATTGTCTAGATAAGGGCTTTAAAGGAAAACCATGCACTCTTTGCAGCAGTCAGAAAATTCTAATGATGCACCCGTTATTCTCGCACTCGTGACCGCTATGTTATTTTGGGGAGCCAGTTGGATTTCGGGAAAAATCATTGCCGATATGGCCCCAGCAAAGCTCACCGTTTTTTATCGTCTTGCTCTAGCAACCGTTAGCATGCTACCCATTCTTTTTTTGGTAAAAAAGTTCAAACTAGTAAGTTTACGCTTTGCTAGGCCCGCTTTACTGTGGTCTTTACCCGCAGGACTTTTGTTGGCCAGTTATAATCAGTTGTTCTTCTTAGGCTTACATGACGGTTTACCAGGTAAAGGCGGCATGCTGGTTACAACCATAAACCCCATTATGACATTTGCGCTTGCTGCTATTTTTAATCAGCAAAAGTTTAGGCCTTTGCAGCTCGTGGGTATGCTATTAGGCCTTGCGGGTGGTATGATGATGATCGAGGTTTGGCATTTTGATACCGAGCAGATTTTTGCATCCGGTAACTTATTCTTTGTGCTCGCAGCACTTTCATGGGCTTTTCTGACTCTTGCCAGTCAACGTGGTACACAGTTTGCCGACTTCATGACATTTAGCGCACTAATGTACTTATGGGCCAGCATATTAAGTTATATATTTGCTTTTGATTTAAATCCATTTACTTCAATGATTCACTATCCTGAAATCTATTGGCACCATATGCTATTTCTATCTGTAATTGTGGTCAGTATTGCCACGAGTGTGTTTTTCTTAGCAAATCAAAAAATAGGCCCGAGTCGCTCTAGTTCATTTATCTTTGTGGTCCCCGTTACTGCTATGGGATTATCTGTTTGGTATTTCGGAGAAACCATTCCTTTAAGTGTTGCTATTGGCGGCGCGTTGGCTCTTTCAGCCGTCTATTTAATCAATACCAGCAAACAATAAAACACTTTTAATTTTACTCTTAGAGTTAGGTTGTGTTTTAAGCATTTAAACCCTAGACTTTAGTAGGGTTTAGCATTTAGCTAATTGAGTGATTGCACTGAGCTATCACTCACAAATCAACAGATACAAATCAAAACTTTAATAATAATAAATGACTGGCCTCAGGCCTTTGGAGTTATGTGTGAAGTTTAAACACAAAATCATCGTCATATCCTCACTGGTCTTACTGCTTGCACTGACTGTGCTGTCTATAAAACAATATTTCTCACTAAAAAGTAATCTTGAAAAACAAGTAGAACTAAGTGTTGCTGAGATAATACAAGGGATCAGTAATACGGTTACCGCACAGATGCAAGGCAGTGCCAATTTGGCTAGCCTCACCACTGATTTAGTGGCGCAAACAGGCAGCTTAAACCAAGCCGCCCCGCTACTTAGTCAACAGAAGCTTCAACAAGAGTTTATTTTGATAGGTTACGGAGAAGAGCGCACGGGTAAATATGTTGCTAGTGACCCTAGCTGGAATCCGGGACCAACTTGGGATCCTAGAAAGCGTCCTTGGTATCAAGATGCAAAGAACGCCAATAAGCTCATTGTTACCGCACCTTATGCAGATTCTGTTTCAAAAGAAATCCTCGTTTCAATTGGCACACCGGTTAAAAAGTCAGGTCAATTTTATGGTGCTATTTTCTTTGACGTGAGCTTGGCAAAACTCAGTAATATGATTAACTCATTCAACTTATTTGACGCAGGTTTCGCCTTTATGGTCAGTAAAGACGGCACCATTATTTCTCACCCCGATAGCAAATTAAATGGTGAAAAAGCCTCCAAATTTTTAGGCAACACACAATTCAAACAATCCATGCAAATCATAGAGCTCAATGGTAAAGAGCACATCCTGGTATTTCAACAAGTTGAAGGGTTTGACTGGCTGGTTGGCGTAGCACTGGAAAAAGACAAAGTATTCGCCGCGGTTGATAACTTAACCAGTGACTCAATCACTTTCACTATTTTGTTTGTAATTATTGCTGTTGTACTGCTTTCTATTGTGATTAATATTCTACTTAAGCCGCTCGAAGATATTAATGACGCCATGGCGAATATTGCAAAAGGCAATGCTGATTTAACTGTACGCTTAAACACTGATAGTGACCCTGAGTTTTCTGAATTGGCAGAAAACTTCAACTTATTCACTGCACGTCTTCAGGGGATCATTGAGCAAATCCAAAGCCTAGGTCATGAAATTCTTGCCGATGCGAAGCAAACCTCAAATGATGCAAACCAATCTCGACAAGAAATCTCTCGTCAGGTGAATGCGTTAGGTGCATTAGTCGAAGCGACAGCCAGTATGTCTGATACTGAACAGCGTGTTGCCAACACAGCCCAAGAGGCCGCTTCTGCAATTCAAAATACTGATACAGCAGCACAAGACGGTCAAAAGGTTGTATCAGAAACCACCTCTTCAATCGCACAATTGTCAGAGCAAATAAGCGATGCTGTTAACGTCGTGAATGAGCTTGAAGTCTCAACAAGTGGTATTGAGCAAATTCTGTCTGTGATCAATGGCATTGCCGAGCAAACTAACCTACTAGCACTGAATGCGGCAATCGAAGCAGCCCGTGCCGGTGAATCAGGTCGAGGTTTTGCTGTGGTTGCCGATGAAGTGAGAACACTTGCTCAACGTACGCAAGAAGCGACTACAGAAATCAAATCAATGATTGATCAACTCCAAGCAGGAGCTATGAGCGCCGTACAAGTGATGAAACAAAGTCAGCAAGTGGTACAAACGACGGTAGGTAAAGCCGATGAAACCAAACATGCCCTTGATGCAATACGAGATTCAATTGCGCATATTGTTGATTTAAACATGCAAATTGCCAACATGCTGCACGAACAAAGGCAAGTAGTCACTGATGTTAATGACAATGCCTCTGAAATTCGAATTATTTCAGACACTGTGCTCTCTCAAGCTGCTAATGTCGACCAGACCATGCAGTCGCAGTTTGATAAAATTGCTCATCAAGAAGATATGCTTGAGCAATTTAAAGTCTAGTAAAATGATCAAACTTTACAGTTTCCAACAGACCCTTTAGGGTCTGTTTTTGTATGTGAAGTTAACTCGCTTATTACTACTTGCTTAGGGTAGAATAGCGCCCTTGCTAAAAACGAGGTATTACTGTGCTACTTAACTATGCTCCCCCACTAGACCCATATTTAGATATTCTGTATCAAGATGACGATATATTGGTCATCAATAAGCCTAGTGGGCTGTTAACAGTGCCCGGTAAAGACCCTAAACATGCTGATTGTGCAATTGCACGAGTAAACCGTGTTTTCCCGAGTGCACGTATCGTGCACCGTTTGGATATGGCAACCTCGGGTGTGTTGTGTCTAGCTATGCACAAAGAGGCCCATCGTTTTTTAAGCATTCAGTTTCAAGATAGATTAACCAACAAGTACTACATCGCTCGTGTATATGGAAAATTAGCGCAGTCTACAGGCTCGGTTGATTTACCCTTGACCTGTGACTGGCCAAATAGACCTAAGCAAATGGTGTGTCATGAAAGTGGTAAGCCATCACTTACCCATTATGAGGTGTTAGCGCATGAGGCAGATGCAACACGTGTGAAACTCACTCCTATCACGGGTCGTTCACATCAGCTGCGCGTTCATATGCTATCACTGGGTCATGTCATTTTAGGTGACAGGTTATATGCTAAAGATGAAGCACTAGCGGCAGCAAACCGTTTACAGCTGCATGCCGAGATGTTGCAAATTGCGCACCCTCGTACTGAAGAGATGATGACTTTTACCGCACCAGCGCCTTTTTAATAAAAGAGCCGCAAATAATCTTGCGGCTCTTTTATATTTTAACGAATTAAAAACTACTGTTTAAAAAGATCAAGTACACTCGCTGTCATGGCTCTTACACCCGTATGTACTGCCAATTCATAATCTGGTGCAAACTTGCTCGAGTGTAATGAAGGTAGAGGCTCACCAGTGTTCATTGCGGCTTGATAGCTGCTTGGCTCAACCCCGCCTAACCAAAAAATGGTAATTGGAATATTTTCTTCGGTGCGGCCAAATAAACCAAAGTCTTCGCCCGCCATAACAGGCTCTGCTTTGACAACCTGAGAGTCACCTAACTCCTGTTTAATGCTCTTTGTCATACGAGTTGCAAGTTCAGGGTTATTATAAGTTGATGGAATAGACTCAGATTCATGTACCAGCACTTCAGGATAAAGCGACTCTTCTAACCCAGCACTTTGCGCAATGCCAGCAGTTAATCGCTTGATCGCCGCAATTTGTTGCTCGCGAACCGCAGGATCATACGAGCGTAACGTCAGCTGCAACTTCACTTCATTTGAAATAATATTGTGTTTTGAGCCACCGTGAATTGAACCGACGGTGATAACAGACGGCTTAAGCGGTGAAATCTCACGGCTGGTAATGGTTTGTAGACCTAAAACAATACGAGATGCTAATACCACAGGGTCGATAGTGGTATGTGGGTAAGCGCCATGCCCGCCTTTACCTTTGACTGAAATATCCACCGAATCTACGTTTGCTAAGGCATACCCTGGTGCGATTGCAACTTGCCCAGCAGGGATCGACGCACTGGTATGTAAACCCAACACATAGTCAGGTTTTGCAAACTGCTTAAATAGCCCCTCTTTGATCATCGCTTTGGCACCGCCACCGACCTCTTCAGCAGGCTGAGCAACCATCATCAGCGTCCCTTGCCATTGGTCTTTATGCTTCATCAGCTGCTCAGCAGTACCGATCATACTGGTCATATGAATATCGTGAGCACAGCCATGCATAACACCGACCTGATTATTATGCTTATCTAACACCTTTACTTTTGACGCATACGGTTTACCTGTCTGCTCAACAATAGGTAACCCATCAGTATCAGCCCGGATCATCACAATTGGGCCGCTGCCATTTTCATATAAACCAACTACGCCAAAACCACCCACATTGCTAGTCACATCAAAGCCAAGCAGCTCTAGCTCTTTGGCCAAACGCTTGCCTGTTTGCTCTTCTTGATAGGACAACTCTGGATTCTGGTGCAGGTGTAAATAAAGCTGATTGAGTTTAGGTAAACTTTGTTGAACCGATTTATCTAAATCTAGGGCGTGAATATTAGCACTGAGTAATAAGGCTACGCTGAGAGTCAGTTTTTTCATTTTTTGTTTTTATCTTGTGTATTAAGTGAGCATTAAACTTATCAGTTTCAGTCGCTTTTCGCCAATAGCAACTGGTCTATACTCACTTTAGAAACTGATAGCACATAAATAGTTAAGTGTGCTCAGCATCACACCAGATACTGTACTTATTGCCTAGCCATAAACAAAAATTGAAGAAATACCCGACTCCCAACATAATGATCCCGCCCGCCAGTGCTGGCTGACTTATTAAGCCTAGTAAACAAAATAAATAACCACTTATGTGACAAGTAAATAATGCCCGAACTGTCGCATATTTTGACGGCGTTAAATTGAGGTAATTTAAAGTAAACCAACATCTAACCCACAGTGGCGCAGCTTGCCATAACTCTTCTTGTGTTTTCATATCTAACCTCGTTCGTTGCAATGTATCTACATTCACTTCCAAAACAGAGGCAAGGCATTTTAATGATTCCAAACTGGCATTTTGACCACTTTCAATTCGCTGAATTGTACGAACATTTAGACCAGACATTTCAGCTAACTGCTCTTGGGTTAAGTGTCGACTGACTCTTAATTGTTTTAAAACCATTATTTCTTGTTTCCTTGCTTCCAACGAGATCACTATGAACAAAGTAAAGCAACTCAACCACGACTTTTACCCGACATGAAATTTTATCTTTATAGTTCAGATAATTAGCTAATACGATTAGCCATTAAAAAAGCCCGCAATTGCGGGCTTTCAAAACTTAAATGCTTACTCTGAGCTTTCTGACGAGACCTCTTCAATAGGCTCCGCTTTGGTAAACTCAATTTCGTATTCATCAACACGCTGAAGCCCTCTTGGTAATTTATTACCACGACGACCACGTTCACCATAGTAATGTTCTAAGTCACTTGGCTTAAGGGTTAGTTTGCGCTTACCAGCATGTAATGTAACCGATGCTCCATCAGGCACACACGCAAGTACTTTTACAAATTCTTCACGCGCTTGTACTTTCGCACTTGGAATAGAAATGATCTTATTACCTTTACCTTTAGCCAGTTTTGGCAAATCACGAAGTGGAAAAATAAGCATTCGACCTTCATTTGAAATTGCCATACAACGATCGGTTGCAACATCATTCACAGAGATAGGTGCTATGAGCTCAGCTCCTTTTGGCACAGTTACTAGCGCTTTACCATTTTTATTCTTACTGACTAAGTCATTAAAGCCAGTAATGAAGCCATAACCGCCATCAGTGGCCATCAGATAAAGCTCTTCTTCTTCGCCCATCACCACATGTTCAAATGTCGCGCCACCCGCTAAGCTAAAGCGACCTGTCATTGGTTCACCTTGGCTTCTGGCTGACGGTAAGCTGTGGGCATCAGTCGCAAACGCGCGCCCTGTACTGTCTAAGAATACGGCAGGTTGGTTGCTCTTACCCCGTGCTGAGGCTTTATATTCATCGCCTGAACGATAATTCAAGCCTTCTGCATCAATATCATGGCCTTTGGCTACACGCGCCCAGCCTTTTTCAGATAGCACCACAGTCACGGCTTCTGAAGGAATTAAGTCTTTTTCACTGAGAGCTTTTGAGTCACCACGCTCAACCACAGGCGAGCGGCGTTCATCACCGTAAAGCTCTGCAGCTTCTTGAATTTCTTTTTTCATCAAGGTCGACATGCGACGCTCAGAGCCAAGCGTTAACTCTAACTTATCACGCTCTGCCGCAAGTTCATCTTGCTCGCCTTTGATTTTCATCTCTTCTAGCTTCGCTAAATGACGAAGTTTTAGATCAAGAATGGCCTCAGCTTGCTTGTCTGATAAACCAAAGCGCGACATCAACTCTGCTTTTGGGTTATCTTCATTACGGATAATTTCGATGACTTCGTCGATGTTTAAGAAGGCAATCATTAAACCTTCTAAAATGTGCAGTCGAGCAAGCACTTTGTCTAAACGGTACTGCAAACGACGACGCACTGTTTCGCGACGGAACACAAGCCACTCCGATAAGATTGAGCGTAAATCTTTAACTTGTGGTCTGCCATCTAAGCCAATCATGTTCAGGTTAACACGGTAGCTTTTTTCTAAATCTGTGGTTGCAAATAAGTGCGCCATCAGAGGCTCAACTTTAACTCGATTTGAACGAGGTACAATCACAATGCGCGTTGGATTTTCATGATCTGATTCATCGCGAAGGTCTGCCACCATAGGCAGCTTTTTCGCTGTCATCTGCGCTGCAATTTGCTCTAATACTTTTGCGCCCGAACACTGATGTGGTAAAGCCGTGATCACCACTTCTCCTTGCTCTTCAGTGTAAACCGCACGCATTTTTATTGAGCCTTTACCCGTGGTGTAGATTTTCTGAATATCCGCTTTTGGCGTGATAATTTCAGCATCAGTTGGGTAGTCAGGTGCTTGAACGAGCTCTAACAACTCTTCCAAGGTTGTTTTTGGTTTATCAAGTAATGTACAACAGGCAGAAGCTAACTCTCGAACATTATGTGGCGGTATATCTGTCGCCATACCTACCGCAATACCCGTTACGCCATTAAGTAATATATGAGGTAAACGCGCTGGCAGCACTTGAGGTTCGTTCATGGTGCCGTCGAAATTAGGGGTCCAATCAACTGTACCTTGGCCAAGTTCTTTTAATAGCACTTCTGAGAATTTCGATAATCGGGCTTCAGTATAACGCATGGCCGCGAAAGACTTAGGGTCGTCCGCAGCACCCCAGTTACCTTGACCATCAACGAGCGGGTATCGGTATGAGAACGGCTGCGCCATTAATACCATGGCTTCGTAACACGCGCTGTCACCGTGAGGGTGGTATTTACCCAGTACATCACCGACTGTACGTGCTGATTTTTTATACTTAGCAGCAGCTGAAAGACCCAGCTCACTCATCGCATACACAATACGACGTTGCACTGGTTTTAAACCATCACCAATATGCGGCAGTGCACGGTCCATGATCACGTACATGGAATAATTGAGGTAGGCGTCTTCGGTAAAACGCCCCATAGTTTGTTGTTCTATGCCCTGTAAGGACAAGGTTTGCGGATCTGTCATATCGCGCCCTATTGTTATTATCTTTATACGCTTTCATTAATTGAAATGAACAAAACGTACAAAGCCGCTAGCGATTATATCGTTTAGCGGCTACTCAATTTTAAAATCTATTCTTATACTTCGGCTCTGTCGCCATGCTCTTCAAGCCATGATTTACGGTCACCCGAGCGCTTTTTCGCAAGCAGCATATCCATCATTTCAATGGTGTGTTCTTCTTCATCTAACGTCAGCTGTACGAGACGGCGCGTATTAGGGTCCATAGTCGTTTCACGTAATTGCATGGGGTTCATTTCACCCAGACCTTTGAATCGCTGTACGTTCACTTTACCGCGTTTTTTCTCGGCTTCGATTCTATCTAAAATACCACGCTTTTCGTCTTCATCGAGTGCGTAATAAACTTCTTTACCAATGTCGATTCGGAATAATGGCGGCATTGCCACATACACATGGCCCGCTTTGACTAGGGTCGGAAAATGCTTTACAAATAGCGCACACAAGAGTGTTGCAATGTGTAATCCATCCGAGTCAGCATCGGCAAGAATACAAATTTTGCTATATCGCAGGCTCGATAAATCAGTTGAATCAGGGTCGATACCTAAAGCGACTGAAATATCATGTACTTCTTGAGAAGCTAGAATTTGCCCTGATTCAACTTCCCAGGTATTTAAGATTTTACCGCGCAGCGGCATGATAGCTTGGAATTCACGGTCTCGGGCCTGCTTCGCAGAACCGCCCGCCGAGTCACCCTCTACTAGAAATAGCTCTGAACGCTCTGTTTCACTGCCCGAACAGTCGGTTAGCTTACCCGGTAATGCAGGACCTGATGTGACCTTTTTACGCACCACTTTTTTCGCTGCGCGCATCCGCTTTTGCGCATTGCTGATACACAATTCTGCCAGTAACTCAGCCGTTTCTGTGTGCTCATTTAACCATAGACTAAAGGCATCTTTTACAATGCCCGACACAAAGGTCGCACATGAACGAGAAGATAGCTTTTCTTTAGTTTGACCTGCAAATTGTGGGTCTTGCATCTTCACCGATAATACGTAGCTACATTTATCCCAGATATCGTCAGGAGTTAACTTAACACCTCGGGGCAATAAATTACGGAATTCACAAAACTCACGCATGGCCTCTAGTAGGCCTTGGCGAAGACCATTTACATGGGTACCACCCTGTGCTGTTGGGATAAGGTTTACATAGCTTTCGGTGATCAGCTCACCACCCTCAGGCAACCAATGCAAGGCCCAATCAACCCCTTCAGTAGAGCCACTAAAGCTGCCAGTGAAAGGGGATTTTGGTAATACCTCGAAACCACTTGCTGCGTCTTTTAGGTAATCTTCAAGACCGGCTTCATAGTGCCATTCTTGCGTTTCTTTTGTTTGCTTATTAATAAAGCGAATGCGTAAGCCTGGGCATAACACCGCTTTGGCTTTTAGTAAGTGATTAAGTTTAGATAAAGAAAAGTTTGCTGAATCGAAGTAGCTTGCATCAGGCCAAAAGTGTACTGAAGTACCCGTGTTGCGCTTACCTACCGTGCCCGTGACTTCTAGGTCTTGTACTTTATCGCCGTTTTCAAATGCCATTTCATAGACTTGAGCATCACGGCGAACGCTAATTTCAACACGTGTTGATAAGGCGTTTACGACTGAAATACCTACCCCGTGTAGACCACCTGAAAACTGATAGTTTTTGTTTGAGAACTTACCACCAGCATGCAGTTTAGTCAGGATTAGTTCTACCCCAGGTATCCCCTCTTCAGGGTGAATATCAATTGGCATACCTCGGCCATCATCGATAACCTCTAGTGAGTTATCTTCATGAAGGATGACGTCAATCTTGGTTGCGTGGCCAGCTAATGCTTCATCAACACTGTTATCTATTACTTCTTGGCCTAAATGGTTAGGTCGAGTGGTATCTGTGTACATTCCCGGGCGACGTTTTACAGGCTCTAACCCGTTTAAAACTTCTATCGCTTCGGCATTATAATTCTGCTGGCTCATGGCTTAATTCTTTATCTTTTTTATTCGTTTTGTTTTACGTGATTTTAAGAAATTTGGCAACGGTGTCAAAGTAACGCTCAAAACCCATAAAACTGTGATCACCGGCAAACTCTACATGTTGCGCGCTTTGTTTAAAATAATCAACTGCTTGCTCAAATGGCAAAACTTCATCTCCCATTTGTTGAAGCAACATTACCTTATCTGGGTTAGGAAGATGAGTCATAAATAATGATTGTAAGGCGGCAACATGCTCTAAAGTCAGTTCGTAGTGCATGTCTTGATAGGGATTATACTGTGGTCCCAAGTAATCTGCTAATAATTCAAAAGGCTTAACTGCCGGATTAATCACAACTGCTTTAATGTTATGCAACTGCGACAAATAAGTCGCATAATACCCACCTAACGAGCTGCCCAACAACACTGTGTCCTGGTCAATAAGCTGTGTTAGCTGGATGATAGCAATTCTGGGATCAAAGTGTAATCTCGGTGAGGTGTACTCAATATCAGGATAATGCGTTGATACCCACTGTCCAAACTGCTGGGCTTTAAATGACTTCTCTGAGCTATTAAACCCGTGGATATAAATTACGCGCTTAACCATACCACCTCAGTTTTAAACGCTGAACGCGAGAACTCTATTAAACGCACTGCGGGCCCTAAATTTTGCTGCAGCCAATTAGGGGTTGCTTTTGAAAACTGAATCGAAGTTGCCGGTGTTGCTAACACAGGTAACTCTCTATAGCTCTGCGAGTAATCGTTATGCACATGGCCGTGAATAAGTGCCTTTACTTTTTCACTATCAACCAAGGTGTTTAATAACTGCGGCCCATTTTCTAAAATGTGTTTATCTAAATAACCGTTGATTGGCACAGGATGATGATGACATAGCGCGAGCACATGGTTTTCAGTTTCATGCAAAAGCGTGTTTAATTCTTCTAGGTGGCTTTGTGTACACCAACCTGCTGGCGTGTCGCCTTTTGAATTAAGCAGTAATACTTCAACGCCGCCTGCAATTAGTTTTTTATGTGGCAGTATTTGGGTGTTTTCAATCGTCGCATACTCACTGGGGTCATCATGATTTCCTGGCAGCCAAAAGATCGGACAGGTTAAGTCACTTTGCTCTAAAAGCTCTGCAAATAACTGATAAGACTCAGCAGTATGATCTTGGGTAATATCGCCACCAAATATTGCCGCATCTAATTGCTGTGTAGCAAGCAACTCGAAGGTTGCCGTTAAATTGCTTGCTGTATTTACAGAAAAATACTCGCCTTCTCTGTTAGCGAACAGGTGACAATCAGTGAAATGAGCAAGTTTTAAATGGCGGGTATCAAAAGTATAAGCTTGTTCAAACCATGCCATTGTTCACATCCCAGTTTAAAGGTACTCGACCACTTTCAAGACATGCCATCAGCCAATCGCCTAAAAAAGCATTCAGCTGATATTTTTCATCTTTGTGATGCATACTTGGATTAGGATAACCGTAAGAGGGCTTAATACGCTGATGAAAATCATGATGCACCACTTCAGCCACTTTCGCATCATGGTATAAGCGTACAGCAATATCTAACTCTGGCAGATAGTCGCTGATTGTTGAAGTTTGTTTAATAGAGATATCTGTGGTGTATTTTGCACAGTCGTCAATATGTACTTCATAACTGGCATTCGCTAATACGATTTTTCGCTTCTCGCCAACCACTTCTTCAGGTAATACTTTTAAAGCGCGTAAGTAGTTACGCTCACATAAGGTAATATACTTAGGGAGAGATTGAATATACGCTTGCCTAGTAACCACATTACTCAACTATGCACCTCTTTACTCTGCTTGCCATTGTTCCAAAATACGAGCTTTATTTAACGCTAACCATTGTAGACTAATCACAGTCGCAGCGTTATCAATTTCTCCGCTGTTTAGGCGGGCAATCGCTTCATCATACGGCATGACATGCACTTTGATATCTTCGTCTTCATTATCTAAACCATAGATACCACCAGCATTAGATAAATCTGTTTTCGCCAGATATAAATATAATCGCTCAGTAGTACCACCTGGACTAGATAAATAAGATGTCATAAATTCAAGTTCTTGCAGTTCTAACCCGGCTTCTTCTTTGGCTTCTTTGCGAACCACGTCTTCATAATCCGTCGACCCCTCGGCCATCCCAGCAATACACTCTAATAACCAAGGCGACTCTTTTGTTGCCAGCGCGCCTATACGAATTTGCTCAATAAGTAGTACGTTATCTGTACTCGGATCGTATGGCAATACCGCGACGGCATGACCGCGTTCTAGTATTTCTCTGCGCACGGTTTTGCTCATACCACCAGCAAAAAGTGCATGATTAAATTTATACGCATGAATTTTAAAGAAGCCATCAAAAACAGGCTCTATTGATGTGATTTTTACATCATTTTCATTAAATTGATTCATAAACTTCATAAATTTGCCTTTAAAAATAGGACTCTAGACGCAAAAAACTAGGTATTTCAACTGTAATATATTCTGTTACACTTGAGCGTAAACTTTTACGTATTTACCCCTTTGCTATTGATAAAAACACGGTAACATACTCTAAATTAAAAATTGTCTAAGGATCGAGCGACAAATGAAAAAAAGCTTATTATCACTACTTGTTGGTTTATCATGCGCTTTAACCAGCACGATTTCTCAAGCCGAAGATTTATTACAAGTTTACGACATTGCAACTGCCAATGATCCTACGGTATTAAAAGCAAAAGCCCAAGCTGACGCACAAAAGTTTGCTAAAGACAGCGCATTAGGTGATTTACTACCATCATTAGGTTTCAGAATGAGCTATGGTGAAACCGATAGAGATGGTTATGAAGGAAACGACGCAGAAGGTTATGTATTTGGTAGTTCATCTTCAGACTCTTTCACTCGCACGCTTACTCTTTCACAAACCGTGTTCAGTTTAGGTGTGTGGGAAAGTTTAGGCATTGCGGAAAAGCGAGCACTGCAATCAGAGACTCAGTATGCTTTAGCTCAGCAAGACCTAATTGTTCGCATTGCCCAAGGTTACTTTGACGTTTTAAGTAAATTAGACAATCTTGAATTCGTACAAGCAGAAAAACGCGCAATCGAGCGTCAACTTGAACAAACAAAGCAACGCTATGAAGTGGGCTTAACAGCAATTACTGACGTGCATGAGGCCCAAGCTCAGTTTGACCGTGCTGTTGCTGACGAAATTGTTGCTTCAAATGATGTTGAAACAGCGCGTGAAACACTAAGAACAATTACTGGCAAATACCACAGCAAACTTGATGCTTTAAACACTGATACTTTTTCAACAGTAAAACCAACTAAAAAATCAACTGATTTTATTGATGTTGCAAAAGAGCGTAATTTATCTTTACAGATCACTAAAGCATCACTAGATATTGCGTCAGATGAAATTGACAGAGCACAAGCGGGTCATTACCCAACTCTTGGTTTTGAAGCGTCTTACTCAGATGGTTTAACTAATGCAGCAGGTGCTGACGGTAAACCTCGTGGCGACACGACTCAAGTTGGATTAACTTTAAACGTCCCAATCTACTCTGGTGGTAAAACACAAGCAGCGACAGACAGAGCAAGAGCTAATTTTGTTGCAGCGAGTGAAGATCTAGAAAAGAGTATGCGTGACATCACGCGCTCGGTGATCACGTCTTATAACCAGGTGGTGTCTGATGTTGCGACTTACCGCGCACTAGAGCAAGCCGTTGTTTCTGCTGAGAGTGCTCTACAAGCAACAGAAGCGGGTTTTGAAGTAGGTACTCGTACTATCGTAGACGTGCTAGTCAGTACAAGAAACCTTTATGCAGCAAAACGTAACCTAGCAAACCTGCGTTATCAATACGTGCTTTCTTCACTTAGACTTAAGCAAGCGACAGGTACGCTTTCAAGAGCTGACCTTGAAGCTATCAACAAAGGTCTTGTTGAAGGCTAAAATTAAGTCTTGTTAAGCAGATACTTAAAATTCTTTTAAAAAGCCGGCTCTCGCCGGCTTTTGTATTTTGAAAAGCTTATCGTTAAACTATCGACAATCCTTTGTACGAGAGAACTTTTGTGGTCACAAATCCAACTTTTAAACTCGCTTTTTTAGCACCAAAGTATTGGTTAACCTGGCTAGGTGTGCTTTTCCTTTACCTAATTTCTTGGCTTCCGCAAAAAATACAAATATGGTTAGGTCGAGGCCTTGGAAAATTGGTCCATAAATATGTTAAGAAACGCCGCAAAATTGCCGAAGTAAATATAAAGCTCTGTTTTCCTGATATGAGCGAGGCTGAGCAGGCTAAACTCGTAAAAAAGAATATGGAAAACACAGGCGTAGCAACATTAGAGACCGGCATGGCGTGGTGGTGGCCAAACTGGCGAGTTAAAAATGTGATCGGTTCTATTAAAGGCTTTGAACATGTTGAGCGCGTGCAGGCTGATGGCAAAGGGGTGTTATTACTTGTGCCACACATGCTACATTTAGAAATGTTAGGCAGAATTGTTGGCTCAATTCAACCTGGCGTGGGTTTCTATCGACCTCATAATAATGCTTTGATGGAGTATTTTATGACACGAGGTCGACTTCGCTCAAATGAGGCTTTAATTGGCAAAAAAGATGTCAAAGGTTTACTTAAATCATTAAAAGACACAAAAATGTGTTACTACTTACCCGATCAAGATTATGGCCGTAACCGCTGTGAGTTTACTTCGTTTTATGCAGTAAAAGACACAGCAACAACGACAGGAACCTTGCTATTCGCAGCGAGTAATTACAGTGAGTCATTAAGCTTATCAGGATCTCGAGATAAACATGGTAAGTATCATATTGAATTTCATCCACTACTAGAGAATTTCCCAAGTGGTGATGACAATATTGATGTTAGGCGTGTGAATGAGCGCATGGAGCTGTCAATTGATAAAGCACCTTCACAGTATATGTGGCTTCATCGCAGGTTCAAAACACGACCTGATGAGAATGCTCCATCGTATTACAAGTAAATAATGAGTGTTATGCATGGCTAAAAAGAAAAAAAGAAAAAAGTCGTCTTCAGCGGGGTTTTGGGTAAAACACCTCGGTCTAAGCGCCATTTTGATTGCTGCAGCCTATTATGTACTAAACGGTGCGTTACCAGAAAATATGGATATAACCAAAACCAGTAATGCTGCCGCGCAAGGTTTGTCACAATTTTATGAAAGTTTTAGAAACCGTGTCAGCGACAGAGACTCTGAACGTGATCAGTATGTCATAAATTTAGGAAAGCCAACTTTTCCACTAGATGATGCGTTAGCTCAAAGAGGTCTAGTTGTGAAACCGTCCTCCCCCAGTTGGACAGGTGAGTCAACATCACGACGCTTCGAGTCCGGTGGCACTTTAAAAGACGTATTAGCCAACTATGCCCGCAAAGAAGGCATTGAACTATTTTGGTATCTAGAAAGAGATTATGTCGTCAAACATAACTTCAGAGTCGACAGTAACTTTGTGTCGGCACTTTATCAGGTTGGTCGCGCAATCAATGATGACTTCGAGTTTGAGGTGTACACTTTCTTTTGCCCGAACCATCGCGCCGCAGTGGTTACGCAAAAGCCTTCTCACTTCGTCAGAACGAACTGCAGAAGGTTAAGTAAGTAAATCATCTACAAAAAATGGGGCTAAAATTAGCCCCATTTTTTATTCTAGAAGCAGGCTTAGTTGAAAAGTTGCTGCCAAATATTTCTGACCTGTTCTACCTGATCGACTACCTGCTCTCTTAGTACGCACCGACCGTGCTGGTTTAAACTATTTAAGTGATAATGCTCACGAAGTGTGCAATAACACTCTGTCAAAATAGTTTGTTGCTCTGAGCTGATCACCCCCTGCTGCACAGCACTTTCTAGAATACGAATATTATCTGAAAAGTGCGTGAGTTCATGACAATGCTTAGCATGATTTAAAACCAAAAACTGAGCGATAAACTCAATGTCTGTCATGCCTCCATGACCTTGTTTTAAATCAAATGCTTGTTCACTGTCTTTAGAAAGGTGCGCGCGCATTTTTTCTCGCATTTTGACCACATCATCTTTTAGCTGAGCTTCATCTCTTGCTGTACATAAGATATTTTTACGGATCTCAATAAAACGCTCTATTAACTCAGTCTCACCGTAAATCATTCTCGCTCGGGTCAAAGCTTGATGTTCCCATGTCCACGCTTGTGACTGCTGATAATGATTAAAGCTTTCAATATTAATCGCCAACAAGCCAGAGTTCCCCTCAGGGCGAAGCCTTGTATCAAGCTCATATAAAATGCCTGACGCTGTACGAGTATTGAATAAGTGCATCAAACGCTGAGCAAGCTTTAAATAAAACTGACGCGAGGAGATCTGCTTCTTCCCAATCGTGCTGCTATCACCTTGTTGATTATGGACAAATACTAAATCAAGATCTGAATCATAGCCTAGCTCTAAGCCTCCCGCTTTGCCATAAGCGATGACTGCAAAGCCCTTACTAAGCTCATTACAGCCCTGTGGCTCACCGTAGCGGCTTACCATTTGCTGCCAAGCTAGATTCACTGACTGAGATACGATTGCTTCAGCAAGCGCTGTAAGATGATCACTGACTTTCATGATACTCAACACACCGGTCGCATCCGCGGCGGCAATACGTAATTGATGCGCTTGCTTAAATTGTCTTAGCGCTTCCATTTGTAACTCGAGGTCATCTTGCTCAATACGTAAGAAATACTGCCTAATTTCAGTCTGATACTCACTCAATGGTAAAGGTTTATAAAGCGCTGCTGGATCAATTAGTTCATCAAGCAATATTGGATATTTCGCAATATGTTCAGCGATCCACTTGCTATGGCCACACAACAGAACCAATTGCTTAAGTGCGCCCTGATTCTCAAACAGTAATTCTAAATAAGTAGTTCGAGTCGCAATCATTTCAACAATGTTTAAAACCCGCTGCAACAACTCAGCAGAGCTTTTTTGCTGTGCCAGGGCATGCAGTAGAGCTGGCATCAACTTATCGAGTATATCTCGCCCTCTTATGCCTACATGACGCTTATTCAGCTTGGCATCAAACTCAACCAGCACATTTTGCCATTGCGCTAATTTTTCAGCTTCGAGTACACCTTCTAATTGTAAGCAATCTCTTTGTAACCAGGCATAGCTATAGCTGTCGTCAAAACTCGTTTTCTCTTGAGGTTCATCTCCCACCACTAAAGCAAATTCTTGTCGAACAGACTCCATTATCTGGTTTATTTGCGGCAAAGTTGACTGAAAATCTTGATGTTCGAGTAAGTAAGCCAGTCTCACTTTATCTAACTCCGAATCGGGCAAAGTTTGCGTTTGTTGATCATCAAATGCTTGCAGGTATTGCTCGACTCTACGGAGAAATAAGTAGTGACGCTTTAAACTATGGCTGACTTCACTTGGTAAGATATCAAGCTGAGTTAATTCTGAGATGGCAACCAATATAGAGGGGGTTTGCAGGCCAACATCTCGACCTCCACGGATCATCTGAAGTGCTTGCACTATAAATTCGACTTCACGAATACCACCTGCACCGAGTTTGATATTATTTACTAACCCTTTTCTGCGTACCTCTTGCGCGATAAGATGCTTCATTTTCCTAAGCGACTCAATCACTGAGAAGTCGATATAACGGCGATATACAAAAGGTTTAAGTAGTTGCTTAAATTCATCCCAATAACAGGTTTCTTCCCCTAGCGGTCTTGCTTTGAGCATCGCATAACGCTCCCACTCACGGCCTTGGTCTTGGTAATAATCTTCCATGGCAGCAAAGCTCATCACCAAAGGTCCGCTTTCACCGAATGGTCGAAGGCGCATGTCCACTCTGAATACCTGCCCGTCTGCAGTCACTTGGTTTAACGCGCTAATCAGCTTTTGCGCAACCTTAGTATAAAACACTTGGGATTCGAAACTGCGCCTACCGCCTTGCGTCGGTACATTTCTTGGGTAAGTAAAAATTAAATCAATGTCTGATGAAAAGTTAAGCTCTCCGCCCCCAAGCTTGCCCATACCTAAAACCAACATTGGCAGAGGGTTTCCTAGTTCATCTAACGGGGCGCCACATTGTTTTGTTGTTTGAGCAAACGCCCATTGATTCGCGGCCCCGATTAAAGCTTCTGACAGCTTAGAAATATACTCAATACTGTCTTCGATGGGGTTTTGATGAACTAAGTCTAACCACATCACCTTTAGCCAGTACTGCTGACGATATAAACGCAGTTGTTTAAAACATGCCAACTCACTCAGTTCGACTAGGTCGCCTGTCAGTGGCTTTGGAACGATACGACAGTCAACATTAAGTTGCTGTAACCAAGCCCCTAACTCCGGTCGTTTTTCTAAAATTCTAAATGCAAAATCACTGAGCCCTATTAACCGCCCAAGTTGTTTATCATAAGGCTGCGCGCCAAATAATTGCTGCCAACGTTGCTCAGCTAATTGCAAAAGTGAAAGCGGAAAATCGACCTGATGCATAAAAAATCTCCAAAGCTAGGTAGCTCAATGAGTTGGGAGTCGTTATAGTTAATCTATTAAAACCATAACATTACACGTTATATGTCATATTTGTCTTTACTCGATATCAATATTTTTGCCATTTTAGTTTGTTTTGTATTAGCAAGCCTGATTGTGATTGGTCATCGTCTGATCATGCAATACAAAGCCAAAAAAGCCCTTGAATCTGAAATTGCCAAACGCGATAACTTTGCCTTCGGCATAAACTACGCCTGTCAAATCGGCATCATCGCGCTCACTGGCGCTTACATCTTTCCTGATGTTTATGAACACTTAACTGCCGGTCACTTTCCCTTAGCCATACTTACCGTTCTGATTTCATTTAGTTTTATTTTGCTAGGCCAATATATCCATCGTAAGTGGATTTTAAATCGCTTCAATGAAGAAAAAGCCATCATGAAACAAAATATCTGTGCAGCCCTCGTCGATTCAGGCATGTTACTGGGTAATACCATACTTGTATTAGGTATTTTTCATTGGCTTCACCCACAGGGCGTCAGTGATTTATTAGTGGCAACGATGAGCTTTATTGTTTTACAGATCGTATTCGCTATTGATAGTAAGCTCAGAGAAATGCGATTTGCCAAAGCAAACCAAGGCGCTTCGTTACAACAAAACTTTAACCTTGCGAATACCTCAATTGGTATACGATATGCGGGTAAAACCATTGGGCTTTCATTAGCGCTCTTTGCAGGGTTACAGAGTGCACCTTATCACGGGGCCACCATAGTCGAGAATATCAATAGCGTATTGCTTCACTGTGGAATAATGTGGGTACTGTTATACTCGATGAGCTTTTCTCTCATTCATTTTGCTCTGCCCAAAGTGAATGTAGGGTTAGAAGTTGATCACCAAGATAACATTGGCGTTGCCTGTATAGAATTTGCGGTTTTCACCGCTATGGGCTATTTACTTATTAATCTCTTTTCGGTCTAGTGCGCTAAACACTGACTGAAGCAAGGTGAAGGTATGGCGACTTGTTTTGAAAATTTTTTGCTTATAGACAGTAATGCTGAGTTCAGCAGGGATTTTGTGACCTATCAAAATCAACAATTTCCAAACAAGCCGCAACACCTTATTGTTGCAGGTGAGAATACCCGTCATCTAGTAAAAATGATGTTCGACAACCTAATCAAAGACTACTGCTATTGTGACTTTGCTAACGAAATAAGTGTCACTGAACTTGCCGCTTATTTGTTAGAACATCATCAAATTGCTGGAGTGATTATCCATGACTTAGATTTTCATCTCGCGAATGAAGAGCAAAGAGCCATATTCAACGCACTGCATCCAATCCGATACTTAGTTGAAATCACACCTGAAGGTTATAACTACAGTAAAATTCAAGATGTGTTTCATGAAAATCACATGTCTTGTCACAGTGAGCACCTCAATGAAGCCGATAAATCAATCGAAGCATCTTTATGTAAATTAGAGAATGACTAGACGTCGCTTTCGCTTAGCCTTACTATTGCCCCACCTTTGTTTTTAAGTCGAATCACTATGCGCGTTCCTCATATTTTTCAACCTTCTGAGTTAAGCCTTAACACCCCTGTTCAGCTTTCTGTTGATGCTGCTGGCCATATTGGTCGAGTGTTAAGAATGCAACAAGGCGATCATGTCTCTTTGTTTAATGGCGAAGGGGGAGAGTATTTGTGTGAACTGACCGAAGTAGGCAAAAAGTCGGTTACAGCAACACCGATCGAATTCAAAGAAATTGACGTTGAATCACCTCTTAAAATTCATCTGGGTCAGGGGATCTCTCGCGGTGATAAAATGGATTTCACCATTCAAAAATCAGTCGAGCTCGGTATCACCGAAATTACTCCCCTGTTCACAAACCGTTGTGGAGTAAAACTAACCGGTGATCGCCTCGCTAAGAAGCACCAGCAATGGCAAAAAATCGCAATCGCTGCTGCCGAGCAATCTGGTCGTAATTTTGTAACCAAGATCCATCCTCCAATTCAATTATCTCAGTGGCTGTCCCAACAAAGTGAAGAGTTAAAGCTAACGCTGCACCCTCGTGCCGAGCACAGTATTAAAACTTTACCAGCACCAACATATGGTGTGCGTTTTGTAGTGGGGCCTGAGGGCGGCTTTACCGATGAAGAAATGGCTGCGACCTCAGAGCAAGGCTTTGTAGATGTTCGCTTAGGCCCACGAGTACTTCGCACAGAGACAGCCGCTTTAACCGTATTAAGTGCACTGCAATTACAATTTGGTGATTTAGCACTTTAAAAGTGCTTTTCTAACCCCATATTGATTAAAACATTCAAATAACTAGGTAAACATTATGGCAATTAAACTCGGTATCATTAGCGATCCAATCAGTGGTTTCAATATTAAAAAAGACACTGGCTTTGCCATGATGCTCAGTGCCCAACAACGTGGCTATGAGCTTTACTACATGGAAATGGACGACTTGTTTTTATATCAAGGCCAAGCCCGTGCAACCGCAGCTAAAGCGACAGTGTTTGACGACGTTGACAACTGGTATACGCTAGAAGACAAGCAGGATATTGCACTGAGTGACCTAGATGTGATCTTAATGCGAAAAGATCCACCCTTTGATACTGAATACATCTACGCTACCTATATTCTTGAACGCGCTGAAGATGCTGGCACTTTAGTCGTTAATAAGCCACAAAGTCTTCGCGATGCTAATGAGAAGCTATTTACTGCATGGTTTAGTGAACATACACCAGATACGCTGGTGACTCGCTCTCAAACACAAATTCGCGAGTTTTTAACTAAGCATGGCGATATCATTTTAAAGCCACTCGATGGCATGGGTGGCGCATCAATCTTCAGAATAAAACAAGATGATCCTAATATTGGTGTGATCTGCGAAACCTTGACTGAACATGGTAGCCGATTTGCAATGGCACAACAGTACATTCCAGAAATTAAGCAAGGCGATAAACGAGTTTTGGTTGTGAATGGTGAAGTCATCCCGTACTGCTTAGCGAGAATTCCTCAAGGTGGTGAAACCCGAGGTAATTTGGCTGCTGGTGGTCGAGGCGAAGCCCGTCCTATCAATGAAGATGATTTAAAAGTAGCGCAAGCTGTCGCCCCAACCTTAAAAGAAAAAGGGCTCATTTTTGTTGGCTTAGACATTATTGGTAACAAGCTAACCGAAATCAATGTCACAGCCCCGACCTGCGTAAAAGAAATAGAAGCGGCGTTTGATATTTCAATTATGGATAAACTCTATGAGGCGATAGAAGAAAAACTAGCCCATAATAAATAAACAAAATGGGGTGATATGCGCCCCATCTTCTGATCTAAGGCTATCAATATGCAATCATCATTAGAAAATCATTTCTTAATCGCAATGCCGAGTTTGCAAGACCCCTACTTTAAACAAAGTGTGACGTATATTTGTGAGCATAATGAAGAAGGTGCTATGGGTCTGGTGATTAACCACCCCGTCAATGTTACTGTAGGTGAACTACTCGATAAAATTGATATTGAGAATAACAAGATGAGTGAAGCGGCTAAACGCTATGTCTTTGCCGGTGGTCCTGTAAACACTGACAGAGGGTTTGTGCTTCATACGCCAAAATATGGCTACTCATCGAGTCAAGAGCTTAGCTCAGAGATTATGATAACTACCTCTAAAGATGTGCTTGCCAGCCTAACTTATGATGACAGCCCCAGTGAATTTATTATTACCCTTGGCTATGCGGGTTGGGAGCAAGGTCAGTTAGAAAGAGAGTTATCAGAAAATAGCTGGTTGGTTATCAAAGCTGATCCTGCAATTATATTTAATACGCCCGTAGAACAAAGATGGCAAAAAGCCGTTGAAATGCTTGGCTTCGATGTGTCGAAATTAGCGACAATCGCAGGCCACGCCTAATACAGAAATTAATTCATGTCAGATAAAAAAGAAAAAACACCCATTGGCCAACGAACAGTCATGGGCTTTGATTTTGGTACTAAAAGTATTGGCATTGCTGTTGGTCAAGAGATCACTGGCACAGCCAATAGTGTTGGTGCCGTAAAAGCGCGAGATGGCATTCCTAACTGGGATGAAATTGCTACACACATCAACGACTGGAAACCTGATTTATTAGTGGTTGGACTGCCGTTAAATATGGATGGCACAAATCAACAAGTTACGTTCCAAGCAAAGAAATTTGCTAATCGTCTGCATAACAACTTTAAGTTACAAGTTGAAACTCAAGATGAGCGGCTCACAACAACTGACGCGAAAGCGCGTTTATTCGAACAAGGCGGTTATCGTAATCTAGGTAAGGGTAACGTAGACAGCATGTCTGCGGTCATCATTCTAGAAAGCTTTTTCGAATCGCTGTGGGACTAATTCTTACCTAGTTGGTAACTGATTTAAAACCTCATATTTTGACAGATCAGGAATGAAGCCTGCTTGCGTGTAGGCTTTTATGATCATTCCCCGCTCCCGCAGTATTTCAAGCCCAACTTGAAGCGCTTGAAAGGCTTCTTTGCCATAAGGATGTGATTTAGATACAACCAGATGTCTACTGCCATCGAGCAGAACAACTAAACTTGGGTGAGCAACTAGCTTTATTCCCTCTAAATTGAATTCATTTTTTAAACTAGGCATCAGTGGCATTAGCATAAAGTCAGCCCACATCATGCTCACCATACGAGCTTGTGATATCCATTCATGCTCTACAAATAGCTTTTGTAACGGCAGATTATGTAGTGTTTCCCAATCTGTCCGCCAACGTGGTGTACTTACTGATGTATAATCTTTTAATTGTTGGTAGCTTTGCAGTCGCTGCATTTTTTTATTGTCTGGAGCGAAAAATACACCTGCATAATACTCTCCGCGCTTGATAAGGGCTTTACTGACATAGACAGAGTTAGACATGGCTTTAGCATCTTCTAACCAATAACTGTCCATGCTCAGTAACAGCTTTCCTCGTTCTAAGAGTTTGGTATTTCTAAAATTGACATTACCTGTTTGATATTCAAATTGTTTTGTAAAGCCACCCAGAACGAGTGCCTGCTGGGCCAGAATCATATCAACAACATCTCGACGAATATAATTGCCTGAAAAGTCAGTGATCTCTGAGACGTTACGGCCGTTTAGGAAGCGTTTGTAATCGATATACACATCATCCCTAACGTATATCTGTATTTTGTTTATGCCTAATGCGTTGACCGTGTAACTAAACAACACAGCCAACATAGGCAGTACAAAATATAAACTTCTTAAATACTTATTATTTTGAGTCCAACCCATCAACAGTCACACCTTGTAGGAAACCTGCGCCTTGCTGCTCATTATTCTGCAGCTTTATCATTAAACGTAGATCATTTGGCGAGTCTGCGTAGTGAAGTGCATCGGCATAATTAATACGACGTTGTTTATAGAGATCAAACAATGCCTGATCAAAGGTTTGCATCCCCATCTCTTTTGACTTCGCCATGGTTTCTTTAATTGAACCTATATCACCCTTTTTGACAAGCTCAGCAACCATTGGCGAGTTAAGTAAAATTTCTATCGCTGCTTCACGACCCTCTCCCTTCGCTGAAGGTACCAATTGCTGAGCGACAATTGCACGTAGGTTCAACGCCAAATCATATTTAAGTTTATCATGTTTCTCTTTCGGAACCAGGTGCATAATACGGTCAATCGCTTGGTTAGCGTTATTTGCGTGTAGGGTTGCAACACATAAATGACCAGTTTCAGCAAAGCTAAGTGCGTATTCCATAGTTTCTTGAGAGCGAATTTCACCAATTAAAATGACATCCGGCGCTTGTCGCAAAGAGCTCTTTAGCGCCGCTTCAAAACTCTCTGTATCAATCCCTACTTCACGCTGTGTGATGATGCTCTTTTTGTGCTCATGCACAAATTCAATTGGATCCTCAATTGTTAGAATATGACCACGCTGATTACGGTTGCGATAACCTAGCAGTGCAGCTAGTGATGTTGACTTACCTGTGCCTGTACCACCGACAAATAACACCAGGCCACGCTTTGACATGATCACATCTGTCAGGACAGAAGGTAGGCCCAAATCATTCACATCAGGAATTTGTGTCACAATGCGACGCAGTACCATGCCGGCACAATCCCTTTGCCAAAATGCGGAAACACGGAAACGCCCTTCATCGGTGGCAATCGCGAAATTACATTCTTTTTCGCGATAGAACTCTTCTTTTTGCCTGTCATTCATTGCAGACACGACAATCTCAAGAGAAGCTTCCGGTGTTAAGCGCTCTTCACTTAAAGGCGTTAACTCACCATCAATTTTGGCACTCACAGCTAGACCCGCAGAAACAAATAAATCTGAAGCTTGTCGGTCTACCATGGCTTGTAAGAATTGATTCAATAACATGATGGCCTCCCCTTACATATTTGGACCAAATTGAGCCTTATCGTGCGCTTTTGTTTGTGCATCTTGCGCTGTGATAAGGCCGCGGTTAACCAAGTTCTTTAAACATTGATCCATAGTTTGCATGCCATGCATAGCACCGGTTTGAATGGCCGAGTACATCTGCGCAATTTTATCTTCACGGATTAGATTACGGATTGCCGGAATGCCAAGCATGATTTCGTGTGCAGCCACACGACCTCCCCCTACCTTTTTAACCAGTGTTTGTGAAATAACCGCTTGCAGTGATTCTGACAGCATTGAGCGAACCATGTCTTTTTCTTCACCAGGGAAAACATCAATTATACGGTCAATGGTTTTTGGTGCCGATGTGGTGTGCAAAGTACCAAACACTAAATGACCTGTTTCAGCTGCGGTCATAGCGAGACGAATAGTTTCTAAATCTCGTAATTCACCCACTAGGATAACATCAGGATCTTCACGCAGCGCTGAACGAAGTGCCGCTTTAAAGCTGTGTGTATCTCTATGCACTTCACGTTGGTTAATTAGACTCAATTTATTAAGGTGCACAAATTCAATAGGATCTTCTATGGTCAAGATATGGTGATGTTTATTATTATTTATGTAATCGACCATAGCGGCTAAGGTGGTTGATTTACCAGAACCGGTAGGACCGGTGACTAGCACTAAACCTCGCGGTTTATCTGAGATATCTTTAAAAATATCTGGCGCACCTAACTCTTCAAGTGAAAGTACCGTTGACGGAATGGTACGGAATACCGCTGCAGGCCCGCGACTCGTATTGAATGCATTAACACGAAAACGTGCTAAATTAGGCACTTCGAATGAAAAGTCCACCTCTAAATTTTGCTCATAGTCCTTTCGCTGGTTATCATTCATAATATCGTAAACAAGGCTATTTACGTCTTTCGATTCTAACGCGGGAATATTTACACGACGCACATCGCCGTCAACCCGGATCATCGGCGAAACACCCGATGATAAATGTAAATCCGAGGCTTTATGTTGAACACTAAAGGCCAATAATTCAGTAATATCCATGTACGACTCCAAAACGAGCTGAAATATAATATGGTTACAATAGCAGAACGTCTGAGCTGCGCCTACGATCGCGTGATAAAAGCAGAACAAAACAGTCCATTTTCCGATACAGTGCAATTACTTGCTGTGTCTAAAACCAAACCAATCGAGCTTATTGAAGAAGCTTATGACGCTGGGCAACGTCAATTTGGGGAGTCTTACGTACAAGAAGCCGTTGATAAGATTCAACACTTAAAAGATAAAAAAGACATTGAATGGCACTTTATTGGTCCGATTCAATCAAATAAATCTCGCCATATTGCGGAGCATTTTAGTTGGGTGCAAAGTGTTGATCGCTTAAAAATAGCAAAACGCTTAAACGAGCAACGTCCAAACAACCTTATGCCGTTGAACATCCTGATCCAAGTAAATATCAGTGAAGACGAAAATAAGTCAGGTTGCCAGCTTTCAGAGCTAGATGAATTGGCTGCATTTATAGCTGATGCACGTCAATTAAACCTTCGTGGTTTAATGACCATCACCGAAAAAACTGACGATGAACAGAAACAATTACAATATTTTCAGCAAATGCGGGCTTGCTTTGATAAACTAAGGCACCAATATCCTCAAGTAGATACCCTTTCTATGGGTATGAGCCAGGACTTAGAGCCTGCCATCATTGCAGGGGCAAACATGGTGCGTATTGGCACCGACATTTTTGGAAAAAGACAATAAGGTAAGCACAAACTATGTCAAATAAAACCATCGCGTTTATCGGAACAGGTAACATGAGCTATGCCATCATCGGTGGTATGGTAAAAAGTGGCTTCGATGCGAACAGCATTATTGCTACTAACCGTAATCCAGAAAAACTAGCAAAAGTTGAAGCTGACTTAGGTGTGAACGCCACATCAGATAACCTTGCGGCAGTAAAGCAAGCCGATATTATCGTACTCTCTGTTAAACCACAGATGATGGCGGAACTTTGCCAAACATTCCAAGACGCAGGCATAGACATGAGTAGCAAACTATTCATCTCAGTTGCTGCTGGTATTACTGTAAAGCGCTTACGTGAAATGCTGGGGTTTGATGCAAAACTCGTACGCTGTATGCCAAATACACCGAGCTTATTAGGTAAAGGTGTCAGTGGCTTATTCAGCGATGCAATTAGCGATGAAGAAAAAGCCATTGTCACTGATATGTTCAGCGCAACAGGCATAGTACTATGGTTAGAGCAAGAGTCACAAATAAATGACATCATTGCTGTAACAGGCTCATCGCCTGCGTATTTCTTCCTATTTATGCAATCTATTGCTGAAAAAGCTGTAAACCTTGGCTTTAGCCATGAACAAGCTCGACTGCTAGTGCAGCAAACTGCATTAGGCGCGGCTGAAATGGCGTTTGCCAATGATGACATTTCACTCGAACAACTGCGCGCCAATGTGACATCAAAAGGTGGAACAACACACGCGGCTGTTGAATACTTAAAATCAAAAAGCTTACAAACTACCGTTGCCGACGCTATGGATGCCTGTATCGCTCGCGCTGAAGAAATGGAACAACAGATCTAGGAGGCAGCCATGACTGCTATGCAATTTTTAATTGGTATTGTATTCGACCTATTTTTAATGGTCGTGTTACTGCGTTTTTGGCTACAGTTAGTTCGCGCTGACTTTTACAACCCTCTTAGTCAAACCGTCGTTAAAGCCACTTCTTTTGCGGTTAACCCACTGCGTAAAATTATTCCTGGCGTAGGTGGCTTAGACCTCGCCTCTTTGGTGCTCGCCTTCTTAGTTGGTTTTGCCAAAGTATCTTTACTCATGGTGATGTTTTACGGTGGTTGGGAGCCAGTTGGCGCCGCAATTAATGGAGTTATCACTGTCTTAAAAGAAGCTTTTACGCTGGTATTTTGGATATTAATTATTCGTGCAATCATGAGCTGGGTGGCACAAGGTTATAACCCGATTGCCGCGGTATTTGACCAGCTTACTGAGCCAATGCTACGCCCCATTCGTAAAGTTATCCCACCTCTTGGTGGTTTAGATCTATCTATTTTGGTATTAATTATTGGCCTGCAGTTCGTGCAACTATTAATCATGGATTTGCTAGGTTAATTAGGAGTATTTATGCGAATTTTGATTGCTTTCATCCTTGCTTTAAGTAGCTTTATTGCCTCTGCTAATTCTGTACAAGGTGGACAATATAAAGAACTCGGCCCGTGGCAAGTTCACTACATAGCTTTTCCTTCAACGTTTATTCAACCTAGTATTGCCAAAGCCTATGGGCTTGAGCGCAGTAATTATAAAGGCGTGATTAATATCTCAGTGCTTGCCAATAAAAAGGGCACGCCTGCTCAAAAAGCCAAACTCACAGGTGAAGCAAAGAATCTCCTAGGTACTAAACAAGTACTGGAATTCAAAGAAGTGGTTGATGGTGATGCCATTTATTACCTTGCCCAAGTTGATTTTCGAAATGAAGAAATTTATCGCTTTAAAATCAATATTAATCAAGGTAACAACTTCCAAGTTTTAAACTTTCAACAAAAATTCTACGTGGACTAATTAGCTAATGAGTCAACAAATTGTTCTTGCCACAGGCAACCAAGGTAAAGTGAAAGAGCTCGCTGCGATGCTCAATGAGTTAAGCATTGAGGTATTACCACAAAGCCAGTTTAATGTACCTGACGTGCCAGAAACAGGCACTACCTTCATCGAAAATGCTATTATTAAAGCGCGCCACGCAGCTAAAATTACCGGCCTGCCTGCCATTGCGGATGACTCTGGTCTTGAAGTCGATGCTTTAAATGGCGCACCAGGTGTGTATTCGGCACGCTTCGCCGGTGAAAGCGCAAACGACCAAGATAACATCGACAAGTTACTGGTCGAGATGCAAGGCAAAACAGAGCGTTCAGCGCGCTTCTGGTGTGTGCTAGTTTATATGCGTCATGCTGATGACCCGACACCACTCGTTTGCCAAGCAAATTGGGAAGGGGTAATCACAGAAGAACAACAGGGTCGTGAAGGCTTTGGTTATGATCCGGTGTTTTATGTAGCAAGCGAAGGATGCACGTCTGCACAGTTAACGAAGGAGCAAAAAAATGCCCTGAGCCATCGTGGTCAGGCACTGCAGCAACTCGTTGCCAAATTAAAAGGCTAATTGTGCAACTTCCTCCTCTAAGCTTATATGTGCACGTGCCTTGGTGCGTGCAAAAATGCCCTTATTGCGACTTTAATAGCCACGGTCAAAAGGGTGAAATTCCTGAACAAGAATATATTCAACACTTACTTCACGACTTGCAAGCTGATTTACATTTAGTGCAAGGTCGCAAATTACACAGTATTTTTGTCGGCGGTGGCACACCAAGTTTGTTATCGGGTAAAGCCTATCAATGGTTATTAGCCGAAATAGAAAAGCTTATCCCCTTTGAAGACAATATTGAAATTACGCTAGAAGCCAACCCAGGCACGGTAGAAAAAGACAAGTTCAAACATTATGTTGAAGCCGGCATTAACCGTATTTCAATTGGTGTACAAAGTTTACAAGCCGATAAGCTTAAGTCTTTGGGTCGTATTCATGGCGAAAATGAAGCCATTAACGCCGCCAAAGAGGCTCAAGCTGCGGGCTTAAATTCATTCAATATGGATTTAATGCATGGACTTCCAGGTCAAAGTGTCGAAGATGCGTTAAGCGATTTACAAAAAGTCATTACTCTTAACCCACCTCACTTATCTTGGTATCAATTGACCATTGAACCAAACACTCAGTTTGCTTCTAAACCACCTGTTCTCCCTGAAGATGAAACATTGTGGGATATCCAAGAACAAGGTCAAAAATTACTGGCAGAAGCAGGCTACGAGCACTATGAGATCTCGGGCTACGCAAAACCAGGTTATCAATGTAAACACAATTTAAATTATTGGCGCTTCGGTGATTACCTAGGCATAGGCTGTGGCGCCCACGGTAAGATAACTCAGCCTGAACAAGGTGGTATTTTACGTACCGTAAAAGTTAAACACCCTCGTGGTTATATGGATCTTAGCAAGCCATATTTGTATGAAAGCTGGCAAGTTGAAGAAGAGGGTCGCCCTTTTGAGTTCTTTATGAACCAATTTAGGCTACGTGAACCATGTAATAAGCAGCAGTTCATAAACTATTCGGGCTTGTCATTAGCCAAAATCGATACTGCAATAAACACTGCAATTGAAAAAAAATTAATAGAAGACTTAGGTCATTCATGGTTGGTTACAAATAAAGGCCACCGTTTTTTAAATGACCTGCTAGAATTATTTGTTTAAACGGTTTCGGCTGTTTTTATAAAAATAACAACACGCCAAGGATAATCCATAGCGTACACAAAACTCAAAGGTAGATAACAATGCGTAAACTCACCATTATTGCTGCAGCAATCAGCGCAGCATTTTTGGCTGGTTGTCAGCAAACAGCTGAAAAACCTGCTCCTGCACCGCAAGTCCAAGTTGTTCAGAGCGAAGTTGAAAAAGCCAATGCGCTTTTTGAAGAAGTGTTTATGAACGGCGTCATGCGAAGCCCTGTATACCAAACTTACATGGGTATCAAAAAAGACTACGATAAGTGGGATGATGACAGCGAAGAGCGTGCACTTGAAGATTTAGCTCTAGCTAAAAAAGATCTTGGCAGATTGAATGCGATTGATCGCAGTAAGTTAGATGCTAACACGCAAGTTAGTTATGACCTGATGAAGCAACGTTTAGAAGATGGTATTGCTGATTTCAAATGGCGCTACCATAACTACCCGGTAAACCAAATGTTTGGTACGCACTCAATGGTACCTGCATTTTTAATTAACCAGCACCAAATCACTAATGTTGAAGATGCGAAAGCGTATATCTCACGTTTAAATGGCGTAACGAAAGTATTCGATCAACTTATCGACTCTTTAGAGATCCGTGCGCAAAAAGGCATTATTGCACCTAAGTTTGTTTTTCCTCACGTAATTGAATCAAGCAAGAACATTATTAAAGGCGCACCGTTTGAAAAAGGTGACGACTCTACTCTACTTGCTGACTTCAAACGTAAGGTAAACAAACTAGAAATCGCTGATTCTGAAAAAGCAGCACTTATCAATGAAGCTACAGAAGCACTTAACACTGCTATCAAGCCGTCTTACAACAAGCTAATTAACTACCTAGCTAAGCTTGAGAAAAAAGCAGATACCCGTGACGGTGCTTGGAAGTTCCCTGAAGGTGAAGCCTTCTTTAACAATGCCCTTGCTCGTACAACGACTACAGAGCTAACGGCTAAAGAAATCCATGAAATTGGCCTTGCTGAGGTTGCACGTATTCATGACGAAATGCGAGCAATCAAAGAAAAGGTTGGCTTTAAAGGTGACTTAAAAGCATTCATGGAATTCATGAAAACCGACAAGCAATTCTACTTGCCTAATACAGAAGAAGGTAAAGAGAAGTATCTTAAAGATGCTACTGCGATGATCGACAACTTAAAATCTCGTCTTGATGAATTATTTATTGTTAAGCCAAAAGCAGACATGATCGTTAAGCGTGTTGAAGCATTCCGTGAAAAAGCGGCTGGTAAAGCGTTCTACCAGCAGCCTGCACCAGATGGCTCTCGTCCTGGTATTTACTACGCAAACCTGTATGACATGGAAGCAATGCCTACTTACCAAATGGAAGCGCTTGCTTACCACGAAGGTATTCCGGGTCACCACATGCAAATTGCTATCGCGCAAGAGCTTGAAGGTGTGCCTAAGTTCCGTAAATTCGGTGGCTACACAGCTTATATCGAAGGTTGGGGTTTATACTCTGAGCTAGTACCAAAAGAAATGGGCCTATATGAAGACCCATATTCAGATTTTGGTCGTCTTGCAATGGAATTATGGCGTGCATGTCGTCTAGTGGTAGATACAGGTATTCACGCGATGAAATGGACGCGTCAAGAAGGCATCGATTACTACGTAAACAACACCCCTAACGCTAAGTCTGACGGTGTTAAAATGGTTGAGCGTCACATCGTAATGCCTTCTCAAGCAACCGCTTATAAAGTCGGTATGCTTAAAATTTTAGAATTACGTGAAGATGCGAAGAAAGAACTTGGTGACAAGTTTGATATTCGTCAGTTCCACGATGTGGTTCTGAAAAATGGCCCTGTGCCACTTAACGTACTTGAAAAGTTCGTTGACGAGTGGGTAGCAAGTAAAAAAGCTTAACCGCAAAATTGATTTAGAAAGCCATGGTTAAAACCATGGCTTTTTTATTTCTATATACTTATTTCTGCTGACAGAATAAACGTCAACCTAAACAAAATGAGTTACTCGCAAGACTAACTTATAGGCTCTTAACTGACGTCAGATAATTGTTTTTGTGAAAATTCAGTCTCTGACAAAATAATATGAAGGCAAGCACCACCATGCGCAGGGCTTTGCATTTTCACTTCCCCTTTCAGCTTTTGCGTGACCAAATTATATATGATGCTCATACCCAGACCAGTGCCACCACTATGGCGTTTTGAAGTAATAAACGGTTCGAATATCACCGGTAAAATTTCTTTGTCTATGCCCATGCCATCGTCTTTAAAATAGATATGCACAAAATCATTAACAACCATTGCTGACACCACAATATGGAGTTTCTGATTGGCTATTTTGCCATGTTTAATACTGTTATGAATGCATAGATTAATGATCTGATTGATTGCTGAGGGGTAGCTATTAATAAACAGCCCTTCTGAGATATCAAAGGTGATATCATAATCTTCGGCTGATAATAAACCGTCATTACTTCGAAATGCATATTCTACTTGATCAAGTAAGTTAAAATAGGTCAGGATATCCAAATGTTGGTTTGCAGAGATCAGCTTAAACTCTTCAATAAGCTGCTCACTGACCGTGAGATTACTTTCAATAATATCTAATGTACTTTCTAGATGACTTATCATCTCTGTAATAGAGGCACTCTCATCTAACCCATCTCTTAGGTTATTTTTCATGATGGCTATTAACTCAGCCATATCGCCCTTACCACTTTTTACTTCTCCAAGTGGCGTATTGAGCTCTTGAGTAAAGCGATGAATAACATTACTAAAACTCGCCACTTCAGTATCTTCTAATAAACGTTTTTGCGCCGAAGACAAACGCACTAGAAGACCATCAAGGTATTCAAGTAATTTATCGACATGCGTGCCTATTTGACCTAACTCATCGGTATTATTGAGATTAGTCCTGAGTTTAAAGTTTTCATGTTCAACAACCTTATCTAAGACATCATTGATCACATTGATCTTTTTCGAGACTCTTGCATGCAATATCATCAATAAAACAAAGCATACAGAGCAAATCAAAATTATCATGCCCAGTAAACTTAAAACCCAAGCTTGCTTGGTATCGTGATCCTGTAAAATAATAGTATTGCTCAATCCCAATATTTCAGTTGTTAGATCGTTTTTTTGCTCATCAAGTTGCTTTCTCAAGCCCTGCTTAGAGTTCAAACCAATTTCTGTGAGCACTGCACTGTAAGATAAAAAACCTTGGCGATAAGCTTTGAGTTGCAGTGCCGCTTGAGGGTTTTCGGATTGCAGCTTTTGATATAATTTTTCGTAAATTCCTGTATGACGTTCAATATAGGCATGATCGTGTCGCAGTAAAAAGTCTTTCTCTGCACGCCGTAATTCTAGTACCTTAAGCTCTAACATGGGTTGTTCAGCTGTTTGCACATAACTTTGTAACTGATGAGCGTGACGTCTAAACAAGCCATATACGCCCTCATCAGCCTCATGACCTAACTTAATTTGGAACTGCTCAAAACGCTTTAAAGTTTGCCTTAGTTGTGCGGTATTAGATTCTATCATGGAAAGTTGCAGCATGACTTTTGGCTCATCTAAAAGAAGTTGGGCAAGCTCACCGTATTCTTTTTCGAACTGAAAATAATGCTTATCGAAAGACTCAATAAATTCTGGCTGTTTTTCTTGTATGTAGTCATTTTTTACGCCAACTAATCGAGCTGCGGCTAACTTTAGACGATTTAACTGCAATTCAACTTGCTGGGTATGATCTATGTGTGAATACATTAACCAACTTGCAAGCATGATTAAAAACACACATGTGCCCGAAGCAACTTTAAAAATAAGTAATGAAGACTTAACGCGCATAGTCTGACCTTAATTTTTCCTTACTTTAAGTTTAGTAAAGAAAACTAGATTTAGATCAAGTTATAAATTGTGCAAATTTCGAGCATAACGATAGACTATATGATAAACCACGCTATGGGGTTTACGCTTAAAGTAAGCCGCAAGAGTGAGTTCTTAAAAAGGTCATGGTTTGGTTAAAAAACTGTCACTTTTTTCGCAAATAATGAAGTCACTTAACGATCACTCAAGTGAATTTCACTAGTGTTTGTTGCCTAAAGCAAACATGACAAATGCAGTTAAATTGTCATAAAAGATGTAGGGAAATCATCATGGATATACAAAAAACTGCCATTGTAACTGGCGCCTTTGGTGGCATTGGTACAGCCATCGTTCAATCTCTCGTAGACAACCAGTTCTTCGTTATCGCCGTTGCGAGCCAGCGTCGAACCCAGGCTGACTTTGATCAATGGCTCAATGAAGCAAACATCAACCCAAAACAAGTTCAAGCTGTGTTTTTAGATGTCACTGATGCTCAAGCTTGTAAACTTGCCCTTGACAACCTTATCGAAGAGCATCAACACATTGATGTGTTAGTCAACAATGCGGGTATCACACGTGATAGCACATTTAAAAAAATGTCGATTGAGCAATGGCGTGAAGTGATCGATACTAACTTAAACTCTCTTTTCAACATGACCCAACCTTTGTTTGCGCATATGTGTGCGCAAAAGCAAGGTCGTATCATCAACATCTCAAGTGTAAACGGCCAAAAAGGACAATTTGGACAAGCAAACTATGCTGCAGCAAAAGCGGGCATGATCGGCTTTTCTAAATCTCTTGCTTATGAAGGTGCGCGCGCTGGTGTCACAGTGAATGTGGTTGCTCCCGGTTATACAGAAACTCCAATGGTTGCTGCAATGAAACCTGAGGTTCTAGATAACATTCGCGGCCAAGTACCTATGCAGCGTTTAGCGACCCCAGAAGAAGTCGCCAAAGCAGTACGCTTTTTAGCATCTGACGATGCGGCTTATATCACAGGTGAAACACTCGCTTTAAACGGCGGTTTATACATGAATTAAGTTAGTTGAGTAAGCAGTTAACACTCAACCCATTTTTTGAACAATTTCAACGACTCAAAAGGAAAACGTTATGTACACTGATTTACTAAACACGCTAACTGAACAAAACCAAAAGTTTTTCGGCCCAGCAATCAAGTTCAACCAACTTGTTGCAAAGAACATTGAACAGCTAGCGAGCATTCAAATTGATGCAGTACAAAACATTTCAAATGCTTCTGTATCGCAATTAAAAGCAGCGACTGAAGTACAAGATGTTAAATCTGCAATCGATTTTAACTTAAGCCAAGTGTCTGCAATGACCCAGCTAAGCCAGCAAATGATTGAAGACGGTCAAAAACTAACAAAACTAGGTCAAGAGTTTAAAGACAGCCTTGAAGCTTTAACTAAAGAGCAAATGCAAACAGCTCAAGCTTAAGACTTATTTAGGTAGCGGTAGTTCTGCCGCTACCTGCTCTTCTTGCCTTCATGCTGCGACACCCTGCAGCGTCTAGTTGTGTCATTAGGACAATCATGATGAAGATGGATAACGACGCCTTAAATGCTACGATGCAATCTTGGTGGCAACAAAACCAAGAAATTTTTAACTCCTTTACCCAAAACTTGAGCCAACAAAGCCCTGTTCAACAAGCTTTAAATGAGCTAAACAGCAAAGACTTTACTACCTGGTTGCAAGCACTAAGCCAGCAACCTGAGACATTAATAAAGAATCAAACTAACTGGTGGCAGCAGCAATTGCAAATAATGCAAAATGCGATGCAAGCAGGCGACGAAAACGTTGCGTCTGTCATCAGTGAAGAGCGAGGAGACCGACGCTTTAAAGACGAGCAATGGCAACAAAATCCATGGTTTAACTACATCAAACAAAGTTACTTATTATTTGGTGAGTCACTGTTACAAAATATTCGTGATACTCAAGGGCTAGACGAAAAACAAAAAGAACGCCTTGAGTTTTTTGCCAGACAAACCATTAACTCGCTTGCGCCCAGTAACTTTATCAGCACTAACCCTGAATTACTTAAACTCACCCTAGAGTCAAAAGGTGAAAACTTGGTGAAAGGTTTTGAGCTGCTAAAAAAAGATTTAGATAAAAGCCATGACATGCTGCGTATTAGCATGACTGATGAGCAAGCTTATAAACTCGGGGAAGACCTAGCCACTACCCCAGGTCGTGTGGTGTATCAAAACCATTTATTTGAATTAATCCAATACAGTGCAACCACAGAGCAAGTACTCGAGACGCCTCTATTAATCATTCCCCCTTATGTGAACAAGTACTATATCTTAGATTTGCAACAACAAAACTCGATGGTGAAATGGGCTGTAGAACAGGGCCATACCGTGTTCATGATGTCGTGGAAAAACCCTGATCCAAGTATGGCACACATCAGCTTTGAAGATTATGTGGTTGATGGCGTGATAGCTGCCCTTGATGCCATCGAGAAACATATAGGCACAACCTATGTCAATGCCATGGGATATTGTATTGGCGGTACTTTGCTGACCACAACATTGGCTTATTTCACAGCAAAACGTATGAAGCAACGCATTAAAAGTGCAACCTTGTTAACCACACTACTCGATTTTGCGCAACCAGGGGAGATTGGTGTATTTATTAATGAGCCAACAATTGCTGCGCTCGAAGCGTACAATACAGAAAATGGTGTCATGCATGGTCACTCGCTGGGTACGGCGTTCAGCATGCTCAGAGAAAACACCCTGTACTGGAATTATTATGTGAATAATTACCTCAAAGGCAAAGCGCCTATGAATATGGACCTGCTTTATTGGAATGGTGACAGTACCAACCTTACTGCAGCATGCCATAATTTTATGCTGCGTAACCTCTATTTAGAAAACAAGCTGGTAGAGCCAAAAGCGATCAGTATTCGTGGTACTAAAATTGATTTGAGCAAGGTAAAAACACCTATTTATATGCTTTCAACTCGAGATGATCATATTGCGCTATGGCAAGCCACATTTAAAGGTGTGCAAAATACTGCAAGCCCAGTGACTTTTGTGCTGGGTGAGAGTGGCCACATTGCCGGTGTAATTAATGCGCCTGAGGCAAATAAATATGGTTATTTCTATGGCCCAGAAGCCAAAGGAGAAGCGCAAGATTGGTTTGATAAAGCGCAGCATCACACAGGTTCTTGGTGGCCTCACTGGCATCAATGGCTCAATAACCTTAATGACACAAAAGTAGACGCCAGAGCAACGCATACTGATGAAAAGCCGGGGATTTATGATGCACCTGGAGAATATGTAAAGGTTAGTCTATAACTAATTCTCTTTGGCTTTATTGCAAAAAGCCAAAGAGCTTCTCTCGGTAATCAAGTAAAAACTTCAAGGTAGCCCTTTACAACCAAACATAAAATATGTTGTTTACAAAAGTTTACGTTCAGCGCGGAGCACTCCTTCTTTTAAGAGTTTTAATAAAATAGAATACGCCCGATTTTAATAAATGGAATAAAATAATGATAAAATTGATATCGGGTCTTGCCTTATCAGCATTAATCAGCGGCAATGCTTTAGCGAATGATGCTAATTTAGTTCAGGAAGACGGCTCTGATATAAGCTTTTCAGCGTTTATGGGTTACTCTGTTGGCGGTGAAAAACTGGTAGAAATAAACTATAAAGATAATTCGGATCAATCAATTAAAACAGGCAAAGGTTTTAGTTTTGGACTTGGCCTTAATTATTCGATTAGTGAAAAGTGGTCTCTAGCTACCAACTTAAGTTATTTTTCAGATTCAGATAATGCAGAAAATTTAGATGCCAAAATCTCGCGATTTGTTTTAGACGCGATACCTTATTACCAACTTAATGAAAAATTTAAAATTGGCTTAGGTTTAACATATCACCTAAGCCCGGAACTTGAAGTTGAGTCTTCAAAGTTAGAATTTGATAGCGCCTTAGGCTCAGTGGTTTCAATTGGTTATGAACTTGAATCATACAATAGCATGATTGAAGTAAGATATGTGTCTAATAGTTACGACTACAATGAAAAAGTCTATTTAGGTTATGGCAGTTATGGAAGCTACAAAGGAACAGTAGATGCAAATCAATTTGGTGTATTTTGGCACTACCAGTTCTAATAATCATTGATGATTGAAAAACAAAAAACCCGCCGAAGCGGGTTTTTTTAAAGCTTAAAATCAAAGAATTACTTCTTCTTTTTCACTGCTTTTTTGTTTGGTAGGTCAGTGATTGAACCTTCAAAGATTTCAGCAGCTAGACCGATTGACTCGTTCAGCGTTGGGTGAGCGTGGATAGTAAGCGCTAGGTCTTCACCGTCTGCACCCATTTCTACCGCTAGGCCGATCTCACCAAGCATTTCACCTGCATTGATACCAACCATTGCACCACCAATAATGCGACCTGAGTCTTTATCGAAGATAAGCTTAGTTGAACCTTCAGTACGTGCTGAAGCGATTGCACGGCCAGATGCAGCCCACGGGAATACCGCAGTTTCAATGTTAAGACCTTGCTCTTTTGCTTCTTTCTCAGTTACACCAACCCAAGCGATTTCTGGATCTGTGTATGCAATTGAAGGAATACACTTAGGATCGAAGTAATGCTTCTGACCAGAGATCACTTCTGCAGCAACGTGTGCTTCATGAACCGCTTTGTGCGCAAGCATTGGTTGACCAACGATGTCGCCAATCGCAAAGATGTGGTTTACGTTTGTCTTCATTTGCTTATCAGTGTTGATGAAGCCGCGCTCGTCAACAGCTACGCCCGCTTTTTCAGCGTCAAGTAGTTTACCGTTAGGTGTACGGCCTACAGCAACAAGTACTTTGTCGTAACGTACTGGCTCAGCTGGAGCGTTCTTGCCTTCGAATGATACGTATAGACCGTCTTCTTTCGCTTCAACAGCCACTACTTTCGTAGAAAGCATTACGTTGAACTTGTTCTTAACATACTTTTGGTAAATCTTGATGATGTCTTTATCCGCTGCTGGTACTAGTTGATCAGCAAATTCAACAACGTCGATTTGTGAACCTAGTGCACGGTAAACAGTACCCATCTCAAGACCGATGATACCACCACCTAATACAAGTAGTTTCTCTGGTACGTCTTTAAGCTCAAGTGCACCAGTTGAATCGATTACACGCTCATCTTCTGGGATGAAAGGTAGGTTTACAGGCTGAGAACCCGCAGCAATGATTGCATTGTCGAAAGTAACAGTTGTAGTACCGTTTTCGCCTTCAACAGCGATAGTGTTAGCACCTGTGAATTTGCCGTAACCGTTAACAACGTTAACTTTACGCATCTTCGCCATGCCGTCTAAGCCACCAGTTAATTGACCGATTACAGAATCTTTCCAAGAACGGATTTTGTCTAGGTCGATTTGTGGAGCACCGAAAGTAACACCGTGAGATGCCATTTCGCTCGCGTCGTCGATTACTTTAGCAACGTGAAGTAATGCTTTTGAAGGGATACAACCTACGTTCAAGCAAACACCACCTAGAGTGTTACGTGATTCGATAAGTGTAACGTCTAAACCTAAATCAGCAGCACGGAAAGCTGCAGAGTAACCACCAGGACCACCGCCTAGTACAACAACTTGAGTTTTGATCTCGTTGCTCATGTTTTAACCTTAATATTTTGCGAACGGGTTATGCCAAATTGGCGTTGCCCTACTCGTTATACTCACTGCCATGTCATCCATTTGTCAGGAGGAACAAGGGGCAGACTAAAAAAGTGTGCGTCGATTGTATCAGAGGATACAAACAAAATCCCACTGAAAATCAGTGGGATTTTTGAGTTTTACATTACCAGCTGACGAATGTCGCTTAGGTAAGCTGCAAGTGTTGCAGTAAAGCGTGCTGCTAACGCACCGTCAATTACACGGTGGTCGTATGAACAGCTTAGCGGCACCATTAGGCGCGGCTCAAACTCTTTACCATTCCACTTCGGCTTCATGTCAGACTTAGACACACCTAAGATGGCAACTTCTGGTGCATTTACGATTGGTGTAAACGCAGTACCACCGATGCCGCCTAGGCTAGAAATCGTGAAACAACCGCCCTGCATATCAGATGCAGTTAGTTTACCTTCACGTGCTTTCTTAGAAATTTCCATCAACTCGCGAGATAACTCAATGATGCCTTTTTTGTTCACATCACGAACAACAGGAACAACTAGACCATTTGGTGTATCTACTGCGATACCAATGTTTACATACTTCTTGAGAATTAAGCTTTCGCCATCTTCAGACAGTGATGAGTTAAACGTTGGGAACTCTTCTAGTGCTTTAGCCGCGGCTTTCATTACGAATACTAGTGGAGTGATCTTCACGCCCATTTTCTTCTTCTCAGCCAGTACATTCTGCTCTTTACGGAATGCTTCTAGCGTGGTGATGTCCGCTTCATCAAATTGCGTAACATGAGGGATCTGTACCCAGTTACGGTGAAGGTTTGCACCAGAAAGCTTTTGAATACGAGAAAGCTTCTTCTCTTCAACTTCACCAAACTTGCTGAAGTCTACTTTTGGCCAAGGAATTAGGTTTAGCTCGCCACCGCCAGTATTGCCACCTTTAGATAGCTGACCTGATTCAACTTGCTTCACTAACTCTTTCACGTAGTTTTGTACGTCTTCTTTAAGTACACGGTTCTTGCGACCTGTGCCTTTAACGCGCGCTAGGTTTACACCAAACTCACGCGCTAAACGACGAACTACAGGTGATGCATGTGCGTATTGGTCGTTCGCTACAAATTCATCTTTTTGTGCTGAAGCTGCAGGTGCCGCTGCTGGCGCTGGTTTTGCCGCTGGTGCTGCCGGAGCCGCTTTTGCAGGTGCAGGCGCAGCTATAGGAGCTGGTGCAGAGCCTTGCGTTTCAAATACAAATACCAATGAACCAGTCGACACTTTACCGCCAACTTCAACCTTCACTTCTTTAACAGTCCCAGCAAACGGTGCTGGTACTTCCATAGAAGCCTTATCACCTTCTACGTTTAAGATTGATTGGTCAGCTTCAACCACATCGCCTACCGCAACCATTACTTCAGTTACTTCAACTTCGTCACCGCCGATGTCTGGTACGTGAACCTCGATCAGTTCTGCCGCCGCTGCTGGAACAGGCGCTGCCGCAGGAGCCGCTTGAACAGCTGCCGGCGCAGATGCACCAGTTTCAAATACGAATACTAGCGAGCCCGTTGATACTTTGCCGCCAACTTCAACTTTGATTTCTTTAACTGTACCGCCAAATGGTGCTGGTACTTCCATAGAAGCCTTGTCGCCTTCTACGTTTAAGATTGATTGGTCAGCTTCAACCACGTCGCCTACAGCAACCATGATCTCAGTTACTTCAACCTCGTCACCACCGATGTCTGGTACGTGAACTTCTTTTAATTCAGATGCCGCTGCTGGAGCAGGTGCAGCCGCCGGGGCTGCTGGTGCTTCAGGCTCGGCTGCTGCAGGTGCATCACCCGCAGCATCAAAAATCATAATTAAAGAGCCAGTTGCAACAGTGTCGCCTTCAGCTACTTTAATTTCTTTCACTGTACCCGCTTGCGCAGCTGGCACTTCCATTGAAGCTTTATCACCTTCAACAGTGATAAGAGATTGATCAACTTCAACTGTGTCACCTACGTTAACTAGGATCTCAGTTACTTCAACCTCATCCGCACCAATGTCTGGAACATGAATTTCGATTGCCATTCTATCTGCCTCTTATGCGTATAGTGGGTTAGTTTTCGTTGTGTCGATATCAAATTTCTTGATAGCGTCAGCAACAACTGATGCGTCAACTTTACCTTGCTTAACAAGCTCTGTAAGTGCAGCGACTACTACGTAACCTGCATTTACTTCGAAGTGACGACGTAAGTTTTCACGGCTGTCTGAACGACCGTAACCGTCAGTACCAAGTACTTTGAAAGAAGCGCTAGGCATATAAGCACGTACTTGCTCTGCATAGTTCTTCATATAGTCAGTTGCAGCAATTGCTGGAGACTCACCTAATACAGATGTGATATAAGGTACTTTTTGATCTGCTGCTGGGTTAAGCATGTTGAAACGCTCAACATCTTGACCGTCACGTGCAAGCTCATTGAATGACGTTACAGAGAATACATCTGAACCGATGCCGTACTCTTCGCTTAAGATCTGACCTGCTTTACGTACTTCGTTTAAGATAGTACCTGAGCCCATTAGTTGAACGTGTGCTTTGTCGCCTGCATTGTCTTCAAGCTTATAGATACCCTTACGAATGCCTTCTTCCGCACCTTCTGGCATTGCAGGTTGTGCGTAGTTTTCATTCATTAGCGTTAAGTAGTAGAACACGTTTTCTTGTTCAGGACCGTACATGCGACGAATACCGTCTTGTAGGATTACAGCTACTTCAAATACGAATGTTGGGTCGTAAGAAATACAGTTAGGAATAGTACCCGCTTGAATGTGCGAGTGACCGTCTTCGTGCTGTAGACCTTCACCGTTAAGGGTTGTACGACCAGCCGTTGCACCTAATAAGAAACCACGTGCTTGTTGGTCACCCGCCATCCACGCCATGTCGCCAACACGTTGGAAACCGAACATAGAGTAGTAGATGTAGAATGGGATCATCGGCAGGTCATTTGTCGAGTATGATGTTGCAGCCGCAACCCATGAAGACATTGCACCTAGCTCATTGATACCTTCTTGAAGTACCTGACCTGATGTTGCTTCTTTATAGTAAGAAACGATGTCACGGTCTTGAGGTGTGTAGTTCTGGCCATGCGGGTTATAAATACCGATCTGACGGAATAGACCTTCCATACCAAAGGTACGTGCTTCATCCGCAATAATAGGAACGATGTTTTTACCTACGCCTTTATCCTTTAATAAGATATTTAGTGCACGTACATAACCCATAGTTGTAGAGATATCACGCTTTTGTGCTTCAAGTAGTGGCTTGAACTGCTCTAAAGTTGGTAGCTCAAGTGCTTGTGTGAAGTTAGGCAAACGCTGCGGTGTATAACCGTGAAGCGCTTTACGACGTGAGTGAAGGTACTCATATTCAGCTGAACCTTCTTCAAGCTTCAGGTATGGTAAATCTTTGATTTGCTCATCAGATACCAAGTCTTCAAGACCAAGACGTGAACGAAGGTGTTCAACATGCGTCATGTCCATTTTTTTAACTTGGTGTGCAATGTTTTTACCTTCAGCTGCTTCACCCATACCGTAACCTTTAACCGTTTTTGCTAGGATTACTGTTGGACGACCTTTTGTCTCTTGCGCTGCTTTGTAAGCTGCGAAAAGCTTAGATGTATCGTGGCCACCACGCTTAAGCGCGAAGATCTCGTCATCAGTCATATCAGCAACAAGTGCTGCAGTTTCTGGGTAACGACCGAAGAAGTGCTCACGAACATATGCGCCATCTTTCGCTTTATATGTTTGGTAGTCACCGTCGATTGTCTCGTTCATAAGCTGTAATAGCTTACCCGTTGTGTCTTTTGCAAGAAGCGCATCCCAACCAGCACCCCATACAACTTTAATTACGTTCCAGCCTGCACCTTTAAATAGACCTTCAAGCTCTTGAATGATCTTACCGTTACCCATTACTGGGCCGTCTAGGCGCTGAAGGTTACAGTTAATTAGGTAACATAGGTTATCTAGCTTCTCACGCGCAGCGAAAGAAATTGCACCTCGTGATTCTGGCTCATCCATCTCACCGTCACCTAAGAACGCATATACGCGCTGCTCGTTCGTCTCTTTTAGACCACGACCTTCTAGGTATTTAAGAAAACGAGCTTGGTAGATTGATGCAATTGGACCTAAACCCATAGATACAGTTGGGAACTGCCAGAATTCAGGCATCAACTTAGGGTGTGGGTATGAAGAGATACCTTTGCCGTCGACTTCTTGACGGAAGTTATCAAGTTGCTCTTCAGTTAAACGACCTTCTAAGAAAGCACGTGCGTAGATACCTGGTGAAATGTGACCTTGGTAATAAACTAAATCACCACCGTCTTTTTCGTTTGGTGCACGGAAGAAGTGGTTGAAACACATCTCATAGAATGCAGCCGAAGACTGGTAAGACGCCATGTGGCCGCCTAGCTCTAAGTCTTTCTTAGACGCACGTAAAACGATCATGATCGCATTCCAACGAATGATTGAACGAATACGACGCTCAATCGTTGTGTCACCTGGGTATGCAGGCTCTTGATCTGCTGGAATAGTATTTACATAGTTTGTAGTAATACCTGTTGGCATATCAACGCCATCAAGACGAGCTTGTTCTAATACTTGCTCTAATAGAAACTGAGCGCGTTCAACGCCCTCTTCTTTTACTACAGACTCAAGCGCTTGTAACCACTCTTGGGTTTCTAACGCGTCTACGTCAATTTTATTGACTTCAGACATATGGAGTGTTCCTTATGTTTAAAATACGAATTTAATTACTTCTGGTTAATCTTAACGAACTCGATTGTTACTGGTACGTCTTAAACTACGTGCGATCCGCGAACGTTCTTTGTCCGCTTCAAGTAATGCTTCTTCAATAAACGCTAAGTGCGCGTTACTGGCTAATCGCGCTTGCTCTGGATTACCTTCTATAACAGCATCCATCAACAATTTACGGTGCTCAGCAAGCTGTTCACTGACGTCGTTCTTTTGCACCAAAACTTGTAAGTTTTGTAATACATTTTGCTCCAGCAAAGACTGCATGCCTTTAACGAGGTGTAGTAACACCACGTTATGCGACGCCTCAGCCACTGCAAAATGAAATGCATTAATTGCTTGTGCTTTTTGCTCTAGGTCTCCGTGCACATCGGCGATATTGTCGAAACTTTGCTGAACTTTCTCAAAGTCAGTGTCAGTTCCGCGAAGCGCTGCATAATATGCCGCGATCCCTTCTAGTGCATGACGAAACTCCAGCAAATCGAATTGCGATTCTGGATGCTTACTGATCAAGTCAAACAGCGGGTCAGTGAGCCCCTGTTCTAATTGATTTTTTACATACGTTCCGCCGCCTTGACGACGTGTCACGAGTCCTTTTGCCTCAAGCTTCTGAATTGCTTCTCGAAGAGAAGGTCTTGAAACCTCAAACTGCTTCGCAAGCTCCCTTTCTGGAGGCAACTTTTCACCTGGCATTAAAGAGCCCTCGAGGATCATATTCTCAAGTTGCTCTAAAATAACATCGGATAATTTTGCTGCTTTTATCTTTAAAGACATTGATCAAACGCCGAATTTAAGGATGTTGAAAAGACCATCTAACATCACATTGCTAGGTAATCTTAACCAAAAGGTAAATTGGTAATACCAAATTTGCGCATTACACTATCAAAAACCCGTGATACTGTCAAAATTCTGCACGGTTTAACCACAGCTTTTCTACAACCAAAGTCTAAACTTTATACAAATTTAGGAAAAACCACAGTACAAATTAAAGTGGTCTGACCATTGGTGTGTTTTTTATTATGCCACCAGCTTGGTGCTCCAAAATTTAAAGCGATCATTTTTACTTAACTGACATATTGTGATTATTTGGTAGTAAATAGACTTAGTTAAAACGCAAGCAATAGGATTGAGGGATATAAATGAAAAACTATAAAGACAACCTCTTTAAGCTACTCAGTAATGAACAAGATGCCAGGGCCTGTAAGCCACTTGATGATTCTGCCTGTAAAGTCGTCTCTCATAACTTCATGTTGACGCTATTCAGCCAGCTGTTTAGCCAATTTGCAGATGCATTGCTCAATCCAAAAGTGACTTTGCCTTGGCTACTACAAAGCTTGCAAGTGCCCGCTGTTTTTATTTCGTGGCTGGTGCCGATAAGAGAATCTGGCTCACTGTTACCACAGTTTGCTATTGCAAGTTTCATCAGAAAGCTACCGCTACGAAAGTGGGTATGGGTATTTGGTTCCCTGACTCAAGCCTTATGCATGCTGGCATTGATTGCGATAAGCTTTACTTTAAGTGGTTATGAAGCGGGTATTGCAATTATTGGCACGCTCATTATCTTCTCTTTGACCAGAGGTTTTAATTCTATTGCCGCCAAAGACTTACTGGGTAAAACCATACCTAAAACGCAAAGAGGCAATTTAAGTGGCTTAACCGCTAGTTTATCTGGCTTGGCAACAGTGTTGTTTGGGTTGTTTTTTATATTTTCAGACAGTCGACAAGATCAAACTATCTTATAGGCATTAGGCTTAGCTACTGTTATGTGGTTATTAGCAGCATTAAGCAAGTTTAGAATGATTTATGAGACAGTAACTTTGCACTGTTTTTACTGACCCGTACTTTGCTGATTTGCTCAGCCTTGAGCGCCCCGTTTTATATAGTACTTGCCTCAGAGCAAGCATTTGATTTTGCAGTTCTGGCGATATTTATGCTGGTATCTGGTACTGCAAGTTTAGTCTAAGCACCAACCTGGGGGCGCTTAAGTGATTTATCGAGTAAACGTGTAATGACGTTAAGTCCGGCCCTGGTGGCAATAAAAGAACTGACTATGTTGCAGTGGGCAATACATTTACCGGAATTGTACTGTTGATATTGGGAAGTGCTGGCTTGTTAGCAGATCAGCTAGGGGCACTCCAACTTATCCTGATGTTCAGCAGCCTGTCATTGCTGGCAATTATCAATTCATATTTTTTGAAAGATTAAAGCGTATTTGTTTGGCCCAATTGCCATTTTTTTAACAGCTTTGCATATTCCCCGCTGAGTTTAACTCTCTGCAATGATTGACTTAAACTCTGAGCTAAACTTGGGTTAAGCTGCTTATTTGCAACAAAATGCAATTCATTTGGAAAATCTGGCAAGCTCAGCTTCTTTTCTATCTGACTTGGGTCTAATCCTAGGTTCCTTAACTCTTTATCAAGTGACAAGGTATTCGTTAGCACCAGATCAGTACGACCTCTGTACAACATTTTAAGCAAACTTGCAGGATCTGGCGCAAGCACTAGATCATGCTCAGTCGAAAACCCTGCTCTCTCTAAATAATAATGACTGTGGTAGCCTCTAACTGTGCTCACTCTTAGCCCTTGGGCTGTTTTCAAATCTATTAGTTTAAGTGCTCTGTGCTTAAGCCCTATTAGATATGCATCTGCAAAATACACACTCCCCAAAAAGTTAAACTCATTGGCACGTTTTGGTGTTTTTAATAAAGATATCATTAGCGTGTTTGAGTTTGATGTAAACTCTTTAAATGCACGCGCTTGCGGCATAATTTCGATGTGCCCTTTGCATTGGCACTCGAGCAATACCGCCTCGACTAAGTCGACTAAAAAACCTTGCGGATGTTTTTCATTATCAATGAAATGTAATGGATAGAGATCTTCAGCAACAAAGCGCAACTTGCTTTCAGAACGCACTTCAAAAGCACTTATGCTCATAAATAATAAAAATGAATAGAATGCCAGATGTTTCATACAGCCTTGACTCAGCATTGTGTGAAAAAACAACATAACCTAAACTGCAGGCGCTTTGCCAGCCTTCTAGCATGACAAAGTTAAAATTAGCATTTTAGGGTACTTAAACATTGTTTAAGCTTTTCAATGGTAAGGGGCTTTGCAACATGTAGCGTAAAGCCCGACGCCAAAGCCTTTTCTCTACTATCGGTATCGGCATCGGCTGTTAAAGCAAAAACTGGTAAAGTTGCGAATTGCTTTACTAAGCGAAGTTGTTTTACCGCTTCATACCCATCTAACACTGGCATTTGACAGTCCATCAAAACTACGTCAAAAGAACTTTTTTCAATGGCTTCTAACGCTAACTGACCATTTTCAACAAGCGTGGCATTTATATTTAATTTCTCCAGCATGGCTTTAATGACCATTTGATTAACTGGGTTATCCTCGGCAACCAAGACTTTGAGTGACGAAAAGTCTCGATTAATACAGGGCACTTCAGTGTCTATCTCTTTTTCAGCTTTAGGTAATTCAAGCGTAAAAGTAAAAACCGATCCCTGAGGGTGGTTATTTGCAACCCGTATAGACCCCTTCATTAATTTACTGAGCTGTTTAGAAATCGCTAAACCAAGGCCTGTACCGCCAAACTTTCTTGAGGTTGAGGAATCACTTTGCGTGAATGCCGAAAATAACTGTTCAGAGTTTTCATTTGCGATACCTATGCCCGTATCTATGACTTGAATAGACAGCTGATAAGCCTGTTCACTTTGTGCAATTATGTTGCAAGTCAGCACAACTTCCCCTTGCTCTGTAAATTTAATCGCATTGCCACACAAGTTAATTAAAATTTGTTCAAAACGTGTTTTATCTGCTTTTACTAACAAAGGAACTGGACAATAATTTTCAAACCGCCAAGTAAGTCCTTTACTTGTCGCTGATAATCTAAAAATGTTATTCACTTTATTGAGCGCTTTGTTTAAATCGAACTCATCCTCAACAAGCTCAAAATTGCCCGACTCAATCTTGGAAAAATCTAAAATATCATTCACGATATTAAGTAAGTGCTGTGACGATACATCTATATTTTCAAGGTAAGATTTAACCTGCTCAAAATCTTCTGACTCTTTTGCTAGTTGAGAAAAACCAACAACCGCATTCATAGGGGTACGTATTTCATGACTCATATTGGCTAGAAATCGACTTTTCGCACGATTGGCTTTATCAGCCTGTTCAACGGCTTTATTTAAAGAACGTGTTCTTTGTAAAACTCGCTTATCAAGTACATTTTGTTGGTTATACATTTGCAGAATGATCAAAACAATCGCAGTCACAATAATGAATTGCAGCAAAAATACGGGCAAATTAGATTGCTGTTGCAATAGATTAATGACTGCTTGGTTCAAATGCAGATCGACAAACCACTTCTGACCAAACATAACAATCTCTAAACGTTTAAACTCGCCTGTATCTTTGTCTGTGTTTGTGTTTGTGTTTTCATCACTTGAATAAATAAGTGTATTTGTAAAAGCTTCCAATACATGAATATGGAACAGTTCTTTATCGACATTATCTAACGCTGAATCGATGATTTCAGACACTTTAAACACCCCAGTGCTAAACCCGATGAGTCTATTTTCTCCTGTTTGCGCTTTTAAACTGTTTAAGTCAAACACAGGATAAAACAATAAAAATGCAGGACGCTTTTCTTTATGCTGAACAAGCTGAATTATCGGCGTAGCTTTTGGTTGCATATTTTGTAAAACCGCATAAAGCGTTTTTTTGCGTTCAGGATTAGAGTAAACGTTAAAGCCTATGGCATTTTGATTGGGCTTTTCTGGGTAAATGTATTGTACGTAGATAATTGGATCATCTGCCTGAATTGGCTCACCTTTAACCTTAAACTCAATACCATAAGTATTTTGAAGTATTTGAGTATGCGCATCTTTTAAGTTCTGCGTAATTAAAGGATTCCAAGAAACGGCTTGCAGAATGCCATTGTTTGCCATGAGTGTTTCAGCTTGTTTAGCGAAGGCTTGTTTATCAATGAACTGCGAATTTTGAATGTTATCGGCCAAAATTTGCAATTGCGACAGCGCCCCTGATAACTCTCGATAAATTTTATTTTCAATTGTTTGTGACTGTTTCTCAATTTTTTGCTCGAATGCAGTCTTGGTGGAATCAAAGAATAACCAGGTGATTGAGACAACAAACACAAAAAGACAGAGCAATGACCAGATAAGTGTCTTATCACCGCTATGATTTGAAGACGTATGACTAAAAAGCCTGATAAAACCTAAAACAAAGGGTGTTGCCAATAACACACCTAATGCGTCACCCAGCCACCAAAAAACGAAACTAAATAATAGTAAAGTTGGCGCTTGTAGAGGACTAAACAATACAGCAGAGAGTGTACCTATGGTCGCCGAAAGTAAACTGACGCATAAGCCAACAAGCAATACAAACTTTAAGATGCTAAGCTGATGTTTAACTCTAAGTGGATCGCTCCAACGAATTAACAACACACTTCCCAAATATGCCTGTAACGCAGCGCCACACGCAATAATGATATTTTGCGAGATCTGTGCGTTCAGGGTTTCATCTGTGATGTATTCAGGCGTTGCCGCAAAGTTATAGAAAAAAGTACCTATCAACACCACCGGAATAAACTTGTGGCGAAATAGGTAACATCCAGCTAAAGCGATACCAGCTGGCAGCCAAATCGGGATCACTTGCACATAGAAGGCAATTTTAGATAATCCAAAACCAACACAAACAAAAGTGAGTGATAACACAAAAAGTAAGAATGGATTGTGGGTTGCTGCCGATTTTTTTTCACCCATGAAAAATTGCTTCCTACAAATAAGTTCTATACCACCTGAGATTTGCTCAAGAATATAACTACGGTGCACCGCATTCATTTTTTATAAAAGTGTAGGTCTAATTAGCGTCTTAGGCGAGGAATAATAAATAAAGGTATGAAATTAAATTAAATTAAATTGTATCTTTAAAAAAGCCCGATGATTTCGGGCTTCTGTTTTTGCATATATATTAATAATTACAACTTATGTTTGTGCGTCCATAGATGCAATAACTCAAGTGCTATACTTGCCCCTGCTAATGCAGTTACTTCTAAGTTGTCGTAAGCTGGCGCGACTTCAACCACATCCATGCCTACTAGATTAAGACATTATAAGTGGTTAAGCCACCGCATACTTTCGCACCCATAACAGACACAAAAACAGGATCGAGCGCATCAATATCAAAAGTTAAATAGACAGGTAAATCACCCACTGTGTTTGTGATGATTTTAGCAATGGCATCGGCGCTTAACTCGTTCCCTTGCTGACCATAAATCACAGTGAAACCATGATCTGCTTCGCTGTAATTGGTTCATATCCCAACTTGCACTGAGCGATGTTTATCGAGCAAAACTGCATGGTGCGCCGTTAACGCACGGCCCGAATCCGAAATAATCATCAGCATAGGTTGCTCATAATGCTTACACACATCGCCGATTGTGTACACGATGTTATTGGCGTATTCAGCAAGCGAGTAATTCATCGAATTACTTGATTGACTGCGTGTACCGTCATAGTTAATCGCTAAGCCACCACCTACATCCATGCACGTTAAGTTTGCGTCTAAACGACGCAGCTCACAGTAAAAACGTGCCGGTTCACTCACACCTTTACGCACATCACGAATGTTCGCCATTTGTGAACCTAAGTGGAAATGTACGAGCTGTAATGTGCTTTGCATGTCTTTGGCTTTTAACTGCGACAATACGCTCAGCACTTGCGAAGCCGACAAACCAAATTTTGATTTTTCGCCACCACTTGCCTGCCATTTACCCTTACCTTGCGATGCTAAGCGCACACGAATACCTAAGCGAGGTGTTACGCCAAGCTTGTAGGCTTCTTCAAGCACCATCTCTAGCTCAAAACGCTTTTCGAGTACGATATTCACTTTGTGACCTAGCTTTTCACCGATCAAAGAAAGACGAATGTACTCACGGTCTTTGTTACCATTACACACAATCACAGAGCTGACTTTTTGCGCCATCGCTAGCACCGCTAAAAGTTCAGCTTTACTACCTGCTTCTAGACCAAGCTGCTTCTCACTTTGCTCAGCTTGACTAGCTAAAATCTCTTCAACCACTTCGCGTTGTTGGTTTACTTTTATTGGACAAACAAATAGGTACTTTTCTTCATAACCGTAAGAGGCAATGGCACGGTTAAATGCATTACATAAGCTATGCACACGGTGGTGTAATATTTGTGGAAATCTAACCAAAGCTGGTAAAGATAACCCGCGGTGCTGAATTTGCTCGGCAATGTTAGATAAACTCACCGCGTGGTTAGGGTTTGCCGTATCTGGCGACACACTTAACTCACCTTGGTCGTTTATATCAATGTACCCTTGGCTCCAGTGTGGTACGTTGTAACTTGCGCGAACTTGTTCAATCGCTGAGTTGTCTGTCATTTCTACCCTTAAAAAAATCAATATATAGGACTGGCTTAATTGCGCGCATTTAACGGTATGCCCCCTCAAGTCCAACTGTTATTTTTTGTCGTCACGACAATAAAATAAATCACTAAAAACCTAAGTTTCCTATTTCTATTGCATAAGTCTCAGTCTATAAATGCGCGAGAAAATAAGCGCCATTTTGGCCAAGTCTTTGACGATGGAGTCAAGCAATGTCTGAGCAAACTCAGTTAAAAAATCGTTTGGTAATTACCTTACTAGGGCACTGTATTGATAAAGAAAAAGCCCGCATTAAACTAGTCGATCACTATGATGCTAAACAAATAAAAGACGCCTATGGGCTAACACTGTGCAAAAAAAAAGCATGGCTTTTTGATTATGCGGTTTTGGTATGTTGGAACTTTAACCAAGATGAATTAAGTCAACTCATTACACAAATTGAAGACTTAGTGATTGAGCCTGTTCATAGGCCGAGTATTGAACATTACATTTATAAGCAAACCGATACTGACTCTTTCTACATAAAAGATGACTGCCTTTATTTAGACAGTACCGACAGCATGACTAAATTGGCGCTCAACAATGCCTTTGCGCAATCGGCTAAATTAGAGTTTTTTGAAGAGCAAGCACAAACTGTGATCAACGATAACGATTACTTGTCTGAGACTCTAGCTGATACAGGTATTGTGCCACTCAGTCGCAAGCAACTTGCTAAGCTGAGAGGCACATTATTTAAAACCAGCGCAGATATTTATTTGCATTTTAACTTGCTCGATACACCAGAGTTTTTTGGGACAACCCCAACCTTGAAGGGCTTTATCAGCAATTAAGTAAGTACTTGGACTTTTTACTGCGCATTCAAATTTTACAGAAAAAGCTCGATCCCATTCATACGCTTTTGGATATGCTCAGTACTGAACAAAACCACAAACACTCTGCTTTTTTAGAATGGGTGATCATCGTCTTAATTGCCATTGATATTTTGGTCTACTTTTTTGAGCCTTAAGAGTTCACATAACCTAAATATTCAAAGGAGTTAAATAGTGCAGGCATTTCAATAGCACTTAATCGTTTGAACAAACTGTTTTTATAATTTTTTACTCTGAGTAAAAACTTGTTCCTAACTTTTTTACCCCCTAACATGAAAAAGCCTATTTCGGCTTTATTTAGAAGGAAACTGATCATGAAATTGAATAAAAAGAAGTTAAAGAATTTATCGAATGCAAAAACCATTGATAACGTTGCGACTCCTAACATTGCAGGTGGGTTTGGCTTTTCAACGCCACAAGGAATTTGTCCTATGAGTTATTTTCCTACCTGCGAAAACGTAAATGCATGCCAAAGATAACCGCTTCACAGGCACAAAAAAAGGAAGTCGTTGCGACTTCCTTTTTTTCGAACAATTAACCACTGACAAACTGATTACTTTGGTAATGCAATAAAATACAACAACTGCAACAACGAGCCATGGCAAATGGCTGCATCAGCGTTTTCAACCACTTTTGGTTTACCATGAATGGCCACCCCTGTTCCCGCTTCTGCCATCATCACTAAGTCATTGGCACCATCACCAATAGCAATGGTTTGTTGTTTCACTAAACCAAGCTGCGTGCGCGTCTTTGCTAAAATATCAGCCTTTTTCTGAGCATCGACCACACCGCCTAGTACTTTCCCCGTTAAACGCGCCTCTTTTATTTCCAGCTCATTGGCATAAAAAGCATCTAACGACAGTGGTGCTTGCAGTGCTTCTGCAAACCAAGTGAAGCCACCCGATGCGAGTACTAACTGCCAGTTATGGACTTTTAAAGTTTGACATAGCTCTTGAATGCCCTCTATAAGCGGTAGGTTATCTTTTAACTGTTGGATCAAAGACAGTTCAATGCCTTCAAGTTTCGCCACACGCTTATACAAACTTTCGCTAAACCCCAATTGCCCCGCCATTGCCATAGCAGTCACGCTAGCAACCTCGTCATAAACGTCGGCTAGACGTGCTATTTCATCAATACACTCAATTTCTATCGCCGTAGAGTCCATATCCATGATGAGTAAACCTGGCTGGCTCAGACTGGCAGGTTTTGATAAATAGGCACCTTCGAAACCATGCTCAGCGGCAAAACTACGAAGCTGTTTTTTATATGCTTTCGAGTCATCAAACTGTACTTTAACGTCAAATGCTAACGCAGGGGCTAATTGCGCTGCTGGCTGATATAGGCTTACCGCATTGATATTAGTCTCACCAATAAACTCAATGGCATCTTGCAAAAATTGTGTGTCCGCTTGAGCACCAAAAAACACAATAAAATCTTCACCTAATTGCGATGATTCAGAGGCTTGCTCGACTAAGAGATCATTTTCAATCTGATACCATTTTGCTAAGGTGCATAAATCGGTGAGTGGAAGTTGCGGTGTAAGGTTAAAGCGAATACCAGCCATTGTGAGCTCCAAATTTAGTAACAATGCATTTGTAACATCATTCCAAAAGGCTGTCAGCACTCAATATGGATACTATGAAAAATACACAAGCACTTGATTTGATAACGTCTTCGAAAAACCGACGCTTGATCCGTTTAATCATTGCTGCGGCTTGCTTTGTCACACTGACTTGGATTGCCTTTAACACCAGTTTTCGCTCTCACCAACTATTACATAATCAAGCGCATCAAGCAGCCCGAAGTTTGGCACAGCAAACAGCATGGAACGCCAGCTTTGCAATGCAAAGCCAAGCGCTCGATAAGTTAGAAAAACTAACCAAGAATTTGGCCAAAGATCCCTACGTGTTAGGTGCTGCGATTTATGATCATCAAGGGCAACTCTTAACTAAAAGTGAAGGATTTCAAGCCGAGCCCCTCAATCAAGGCATAGCTAAACAATTACCGGGGATCAGCAAATTAAAAGATGCCATCGTGCTACCCATTCTTGATGCGGACGACAGGCCACTTGGCTTTGTAAATATGGTGTATTTAACCCAAGATGCCATGAGTGAAAGCCACCATCACTTTCACGAACTCGGTCGTATGGTGTTGCTGATGTTGATCATTACTTGTGTATTCACTTGGCAATTAGGACGCGCGTTAAAACGTTGGGAAGTAAAGCGTCAAATCTTGAAAAGCGAACAAGACGACGCATAAACTTGCTCAGCAATCTTAGACTCTGACTCGCAGCGAATTGCGACTAGGCAATCAAATACCGCTTTAAGACGTTCTGGTAGGTTTATCTGCCCTTGATAACCCGCAAGCGGCATAGAAGGCGCGTCAGTCTCAAGCACTAAGCTATCGAGTGGCACTTGTGCCAAGGTTTGCTTGGTTTTGTTGGCACGTTCATACGTTATCGTGCCCCCCACGCCAAGTTTAAAACCCTGTTTGATATACGCTTGCGCTTGTTGTAGTGAACCACTAAAAGCATGGATCACCCCACCCCATTTTGGCTGGATTTGCTTAAATGCTTGCATGATCAAGTGATGGCTTTGCCTATGATGCACAATGAGCGGCAGCGACAACTCATTCGCAAGTTGAATGTGCTTTGCAAAAAGCACTTGTTGCTTTTCAATATCTGCAATGCTCGCATCAATACCACACTCACCAATGGCCACCAGCTGCTCTCTATGTTCAATCGCCAAACTTTTCAGCTGTTCAAAATCGCTGTATTGATGCTCAGCCATAAAATACGGATGAAGACCGAAAGCAATATAAACACTAGGGTTGTGCAGTTTAAAACTCAGTAAAGTTTGGCTTTGCTTGAGAGTGATACCAGGTACAACAAAACCATGAATACCAAGCTGATTTGCTCGGTAAACATGGTTTTGAAAGTCGCCTTTAAACTCATTGAAGTCGAGGTGACAGTGGGTGTCTATGAATTTCATTTTTACTCTATCGCAAGTTATATATTGATATGTTTTCAAATTTAAATTAGTTTAATATTTCACCAACACGGGTGAAATATTTGTTTTAAGGATAAAAAATGAAACTTCAACTAAACAAAAAGAAAATTAAAACCCTCTCACTTAATAATAAGCAAATCTCAGAAAATGCAACTCCGCAGGTAGCCGGTGGTAACGGCTGGAGTGTTTATTATACCTGCGACGGTGGTAATTATTGCAATGCTTACTCTGCGGGAAAACCATGTAGATATACAGATGTGTGCTAGCACTTAGCATACTTATAGCTCTCTAATTAGTATCTGAGAGCTATTTCTATAAGTACTTTTGGCTTAGTTTAAGGGTTTAACCGTTCAATAACCCAACTGCCATCGGCTTGCTTCACATACATAAATCTGTCATGCAAGCGGTGCTCGCCACCTTGCCAAAATTCAATTTTAGTTGCCTCTACACAATAGCCGCCCCAAAAGTCTGGCAGTGGAATATCGCCTTTAGCAAACTTTGACTTCATGCTGTTGAAGGTTTGCATTAGCGCCTGGCGAGATGAAACCGGACGAGACTGTTGTGACGCCCAAGCCGCAAGTTGGCTCTCTTTTGGGCGAGATAGGAAATACTTTGCCACAGCGCTAGTAGGCAGTGGTTTTGCCTCACCATACACAATCACTTGACGTTCTATGGCATGCCATGGAAAGTGCAAAGAAATCTTATTATTCGTCTTTAATTCTTGCGACTTGCGTGAGCCCGTATTAGTGAAAAATACGAAGCCATTTTCGTCCAAATGCTTAAGCAACACGATGCGCTGTGAAGGTTGACCGGTCTCATCAACCGTTGCTACAACCATGGCTGTCGGATCATTACTAAACTTGGCTTCAACCGCTTGTTTTAACCAAGCCTCAAATTGCACAATAGGATCATCTGCTAGCATGTCACGCTGCAAACCACCTTGGGTATACTCGCGGCGAATGTCTTCTAATTTCATATTCGTTCCTTACTAGTTAACCTGAGCTTAGGTTAATAACAATCTGCTCTTAATTGGATATAAAAAAGGCCGCAACAACATACTGTTGCGCGACCTATTAAAGTTCATTCAGTTAATGAAACAGATTACATCTGCTCCATCACTTCGATGCCCAGTAGTTTTAGACCGGTACGTAGCGATTTAGCCACTAAGTTACATAGTAGTAAACGGCTTTCACGTACATCTGCTGCCACATCATCTTTTAAGATTGGGCATGCTTCGTAGAATGTCATATATAGGCTCGCAAGCTCATATAAGTAACCACATAATACGTGCGGAGTGGCTTCGCTGATCATCAGGTCGAGTACTTCTTCAAGCTGAAGTAGTTTTAACGCCAATGCTTTTTCTTGCGGCTCAACAATGTTGATGCTGCCAGCAAGATTTGCACTGTCTACACCCGCTTTACGGAAAATGCCACTTACACGCGTGTAGGCATACTGTAAGTAAGGTGCAGTTGCACCTTCAAAGCTCAACATTGTGTCCCAGTTGAAAATATAGTCACTGGTACGGTGTTTAGATAAATCAGCGTATTTAACTGCGCCAATACCCACTTTACGCGCAATTTCACTGCGCTCTTCTTCACTTAATTCAGCTGTACGGTCAGCAATTTTATCAGCTGCGCGGCTTACTGCTTCTTCAAGTAGGTCAGCTAGTTTAACTGTACCACCCGTACGAGTTTTGAATGGTTTACCATCATCACCCATCATAGTACCGAATAGACTTGGCTCGTAGCTGGTTTTGTCTTTTAACAGACCCGCTTTACGTGCTGTGATCTCAACTTGGTTGAAGTGTAAGCCCTGACGTGCATCTACAAAAATTAAGATACGGTCTACGTCTAACTCGTTTGAACGGTAGTCACAGGCAGCAAGGTCAGTCGTTGAATATAAGAAACCGCCACCTGACTTTTGAACGATGAACACTGATGGCTCGCCGTCTTTGTTGGCAAGCTCATCAAGGAATACTACTTGTGCACCTTGATCTTCAACTGCGATGCCTTTTTCTTTCAGCAGCTCAATCACGCCTTGAAGACGGTCGTTATAAGCGCTTTCTGCTTTAATATCGTCACGGCCAAGGGTAACGTTTAATCTTGCATATACTTCTTCAGAGTGTTTCACCGAAGTGTCGATAAACATCTGCCAAAGTTTCTTACAGTGCGCGTCGCCACCTTGTAGTTTAACTACATAGTCACGCGCTTTGTCAGCAAAGCCTTCTTCATCATCGAAACGTTTCTTCGCGTCACGGTAGAAGCTTTCAAGGTCAGCAAGTGCTACTTTTTCAAGATCTACGCCCTGCTCAAGTAAGTCTTCAAGGTGTGCGATAAGCATACCGAACTGTGTACCCCAATCACCCATGTGGTTTTGACGAATAACCGTATCACCACGGAACTCAAGGGCACGTACAACCGCATCACCAATGATGGTAGAACGTAAATGACCTACGTGCATTTCTTTTGCAAGGTTTGGTGAAGAGTAATCAACCACAACTTTATGCGGGTTTGCGTGTTCAGCAACACCAAGTTTTGCATCTTGGTTTGCCGCTTCTAGGCTTGCAGCTAAAAACTCAGGCTTTAGATGAATGTTGATGAAACCTGGGCCTGCAATTTCCGTTTTTGCAGCAAGATCTGCAACGTCTAAATTGTCGATGATCTTTTGTGCAAGTTCACGCGGGTTAGTTTTTAATGCTTTTGCAGCGCCCATTGCACCATTGATTTGGTAATCACCAAATTGCGGACGAGTTGATTGTGTAACCGCTGGGTTTGTGCCTTCAGGAATACCCGCAGCATGCATCGCCGCGTTAGCTTTTTCAATTAATAGAGTTTTGATATTCATTTTTTATCCTGTAACCCTTGCCAGCCTTCAATGCCAGCAAGGTTAAATTCGATTCAATTTGAGCGTTTATTAGTGTTCACGTGTATGGTGGAACTGAACATCAGGATAGCGTTCCATTGATAAGTTTAAGTTTACACGGCTTGGTGCAATGTAAGTTAAGTTATCGCCACCATCAAGGGCTAAGTTTGCTTCACACTTACGTTTAAACTCAGCCATTTTCTTATCGTCGTCGCAGGTTACCCAACGCGCAGTTTGTACCGACACACTCTCGTAGATTGCATCTACGTTATATTCCGCTTTCAAACGGGCAACAACCACATCAAACTGCAGCACACCAACCGCACCTACGATTAGGCTGTTATTTTGTAATGGTCTAAATACCTGTACCGCACCTTCTTCTGAAAGCTGAACTAGGCCTTTTAATAACTGCTTTTGCTTAAGAGGATCTTTCAAGCGAATGCTACGGAATAACTCTGGAGCGAAGTTTGGAATACCACTGAACTTAAGCTTCTCACCTTGAGTAAAAGTATCACCGATTTGGATTGTACCGTGGTTATGCAAACCAATGATGTCACCTGCAAACGCTTCTTGCGCACGTTCACGGTCACCGGCCATGAAAGTAACCGCGTCAGAAATACTGACTTTTTTGCCAATACGTACGTGGTCCATTTTCATACCTTGGGTATATTTACCCGATACAATACGCATGAATGCGATACGGTCACGGTGTTTCGGGTCCATGTTCGCTTGAATTTTAAATACGAAGCCTGAGAACTTTTCTTCTTCTGCTTTGACTTCACGCTCTTCTGTTTGACGTGGCATTGGTGTTGGCGCCCACTCAGTCAAACCGTCAAGCATGTGGTCAACACCGAAGTTACCTAATGCAGTACCAAAGTAAACTGGCGTTAGCTCACCTGATAAAAATAGGTCGTGATCAAATTCGTTTGATGCGCCAATTACTAACTCTAATTCTTCACGAAGCTGTTCTGCTAATTCATCACCGATCTCTGCATCTAAGTCTGGGTTATCTAAGCCCTTAATGATGCGCTTTTCTTGGATGGTATGACCTTGACCGGTTGCGTATAGAATCGTTTCATCACGATGAATGTGATACACACCTTTAAACTCTTTACCACAGCCGATTGGCCAAGTGATCGGCGCGCACATAATGTTAAGTTCAGTTTCAACTTCATCCATCACTTCCATAGGGTCGCGGATGTCACGGTCAAGCTTATTCATGAAAGTCACGATTGGCGTGTCACGTAAGCGTGTAACTTCCATCAGTTTACGTGTACGGTCTTCTACACCTTTTGCTGCATCGATCACCATCAGACATGAGTCAACGGCTGTCAGTGTACGATAAGTATCTTCAGAGAAGTCTTCGTGTCCCGGAGTATCTAGTAGATTCACCAATGCATCGTTATACGGGAATTGCATCACAGAGGTTGTTACCGAGATACCACGCTCTTTTTCCATTTCCATCCAGTCAGACTTAGCGTGCTGATTTGAACCACGGCCTTTTACCGTACCGGCTTTTTGTAAGGCCTTTCCGAATAAAAGTACTTTTTCTGTGATGGTGGTTTTACCCGCATCCGGGTGCGAGATAATCGCGAAAGTCCGTCTTTTCGAGACTTCCTGAGGAATTGAAGCGTTTGACATCGATTAAAATCTTCTCTTAAGTTGAGCACAGCACAAGTAAAATGAAATTACTTGTCCTGCTCAGGCTATGAATATCAGTTAATCGACTATTTTCGCTTATCTTGCCAAGATACTCAATCGTACAGCGGTTTTTATAACAACTTTTTCTTCTCAAACAGTTAAGTTTTTTCTGTTTGCAAATCTAATTGCATCATGTCGTTTTGTTCATCACTTGAACGGCTGTAAAAAACAGTGATCTGATAAAATACAAAACCACCCATAATGAAATGCGATACTGCTAAGCCAATAAACAACCCCATATTGCCCAATAGATTAAGCCCCAACACAGCCGAAATTGGGATAAGCAATAGACGGTGGAAAGCCAAAAACACCATGGCTTGTTTACTCTTGCCCATGGCATTCAAACAAGAGACATACACCATAGACATACCTAAACCGACATAACTAATGGGTAAGAATTGAATGAAGTATTTTAACAAGGTAATTTGCTGACAATCGGGGCAGATCCCAGCAAACAGCTGTGACTGAAATAAATAAAGTAAAGCGGCTATCACACATTGCATAGCAATAATGAGATAAAACGCACTTTTTAAGATACTCACAGCACGTTTTTTATTGTTCGACCAATAATTGACGCCCACTATTGCAGGCAATGAAGCGGTCAGCACCATAGGGATCAATAAAGTCAATGCTTCTATCTTAAAGGTTAAAGCAAATACTGCGATAAAAGCGGTATCAGACTGGCTGGCGATATAAGTTAATAGCGCAAGAGAGCATGCAGGTATTAACTGCTGACAAATAATGAGTATCGTATCTAAATTTCCATTTACTGCTTTGTCCGATGCAAATAAACTCGATTTATGCCTCATAAACACAAGGCTTAAACCTATCGCTGCAAATAAAACATCAACAAAAGCATGCAACTGGGCTAGAGAACTCAGCAAATGAAGCTCGCTTTGCTGAGCTAACACTAACAACCCAATTGACTTACACATCATCCAAAGCAATAAATACAGTGCCGAGTACCAACAATCGTTTAACGCTCTGAGCGCGCTGCTAACTTGCCAAATAATCACTAAAGCAAAGAGTGTGCTGATCCGCACTGTTAAAAACGACATGATCTCTGAAGTAAACTCGACAGACTGCACGTCCGATAAAGTACTCAACCACTCAGCTAAACCGAATAAGGCCAGTATTTCATCTAATGTGAGTAATAAGAAAATAGATACAGCGACACTGGCAAATACACCAAAGCGAATATGAGCAAACAATCCTTTATTTTTCTGCTCAACCAATTGCACCATGGCCATATTCGTTCGAACCGACAAGGCAACAGCAAATGCCATCAAAGTTACAAGCAAAGGCTGAGCATACCCATAGAGTTGTAGAAGTTGCTCATTGGTATTGGCTATCACCGACGATTCGGCTAGATCGTAAGCCAATAGAATACAAATCGCTGGCAATAAAATAGCGGTGGTTTTTCTTAATAGCTGCCAAGGCGATGCACTTAGATAACACAAAGTTTGACTCTGCTGCATAATATCAATCCATTTCGTATGTCTTAAACTAAGACCCTAAACCCAAGTTTTTATTACAAAATAACTTCTCTGGTTTGTAACAAAGTATGTGTTTAGTGACCTAGCCAAAGCATTTCTTACTTTATCTTCATCCTAAAAGCTGGATTAAAATAAAGCAGGTAAACTTTTGTAAAACTTATTATCCGCTTAAATAATCGACCTTTAACCTTCTTAGAAAAACTTGCGATTTTAAAACAAATAACTGACACTCAGCCCCAAAAGGAGTGAGCAATGCAAGTAACCAAATCAACTGTTTTTAAAAATCATCTCACGCTTGAGCTTGTGGTGCTAGAGTTCGATGCTGGGAGCTTTGTGCCTCAAAGTTTTGATTTATTCAAACAGCCACTTCCTGAACGTATAAAAAAAGCAGTTCACAAACGTCAAGCTGAATATTTAGCAGGTCGACTATGTGCAACTCAAGCACTAATAGCACTAAATTTTGAAAACCCAATAGTCCATACCGCAGATGATAGAGTGCCAATTTGGCCGGCAGGTACATTTGGTTCAATTACCCACACCAAAGGCATTGCTGCTGCGATAGCTGGCTTGCAAGATCGCGCCACAGGCGTAGGTATTGATGTCGAAAAATTGATGAAGGATAGTCAAGAGACAAAACTGCAGACGCACATATTAAGAGATGACGAAAGCACGCAATTTCATGAGCTTAGTAAGCAAGTAACACATCCCCTCAGCGTTATTTTTTCAGCCAAAGAAAGTATTTATAAAGCCCTTTACCCTTTTGTGAAAAAATATTTTGGCTTCGATAAAGCAAAATTAATTGCATGTAGCGAAACTATTTTAACTTTTAAAATAATGTATAACTTAAGCAAACAAGTACAAACCGGTTTGGAAGTTAATGTTCACTATCAACTTACAGATGGTCTTGTGTTTACCCAATGTTTATTTGAAACAGAATAACTGATTTATTAAACAAGTATGAACATAGCGCATATGACTTGTTAAAAAAGCCGCATTGTCTTAGGATTAGATACTTGGGCTTTGTTCCATTATGCTAACAAGAAGAACATTTAGGACGTTATTTAAATCGCATGAAAACCAGCAAGTTAAGTATAAAATTATTATGGTACATCACTCCATTAGTGATTTTACCTTTGCTGTTTTTAGGTGGTTTCACCTTAACTAACGTTACGAGCTCAACACAAAAACAAGCAAAATTAACAGTAAGTCGATTTGTTGAACAGCAACATCAGAAAATGTTCAACTATATTGAAATTTATCAGTCAACCACCAAGCTACTCTCAACTTCTCCTGTATTAAGCGATTTTCTAGCAATAGATTTTGAAACACCTTTTGAAAAAACCGCTCGGCTTGGCGCTTTAATGGATGTATTTGCCAGTTACAGTGATGCTTACCCTGACATATTAAGCATTAACCTAGTTTCACCAGAGGGTGAATCAAAAGCTTACTATGCGAATAATTTGAATCAGGCACCACAAAGTTATCCGTTTTTTGAGCAAGTAAAAAGTAGCAGTATGCGGCAGCAGAAATTCATGGTGCCGACTGAAAACAACACCACACATATTTATCTAGTACAGCAAATTTTCAGTGTTGATTACCAGCTCAAAAGACCAAAACAACAAGGTTACATCATAGTTCAAGTTGACCCGTCAGTAATTCACTCAAGTATCTTAGAGTCACCATACAATAATACTTTAAATTTATTGATCACTCAGCAGGGTGAAATCTTATTCAGTTCAGATCCAAATCTGTATGCGCAATCGTTGAACGTCAAAGAAACTCAAAAAATACAAGAAACCGCTGAGCGAAGTACGCTTAAGTCAATCAAATTGTCGAGTGTAGATAACATCGAACGTATGGTTTATGCGGTGCAATTAAGCGGCGGTTATTATTATTTGTCGAGCATTCCAAAAGCGCTGCTGTATCAATCTGGTAAAGCTATTAGTTTGATCACTGCATTAATTGTTATCTTGTCTGTAATAACCCTCCCTATTTTGATTTTTATCGTGGTTAGGAACCTACTTTTAAATCCGATTGAATTACTTGGTGCTGCCAGTCATAAGGTCGGTGATGGTAATTTATCAGTTTCTTTACCTGAACAAAGCAATGATGAAGTTGGGCTTTTATTCAGAGACTTCAACCACATGGTAAAACAGATCAGAGATTCTCAATCTGAACTTAAAACCTACAAATTACACCTAGAAGAAATGGTTGATGTGCGCACCAAAGAGCTAGAAGAAACAAATCAACAACTCGAAGTCGCGATTAAAGAGGCTGAACAGGCCAGTGACTTAAAAAGTCGCTTCTTAGCTAATATGAGCCATGAAATTCGCACGCCGCTTACCGCCATTATGGGCTTTACCGAGCAATTGATTGTTAATCCGCAAGCGACCGCGAATCGAAATCACTTAAGTACTGTATTGCGTAACTCCAAACATTTGTTAGAGCTGATAAATAACATCCTAGATTTATCGAAAATAGAAGCTGAAAAGCTTGATGTAGAGAATCGCCCATTCAAGCTTCAGCCTTTACTTGAAGATGTTGAGTCGATCATCGCGCCACTGGCACAAGAAAAGCAGCTATCTTTTTCTATGGACTACCAATTCCCACTGCCGCGCTCCATTTACAGCGATATTACCCGTTTAAAACAAATCCTCTTAAACATTACCACCAACGCCGTGAAGTTTACCGAGTATGGAGGTATTCGCTTAAGTGTACGATTTATTCATCAAAGTCAAAGTGTTGAGTTTGTTATTGAAGATACCGGTATCGGTATGTCTGATAGTGAAATCAAACGCGTCTTTAAACCCTTTGAGCAGGCTGATAGCACAACCACACGTCGCTTCGGTGGAACCGGTTTAGGTCTTTGTATTTCTAAGAATTTGGCCCAGCTACTCGGTGGTGATGTAGAAGTATTGAGTGAACAGGGTGTAGGCAGTAAGTTTACCATTCGTGTTTTAGCAAACTTTCCGAATGGCGATTACCAACTTATCAATAAATTAGAGGAGTCAGCGCATATCCCTGATGCCTCACAAGAGCTTGCTGCGACTCAGTTTGATGCCAGTATTCTGCTGGCAGAAGACAACCCTGATAACCAAGAATTGATCTGCCTACTGCTTGATGCATGGGGAATCAAGCCGGATATAGCCAATAACGGTGCTGAAGCAGTTGAGAAAGCGCTAGTTAATGATTACCAACTGATTTTGATGGATATGCAAATGCCTGTCATGGGCGGCCTTGAAGCCACTGAAATGCTCAGGCACGCAGCCTACGATGGCCCTATCATCGCTCTCACTGCAAATGTTATGAAGCATGATGTTGAGTCTTACCTTGCTGCTGGCTGTGATGCAACCTTGGCAAAGCCAATCGATAAGAAACAACTTGGCCAAGTACTGCTAGAGCACCTACAGATCCAGGCCGCGAGTCAATCTAAGTGGGATTCCCTCTTAGCCAGTGAAAAGTTTGTACAAATCAACAAAAATTATATGGAAAAGCTGCCTGACTATCTTAAACAAGTGCAAAACTATTATGATAATCAGGAGTGGGAGTCGCTCAGAGCACTTGCTCATAGCTTAAAAGGCAGTGCCGGATGCTTTGGCTTTATGAACATTCACAGCGCTGCTGAAGAGCTTGAAAATAGCTTAATGACCAATCAGCAGGCTCAGTGGCAATATACGCAATTGAATCTCTGTGAAGCCATCAAGTACACCTTGGCACAACAGCAAAAAACTGAGTTTTAAGTGGCGTTATCACTTTAAAAAAAGCTTCTCGCCATTAATACTGCATGCTCTTTACCTTCTTTCGCTGGGTAATAGTTTTTCCGTAAACCCACTTCTGAAAAGTCGAACTTTTGATAAACCGCAATCGCGCTTAAGTTTGATTCTCTTACTTCTAAAAAACAGTTCTCAGCTTGGCGTGTTTGTGCCTGCTCCAGCAAATGAACCATAAGCTGTTTCGCATAACCCTGCCCTTGATATTGAGGGGCAACACAAATATCCATTAGAGTATGATCAGGCCCAACCTGCTCAGCAATATAAAAACCAACCAGTTCATCACTTAATAATAAGCCTGCATTATAGTAACGGCCTCCTAAACAGGATTGCATGGTTTTAGCGCTCCAAGGAAAGCCATGGCATGCCGCTTCGATACCCATAATGGTTTCAAGCGGCATATCATTAAGTAAGCCCGCAACTATTTTACTTGTCATGTAATAACTTCCATAACGCACGTTTGTGCTCAACCGTAAGGTTTACCGAAGGCAGAGTAAGCACGTTGTTCTGTAGCTTGACGCTATTGCCCTTTATTATTTCAGCAAAGCCTGCGGGCTGTAGCAATAGTAAATCAGCATGTAATTGATAAGGTAGAGTTAGTAACTCATATTGCTCAGTTTGCTGCTCAGAAGCCATTAAAGGCACCTCTCTGTGATCAGCCGAAGTCATTTCAGACTCAGATGTCTCTGGAGCAAAATGTGAATTTAGTTTAAGTGGTGTAATACCTAAAACATCAGCATGCAATGCGCGCATAGTTAAATCTTGAAGAACTTTTTTGAGAATATAAAGGTTTGTAGCAGAGAAAGCAAAGTAAGAAGTGGCAGGGGCGGCAGGACTCGAACCCGCAACCATCGGTTTTGGAGACCGCTGTTCTACCAATTGGAACTACGCCCCTGCAATGACGACGCATTATAGAGAGGTTTTTTTAAAGGTAAAGTAAAAATTTCAAAAAAATGTTTAACTGCGGCTTAAATAAACAAAAAGGCGAATATTTTACCTATTCGCCTTTTTAATCATCAAATTAGCAATGAACTACTTGCGCATTATTCCCATTCGATGGTTGCAGGTGGCTTACCAGAAATATCGTAAACCACGCGTGAGATACCATCGATCTCGTTAATGATGCGGTTTGATACCAGACCTAAGAAATCATAAGGTAAGTGTGACCAACGCGCCGTCATAAAGTCGATTGTCTCTACACAACGAAGTGACACAACCCAGTCGTATTTACGAGCATCACCCATTACGCCAACCGATTTAACCGGTAGGAATACCGTGAATGCTTGCGATACTTTGTGGTAGATGTCGGCTTTATGTAGTTCTTCAATGAAGATAGCGTCTGCACGACGAAGTAAATCACAGTATTCTTTCTTAATTTCACCTAGTACACGTACACCTAGACCAGGACCTGGAAATGGATGGCGGTAAAGCATGTCGTAAGGTAAACCTAACTCAAGACCAATCTTACGTACTTCATCTTTAAATAATTCGCGAAGCGGCTCAACTAGACCCATTTCCATATCATCAGGTAGACCACCTACGTTATGGTGAGATTTAATCACATGCGCCTTACCTGTTTTAGAAGCCGCTGACTCGATCACGTCTGGGTAAATTGTACCTTGTGCTAACCATTTCGCATTTTTCAGCTTTTTAGACTCAGCATCGAACACGTCAATGAATGTATGACCGATTGCTTTACGCTTATCTTCTGGATCTGAAAGACCTGCTAGGTCATTTAAGAACTGCTCTTCAGCATCCACTTTGATGATGTTCAGACCGAACTTATCACCAAACATGTCCATTACTTGCTGACCTTCGTTTAAACGAAGTAAACCGTTATCAACGAATACACAGGTTAGCTTCTTACCGATTGCACGGTGGATAAGCATGGCTACTACTGATGAATCAACACCACCAGAAAGACCTAGAATAACCTCGTCATCGCCCACTTTTTCTTTGATACGAGCAACTGCATCCTCAATGATTTGGCTAGGTGTCCATAACTTTTCACAACCACAGATATCAATTACAAAACGCTCTAAAAGACGCTGACCTTGCTGTGTGTGTGTTACTTCTGGGTGGAACTGAACGCCGTAGAAGCGCTTTTCTTCCCAAGACATAGCTGCATGTGGACATGTTTCAGTCTTTGCAGATGTAATGAAAGTTTCAGGGATTTCAATAACTTTGTCGCCGTGGCTCATCCACACGTCTAGGAAGTCCGAACCATTCTCAATGTGATCTTGAATGTCTTCGAATAGTTTACAGTTACCTAGTTTTTCAACACGTGCATAACCGAACTCTTTCTTGTCTGAGCTTTCAACTAGGCCGCCTAACTGCATTGCCATAGTTTGCATACCGTAACATACGCCTAATACTGGCACACCAGCATTAAATACATACTCAGGTGCTCGTGGGCTGTTTTCTTCTGTCGTTGACTCTGGACCACCAGATAAAATAATACCTTGTGGGTTAAATTCACGGATCTGCTCTTCCGTTACGTCCCAAGCCCAAAGCTCACAGTAAACACCGATTTCACGAACACGGCGCGCGATAAGCTGCGTGTACTGAGAACCGAAATCTAAGATCAAAATGCGGGAATCGTGGATGTCTTTGCTCATTGATAATCTCGTTGGTTAGAAAACGATAAGTTTAGTAAAGCACAAAAACGAACTTTACCTAAAATTAAGAAGGGCTAGCCTGAGCTAGCCCAATTTTTAATATGCGTTGCGCATTAACCCATACGGTAGTTAGGCGCTTCTTTGGTGATCTGTACGTCGTGAACGTGTGACTCACCCATACCTGCAGACGTTACTTTAACAAACTGAGGTTTTGTATTTAACTCAGCAATCGTTGCACAGCCAGTTAAGCCCATTGCACTACGGATACCACCCACTTGCTGGTGAATAATCGTTGCGATAGGACCTTTATATGCAACTCGACCTTCGATACCTTCTGGTACCAATTTGTCAGCTTCATTTGATTTTTGGAAGTAACGGTCTGACGAACCTTCTTTTTGGTTCATCGCACCCAAGCTACCCATTCCACGGTAAGACTTGTAGTAACGACCTTGGTAAAGCTCAACTTCACCTGGAGACTCTTCGGTACCAGCAAGCATAGAACCAACCATTACACATGATGCACCAGCCACAAGTGCTTTTACGATATCACCAGAGAAACGGATACCACCATCAGCAATCACAGGGATGTCACGGCCTTTTAAGCCTTCAACAGCATCAGAAATAGCGGTAATTTGCGGTACACCACAACCAGTTACGATACGAGTAGTACAAATTGAACCTGGGCCAATACCAACCTTAACTGCATCAGCACCTGCATCAGCTAACGCAATCGCGCCTTCAGCTGTTGCAACGTTACCGGCAACGATTTGTAAATCTGGGTATGCTTCACGTGTTGCTTTTACACGCTCAATTACACCTTGTGAATGACCGTGTGAAGTATCGATAAGTAGAACGTCAACACCTGCTTCAACAAGGGCTGCGATACGCTCATCAGTACCTGCACCCACGCCAACAGCAGCACCTACACGAAGACGACCTTGCTCGTCTTTACATGCATTTGGCTTTTCTTGTGCTTTTTGATAATCCTTAACTGTGATCATGCCTTTCAATGCAAATGCATCATCAACCACTAGGATTTTTTCAATGCGGTGCTCGTGCATCAGACCTAAGATTTCTTCACGTGCAGCGCCTTCTTTTACCGTTACAAGATCGGCTTTTTTCGTCATTACTGAAGAAACAGGCTTATCTAATTGCGTTTCAAAACGCATATCACGGCTAGTTACGATACCTTCTAGTTGGTTATTCTCACCAACCACAGGAAAACCTGAGAAACCTTTCTCATGTGCAAGCTCCAGCGCACCTTCAATTGTCAGGTCAGCTGTCACAGTGACAGGGAAAGATACGATCCCCGCTTCGTAAGCTTTAACCTTACGAACATTTCTCGCTTGCTCTTCAATGGTCATGTTCTTATGAACAAAACCAATGCCGCCTTCTTGTGCTAGTGCAATAGCAAGACGCGCTTCAGTTACAGTGTCCATTGAAGCAGAAACAAGAGGTAAGTTTAAATCAATACCACGCGTTAAACGCGTTTTTAAATCAGCGGTATGAGGTAATACAGTTGAGTGTGCAGGGATGAGTAGCACATCATCGAAAGTTAGGGCTTCTTTTGCAATTCTTAGCATGTTTGCGGTATCTCTCACGTGGAATTGAGTAATAGGAATTGCGTGCGAATTTTATCAGCGTTGCTGTAGTGAGTAAATCTTTTTTTCAAAAAATATGCTAAAGTTTCGCGGTAATTTTTTCAGAGGCCAATGATGACATTCTCAGTTTCTTCAGCTCCACAACACCAAGTTTATTCAGTTTCAAAGCTAAATAAAGAAATTCGCGGCATTTTAGAACAAGGTTTTGCTTCGTTAAGGCTAACCGGAGAAATTTCTAACTTTGTTGCCCCGGCATCTGGCCACTGGTATTTCTCTTTAAAAGATGACAAAGCGCAAATTAAGGCAGCCATGTGGCGAGGTAATAACCGCTACAGCAAATACAGACCCAATAATGGTGCTCAAGTGGTTGTCACAGCACGCGTCTCAGTGTATGAACCCCGCGGTGAATATCAACTGATTGTTGAGCATATGGAACCTGCAGGTGAAGGCCAACTGAAACAACAATTCGAAGCACTCAAGTTACAACTTGCTGCTGAGGGACTATTTAGCAGTGCACATAAACAACCTCTGCCAACACAAATAAGAAAAGTAGGTGTTGTTACCTCTGCCACTGGCGCGGCAATTAAAGACATTTTGACGGTAATGAAGCGCCGCGCACCACAACTTGAAGTCATTGTATACCCAACCCAAGTTCAAGGCAGCGATGCACACCTGCAAATTGCAGAGAAAATTCGTTTGGCAAATATCCGAAATGAAGTCGACGTGCTGATTGTGGGACGTGGTGGCGGCTCGTTAGAAGACTTATGGTGTTTTAACGAAGAACACTTAGCTCGCGAGATATTTGCCAGTCGTTTACCTATTATCAGTGCAGTGGGTCATGAAATAGATACCACCATTGCAGATTATGTTGCTGATTTAAGAGCCCCTACCCCATCAGCAGCCGCTGAACTAGTCAGCCCAGATCAACATGCGATTAAAAAACACATTATTGAAAAGTACGCACGCTTAAGTCATTTAATGCTGAGTAAAATCAAAGAAGCGAAGCAAACTAACAATGCGCTATTACAGCGACTCAAGCTACAACACCCAAATAGTCAACTACAGCAACAAGCACAGCGTTTAGACGAGCTTTCGATGCGATTGCATCGCGGTGTACATGCTCAGCTCAATCAAAAAAATAACCAACTGAGTTTGCTGCAACAAAGGTTCCAACATCAACACCCTGAACGTCGACTTTCTCAATCAAAAGATACGCTACAGCAGTTAGAGCAAAGATTATTGAATGCACAGAATAAAAACCAGCAGGTGGCACAGCAACAATTAGCCATGCTAGCAGCAAGACTTGAAAGCATCAGCCCATTAGGCGTGTTAGCGAGAGGCTATTCAATTACAAAGAAAGGCGAGCATGTTGTGAAATCGATTGAACAAATAAAAGCGGGAGAAACGCTTGTCACTCAAGTCCATGATGGTGAAATTCACACCACAGTTACCCACACTCTAGAAACAACAAAGGCTGCACAGTAGCAGCCTTTGTCATTGTGTATAAACGCTTTATAGCATCGCGCTAGTATGAGATTCATTCTCCATAGAGATTTCATCTTCTAAGAAGTTTTGGTTCATAGATTCTGCAGGACAAGGGCAATTAGGCTTACCGACCACTTTTGCTGGAATGCCCACGACCGTTGTATGTGGTGCAACCGGGTTTAACACCACTGAACCTGCACCTATGCGTGCGCCTTCTCCAACCTCGATATTACCCAGTACTTTTGCACCTGCCCCAATCAATACACCCGCTCTGATTTTCGGGTGTCGATCGCCTTGTTCATTACCTGTACCACCGAGTGTCACAGATTGTAAAATTGATACATTGTCCTCAATTACAGCTGTTTCGCCAATTACGATACCAGTTGCGTGGTCAAACATAATGCCATGACCGACTTTACAAGCAGGATGGATGTCAACGCCAAAAACTTCAGAGGTACGGCTTTGGATGAAACGTGCGAGCTCTTTGCGGTTCTGACGCCAGAGGCAATGTGCAAGTCTGTGTGCTTGGATTGCATGAAAACCCTTCAAGTTCAAAATAACAGTTAAATAACTATCGGCAGCTGGGTCACGATCTTTAACTGCTTTTATATCATGGGCAACATGGGTCAACATTCTGTCGCAGTCAACGAAGGCTTGGTCAAACAATTCACGAATTGTAAAAGCCGATACCACCGCATCCGCAAGCTTGTTTGCCACAATAAAGCTTAACGCAGAGCCTAAACACTCGTGATTTAACACACTCGAGTAAACATGACTTGCCAAAAGAGGCTCTCTACTTACTAACTCTGTTGCTTCTTGGCGAAGCTGCTGCCAAATTTCATGACGCATAAAAATACCTTACAGACTGACATTGGGCGGATTGTAACGGTTACATAAACCGTACGACCAGAAAATGCTGGGAACATCTTCTACTTACTTATAACAAACTGCACTAAAACAGGCAATTTGCGAAAGGTTTGCATTCACTTCAAGACAAGAGAAAGCACAATCCAGAAACAAAAATGCCACTTATCACTAAGTGGCATTCATTAAGCTTGAAGCTTAATTATTTTAGTACTTCAGCAACTGCTTTTGAGAAGTACTCAATGTTAGCTTGGCTCACGCCTGCAACATTTACACGGCTAGAACCCACAATATAGATTGCGTATTCTTTTTGTAGACGCTCGATTTGCTCTTTATTAATACCTAAGAAAGAGAACATGCCGTTTTGCTTATCAATGAAAGAGAAGTCTTGTGCTACACCTTGAGCAGCTAAGCTATCTTTGATTAATGTACGCAGACCATTGATACGGTTACGCATTTCATCAAGCTCATCATGCCACTCTTGTGTTAGTTCTGTACTACCTAAAATCGTATTTACGATATCTGCACCATGTGCTGGCGGCATTGAGTAAATACTACGAACAACACTTAATAATACCGAGTTAGAAATATCAGCATTTGCACTGTCTTTAGCAATGATTGAACATGCACCGATACGCTCACGGTAAAGGCCAAAATTCTTAGAACATGAAGAACAAATGATCAGCTCATCAACGGCATCTGCTAGTAAACGTAAGCCTTTTGCATCTTCGTCAAGGCTTGCACCAAAACCTTGGTAAGCAATGTCGATTAATGGTGTGAAACCTATTTCTTTTGCAAGTTCAGCAACAATTTTCCACTGCTCTTCGTTTAAGTCCATACCACTTGGGTTGTGACAACAAGCATGTAAAAGAACCACGTCACCTTTAGGTACTTGTTTCAGCGTGTCGATCATTTCATCGAACAACAAGCCTTTATTTTCGTAGTCGTAATACGGGTATTCTTTAACTGTTAGGCCCGCCGCTTCAAATAAGCTGATGTGGTTAGCCCAAGTTGGTGTTGTTACCCATACTGTCGCATCTGTGTTACAACGTTTGATGAATTCAGCAGCAACACGTAGTGCACCTGTACCACCTGGCGCTTGTGCAGTGCGAACACGGTTTGCAAGTAATGTACTGTGCTCACCTAATAGCAGGGTTTCCATTTTCTGACAAAAATCTAAATTACCAGCAAGACCAATGTAAGACTTAGTGGTTTCGTTTTCTAAACGAAAAGCTTCAGCTTTCTTTACAGCTCTTAGTACAGGGGTATTACCTTGCTCATCTTTGTAAACACCAACACCAAGATCGATTTTATTAGGGTTAGTATCTTGTTTGTAAGCAGCCATAAGACCCAAAATTGGATCAGTTGGTAACGGTTTTAATTCTGAGAACATAGGTCATCTCTTAATTTAGTTATTTGTCAGTGTGCCCAGCAAATGCGCAGAGTATTTACAAGGCATAACCAGGGGTTAAAACTGCGTTAATAGTAACATAAAATTTTAAGAACTCGAGTGCTACGAACGCGGTAAATACTGAGGAATTCTAATACAGGCGGCAACTAAAACTGCCAACACCTGTTCATCAAAAATGCCAGTTGAGAACGCCTCGGCATCGATGATACCAGTACAGCCTGAAATGTTATCAAACATAGGTAAACATGCTTCAGATTGTACTTTAGGATCACAGGTATAATACTCACCACCTTGCGCTACGTATTCAGCGACATCATTCACAACTCGCCCTTTAGAAGATAAAGCAACTTGTACGTTATTACTTATCTTTGCAAAATCCTCTGTAAGCGGAAACAAAGGACGGCTTGGCGCGCCATGATAAGCCAGTTTAAGTAACTGCTCTCCTTCAGGGGTTAAGGTATTTGCATAAATACCAAACCAATCCACCTGTGTTTTATCAACAACGAATTGCACAATCGCATTGAGCTTTTCCAATAACACTTTATTTTCTTGGTTATTATTGATGTAACTTTCTAACTCAAAAGGTGCATCTTGTAATTGACCAAATAAACTGCAGCTTCCGCCTTCCCCTAATTCAGGGATCAAATAAGACCAAACCGCATTCGAAGTGCCTTGTTCAGAATTTAGAAATGCATCTAATTCTGCTAGCGCTTGCTCAACAAGTGAAGGCGATGTCGTTACGCCCGAAAGTGAAAGATAAGAAGTAATCATTTTAGCCATCCAAACATCCAGATACCCGAAACTTAACACACAAAATCAGCTTTGCAAAGGTACAAAGCCAATTCATTGAGAACATTAAAGACCAGTGAAAGTTAGAAATAATTCCGGATAAAAATTTTTTAGCAGATAGGTATAGCGCTAGGGCTTATTTGACTTTGAGATATGACTTTTTCGAAGCAAAAGTTTTATACACTTAATTAAGACGTTCAGTCAGCGCCTAAATACTCAATCAAGAAATATAAGGATTGTTATTTAATGAGTATATAAGCTCAACACAATTGCCAGTTTCATTATAAGATACCGAATGGGCTATTTCATTTAGTAAGCCAACCCCTCTACCATGCTCTTGACACAAAGAAGCCGTGCTATCTTCTTTTACATGAAAACCAGTACCAGAGTCTGTAATGGTAAATCTAATGTGTTGATGCTGAGGTTCGTAATTTGCACTTATTTCGATCCGAGCTGCTTGCAACTTTGCCAATGCTTCTTCACGCATTTGATAGAAAATAAAAAATCCATCTTCTTGATTTTTAATTTCTGAATCTAACCCCAATACCCCATGATCTAATGCGTTGTTATAGGCTTCAGAAAGCAGTAGAAAAATATTTGAACGGTGATTATCAACCCCTTCAACCGTACTTAACATGTTTACCAGCTCTAAAATGGGGTCATTTCGTTTCATTTGTTCTGCGTTTAGCACAACGTGAAAGTCAAATGGCAACTGAGAGTAACTCACTTCTGAATTGATAACCAACGGATTCGCAACACAGTTTATAATTGCGATACTCAAGTCATCTTGTTGTTCACTGTGACCAGAAAACTGATGTACTTGAGAAATAATATCTTCGGTGCCGATATTTGTTCTGCTTGCAAGCGTCGCTTTTAAACGCTCTTCACCAAACATTTCACCTTGTTTACTTTCTGTCTCGACAATGCCATCTGTAGCCATAACAAGCCGGTGAGCGTCATTAACCTCAAAATGAACAATATTCCTTTCGAACTCATCAGCTTCTAGAATACCCAATGCCATATGCTGTGACTCAAGGGTTTTAATTACCGCCCCGCTTTTATCTATTAAATAGATATCCGGTATACCACCTAACCAGGCTGAAACACTTCGCCCTGATTCACTTAACTCTATGATCGCTGCAGCACAGAACATATGACCAGGCAATAACTCTGCCAATGCATTATTTAATTCATAAGCGATGTCGCTCACCGCCATGCCTTTTGCCACCATTGCATAGAAAATACGAGAGGCTGGTAACGCCCCAACTGCAGCAGCTAAACCATGACCAGTAAAATCCCCAAGCAGACAATAGAAACCACCGAGCGGACTCTGTGCCATTAAAAACATGTCGCCATTGAACATAGACGCTGGCGATAGATGGAAGTCACAAATGTTTGGAAAGTTTTTCTGCTGCGAAAGCGCATTACTAAAAATGTGCTCCACAATTTCATGCTCACGCTCAGTTTGGTTATAGTGGTATTCGAGCTCTTTCTTCTGCCTATTAGCTTCTTGGCTTAAACGACGTGTTCTTGCATGCGCTTTAATTTTGGCTGAAAGAATGATTTTATCGAAGGGTTTGTGGATAAAATCATCACCACCCACCTCAAGACATTTTTCAAAACTTTGGTGATCTTCAAGCGCAGTAATAAAGATAATCGGTAAGTAAACATCCCCAGCTTGGTGCTTGATAAGAGGTGCCGTTTCAAAACCATCCATTACAGGCATCATGACATCAAGCAAAACGATATCAATAGAGTGCTCGTTCAGCTTTTCAAGCGCTTGCTGCCCATTGTTTGCAAGCTCGACCAGATAATTTTGTTGCTCGAGCATGGTTTTAAGCAAAGTGCAGTTTAAGGGTTGGTCATCAACGACTAAAATACGCAAGGTAGGATCTTATCTAAATCAGTCGATATCAAACTTTTTATCAAAACGCGAGATTTGCAATATTTTCTTTAGCTGAGGACGACAGTTACTAATTGTAATGCTCGACACAGATTCACCCAACGTTTTCTTCATATTTAAAAGCATACCAAGGGCAGAACTATCCATATAATCAGTTTCTCGCAAATCGATAATCACCTTATCCGTTTGCCCATCTACCTCAGCATACGCTTGACGGAAAGACTGAACCAAATTGAAATCAAACTTTCCCTTTATCTGTATCGTCAACGTTTTGCCATCGGCAGAAGCGCTCTTGCTCAAACTCATTATAACCTCCTAATATGGTTCGAATTTGTTATTCATCCGTTGTTCTTAAATATAACTTGTTTAGAAATAATCGCCAAAAAATATCAAACTTATTATCAAAATTTATTTAAATGCATAAAAATCATACCATTATCAAGATGTGTTCAATGCACTCTACGAAACTGCTATTATTCAGGAATGGAAACAAAAGAGCACTGAAAAATGTCTGAAAATAATCTTGTTTATTCAACTGAGTTTGGCCGTATTAAACCTGAGAGCGAAAACAATGAGCCTGAAGTCCGTCTATTTAAAGATGGGGCAGTCCGCATTGAAAGGCAAACCAAAGGCCGTAAAGGGAAAGGCGTCATGCTGGTTGTTGGTATTGATCCGTCTGAGCATGATTTAAAGAAACTCGCCAAAACACTTAAAAGTAAAATGGGTCAAGGCGGTGCAGTAAAAGAAGGCGTCATTGAAATACAAGGAGATGACCGAGACAAGCTTAAACAAATACTAGAAGCGATGAAGTTCAAGGTCAAAATTGCGGGGGGCTAATAACCCCCCCTTTTGTTATTGTACTTTAAAGACTTCAACAGCCTCTTCTGGGATAGGTGGGCTATAGTAGTAACCTTGTACTACATAACAGTTATTATTTGCTAAGAAATCTACTTGCTCTTTCGTTTCAACCCCTTCAGCAACAACCTCAAGATTAAGCTTTTGGGCCATCGCGATAATAGCTGCAGTAATTTCCATATCATTTGGGTCTTCAGGAATATCTTTCACAAATGAGCGATCTACTTTAAGAATATCAACTGGGAAGCGTTTTAAATAACTCAAAGACGAATAACCCGTACCAAAGTCATCAATAGATAAAGAAACCCCTAAGGCCTTAATTTGGTGTAATTGAGAAATTGCTGCTTCTACATCTCCCATAAGCATACTCTCAGTCAGCTCAAGATGAAGTAATTTAGGTGGCATATTTGTACGTGCTAATACATCAGACAACACGCGTTTCATATTACTATCTTTAAACTGTCTCGCAGACAGGTTAATTGACATGTTTCCAACTTTGCCTTGCTGCTGTAACTTCACCGAGAAGCGACATGCGGCCTCGAGTACCCACTCTCCCAGCTTAACAATTAAACCCGTAGCTTCAGCTATTGGAATAAATTTAGTCGGTGGAATAGGCCCTCTTTCAGGGTGCTCCCAACGAATTAACGCTTCATAACCAACCACTTCATTAGTACGGTAATCAACCTGTGGTTGGTAATGCAAAGTGAATTGATTATCACGAATAGCCGAGCGCAGTTCATTTTCTATATACAAGCGCTCGTTTGCTGCTTCATCTAACTCTTGAGAGTAGAAATGGAACGTGTTTCGCCCTTTTGCTTTGGCCTCATACATGGCTAAATCAGCGTGTTTAAGTAATTGCTCTTCTTCTTTACTGTCAAAAGGCGCAAGCGTAATACCAATACTGGCACTCACAATCACTTCATTATTGCCAAGTTTAATTGGCACGTTCAGTGTGCGCTGGATCATCTGAGCAACATCCATCGCATTATCTCGTTTCTCAATGCCACTTAACAGTACGGCAAATTCATCACCACCTAATCGTGCTATCGTATCTTCAGCTCTTAGACGGGTTTTAAGTCGATCGGCTACTTCTACTAGTAAGCGATCGCCAGCGTCATGACCCAACGTATCGTTAATTCGTTTAAATTCATCTAAGTCAAAGTAGAACAGTGCAAATGCGTAATGACCACGTTCAGCTAATGCCATCGACTTTTTCAACTGCATTCTAAAGAAGGTACGGTTGGCAAGGCCTGTTAGCGTATCAAAGTAAGCCAACTCTTCCATCTTGCGCTGGCTCTCTTTAACAAACGAGATATCCTGAGCTGACGCCACATAACTCGAAATATGCCCGCTTTCATCACGAATAGGAGAAATACTTAAGCTCACCCAAATAGGTTCATTTGTCACCCCTTGCAGGATGGTATCACCACGCCAATAATTTCGACTTCGCAAATCAAGGTCTATGTCTTCAATTAGTATCGACATCTCTTTGGAAATAATGCTCAATAAAGGCTGTCGGGCATAATGTGCTTCATTGTAGCCAGTCATTTCTTGCATTTTTGGGTTTACGTATTCGATTTGAAAATGCTCATTGGTTATCACTACCGCAGTACCCGAGAACTCAACTGCTTTAGACAATCTATCTGCCGCTTTTTGCGCTATTTCTTTTTCCGTAATTTTATTGTTTAAACCCGTTACTAAGGTTTTAATTTCTTTGCCCATATCATTGAAAGTGGCATTTAGGAGGCCAATTTCATCATTATTATTAGGCATTGCCGGCATATCCCATTGACCACGACCAAAATCTTTTACTGCACTGACCGTATTATTTATCCGCTGTAGCACCAGTTTATAAAGCACTTGATGCAATAAGAGAGCAACGAACATCGCATATAAAACAAATAAACCAAAGAATTTAACTTTTAGCTCTTCTAATGCAGCAAGCGCTGAATCACGCTTTTTGTAAATGCCAACATACCAACCTAACTCTGTAAGTTGGGTGACATTAATAAGGTGAGTTTCACCTTTTAAGTCAAAAACTGACTGCCTGTCTGGCAGCTTTAGCTTCAATGTATCATCTACAACCTTTGCAAGTGCTGGCGTTAATTCATTGCGACTGATAGCAGAGCCCGTATTAAAGATTTTTTGTAGATTTGGCGCAGCAAGAATATTGCCCTGACCATCAAAAATTAAGTATCCCTGATTCGTAGTTGGCACTGGCAGGTGCTTAAGTAGGTCCACCATACTAATATCTGTCCCTACGAAACCTTGATATTCCTCTTCAAAGTAAAGAGGTACAAGAATACTGATGACCCATTTACTCCATACATCGTCGTAGTGCACTTTTGACCAAACAGCTTCGCGTGTCGGGTTTAGCTCTTGTTTAAGTTGGGCAATGGTTTGACCATCGAACAAGCCTTTTTTAGGGGCTGCGTTCAATAGCGTATTGGGCGGAGATATCCTGACAAACTGATTGTTCGTCACCATGTAAAAGTTAAAAAAGTCTTGTAATAAAGGTGGCGCAATAATATCCCATAGCGCTTCTGAACGAGCAAAAAACTGCTTATGCACTTCATCTAAAGATTCACCTGCAAAATAGGCGGCCGTTAAACCATTCGATGCCGTGCTTCGATAAGCGCCGTCTTTATATTGTATTGGAGATGGTGAATGATTTTGAATGGTCTGATCATCATAAAAAAGATGTTTAGTTACAACAGCACCAGTTTGTTCAGACAGACTCTTTTTTAATTCAAGATAGTTAGAGAATTGATTTATGACTTGGGTACTAAAGCGCTTTAGATCTGCATACTCTTCAAATACAAGCTGCTTTTCTTCTGACTTTAACATGAAAGCAGCAGCAAAAATTCCCGCAACCAAACACACCGCCGAAATTAAAATCGATAGTTTGACGCTTAAAGAATTAAAACCAAACCTTGAAGGGGGTCGACGATTGACCACTGCTAAACCCTTATTAAAATTGTTATTTTTATATCGATATCGTTTCCCCAATATATCAGAATGTTTTCCTTTTCGCCAAGTTAGGGGCCTACAATCTCGCAACAAATGAGAAAAAAATACCGGTAAAGACTAAGGTAGTGCTTGTATGCACTTATCCCCTGTGTTAATAATGTACTCAATCTATTAAGTAATTCTTAATTAAACAATGACAAATTTCATTACTCGCAAAACTTATTTCTTTTTTAGCTTCTTTTTTAGATGAAGAGGCTTACCTGTTTGCGCGTGATTACGAATAGATAAGCCTCCCAACTGGGAGGTTTTTTTTTGCCGCTGGGAATGAGGACCTATGACAGAAAATACTTTAAATGCTTTACGCAAAGATATAAATGAAATCGATTCAGACTTAATGGTGTTACTGGCAAAGCGCCGTCGCATCAGCCATAGCGTTTTGGAATATAAAATTGCGAACAATAAACCTGTTCGCGACGAAGAGCGAGAACAAGCTTTGCTAGAAAAGCTGATTAACTATGGTAAGTCACTCGGTCTTGATGCATTTTATGTAAACAGTGTTTTTCAAACTATTTTGGAAGATTCGGTTTTAAATCAACAGGCATTATTACAAAAGAGCCTAAACCCTGATTCATTGAGTGACACACATCGTGTTGCTTATTTAGGTGGACAAGGCTCTTATAGCCAGCTTGCTTGTCATAAATACTTCAGCCGCCGCCCAGGTAAGTTAGTTGAAATGGGCTGTCAAAGTTTTGAACAAATCACTCAGCATGTTGAAAAAGGTCAAGCAGATTATGGTCTTTTACCAATTGAGAATACCAGCTCAGGCAGTATCAACGAAGTATTCGACTTATTACAACATGCCCAAGTGACCATAGTCGGTGAAGTTACTCACTCTGTTGAACACTGCTTATTAGCAGCGCCAGGCACTGAGTTAAGTGACATTCAAAAAGTATTTGCTCACCCTCAGCCATTTGCACAATGTAGCCGCTTTATTCAAGGGTTAGATAATGTATTGCATGAAACATGTGATTCGACATCAAGTGCCTTAAAGCAAGCATCAGAAACACCAAATGGCGCTGCCATTGGTTCTGCGCAGGCAGGTAAAAATGTCGGCCTTGAAGTCATCAAAGCTGGACTTGCGAATCAAACTGAAAACCACAGCCGTTTTATTGTTGTGGCGCGCAAAGCATTACAAGTGTCAACTCAGATCCCAACTAAAACAAGTCTAATTATGGCAACCAAGCAGCAGGTTGGTTCTTTGGCCGATGCACTAATGGTCTTCAAAGCCCATAACATCAATATGGTGAAGTTAGAATCACGACCTGTGCCTGGCAACCCTTGGGAAGAAGTATTCTATGTTGATTTACTTGCTAATACGGCAGAAAAGCATGTGCAAAACGCCCTAGAAGAGCTTAAAAATCACACTCAATTTGTGCGTATTTTAGGATGCTATCAAAGTGAGTCTATGCAAGCCGTTGAAGTTTAAAACTCTATCTAGATAACTGTAAAATCCAAAAAGGCGCTGAATGAAGCGCCTTTTTAATACCTTCGTTTTATCCTGTTTTTTAATTAATAGAGAGATAGAGAGAAGTAGAATTATAAATCTAACACTTTGGCATCATTCGCTTTATTCAGCAAACCACGACTTTGCTTTAAGAACTGCTCTGCACAGCCCGAAAAATATTGCTTTGCCTCTGAGAACGAATCAATCAATGCCGCTTTGTCACCCGCTTTCAGTTTATCCAATGTCAATTCAAAGGTTTCTTGGTAACTCGCTAATAACCCTTCTACATCATTAAATTGCGCTAACATAATGTCTGAATATAACTCTGGGGACTGAGCAAATAGCCTGCCGACCATCATTAATTCAAGCTGGTATATGGGTGAAGAGCAGCTTCGTAGTTCCTCTAATGTATGACACTGTTTCGCCAAAAATTGGCCATAGACGAACGTGGTTAAGTGACGCATCACCTGAATGATCTGCATGGCTTGGTCATGCTTTTTCGCATCCATTTCGACTAGCTGGCAACCCCATACTTTTAACTGTTCTAGTAGACCAGAACATGCCTCAGACATTCGCCCTTCACAGACCACAACAGTTTGCTTTACCCAATGAGAAATATCAGGGCCAAACATTGGGTGAAGACCAACAACTGGACCTGTATGCCTATCCATAAGCACTTTCAAAGGCGCTTGCTTAACGGAGGTAATATCAACTAAGACACAGTCATCAGGTAAAGCTGGCAATGACGAAACCACTTCTTCTAAGGCGTTAATTGGCACACTCACAAGCACTAATTTAGCGCCAGTTAATATTGTTTCGGCATCGGCTTGTTGTGCTCGGTCCAAAATACGAATCTCATACCCTGAGCGAGTAAGCTGCTTAGCGAATAACTGACCCATCGCCCCTTCACCACCGACAATCACGACAGGAGATAATTCAGGCGCTTTACAGGCTAACTTGCTTTGCTGATTTTCGTATGCTTCACGCATCATGCGCCTAAGCATATCTTCAACTAGATCTGGGTTTACGCTGTGCTCTTCAGCTTGCTGTCTTCTTGCTTCGATCAAAATGCTTTCTCTATCAGGGGCGTGTAAAGGTGCGCCTATCTCTTGTTTGATAGCACCGATTTGAGATGTTAATGCGTTGCGTTTAGCAAGAAGTTGTACGAGCTGACTGTCGCATTCATCAATGCCGGCTCGAAGTTGTGCTAATGTTTGCTCACCCGTCATAACTGTAAACTTTTATAAACACCAGTAAATAAATAATTACAACTAGTCTAACAGGATGGTATGACAGATAAAAGTGAAGGGATGAATTAATTTTATACCAATCCTCTTAATTAAGTGATCTATTTTGAGGCGAGGAAAACTCGTCGATAGCAAGGCGAAAATTTTGCAGTTTAGTTGTTCTAAATAAGAAATTTTTAACGAAGCTAGCGTCAGTTTTAGTCCCTAGAAATGATTGAGTATTATTGAGGCTTGGTATAAGACTATGACATCACAAAGTGCGATATAGTTTTTTTGGGCATATAAACCAAAACAGGCCACTCAAAGAGTGGCCTGTTTTTAAAGCGTAGTAAAACGCGCGTATTAGTTAAGTTTTTCTTTAATACGTGCTGATTTACCTGAACGCTCACGTAGGTAGTAAAGCTTAGCGCGACGAACTGCACCGCGACGCTTAACTGTGATGCTATCTACTAGTGGGCTGTGCGTTTGGAATACACGCTCAACACCTTCACCGCTCGAGATTTTACGAACTGTGAAAGCTGAGTGTAGACCACGGTTACGCTTAGCGATAACAACACCTTCAAAGGCCTGTAGACGCTCTTTGTTACCTTCTTTAACGCGTACCTGTACAACAACTGTATCACCAGCGCCGAACGCAGGTACGTCTTGCTTAAGCTGTTCAGCTTCAAGCTCTTTAATAATATTTTGGTTTACTTTTGCCATTTTATTTCTCACATTCCTAGGTGTAACTGTCTTCTAGCCACAAGCTTGTTCATGTTCTCGCTGAAATTCAGCAAGTAACATGGCTTGCTCCTCAGTCAGAGCTAGGTTACGCAACAAGTCAGGACGTCTAAGCCAAGTTCTGCCTAATGACTGCTTTAGCCGCCATTTGGCTATCTCTTTATGGTTTCCGCTGAGTAATACAGCAGGCACCTGCTTACCATCCAATGTTTCTGGCCGTGTATAATGAGGACAATCTAACAAGCCATCCGAAAAGGAGTCTTGCTCAGCTGATTGGTTGTGACCTAAAACACCTGGCACCAAACGCGCAACTGCGTCGATTAGTGTCATGGCCGGTAGTTCACCACCACTGAGAATAAAATCGCCGATGGACCATTCTTCGTCTACATAAGACTCGATGATCCGCTCATCAATACCTTCATAACGACCCGCAACTAATATCAGTTTTTCTGATGCAGCTAATTCAGCTGCACCTTGCTGATCTAGTTTTCGCCCTTGAGGGGACATATAAATTACTTTAGCGCTTTCTCCTGCTGCCGCTTTGGCATCAAGAATAGCTTGTTTTAATGGGTTAACCATCATCAACATGCCCGGACCGCCACCATAAGGTCTGTCATCTACGGTTCTATGCTTATCAGTTGCATAGTCTCGTGGATTCCAACTGTTAAACTCGATTAAACCGTTTTTAACAGCGCGTCCCGTTACGCCTTGCTGGGTAATCGCATCAAACATTTCGGGAAACAGTGAAATAACACCGACCCATAATGGTTTTTGCTGGCTCATTTAAAAGCCTGGATCCCAGTCTACAGTAATTACTTTTTCTTCATGATTAACACCCTTGATAACTGAATCAGTTAAGAACGGAATTAATCGTTCTGATTGGCCAAACGCATCTTTTTTATTTGCTTTCACAACTAAAACGTCGTTTGAACCAGTCTCCATCAAGTCATCGACTGTGCCTAAGTTATAACCTTTATCAGTTACAACAGACATGCCGATAAGATCTCGCCAATAGAACTCACCTTCAGGGAGTTCAGGAAGCTGCGCTGAATCAACTGAGATTTCCACATTGGTCAAAGCCATTGCTTCGTCTCGGTCGTTTACTTGCGCAAACTTGGCGATAAAGCCCTTGTTGTGGCGACGCCAGTCACTCACTTCAAGAGATTGCCATTTACCTTGTTGCCCTATCAACCATGGGCTGAATTCGAAGATCCCTTGGGGATCATCAGTAAATGAATGCACCTTAAGCCAGCCCTTAATACCATAAGGGGCACCAAGCTTACCTACTACAATAATCGAGGTGTTTTCTTGACTCATGGTTACACTTACGCCTATTAAGCCGCTTTACGAGCGTCTTTAACTAACTTAGCTACGCGATCTGAAAGAGATGCGCCTTGACCTACCCAGTGATCAACACGAGATAAATCTAAACGTAATTTCTCTTCTTGACCCGCAGCGATTGGGTTAAAGAAACCTACTTTCTCGATGAAACGACCGTCACGTGAGAAACGGCTATCCGCAACCACGATTTGATAGAATGGACGCTTTTTAGCGCCGCCACGTTGCAAACGAATAGTTACCATACCGTCCTCAATTAGTTGACTGTTTTCATTAATAAGATTTGCTTCCCAATTTGGGAAGCTGGGGAATTGTACGAGTTTTTTCCAACAATGCAAGTTTGTTTTGGATTTTATTCTCTTAGGCACCTTCCCTGTAATTGCTTGGTAGTTGAAAAGCTTAATAAATTTGTCATACGAACAAAAACGGATGTAAGAACTCACATCCGTTTTTTAAATCTAGTGACGAAGAGTAGCCTTAAAATGTCATTTTTGCATTGAGAGCAAAGTTTCTTCCTGGCTGCGTAAATTGTGTTAAATCAGCGTCTGCAGCTTGACCTGCAACACTTTCATAAGGGGTGTATGCTTTATCAAATAAATTGAATATGCCGGCATTCAACTTCACTCCACCAAAGTCATAATCAGCAAATAAATCAACAGTCCCCCACCCTGATGTTTGAACCATGTCGTTATTTGGTACCTTTGTCATACGCTTGGCAAACTTAAACGCTCCTGTGACTGACCAATCGCCTTGTTCATAGCGGGCTTTCACAAAGCCATTTAGCGGACTAATTGAATTTAAGTACTCATTGGTTTCTTTATCTTTACCATTTATAAAAGTAAGGCCTGTATCAAATGAGACATTATCGTTAACCCACACTGTATAAGTTGTCTCAAGCCCTTTTATTTCGACCTCACTGATATTTTGATACTGGTAATACGTTTTTGGTGGCATGTTTGGAATGGTACTTGGCTCCACACGCACAACTTTATTGCCTATGAAGTCCTCGAATTTTGTATTGAACAAGGTAATAGTAAAACCATGTGACTCAAAATCACCTTTAACGCCAAACTCAACACTGTCACTGGTTTCAGGGTTTAGTTCTGAATTTGGTAAAATCTGGTAAAACGGTTCAACACCATGGCTTTGATATGCAAGGTCATGTGGTGGAATTTTAAAGCCTCGAGCGTATTGTGCAACAAGGTTAAGATTGTCAGAAAAAGAATAAACTAAACCAAGTTTTGGTGATAACGCCGTTTCAGTAATATCAGAAAACTCAGCCCCCTCATACAAGGCATCTTTTTTCGGCGTCATGTCATATCTATCTACACGAATACCAGCATTAAGGTCTAAAGAATCAGGTATAAGCGTTATATTGTCCTGAACAAATATCCCGAGCATACTTGTATCTGCACCAGGAAAGGTTTTCTGCCCTTCTTTATCAAGTAGTTTGTTCCCTTGCGCATCAAGTCGTGTTTTATATCGTGGCCTAGCTGTATCATAACTATCGTAATCGAAACCATAAACGAATTGGTGGTTTAACCCTGCTACTTCTAAGTTTTTATCCAGTACAACTCGAGCTCCCAAAATAGACTGCTCGAATCGATAGTCATTGTAATCAGTGTAAGGACCAGTTCTACTGCGACTACCGTCATTTGCGCGTAGTTGGTCGCTCTTCTGCTCAAAGTTGGTGTAATAGACTTGTGCCTTTAAATTATCGTAAAAAGCAGTCGCACTCGCGCTATCAAATGCTAAAGACACAGATAGGCTTTCATTCTGATCCGTTGTCTCATTAATTGTGGCTGCTATAACTTGCTTTGTTTCTTGGTCAAAAAAGTCAACCGTTGCCAATAAACGCTCTTTGTCTGAAATATCAAATTCTGATTTGATCAATACAGCATTCGAGGTGTAATCAAAGCCTGGCAGATTTTCTTGGTAGTTTTGCGCTTCTCTACCATCTCTTCTCGTTAATTGAATTGATGTCGCATTCATCTCACCTACTTTCTGAGCATACGTAGCTGAAAAACTCTTTTCAGAATTAACGCCATAATAACCCAACCCTAATTGCGCATATGCGGTGTCATTCGCCAAATAATCTGATGGGTCTTTGGTTGAGATAACAACAATACCGCCAAGCGCATCAGAACCATACAAAGAGGACGCGGCACCTTTGGCAACTTCAATTTGTTGAACATTATCGATATCAAAGTATCCACGACCAATAAGTAAGCCAGCTCCACCTATATAAGCATCGTTTACACGACGGCCATCTTTGATATATACCACACGGTTTCCGCCGATACCTCGAATATTGAGCGCTTGAGCTTCACCTGTAGAGCCCGATGTTGTAATCCCTGTTTGATACTTAAATGCGGTATTTAAGTCCACTGCCAACTCACGTTCAATTTCTTGTTCAGTAACGACATTCACTGAGCCCGCAACATCAACCAGTTTTTGCTCAATTCGAGAGCCTGACACAACAATAACTTCACTTTGCTTTTCAAACTGAGCTTCTTCAGCCGCAGTAATAAACGAACATGATGCAGTTAATACAGCTGCAGTAATACTGATCGAAATGGGTGTCTTCTTAAACATTTTTTTACCTCAAACAGGAAGAACGAATCAATTTCGAGAGCACTATAATCACATTTTAAATTAATCACAAATGATAATTGTTTTTATTATTATGTAGATTTTAAGAACTCTGATAGGTATTATCAGTAAACGAGGATGAAATAACGTAGAGGGATTTAGCAATTTGCTCATAGAACCAAAGCTATGACTATGAGTGCTATTAAAATTTATAAACAAGAGAAAACAATGAAACACATTATTTCTATTGGTTTACTGCTTTTAACCATTAGCTTTAATAGCTCAGCACAAAGAATTGTAACTGCAGGTGGCACCATCACAGATATTGTCTATGCACTTGGCGCTGGAGAGAAAGTAGTCGCTGTAGATACATCAAGTACTTGGCCACCTAAAGCAGTTGCTTTACCTAAAGTAGGTTATTATCGAGATCTGGCTGCCGAAGGCGTTTTATCAAAACAACCAACAATTATACTTGCCTTAGAAGGTACAGGTCGCCCCGAAGTACTTACGCAATTAAAGAGTACAGGTGTTGCACTCAAGCTTTATAACAAACCTAAGCATGTAGATGGGCTTTTTCAATTAATCAATCAAGTCGCCACTGATTTAAACCAACAAGAAAGCGCGCAAAAGCTTATCGCACAACTAAAAAAAGCATTGCCAGCCAAAGCCCCCCTTTCTGAATCTAAAGCATTATTTATTCTTTCAGCTGGTGAGCGAGGGTTAATGGTCGCAGGCAAAGAAACGGTGCCTGATTTACTTTTTAGTTATACAGGCGTGCGTAACCTCGCTCAACATAAGGGCTTTAAACCTTTTAACCGCGAATCTTTAGTAGTGAGTAACCCTGATTTCTTGGTGGCACCTAGCCATGTTGTAAATGGCGCTGGCGGCGCTGAAAAGTTTTGCCAACAGGCTGCACTTGCGTTAATTCCAGCTGCAAAAGCATGTCGGCTACTTATTATGGACTCCTTAATGGCACTGGGTATGACAACACGCTTACCAGAAGCTATCGCGACATTAAATGAATTTCACCTTAAAAATGTACTATGACCACTCTTGCGCTTCCTACACTTCACTCTAACCAGCACTTAAAATGGTATTGGCTCAGTGCCATCTCACTCTTTTTCTTGGCTTGGCTTTCATTAAGCACGGGACCAGTGGGTTGGGATTGGAAAATGCCAATTGCATGGTTAATGCCCGATAGTTTTGTAACCGACATCGACACATTGCAACTTAGCGTAGTATCGCAAATTCGCTTACCAAGACTTGTTCTGGCCATTCTGATCGGCTCGGTTTTAGCTTGCAGTGGGGCCGCTACACAAGCCTTATGTAGAAACCCACTCGCAGATCCGAGTTTAATGGGGGTGACTGGCGGTGCGGCTGTCGCAGCGATTGCCGTCATTGCACTCGCGCCAAAAGTAAGCTTCATTAATGAAGCCATGATTGCGCCAGCTGCATTTGTCGGAGCGTTAACGATTACCAGTATTATTTACCGCCTAGCCAACCACCAAGGGCAAGTACAAATAACAACCCTACTACTCGCCGGCGTTGCCATCAATGCGATAGCCATGGCGATAATTGGACTCTTTAGCTTCTTTGCCGATGACAGTGCACTGCGTTTGATGACGTATTGGCAAATGGGTTCTCTGGGTGGTGCGAGCTGGTCAGCCATTACCTATGGTGCACCACTTATAATAGTGAGCACACTCTGTTTACTTATGAAAAAAAGACAAATTAATGCCCTTATGCTGGGCGAACGTGACGCAAGACATTTGGGCGTCAATGTAAAACGTCTGAAAACAGAAGTCGTCTTTTTCGTAGCACTCGGCGTTGGCGGTGCTGTTGCTATGGGTGGCATGATTGGTTTTGTTGGGCTGGTAGTGCCGCATATCGCAAGACTACTAGTTGGTCCAGATCTAAGAAAAATGCTGCCACTGAGTATGCTGCTGGGTTGTTTGTTAATGTTGCTGGCTGATTGGATAGCACGCTTAATTGTTGCCCCGTCTGAATTACCAATAGGCATTGTGACCGCATTATTTGGCGCACCTTTTTTCATCTACCAATTAATTAAACAAAAACGAGGTATGCATGCTTGAATGTCATAACCTTAATATTACACGCGGCAATAAGCATATTATTAAGAACTTGTCGTTTAACGCAAAGCAAGGCGAATTTATTGTATTACTGGGTGAAAATGGCGCCGGAAAATCAACACTATTGAGTGCAATTTGTGATGATTTATCTTTTTCTGGTCAGGTGACTTTATACAATCAGCTGTTATCTGACTTTGACCCAAATACATTGGCAAAACAAAGAGCGATGCTATTGCAAAATAATCGCGTCAATTTTGCGTTTAGTGCAGCCGAGTTGATTGCCATGGGCCGCTACCCGTATCAAGAAAGTACCAAAGAGCAGGCCGACACCGTAATTCAAATCATTGAGATGCTCTCTTTGGCTCATTTAGCAAATAGAGATGTCACTGTGTTATCGGGTGGAGAATTTCAACGAGTGCAATTTGCACGATGCTTGGCGCAACTCAATGCTCATAAAACGGATACCAAAGGCAAACTCATGTTGCTTGACGAACCGACCTCTGCATTAGATTTACACCATCAACATTGTACGTTAGGTAAAGCGAAAGCATTTGCAAAGCAAGGCAATACCGTCATTGCTGTATTGCATGACTTGAACCTCGCGTCATTATATGCGGATAGGGTTTTATTACTGCACGATGGATATATCCATCAAGATGGTAGTCCGCAACATGTCCTTAAAACAGACATACTACAACCTATATATAGAGCTGGCATGCAAATTAACCAGCATCCCAGCTTTTCAATTCCTATGATTTTTTCAGAACCTCTTACAGGAGCCCAAAATGCGTGAACAGGCAGCTTTTGAAGCACGCACTTTAGTCAGACAGTCACATGTTTGTGTGATCTCAACAATTTCAAAAAACCTGCAAGGTTATCCTTTTGGGTCTGTGTCGCCATTTATGACAGACAATCAAGGTCGGCTTATTTTTTATATTGCAGGGATTGCGCAACACTCACGAAACTTGAGTGAAGACAGTAGAATGTGTGCCACTGTATTTGATGCTGCAGAGCAAGGTGATCAGAATGCTCATGCCCGCGTTACAGTGGTTGGTGATGCGGCCCCAGTACCAAAAGAAGAATCTGAATTGCTACTGGCGAGATACGAACGACAATATCCAGAAGCCATATCGTACCGACAAGCCCATGATTTTCAGCTTTGGAGAATGGAAGTAAAGCGTGTTCGCTACATCGGGGGCTTTGGCCACATCTTCTGGATTGAACAAAATGAGTGGCAACTAAAAGCGCCGCAATTTTCGCTTGAAGATGAAGCTCGCATGGTAGAGCACATGAACGAAGATCACCGCGATGCCAATCAACTCATTCTTAAGCTTATTCATAATATTGAAGCCGATGATGTAGTGATGACAACGCTCGTATCGGATGGCTGTTATCTAAGAGCAGATGAGAAAAACTATTTCATTCAATTTGAAACGCCATGTCATGATGGTATGTCAGTGCGTAAAGAGCTAGTGAGATTAACAAAAGCAGCAAGATCGCAAGCAGAGGCTGTAAGCGCTTAGTTAGCGTCCTGTAAGCTTAAAACAAAAAAAGGAAGCGCCTCTCGGTTGCTTCCCTTTGTAATACAATTATAAAGTTTTAATTAAAACTTAGGGCCACCACCCATCATGCCTGGTGGCATCATGTTTTTCATGTTGCGCATCATTTTCATCATGCCGCCTTTGCCCTTCATCTTCTTCATCATCTTTTGCATCTGGGTAAATTGCTTAAGCAGTTTATTGACGTCTTGTACCTGAGTACCAGAACCGGCTGCAATACGCTTTTTACGAGACCCTTTGATTAAGTCAGGACGAGCACGCTCTTTCGGTGTCATTGAGTTGATGATTGCTTCCATTTGATTGAAAGTTTTGTCACCCACCTGATCTTTCACTGCATCTGGTAGGTTAGACATACCAGGTAGCTTATCAAGCATCCCCATCATGCCACCCATGTTTTTCATTTGACGCAGTTGTTCTGCAAAATCTTCTAGCGTGAAGCCGTCACCTTTAAAGACCTTTTCAGCAACTTTTGCTGCTTTGTCTTTATCGACTTTCATTTCAACTTCTTCGATTAATGAAAGTACGTCACCCATGCCTAAAATACGCGAAGCAACACGATCTGGGTGGAAAGGTTCTAGTGCATCAGTGCGCTCACCAACACCGATAAATTTAATAGGCTTACCCGTGATATGACGAATTGATAATGCAGCACCACCACGCGCATCACCATCGGTCTTAGTCAGAATAACACCAGTTAGTGGTAACGCTTCGTCAAACGCTTTTGCAGTATTCGCAGCATCTTGACCCGTCATAGAGTCAACAACGAATAAGGTTTCAACTGGGTTAATTGCTGCATGAAGATCTTTGATCTCGTCCATCATGTCGCTATCTACGTGCAAACGACCTGCAGTATCGACAATTACAACATCAATAAATTTCTTCTTCGCATGGCTTATCGCATTGGTGGCGATATCAACTGGCTTCTGTGAAATATCACTTGGGAAGAATTCAACATCAACTTCGTTAGCAAGCGTTTCAAGCTGTTTAATCGCCGCTGGACGATAAACGTCAGCACTCACCACAAGTACTGATTTCTTTTTACGCTCTTTTAAGAACTTAGACAGTTTACCAACACTGGTGGTTTTACCCGCACCTTGTAAACCCGCCATCATTAATACCGCTGGCGGCTGCGCAGCTAGGTTAAGTTCCTCATTGGCTTCACCCATGGCTTTTTCAAGTTCTTCACGTACTATTTTGATGAAGACTTGACCCGGGCTTAAGCTCTTCGTTACTTCAACACCAACCGCACGTTCCTTTACTTGTTTAACAAACTCACGAACAACCGGTAATGCAACATCAGCCTCAAGCAGTGCCATACGCACTTCACGGAGGGTTTCTTTAATATTGTCTTCGGTAAGTCGGCCGCGGCCACTGATGTTTTTTAACGTTTTACCTAAGCGTTCTTGGAGATTTTCAAACATGTATTAGGTTCCAATAAATCGTAATTGTGCGCATTATACTGATATGCAGGCGAGTAATACAGTATTCAAGTAAAGACAAAGTTTCTTTTTATAACCTCTTTGCAAGAACGGTGGCATAAAATACAATAGCCTTTAACAAGGATACTAACATCTGGACTACATTTAACATGTTGATCATTAGCCTGTCTTTACTTGCCAGCCTTTTATATGTTCTAGCAACAGGGCATGTACTGTCACGCCTATTTCATAAAGAAGGGCCGAGCCAAAAGCTAACGGTTCTACTCAGTACAGGCGCTATATTGGCGCATATGTTAGTGTTAGTAAATTCAGTTTTTACCCATAATGGGCAAGACTTAAGCACTGTTAATGTCGCTATGTTAACTTGCTGGGTAATTGTCGTGAGCGTCACGACTGTTTCATTGAAGTTCCCTGCTACTCTGTTACTCCCTGTAGTTTATGGCTTTGCTGCTATTTTATTAATAGCCAGCTTATTTATCCCCCATCATATTATTATGCAAAGTATTAATGTGGATTTAGGGCTCGTTGTACATATTTCACTGTCACTGCTCGCTTATTGTATTTTAATTATCGCCACACTTTATGCAGTGCAATTCTTCTATATAGATAAACGTCTTAAAGAGAAAGACCTAGCCATTATGAACAGCCACCTACCACCTCTTATGTTGGTTGAAAGACAACTTTACCAACTGCTTACTGTAGGCACAGGTATCTTTACATTGGCACTCATGTCTGGATTTATCTTTCTAGAGGGTATGTTTGCTAAAGAAGTCATCCATAAAACCGTTCTGTCTATTATCGCTTGGTTAGTTTTTGCAATTGTAACGATGGGTCATCATCGCTTTGGTTGGCGTGGAAAGCCTGTGGTTTTTGCTATTATAGGCGCCTCAGGACTGGTGACTTTGGCCTACTTTGGTAGCAGATTCATACAAGAAGTGATTCTAGTAAAGTTTTAACTTGACTCAGTACTTTCAGTAACGCTTAATACCTATTCAATATTAGAAAAGGGATCCTCTTTTGGACGACATATCAACCGGTACGCTCTTTGCGATTTTGGGCTTACTTATTTTGCTTTCAGCTTATTTCTCAAGCTCAGAGACAGGCATGATGTCGATAAACAAATATCGACTAAGACACTTAGAAAAAGAAAATCATAAAGGTGCTAAACGTGTAAGTAGCTTGCTACAACGTCCTGATAGATTAATTGGCCTTATCTTAATAGGTAATAACCTTGTCAACATCGCTGCATCTTCTGTGGCAACCATAATTGGTATTCGTTTATTTGGTGACGTGGTTGGTCTAGCCGTTGCGACATTTGGCCTTACTTTTATTATCCTTATCTTTGCTGAAGTAACACCTAAAACACTTGCAGCACTTCACCCTGAGAAAATCGCTTTCCCAAGCTCTCTGATCTTAAAAGGACTGCTAAAAGTACTATTCCCACTCGTTATTGCAATTAACTGGATCACCAATGGCATTCTTAAGCTGTTTGGTATTTCAAACCAAGACATTGAAGAACATAGCTTAAGTAAAGAAGAGCTAAAAACAGTGGTAAATGAGTCCAGTGCATTACTCCCTAGTAATCACCAAAACATGTTGACGTCTATTCTCGATTTAGATCATGTTACGGTTGAAGATATCATGATCCCACGAAACGAAATTAATGCCATTGACATTAATGACGATTGGAAAGACATCGCCAAACATTTAACCAATGCACAACACACTCGCGTATTACTGTACCGAGACCAGATTGACGATGCAGTCGGCTTTATTCACTCACGTGATGCACTTCGACTGCTAACCAAAGAGCAGTTCGATAAACCGTCCCTTTTACGTGCAGTGCGTGAAATTTACTATATTCCTGAAGGCACCTCATTAAATACTCAGCTTTTAAAATTCCAACAAAGCAAAGAACGTATTGGTTTGGTTGTGGATGAATACGGTGACATTCAAGGCTTAGTCACACTTGAAGACATTCTTGAAGATGTTGTGGGTGATTTCACAACAACACAAACTCGTGCAGCGAGTGAAGAAGTTGACGTACAGTCTGACGGCTCTGTGTTGGTTGATGGCACGGCTAACATTCGTGAAGTTAACAAAGAAATGAACTGGGAATTACCAACAGAAGGCCCTAAAACTTTAAGTGGCTTAATTGTTGAATATTTAGAAGATATTCCGCAAACCTCGTTGGGTATGCGTATCGCAGGATACCCAATAGAGATCATTGAAATAAAAGAAAATATGATAAAGCAGGTTAAGGTGTTTCCTCAAAAAAGAGATACCAGCAAGTAACAACAGCCATAATCGAAAAGCCGAGTTTCTGTAAATTCGGCTTTTACTTTTATTGAATTTGAGTTCAATCCCAAAGAAGGTTTTTTTGTGATACCAGAAAATCTATTTATCTATAAGAATGTACTCTTATCCTGTTAACTTTAGTATTCTCAAACTTGTGTTTACAAGCACAGAGTGAACGTCTCTGAATAGCGCTCTCAACAGTTGCCACCTTAGTCCTGAGCAGTTTATAAGACAGTGATTATTATGTTCATTCTCTAATTTCATCATCATGAAGGCTGTCGATAAACCATCATTAACCATACCGAACGATAAAATGACAGGAATCATTTTATAAATAAATACATAAGCTTATTATCTTCCCCTGTAAAATAAAGCTTGAATTAAAGCGTTTTTTTATTCTATTTTTTATTGTTCATTAGGGTAAAGCGTGCCATTTTTATGAATTTCTGCCAGCCAATCATCAAACATACTATTCGCCTCTATTACCTCTTCCTCTGAGAGTTGAGAGTACTGTCGTTGCTCAAACCAAGCATAACGGTTATACAGTTCATTATTATTTGTGATCTCCATTATTAAACGATCAAGTGTGTACGATTTTACTAAGCTTAAGTTGTTATCGCCAATTTGCTGTGAACGATATAAATCCGATAATTTAATTAACGCCTTTTCACTACCATGCTTTGATGCTTGTTCTAAATAGCTGACTTTTTGTTGATTGAATTTATCTCGTAACTGGATAAATTCATCCCTCGGCAGATCCTCCAACCCCTGTGAATGCATGTAAAACTTAGCGGTTAGACCTGTAAACATTTGTTGTGCAGCGACAGAGCCCTGCTTTGCTGCATCTTCAAGATAAAAGTAAAACTGCCGACGTTGGTCTTGATTAATCGCCTCACAGTAATCGAACTGCGCGAGTGTATTATCAATCGCTTCACTGGCGTCAGAGTAACTTGCCTGAGTTTCTAGCTTCGCTTGCAATGCAAAATCGTCAATCGGTGCAAAAAAACAATACCTTAAATTTTTAGCAAGAATGTATTTTGCATCAATATCACCTTGATCAGCCATATTTTTTAAACGGCTAAAATGCGCTTTTAATTGTCCTGTCTGTTTCCAACGAACAGGTATAACGGTTTCTAACTGACCACTGCTTACATGTAAATCATTTATCGCATGGTTTGAAACATCTTGCTGCGGCAACTTATCAGCTATGATTGACTTAGTGGCCTTAGCGTTGATTGATTCAGGTTCTGAAGTGACTTTCAACGCAGAGCTAGATACTGACGGTTGGATCAAAAGGCGACTGTAGTAACCCACAGTAAGAAATATGAATATTAAAATAAGAGATAACCAAGAGCGCATGATGATCTAAGCCATTTTTGATAACTAGAATGTATTTCTTTCATGTACAGGTACAACCAAACCATACAAACCACTCCTTGAAAAAACCATCATCCGTGAGTTACCGAACACAAAAACCAAACATCTCAGGCATATAGCCCATCTAAAATAGTAAACCAATCGATGATAATGACTGTACTAAAATAACAGTATTGAGCTAATGACTTAGTAGAATTCGAAAATACATAAACAAAAAAAACCCGTTCCGCTTTCAATTCGAGAAAACAATACACAGGCTAATACCCAAACAATACTCGTTACTTATCTTGTAAAAATGGGTCAGCTTTGATTAAAAGTACTTTACTAAAAGTGCTAGTTAACACACTCTAAATTTATCATGAAAACAAACGCTCAAACCAAGACTTATCTAATTCAGCTTCACATCTTTTTAATTGCGCACCATAGCGACCAGCACGATGCTTCACTTTATTTGCTACGGCCATCAACCACTTTTTCTTTCTATAAGTACCACGCTTATACCCACCCCACCCTTCGTGATAATTTAGGTATTGGGCATAGGCATCCCATTTAGAAATACCATTCACTTTATGTGTTTTGTAAACAAACCAAGCCATGAAATCAATGGCATCCTCGAAGTCATCTCTGTCAGCGCCTGAATTACCTGTTTCTCGAATATAATCTTGCCATGTGGGCGTTTTAGCTTGTGAATAACCATATGCAGAGCTTGCTCGGCCAGTTGGAATAAATCCTAAAAAGTATTCCATTGGTGGCGCTGCATCATGTCGAAACGAGCTCTCTTGATACATCATTGCCATGAGAACATGCTTAGGTGAGCCCCATTTATCTTGGGCATCACGCGCATCGTAATACCAATCTTCTTTTTCTTCGAAGATCTTACAAATATTGTCTGGTTGTTTCGGAGGCGCAGTAGCACAACCGCTCAAAACAGCAGCAAAAGATAAGGTGAGAAAACTTTTTTTTATTTTTTTCATTTTTTAGTGAACTTATCTAGATCGCACAAGTCTTAGTTTATGAATGCAGTGGTTTAGCATTGTTTCATCCCTGATTTAATATTTGCGCAGCTAATTAAGCTGCGCTTTTTTTTGCCTAAGCATTGGCAAAATAATCATCTAAAAAGGCCACAAAAGTTAAATTATCCTCAGACACTTTTTGCTGCTGTGCTTCGTGAGAAGCGACTGCATCTGCATCGAGACTGGTGTTTGAGTAGGTTACAAATGTCTGAGACTGATGCGCTAACTTATACTCATTCGCCAACTCGATTGCATAGCTACCGCCATCTTGTTGGTTTTGTTTAAGCTGATATAAGAACTGACCTGATAGTGTCTTATTCGGATCAGAAATGCATTTACGCCATAATTTGATTGCACTCAGGTACACGTTTGAGCCATTTGCTTTGTCCATATACTGAGCCACATGCACTAACTCTGCAAAAATCTCGTCTGCCCATGTTTTCAAAGAAACAGGTGAACCATCACGTTGTAGCTCAAGGTCCGGCTTACGACCGAAGTTCACCACGGCTTGTAAATTAGCTTCAGTTAATCTTTGATCTTCACAGCTTAATGCTGGCGCGTCTTTTAGCAGACAATAAGTTAAAAACACATCCAAGAAGTGAATTTGCTCTAGGCTGATCCCCGTCTGAGAAAAAGGATTAACATCTAAAGCGCGGATCTCGACATATTCAATACCAGCCCTTGCTAAAGCTTGAGTCGGAGTCTCACCGCTCTGTGCATTACGCTTTGGTCTGATAGGCGAGTAAAACTCATTTTCGATTTGCAGAATGTTTTTATTCAACTGCTGCGGCGTTTCAGCTTTATAATCAGCTAAATCACCATACAAATCAGAGTGACAACCAATTGCTTCGCGTAAGCCTGCAATGTATTCATCTAGATTATTATAGGTCACTTTTAAAGACGATTGAGCACTGTTGGTATACCCTAAGTCGCCTAGTCGTAATGCCGTACCGTGCTCTAAGTAAAGCGTGCCTTTACCCAAAGTTTCAAACGGAAGATCACTTTTATTACCCTGCAAGAATGATTTACACAGCGCTGGAGAAGCGCCAAACAAATAGCTGATTAACCAAAGCTCACGCTTAAAGTTTCGAATAAGGCCTAAATATTTCTCAGAAATAAAGGCTTGTTTCTCAGCAGTGCTTTGTTCAATCTTTTGTAGGCTATCCCACAAAGTATCTGGGAATGAAATATTAAAATGAACACCGGCGATAGCCTGCATCATACTGCCATAACGGTTTTTTAGACCTTCGCGATACAGAGTTTTCATTTTACCAATGTTTGATTCGCCAAAATACGCTAGGGCAATATCATCTTGGTTTTCAATGAAGCAAGGCATACTCATAGGCCACAATAGCTCGTCGCCCATTTTACTCAGGGTGTATTTCTGTAAGTCTTGCAGTTGCGCTAGCGTCTCTTTTGGATCTTCACTGACAGGGGTAATGAACTCGAGTAATGATTCTGAAAAGTCAGTGGTGATATGCGAGTTCGTTAACGGATGCCCAGCGTTTTGTGGATGAAGCGTTTTAGCGATAGAGCCATTTGGGTTGATCCTTAATGCTTCTCGCTCAATACCACGCTTGATGCCCTTAATGGCTTGCTGGTGTTCTTCTGCAGAGAGTGCTTCTAAGCGAGTCTTTAATTCTGGTGTATTCAAAAAATTATCCTCAAGCCAATAGGCAATGTTCAATCAATGGGGGCACATCCCCAATACTCAAGCAATATTTATTAACTAAGACTAATAATTATCTTGCCTGCATGCTGCCCCGCTTCCATGTATTCATGCGCTTGCTGGATATCTTGCAATGCAAAAGTCGAATCGACATGGATAAATAAATCGCCACCACGATACGCAGTCATCAATTCATTTAGATCAGCTTTATTCTTTTCTACCACAATACCAGAAACCGTAATGTCACTTTGTTTTGCAGCCGCAACGATCTGCTGGGCACTGATGGTTGGTACAGTCACCACTTCACTTCCTGAGTTTAAATTCGCGACCATTCTCTCACCGATTTCACCACCGACTAAATCGAGTATTTGTGCTTGACGCTTTTGTGAAAAGAATGTCTCATAATCAACAACCTTTACAGCTAACTTTTGTAACAGTTCATGTGAAGGACGATTACTTACTGCAATCACGTCTTTACCCTGTAATTGGGCTAGTTGGATTGCTAAATGACCTACTCCGCCTGTTGGGGCATTTATGTAAAGAGTTGACTGTGAGCTTGAAAACTTTCTCAGGGCCTGTATTGCGGTTAAACCTGCTAAACATAGACCTGCGACTTCTGGTTTTTGTTGCACATCAAATGCAATTAATTCGTCTGCTTCAGCAGTGACATAATCAGCGTAACAGCCGGGCTGTTTGGCAAATCCCACCATGCCTGCGACATATTGCCCCACTTGTAGGTCAGAGACTTGAGCGCCACACTGCTCTACAACACCGTATACGTCATAGCCTAAAGGTAGAAAATCATCAGCTTTTTTTGCTTGAGCAACAAAGCCTAAACCTGCACGCGTTTTCAAATCGATAGCGTTCATTGCATTGCTATGTACTTTAATAAGCACTTGAGTGTCATTTAGCTCAGGTAGAACACATGTTTTTGCCTGAATTTTATCCGCAGCGCCGAACTCATCTACTCCATATTTTATTGCTTGCACAGGCATACTATGTTCCTACTATTACACAAAGCATTATAGCCTTATAATCTAACACAGTTTTATGCTGAACCCTATGGAGAAAATCATGCGTCGTGGCCAGTCAATCATCAATGAAGAAGTAACCTTTGATGACTCGCAACAACTTGTCTCGACTACCGATTGACGCGGTGTCACTACATATGCAAATGTAGCATTTTGTGCCGTTTCCGGTTTTAGTGCCGAAGAGCTTGTAGGGAAAAACCACAACATTGTTCGCCATCCTGATATGCCGAAAGCGGCGTTTAAAGAGCTTTGGGATAAATTTAGAACAAGGTCACTCTTGGCGTGGGGTATTAAAAAACCGCTGTAAAGACGGCCGCTGCTACTGGGTAGATGCATTTGTCACACCTATTTTTGAGCATGGCCAGCTGGTTGGTTATCAATCGGTGAGAGTTAAGCCTTCAGAGCAGCTTAAGAAAAGAGCACAATCTCTTTATGATGCAATAAATCAAGGTAAAAAGGTTTGGCACTGGCGTGAGCAAATTGCGCTGAGGCAAACCCTTTCGACAATCATCGCTTTACTACTGACGCTTGTTTGTTTCGTATTTTCAGGTTGGCAACTCGGTATTGCGTCTATTGTCACCATGCTGGCCATTTTGTTCATTAACTATGATGAACTGCTTGTGGTGCCTGCCAAGCTCAAATTACAGCAACAGCAATTCGATTCGGTCTCTCGCTATGTCTACTGCGAAGCGACGCCCTTTTCTAACGCTGAATTTAATTTGGGTATGCTACAAGCCAAGCTTCGAACTGTTTTAGGCCGTATGCAAGATTCAGCATTTACTTTCAAAAATATCGCAACCGGACTTGATGAAAAGTCTTCTAACACTGAAAAGGGAATTGAAGCGCAAAGTGAGCGCTTACGATCAATGGCTGCAGCAATGTCACAAATGAGCCAAACCATTGGTGAAATTTCAAACAGCATCGCCGATACCGCCAACAAAGTCGATAGTACGCAACACCATTGTTTAGAAATTAAAAATACCATGCTCGAAAACGTTGATATGGTCAGCTCGCTTGCCACGCAAGTAGATGAAGCTGCGCAAACAGCAAATTCCCTGGCTCAGGAAACCGATAAGATTGGCCAAGTCATGACTGAAATCAAAGGTATTGCAGAGCAAACTAACTTATTGGCACTAAATGCAGCGATTGAGGCTGCTCGAGCGGGCGAACATGGCCGAGGGTTTGCAGTGGTTGCCGATGAAGTTCGAGCTCTGTCGTCTCGTACACAAAGTGCCACCAGCCATATTTACGCATCAATCAAAGAAATACAAGATACTTTGTATAAATGGTCAGAAGTGATGCAGAACACCAAAGACAGAGCTTCTAACTGCGCCGATGCAAGCCAAACCAGCCAACAAGCCTTAGAAGTGATTTTTGATCAAATAAGCGAGATTGCCAATGCTGCACAAAGTATTTCAAGGGCTGCAGAAGAACAGCAAATGGTGAGTGTGGAGATTAACGACAATATCACCACAATCACCCATCACGGCAGTGAGAATTTAACCCTGAGTTATAAAGTCGCGGAAGATGCGGCTAAGTTGGTAGAAAGTGCAAACAAAATATCTGGTTTGTTACTGACGTTTAAAGTTTAAAAATTAAGATAAGAAAACGCGATATAAAATCGCTGCAACCGTTATCTCTATTCGGTAGAACCTAGTTTATATCGGGCTCTTAAAACAAAAAATAGCAGCTATATCAGCTGCCATTTTTGTGCTTACAACATACTTACAATTAATATAGTAAGCTGTATAACTTTCTACGATATGCACCTGCCAGCGCATCACCATCTGGTAGACTCGCAATCAAATCTAGGTAATCTTTTTTCGCAGTACCAAAATTTAAGTCTTTTCTTAGCACAGATAATAATAGCTCAAGCGCTTGCTCTTTTTTACCAGCTTCAGCCAGTAGCGTAGCGAGTTGTGCTTTTAAATCTTTGTTTTCAGGGTCCGCATCTAATTGCTTGGTCAGAGCAATGATCTCTGGAGATTCCTGTGCACTTTGTGCCGCATTCAACTTAGCTTGCAGGTTTTGATAATATGGGTCGCGTTCAGATTCGACAACACTATCAAGTAACGCCTGACCATCTTCAAACTTTTGAATTTGAATGCAGATATCAGCCAGTACCAGTTTCACACGGGTATTTTCTGGGTCAATCGCATAGGCTTGCTTGGCATAGTTAAACGCCGCATTTTGATCGTCATTTGCTAGCGCTTGTTTTGCTTGCTCAAGTAATAAAACTTCAGGGCTTGGTAAGTGTTCAGCCAATGCCTCTTTAATTTCAGCATCGCTTTTAGGACCTGGTAATACGCCAACTGGCGCGCCATTTTTTAATAACACTATCGTTGGTAACGCTTGAAGGCCTACTTGCTGTGCTAATTGAGATGCCAACGCTTGTTGTGTATCACAATCTACTGTTGCAATGAGTAAGTGCTCTTTGTAACTTTGTGCTAGCGCAGATAAAATATTCGCTTGTTCAATACACTCAGGCTGCTGCACACTGAAGAACGTCATTAGAACCAGTTTATCGGCACTTTGCTCAGCCAGAACCTGCTGGATATTTTCAGGTGTTAATTGAATTTGGTTGTCCATAATTCACTTCTTAAATCTATGTATTATTCACTATATTGCGACTCTTATCGCTTTTTCAAGCCTTGCTTTTCGCCCGAGGAGATTTAGCACCGCTCTTACCTTTACCCGCACTGCGCTTACCCTTTTTAAAACGCTTAAAACTGGCTTTACCCTTACCTGTTAATCCTTGAAAAGTCGCAGTTTGTGTGTCTTGTAATAAGCGATTTAAATGCACTTCAACTGAGCCCATAAACTGATTATACGATTGAGACTTTTGATAGATCTGCTCAAGAGATTGCTCCCAAACAGCGGTCATATCAGGGCGCCCGACACTTTCTGGCAACGCTTTTATCACGCTTTGCCCAATTTCGGTAGAGTGAATGGCTTTGCCTTTACGTTGTAAATATTGTCTTTTAAAGAGTAGCTCAATGATCCCTGCACGCGTCGCTTCTGTGCCGATGCCATCGGTCTCTTTCAATATTTTTTTAATTTCAGGATCGGTCACATATCGGGCTATTCCCGTCATGGCAGTGAGTAATGTTGCATCGGTGAAGTGCTTTGGCGGCGACGTATGCTTTTCGATAACCTGTACATCAACACACTGCACTTGCTCACCTTTTTTCAGTATTGGCAATTGAGTAAGCTCAGCCCCTCCTTTTTCTTGCTTGTTGAATAAGACTTCCCAACCCTTATCAATCAGACATTTAAATTTAGAGGTAAATAACCCACCTTGAATAAGTGTATGAATCTCTCGCTCTGCGTAGATACTTGGCTCAAAAAATTGTGCCAAGTATTGCCTTGCAATCAAGTAGTAAACGTTTTGCTCATTTTGGTTCAGCGCGCCGCTCGACTTTTTTGAGGTCGGAATAATCGCATGGTGCGCTCCGACTTTGCTATCGTTCCAAGCTGATGATTTTATCTCTAAATTCGCTTTGTCTGTAAAAGCACTTAGTTTATCGCTAATGGCATCAATAGCGCCCACTACTGAGCTGCGCTCTTTGTAATGATCTTTTGGTAAGTAACGGCAATCTGATCTGGGATAAGTGATCAGCTTATGTCTTTCATACAAACTCTGACAGGTATCAAGTACCAACTGGGCGTTCATGCCAAATACTTTTGCTGCTTCTATTTGTAGTGTCGATAAACTATGCGGCAAGGGGCGCGATTTTTTACTTTGGGTGCTTTTATCTTTGCTCACTTCACCCGGTTGGTTTTTAACTCTGCTCGCCACATTTTCGGCTAAGCCTTTGACCAGCACGCGACCTTCTTCATCCATATAAGGCTGACAGGCTTCGCTTGGTTGCCATTTACCTATGTAGCTCGCACCTGCTTGGGTGTTTAACTGCGCTTCGACTTCATAAAACGGCTTTGAAACAAAATTAGCAATTTCCCAATCACGGTATACAACCAAGCCCAATACCGGCGTCTGCACTCGACCAATAGATAACACGCCTTGATAACCCGCTTGCTGCCCTTTGATGGTACTCATGCGTGTCATATTAATACCATAAAGCCAATCGGCACGAGCGCGAGACAGCGCTGAAACCGACAGCGATAAAAAGTCGAGGTTAGGTTTGAGGTTATTGATGGCCTGCTTGACTGCTGAGGGGTTTAAATCGCTTATCAAACAACGAAGAGTTTGCTCTTTTTGCGTTTTAGTGGCACCACAAAAGTTAATCATTTCGTCTATTAAAAGCTGCCCTTCTCTATCTGGATCGCCCGCGTTGACAATGGTTTTAGCCGATTTAATTAACTTTTTAACGGTATTAAATTGCTTTTTGGTTTTACTTTTTGCTACTAGCTGCCATTGCTCAGGTACGATTGGTAAATCGGCAATCGACCATTTTTTAAATTTAGGGTCGTATGCTTCAGGCTCTGCTTGTTCTAATAAATGGCCAATACACCAAGTAACAATATCGCCGTTCGCCGCTTCAATAAAGCCATCGTTATTTTTATGAGGTTTAGGTAACGCATTGGCAATGGCTCTGCCTAATGACGGTTTTTCAGCGATATAGAGTTTCATTGTTAGATTTATATACTGTATAAATTAACAGTTATGATAGAGCAATGACGTGCTAAGTGCCAGAGTTTAAGTTTCAGCCATAAAAAAAGCGCCCATAAAAGGCGCTTTGGTTAAATGATATGTTGAAGTCTTATAGAGCGTTGAAAACGTCGTCTGTTTTCGCTGCACACACAAAATCGTTCTTATGCAGACCTTTGATAGAGTGGCTCCACCAAGTGATTGTCACTTTGCCCCACTCTGTTAGAAGACCTGGGTGGTGACCTTCCTCTTCAGCCATGTCGCCCACTTTGTTAGTGAACTCTAATGCCTGCTTGAAGTTTTTGAACTTGAATACACGCTCAAGTTGCATGATGCCATCACGCACTTCAGGAACCCAATCAGGGATCTGCTTAATTAATACCGCTAACTCTTCATCTGACACTTTAGGCGCATCCGCACGACACGCTTCACATTTTTGTGCACTTAAATCAGACATTACAAAATCCTTAACTTGCTAATTTTTCTTTAGGGGGAAACTTTGGCTCAAATAAGCCTAATTCTTTTGCTTCTTGTACTAACGCCATGATATCCATTTGTGAGATATCAAATAAATCATTAATTGAGTTAATTGTGTAGTACAGAGGCTGCATAATATCAATGCGATATGGCGTACGTAATACGTCTAGCACTTCTAATTTGTTGATTTCTGGCGTGCCTGAGTATACATATTGTGTTTCACCTGGGCTTGAAAGCACACCACCGCCATAAACACGTAAACCGTCTTCGGTTTGCATTAAACCAAACTCAACCGTGAACCAATACAGGCGTGCTAGATATACACGATCTTTTTTCTCAGCGGCATAGCCTAGCTGACCATATTTATGCGTAAACTCTGCAAATGCAGGGTTCGTCAGCATGGCACAGTGACCAAAAATCTCATGGAAAATATCTGGCTCTTGCAGATAATCAAACTCTTCACGAGAGCGAATAAAGGTTGCTACCGGGAACTTTTTGTTCGCCAATAATCTGAAGAATTCATCAAAATCAATCAGTGCAGGTACAGGCTCAACTTGCCAACCTGTTTCACGACCTAATGCTTCGTTTAACTCATGAAGCTGAGGAATACGGTCGTGCGGTAAATTTATTTTCTCAAGGCCTTCCATGTACTCGTTACATGCTTTGCCTTCAATGCACTTTAATTGACGTGCAACCAACTCAGACCATATTTTATTTTCTTCTTCGGTCCAAGCGATGATGCCATTTGCATCAGGTTGCTTTGATACATATTTACTTGCTTTAGCCATAATAACCTTCGCTGTTAGTTCGCTCTTGCCCCAGCTTGAGCGCTTCAACTTGTTGACTTGATACTAGGGAAAAGTAAGCAAAAGATTAATAGATGAGATGTTTCAAGCAATCCTTAAAACTCGATTTTTTGGAGTCATTTGTTTACAACAGTGTAAACAAATCAAAACACAGCTATTTAAAAAGGGACTTAAAAGCCCCTTTAGTAAACTTTAGGTTACGTTAAATTTGCTTAAATGCCAGTTCCAAGTCAGCAATGATGTCGTTAACATCTTCTAAACCAACAGAAATTCGGATCAAACCATCAGAAATGCCTGCAGCTTCTCGCTCTTCTTTGGTATACGGCGAGTGTGTCATCGATGCAGGATGCTGAATGAGTGTTTCTGGATCGCCTAAGCTCACCGCTAACGTACAAAGTTCAGTCGCGTTAATAAAACGCTCACCTTGCTCTAGGGTGCCATCGATCTCAAAGGCAATAACGCCACCAGCCCCTTTCATTTGCTCACCCAAGAATTTATAACCTGGGTGAGAAGGTAAACCAGGATAATACACTTCACTGACTTTAGGGTGTGCATCTAAGAACTCAGCGACTTTTTGTGCACTTTGACAGTGCCTTTCAACACGCACAGCCAGTGTTTTTAAACCACGATTGATCAGCCACGCATCATGTGGACTGATGGTCGCACCAATGTCTTTTAATACCGTAAGCTTTATCAGTTCAATGTGTTCTTGCGAACCACATACTGCACCTGCGACGACATCACCATGGCCATTAAGGTATTTAGTTGCACTGTGGATCACGATATCTATGCCAAAATGTTTTGGCTTTTGCAGTAGCGGTGTCATAAAGGTGTTATCCACCACGCTGATCAAATCATGCTTTTTAGCAAACTGACCCAGCATCGCTAAATCAATCACCGTCATATTTGGGTTGATCGGTGTTTCAGCAAACACCATTTTAGTATTTGGTTTAACAGCTGCATAAAGCTCTGCTTCGTTGGTCATATCTACAAATGACACTTCAATGCCCCACTTAGGCAGCATGTGAGAAAACAGCGCAAAACTACAACCATATAATGCGCTAGATGCAATTAAATGATCGCCTTGCTCTAAAAAGCTCAATACAGAAGCAGATACCGCCCCCATGCCTGTTGCAGTTGCTGCAGCATCTTCCATCTCTTCAAGCTGGGCGAGTTTTTGTTCAAGCTCACGGGTAGTTGGGTTGCCAAGGCGCGTATAAATGTAACCCGCTTCTTCACCTGCAAAGCGCGCCGCACCTTGAGCCGCATCTTTAAATTGAAAGGTAGATGTTTGGTATAGTGGCGCGGTTAACGCGCCATGTGGGTCGTCAAAATGAACTGGGCTATGGATGCAATTAGTGTTGTCGTGATACTTCGTCATTTTATTGCCTATGAATTTATTATTAGTCTGTTGATGAACTAATAAATAATCCAGCAAGTAAAATTCCACAAGCAAGCCAGATGTTAAGACGGCTAGACGAGCAAAACCCTCTAAAAATCGTACAGTTAAGTTGTCAGTTTAATCATTTTTAGACGTTTTGGTACGCTCTAATAAAGCAGATAAAATACCTTGTGCTGATTGCCCTAACAAGGATTGCTTTTGCTCTAACTTAGGTAGCGGTCGACATAACTCCATGGTTTTGTAGCCTAAGCGCGCTGTAAACACGCCTGCACTGAGGCCTTGTGCAGCTCGCGCTGACAACTTACCCAGCAACTCAGCACCCAAGCTGGTCGCCGCTAAGTCAGATACCAATTCGGACGCACCAGCAAACAACATCTGTTTAACCAATTGCTTGTACAACATAATGCGACTGCGATACGCCAGTTTGATACCGTAGTGTTGGCTTATCTTTTCAATCAAGCTAATACCACGCCACAGTACCGAAAGCATATCAAGTAATGCCATCGGACTGAGAGACACCAAAAGCGCTGACGTTTTTGCATGTTGGTTAATGATTGCTTTTGCCTGCTCATCTTTACTGACCAGTAAGGTTGTTTGATATAACTGTAAAACTTCTTTGTCAGTATGGTGCGGTTTTAGGCAGGCTTTAAATTCTTTTACTTCTGCATCGGTATGTTGCTTTAGTAAGGGTTGTATCCAGGTTTCTGCTTCACCAATTTGTGTGCTACTCATTAACCGAAGCGCATCATTTTGGCGCAGGTTTTGCTGTTTTAGCGCTTTTAATGAAACCGCTTCCTTGAATAAGAATTTGCTCAGCACTAATAAAGCAGTCGTCAGCACAAAGCCATAAAGCCCTGCTAGCAATATAGACTCTTGCATTGCCTCAATAATGGTATAACCCGTTTCAACAGCGATTAATAACAATAAGCTAATGACGAAAATGCCTTTGAAATTGAAGCGACTGGTTTTAGGTTTAAATACGGGTTCTAACTCTTGTTCAAACTCACTGCTTTCATCAATAACGTCTAGCTCTTCGACTATTTCAAAGCGCTTGCCTGTTTCTAACTCTTTTTGGGTTTCGCCGACATCACCGACATTAATTCGTCTACCCGGTTTTAATTGAGCTGATTGATTGTCTGTCATTGCAATTTATCTCCAATTAAAAACTGTAGAGCATGATCTAAACGGGTATGAGTTAACTCGCCTTTGGCGCTTGGTAATGGCGCAAATGAAATAAACTCGAAGCCATGAGCTGGCCACTGAATTTGAGTAATAAAGTGGTTTGGCGGTTCTGGCGGCAAATAAGTAAGCCATTCATCTTCATTGAGTGGCTTGCCATAGATGCAGTCTAAGGCTTTGTCGCCTTCTTTTATACGCTTCGCCAAAGTGCTTTGCACTGCTGACATCGCCATTGTTTCAATCTGCACGCCATTAAAACGCATATCATTGGCTTGCTCGCCTACCAAGTCATGCAATAACTGCGCTATGGCCACTTGCTGAGTGCCATTCACATGGTCGCACTTATTGGCAGTAAAAAGCACTTTATCAATTTTTGGTGAGAACAAACGCTTAATTAGATTAGAGCGGCCGTAATTAAAGGATTGCAACACCGCTTGCAGTGTATGTTTTTGCTCAAGCAAAGACTGCGGGCCATCATTTAAAGCACTCATAACATCAACGAGTACCAACTGACGGTCAAATTCACAAAAGTAGTTTTTATAGAAAGGTGTGATAACTTGCTTTTTATACGCCTCAAAGCGGCTGGCTAAATGACTATATTGACTATTTTCGTTGTCGTTACTCTCACGGCACGGAAAGAACAATAAGATGGGGGCGTCTTCTAAATCGCCAGGGATCAATTGTCTGCCTGGTTGCAGATAAGCGAGCTGCGTCTGTGCTTTTAACTGCTTTAACGTTTGAGTATAACAATTAGATAGTTGCTTAAGCACTTGCTCATCAATATTTTCTTTACTATTGAATTGTTCGAGCTCAGTTAGAAATGGCCGCGTATATTCGCTGTACTCTGGCTTTTCAAACAAGCTGAGCATTGATTCACTCCAACTTGCATAATCTTGCTCAAGCATAGGCAAATCAATTAACCACTCTCCCGGATAATCAATCAATTCTAAATAAAGGGTACTTTGCGGTGAGACATGTTGCTTTAAGCCATGCTTGGTTTCGTATCGAATAGCAATCGTTAAGGTATTGATGCGTTTTGTAGATTCAGGCCAGCAGGGCTCAGAATTCAATAAACAATTAATGGCACTAGGGTAATCAAAAGTAGGAATGTCTAACGCGGACTGCGGCACTTGTTTGGCTGCAATCAGGCGATCATCCTTCACGACATCAAAAAAAGGTAAATTCTGTTTGTTGGTTTGTGTGGTTAAATGTTTTACGAGCGCTGTTATAAATGCCGTCTTACCACTACCACTTAAACCGGTAACGGCCAGCTTTACATGCTGATCTAAGCTACGATGGAGGGTCTTTTGGGCTTTTTGTTTGAGTTTATCAAGGTTCGCGTGGCTGAATAAATTCGGACTCATTATAACAGTGTCACTCCCTGTTAGGAAAGCGTGCGGCCTACACTAAAATTTAGCCGCACTCGCTTGAAGATGATGGATATACCAACTTTATTGATTAAATGTCCATTCTAACGAACTAGATAGTTCCTTAACTTTTTATCTGCTGCTATGAGCGAACAAAGCTTCAATGCAATTGGTATTACAGCTTATTGATTTCACGTGACACAGTAAACTCACTTGATGTCACATAAGTTTCCATATTTTGAATACGACCGTCTAAACGGGTTAAGCGATCTTTTAAGTCGAATAACGCCTGACGAGGTGGCTCACCTTTTTGCCATACTTTAAATTTCACTGAAATTGGATCAATCTCATCAAATTTGCCCGTATTTTGAGACATGCTCGGCTCTTTTTTATCGAGAATAAACCAACAGGCTATATACACGACAACGAATAAAGGCCCCCCAGATAACAATACAGCTGTGATAAACAGGATGCGAACCAGCCACAATTCCATGTTGAAGTAATCACTTAAACCTGCACATACGCCTGCTATTTTTCCACGTTTGGGGTCGCGATATAACTCTCTTTTCAATTTATTCATATCTTACGTCTCCACTGTGGTGACTCCTGATCTAACAATGCTTCAAGAGTCTCAACGCGTTCAGCCATTTTTTCAGCTTTATTAGCCAATTCTATCAATTGGCGGTGTTCGTGCTCACTCAGTCCTTGGCTAACTTGTTTCTTACTGCGATAGTGAAGAATCAGCCAAAGTGGGGCAACAATCACCATAAAAATCATAATTGGGGCAACTAGAATCTCTAAATCCATCATCAATACTCCTATAACTCAACCTGTTGTGTCAGTGCCCGCCTTAGCAGGCACTTAGTACCTATTATTCTTTGTTTGCTAGCTTTTTCTTTAAAGCCGCTAGTTCGTCATCAACTTGCTCATTTTTTTGTAAATCAGCAATTTCATCCGATAGTGACTTTTTACCTAAATCATAAGCCTCTACTTGTGATTCTAGTCCATCGATCTTGCTTTCGTAGCGCTCGAAACGATTAAGTGCATCTTCGACTTTTGAGCTGTCTAATGCCTTTTTCACTTCTAAACGAGACTCAGCTGAACGCTGACGCAACACAATGGCTTTTTGTCTCGCTTTAGCATCAGCTAACTTATCTTGAAGTGTTGCAACTTCTTGCTGTAATTTCTCAATATGAGACTCTACATGCTCAAGTTCTTTTTCAACACTTGCTGCCGCATCTGATGATTTTTGTCTTTCAAGTAGTGCTGCACGAGCTAGGTCTTCACGATCTTTAACCAGTGCCAGCTCAGCTTTCTCTTGCCATTGTTGCGCTTCTTGATTCAGTTGCTCAACACGACGTGCTAATTCTTTCTTCTCAGCCAGTGTTTTAGCTGAAGTAGAGCGAACCTCTACTAATGTGTCTTCCATTTCTTGAATGATGAGGCGAACCATTTTTTCTGGATCTTCTGCTTTATCAAGGATGGCATTGATATTTGAATTAACAATGTCTGCAAAACGTGAGAAAATTCCCATAATCTTTACCTCTTCGGTTACTCAATTAATTTAACTGAGTAAGTAGTATCAAATTGCTTGCCAACTTTCACAGCAAATAAAAACAATAAAAATCAGTACCTTATTAAATTTCAAAAACTGCTTTTTTTCAACCTTTTTTTAAAATACACTAATAGTTAGCAAAAATAACTAAGAGTTAGGCAATATGAGTCAGTTTCGCCAACAGGATAATTTACTTGGCCAATCAGACAGCTTTTTAGCTGTGCTAGACAAGGTTTCACAACTTGCTCCACTAGACAAACCCGTATTAATCATCGGTGAACGGGGGACAGGTAAAGAACTTATTGCAGCCCGCCTTCATTATCTATCTGAACGTTGGGATCAGAACTACGTTAAGTTAAACTGTGCGGCCCTTAATGAGAATTTACTTGAAAGTGAATTATTTGGTCATGAAAGCGGTGCCTTTACTGGCGCAAGTAAACGCCATGAAGGCCGATTCGAACGTGCAAATAGCGGGACATTATTTTTGGATGAGCTAGCAAACACCTCTGCCATGGTACAAGAAAAGCTTCTGCGTGTTATTGAATATGGTGAGTTTGAACGTGTCGGTGGTAAAAGTACTGTAAAAGTAGATACACGATTAGTGTGTGCAACTAATGAAGATTTACCCACTTTAGCTGATAATGGTGAATTTCGTCACGATTTACTCGACCGCCTCGCATTTGATGTCATCACGCTGCCACCTCTTCGTGCAAGAAGGGAGGACATCGTCTTACTGGCTGAGCAATTTGCCATAAACATGGCCCGAGATCTTGATTGGGCACTGTTCAGTGGCTTTACAAAAAAAGCCATGGACAAGCTATTAGATTACGATTGGCCAGGTAATATTCGTGAATTAAAAAATGTGGTTGAAAGAAGCTTATACCGACATGGTAGCGAGCAACTGCCTGTTCATGAAATTATATTCGACCCATTTGAAAGCCCATATCGTCCTGCTCAGCGTATTAAAGCACCTACAAATATTGAACGCGCCCCAGAAGTAATAACCCCAGCAGCGGCTGAAGCCTCAACTGATACAGTTATTGAGCAAACTAAACAAGCTGAGAATAATTTTTCATTCCCATGCGATTTGAAAACTCTATCAAACGACTATGAAATTGAACTACTCAAAAAAGCGTTAGAACATAGTCAATTTAACCAAAAGAAGACTGCACAAATGCTCAGTTTAACGTATCATCAATTGAGAGGTTATCTGAAAAAATACAATCTGTTAGATCAGAAACAAGAGGCTTAAATCGTGCGAATACTGCTGCTGTGCACGCTGTGTACTTTGCTAATGGGCTGCATAGATAAGCCTAATGTGAAGTTAAATGAAAAAAACCAAGGGTTAGTTTATTGTGCTGAAGCCAACCCTATGACATTTAACCCACAAGTCACAACGACCGGGTCAACCATAGATCTCATTGCAAACCAGCTGTATGACCGCTTAATCAGCATTGATCCAGATACTGCAGAATTTAAACCTGAGCTTGCTGAATCTTGGGGGGTGTCAGACGATGGCACAACCATCACCTTTTATTTACGAAAAGGCGTGCAATTTCATCGCACGGATTACTTTACGCCTAGCCGAGAAATGACAGCAGATGACGTAGTGTTTTCTTTTGACCGCTTATTCAATGTGTATAACCCCTATCACTTTGTTGGCGATGCGACTTACCCTTATTTTCAAAGTGTCGGTTTAGATCAGCTGATACAAGAGATTATCAAAGTCGATGATTACACTGTGCAATTTAAACTGTTTAATGCTGAAAGCAGCTTTTTATCAAACTTAGCAACTGACTTTGCCGTGATTACCTCTAGGGAATACGCAGACATTCTTGCGGCCGCTGAAAATAAATCTCAGTTTGATAATAAACCGATAGGCACAGGTCCTTATAAATATAAGCAATACCTTCGAGATAATTTGGTCCGTTACCATAAGAATGAAACCTATTGGAAACACCCAGTTGCTATGTCGCAATTGGTGTTCGATATCACAACCAATAACACCAGCCGCATTGCCAAGATGTTGACGAAAGAATGTGATGTCACCGCGCACCCAAGTGCTTCACAATTGGCGGTGTTAAGCAAACGTCCTGATATAACCGTAGATAAAGCTGAAAACCTAAATATTGGTTACTGGGCATTTAATACCGAAAAAGAGCCTTTTGATAATTCTCTTGTCCGTAAGGCACTCGCCCACTCTGTTGATTTCAATAAAATTCTACAAGCTGTTTTTTATGGCAATGGTCAAATTGCAAAATCTTATTTACCACCGGCTTCTTGGGCGTTTGCTGAACAAAACAATATGCCGACCTATAACCCAACCTTAGCAAGAAAATATCTGGATATGGCTGGCTACGAAGAAGGCTTTGAAATGACAATTTGGGCAATGCCTGTATCGAGAATTTATAATCCCAATGCCCGTAAAATGGCAGAGCTTATTCAGAGCGATTTAAAACAAATTGGCGTGATAGCGAAAATAGTTGAGTACGAGTGGAATACATTTATTGAACGTATTGGTAAACATGAGCATGATAGTGTATTGCTTGGCTGGGTTGCTGATACACCAGATCCCGATAACTTCTTTAGTCCACTATTGAGTTGTACAGCAACTTTCAGTGATAAAAACCCGGCGAATTGGTGCAATCCAGAATTTGACTTACTGCTAACTAAAGCGCTCGACACAACAGATATCGAAGAAAGAAAAGCGTTTTATGCCCAAGCTCAAGCCATGATCATTGACCAGCTCCCGCTTGTGCCAATTGCGCACGGCATGCGCTTTCAAGCATCTAGTAAAGAGGTTGAAGGGATCGACCTGAAACCATTTGGTGGGATCTCTTTAGCTAATGCAAGGAAACAGTAATGCGCGAGTATTTATTCAGACGACTAAGCCTTTTACTGTTCATGCTGCTTACTCTGACTGCATTTACTTTTTCTTTGAACTATTTGTTTCCGGGTGATGTGCTTACAAATCTCAGTGGCCAAGTAAATAATAGTTATGCGCAGTCACAAGCATTGGCCGATAAGTACCAGTTAGAAGAGAACATCATTGTGCAGTATAGTGCGTTTCTTGGCCGTATCGTTGAGGGCGACTGGGGCTACTCTCTATCATCTGGTCAGCCCGTTTTTGAACATATTTTGTTGCTCTTTCCTGCAACGATTGAACTATGTGTTTATGCACTCGTTGTTGCTATTGTGTTCGGTATTCCAGCAGGTGTCATTGCCGCAGTTTTTCACAAACGATGGCCTGATAAAGTCATTAACTCACTCACCTTAATGGGCTTTTCTATTCCCATATTCTGGTTAGCTTTATTGCTTATTATGGTGTTTTGCTTGGGGTTAGGTTTATTCCCCATGTCTGGAAGAATTGGCCTACTTTATGAAATTGAGCCTTATAGCCACTTTATTTTGATCGATATTATCGCGCAGGGCTTTCCATACGGTGGCTTTGCATTCATTGATGCATTAAAGCATTTGGCATTACCAACCATTGTACTCGCTATGTATCCGACAACAGTGTTAATTCGATTTACTCGCGACTCAATGCTCAATGTACTTGAACAAAACTATATTAAAACTGCTCGCGCTAAAGGCTTAAACCGTCGTCAGTTGATTTTGCATCATGCGCTTAGAAATGCACTTTTGCCTGTGATTAAGCAAATCGGTCTACAGTTTAGTACTTTGTTAACACTTGCCATGATCACCGAGGTGATATTCTCTTGGCCAGGTGTTGGCCGCTGGTTGATTGAAAGTATATATCAACGAGATTACCCAGCGATCCAAGGTGGTTTATTAGCTGTGTCTGTGTTTGTTATTTTCGCTAATATGTTTGCTGAATTTAGCCATACCGTGTTAAACCCTATTTCTCGGAATCAAGCGCATGGCAAAATTTAAATTATTTAGTGAAGAGTCAAACCGTTCGCCCCTTTCTCGCTTATGGAAGAAGTTCAAGGCTAACCACCCTGCGCTTGTTGGCTTGTGGATTTTTATTGCACTTACTTTATTAGCGCTGTTCGCGCCACTTATTTCACCTTACAGCATAAATCAGCAACATGCTGATGCACTCTTACTCCCGCCTTCATGGCATGATGCTGGTGATGTAAGGTTTATACTCGGCACCGACGACCTTGGCCGAGATATTCTGTCGAGACTGATGAACGGGGCAACGTTCACCTTTGGTTTATCTATCATTGCAGCTTTAATTACCACCGCTTTAGGTGTCATTATTGGCTCGCTAGCAGGTATGAGTAAAGGTATTCGCTCAAGCTTTTTTAATCATTTACTAGACATCACCTTGTCTATTCCCTCGTTGTTATTAGCTATCATCATCATCGCTATCTTAGGGCCTGGCTTACTCAATACCGTTTGGGCGATTATTTTGGCCTTACTTCCTCAATACGTGCATTCAATCCGAAATTTAGTGGTAGAAGAGCTTAGTAAAGATTACATCAGTGCCTTTCGCTTAGATGGTGCCAGCAAGTGGAAGATACTCGTTCGAGGCGTATTTCCAAATATTTACGAGCATATTGTGGTTATTTTCACTATGGCACTTTCAACGGCTATCTTGGACATTGCAGCACTGGGGTTCCTGAAACTAGGAGCTCAGCCACCGACAACTGAATGGGGTGCTATTTTGGCTGAAAACCTCGGCTTAATCTATTTGGCCCCATGGACTGTTGGTTTGCCTGGTGTGCTGTTATTTATCGCTGTTTTATCGACGAACCTTGTAGGTGATGGTTTGAGACAAGTATTGAAAGATCGTAAGGCTGACTGATGCATTTACTCGACATCAAAAACTTAACCATAGAGCTACCTACCGAAAATGGCGTTATTCGCGCGGTTGATAAAGTGAATTTGAGTCTTAAAGAAGGCGAAGTACATGCACTGGTTGGCGAGTCAGGCTCAGGTAAAAGCTTAATCGCAAAAGCCATTGTTGGCGTTTTAAATAAACGCTGGCGTGTCACAGCCGATAGGATGCATTGGCAAGGGGTCGACTTAATGCGCTTGCCGCCCGAAAAACGTCGAAAACTAGTCAGCCAAGATATTGCGATGATCTATCAAGAGCCGAGTAGAAGCCTTGATCCTACTGCAAAAGTGTTTGAGCAAGTCTCAGAATCAATCCCTGATGAGTCATTAAGTGGTAACTTTTTAGTGCGCAGACAACTAAGAAAAAAACGCGTCAAAGCGCTACTTCATAAAGTGGGGATCAAAGACGATAAGCGTGTTGCTGATAGCTACCCTCATGAGCTTTCAGAAGGGATCTGCCAAAAAGTCATGATAGCTATGGCAATTGCTCGAAACCCAAAGTTGTTAATTGCCGATGAACCGACTACGGCACTTGAAAGCACGACAAGAGCACAGGTTTTTAGACTATTAAAAAGCCTCAATCAGCTCAAAAATATGTCTGTATTGATGATTTCTCATGAACTCGAAGAAATCACCTCTTGGTCACACGCTATGCATGTATTGTACTGTGGTCAGATGGTAGAGGCAGGGCCCACAGAGAAAGTGTTTAATGCCCCGCTGCACCCATACACACAAGCCTTAGTAAAAAGTTTGCCAGATTACGCACAAGGTCTTGCCCATAAAGAGAGTTTTTATGCACTTAAAGGCACTATTCCACCATTACAGCACTTACCTATAGGCTGCCGCTTAGGGCCAAGGTGTCCACAAGCTCAAAAGCAGTGTGTGGTTACTCCTAAGCAAAAAAAATCTCATGGTCATACTTTTGCTTGCCACTTCCCTTTGTTAAAGGAAGATAAGAAATGCAACCCATCTTAAAAGTTCAGTCTCTGCACAAAACCTATCGCGTTAGAGTCGGTTTATTAAAAAGAAAAAATGTACCGGTATTGACCGATATATCTTTTTGCTTAGGCAAAGGTGAAACCATCGCCGTTATAGGTGAAACTGGCGCAGGTAAAAGCACTTTGGCAAAACTATTAGCCGGTGCAGAGCAAGCCGAAACAGGGCAAATTTTGCTAGATGGAACAACCATAGAAGACGATGGTGTTAGGCAAGATCATTGTCGTCATATTCGTATGATTTTCCAAGATCCTACTCGCTCTCTCAACCCAGGTCTTACAATAGGTGAAATACTCGATGACTGCTTAAGTTACAACACAGAATTAACTCACAAACAACGAGATAAAAAAATCGCCAATGTTTTAATTCGAGTTGGTTTGCTTGAAGAACACTACCACTACTATCCGCATATGTTTAGTGGGGGGCAATTGCAGCGTGTTGCGCTCGCTAGAGCACTTATTTTAGATCCTAAGGTTTTGGTACTCGATGAAGCCTTATCGTCGCTTGATCCATCTGTTAGGGCACAAACAGTCAATCTCTTGTTAGCATTACAGAAAGAAACTGGCTTGAGCTATGTTTTGATCACACATCATTTAAGCTTAGTCAAACACATGAGTGATAGCTTGTTGGTACTTAACAAAGGCAAGGTGGTTGAATACGGAAAAACCGCTCAAGTATTTGCTCAACCCAAATCTAAGGTAATGAAAAGGCTGCTTAACGTGTAAGCAGCCTTTTCAAAATTTATATCTGTTATTAAATAAGCAGAATTACATAATACGAGAAAATAGGCGAGATTTACGGCCTTGACGTTGTCGGCGCATGTTAGAACGGATCTGAGCACGCGTGCCTGCTAACCAGCTTTCACGGTCAACTTTTGCGTCTTCACCTCGGCGAGACTCCTCAGTGGCTCTGAAACTACAGAATTCTGAGTAAGCTTTAAGATCTAAAGACATATCTTGTAAAACAAGTTCAATCATAATCGCATCGTCGATATAACCAAGGCCAGGAATATGATCAGGTACTACGTCTTCAGGCTCGCTGAAGTATGCTAACGAAGCAATAATTTCTTTTCTTTCTTCTTCTGGGATCTGCCACTCTGTATCTTGAACTGCATCAATTAACGTCGCCAAAGACGCCATTCTTGTGCGAACAAATTCTGGCAGTTCACTCTTTTCCATCTCATCAACTAGTTGTTGCGCTTTGGTTAAGATTTCACTTTCTGAGTAGTGTGAAGTTTTACTGATAACTTTGTCCATCATGCTCTTAAAATGCGCTAAATCTGCGTCTGATAGTTCAAAGTTGATTTCGATTGCCATGTTCCCAGCTCCCTGAGTTTTTATTGTTTGTAGATATTACTCTAACCATAGAGCAATGGTGATTTATGTCAATAATAGAGCGTACAAAAACCCAGCAAACTTGCTATTGTTTTGTAAATTAAAATAAAAAAAGCGCCATCAAGGCGCTTTTATGTTCATAAGATATTTACTTAATTTTCTTCAGTAACTTGAACTGCTGGACGAACTACCTCAGCCTTTGATTCAAGAGCAGAAACAAACGCTAAGTAGTTTTTATTTATCGCCGACATGGTAATGCCCTGCTTTTGCTGCGCATCTAGTTCAGCCGTAATTTCAGGGGTTGTTACAGAGTTCAATTGAACAAGTGCTACATCACCGTTATTTAACGTGACTAAACTCTCAATTTTGCCGCCTTCTGAAGGGTGAGGTAAAGCAAATACCTCTTTCACAATCGCAGGCGCAACAGAATAAGATTGACGTTGCAGAGCTGCCTCAGTGCTAACCTCAGTCGCTTCAGCTGACGCAATCTCTTGTAGCGCTTTACCTGCTTTAAACTCAGTAAATAAGTTTTCTGAATATTCAGCAAGTAACGATGAGGCTTTTTCGTTTGTTAAAGTCGATACTATTTGCTCTTTAACTGCTTCAAGCGGCTTAGTTGCAGCAGCAACGTGCTCTGTTACACGAACAACAACAAAATGCTCAGGTGCCACTTCTAACACTTCAGAGTTCACTTTGTCTTCAAGTAACTCTGGTGTAAAGATAGTCGTTGAAACAGCTGGTGAATTTAAAGGTGCAGGTAACATCATACGACTAACTAGTTCAGTTGTTTTCAACTCAACACCTGCAGCAAGTGATGCATCTTCTAAGGTATCAGCAACTTCGAACGCAAGCTCAGCTACTTCAGTTTGCTTTTGATAGAACACATCTAGCTTCGCATTCTTTTCAAGTTCAGCTCTAAGTTCAGCGGCAACTTCTTCAAATGGCTTCTCAACTTGCGCTTGTAAATCTGTCAATTTAATAATGTGATAACCAAACTCAGTTGCAACAACGTCAGTAAAGTCACCGATATTTGCCAGTGCAAATGCTGCATCTTCAAACGCAGGTTCCATCACATCACGTTCAATCCAATCAAGGTCACCGCCAAGTTCAGCACTGACGATGTCATCAGATTTTTCTTCAGCTAAGGTCGCAAAGTCTGCGCCCGCTTTTAATTCAGCTAAGATAGCGTTAGCTTTTTCTTCTGCTGCAGCATCATCTTCGCTGTTATCGATAAGAATGTGCGCAACACGACGCTTCTCTTCTTCTAAATACTGTGACTTACTTTCTTCATAGTAAGCGCGTACATCTTCATCAGTCACTGGCGTATCTAAAGTAATATCATCAGCTTTTAATTCTAGATACTGAACAGCAACTTGCTCTGGCGCCATAAATTGTTGCTGATTCAGCTGATAATAATCATTCACTTCTTCATCAGATACCGACACTTGAGACTTCATTTTCTCTTTTGTCAGAACCACATAATCGATGTTTCGTGTTTGTTGTTGCAGTGCTGCTGTTTGCTGTAATTCGCTTGGCAACACAAAATCAGAACCAGCAACAGCAGAAACCAGTTGTGTACGTGTCATTTCTTCACGTAGAAACTCTCTGAATGTGTCTGGTTGGAAGTTCATCTGACGGATCGCACGTAGGTAAGCGTCATTGCTAAACTGACCTGCGACTTGGAAATAAGGCATCTCAACAATCGCCTGCTTCACTTGCTCGTCACTAACTCGAAGACCTAACTGAAGCGCAAGTTGGTTTTGTAATTCTTGTTGTACCAAACGGTCAATCACGCCATTGCGGATCTGTGCCATGTAGTTTGGGTCAGCTGCGATTTGCGCAAAGTATTCACCAAACTGTTGTTCAAGACGTGCACGCTCATTTTCAAAAGCACGTGAGAACTCAGTTTGACTAATTTGAACTCCATTAACTTCTGCGACAGGTTGCTCTGTGGTTTGACCTAGGTAACCACCTATCCCTGCTAACGCAAAAGACAGGATAACTAAGCCAAGGATAATTTTGGCTGCAAGGCCCTGTGAGCCTTCTCTGATCTTTTCTAGCATTGTTGTTTCTCTTATCTAAGCCAAAGCACGCACGCGCTTTGATTTTTAGCTATTGTAAAAAAAGCGTATCTTAACAGATACGCTTTTTTACTTGAAGCTACACGAGACTGACTTAGCGTTATAAACGTGAATCAGTGTAAAGCCTCGTCACTAATTTAATTAGTTTACTGCGTCTTTCAGTGCTTTACCCGCTTTGAAAGAAGGAATGTTCGCAGCTGCGATTTGGATAGTTTCACCAGTCTGTGGGTTGCGGCCTGAACGTGCAGCACGCTCACGTACAGAAAAAGTACCGAAACCAACTAATGCTACAGAATCGCCATCTTTTAACGCACCAGTAACTGACTCGATGAATGAATCTAGCGCACGACCTGCCGCTGCTTTAGAGATGTCAGCATCAGCTGCGATTTGATCGATTAATTGAGATTTATTCACAATATCATCCTCTTACATTGTTATTATCAAAAGCGAGAGCGTTTTTTGATAACTACCACTTTTTGTTATTACTACTAGAAAGTGAACTACTTTCTAATTCTTAAAATCTTTGTAAGCCTAAGCCAGATAAGGCCTAGGCTTGAATCAGAGCTTAACTTATCACACCAATGTGATTTGAAAAGCCCTTTACAGCACTTTTTTAGCTATTTTCGACTTTTTTCTGAGTTTCAACAGAAAATGACTCGATTGGTTCAGCTAAAGCCAGTGATAACACCTCGTCAATCCAAGAAACTGGGTGAATTTCTAGGCCTTCAAGTACATTCTGAGGAATCTCTTTCAAGTCTCTTTCATTCACTTTTGGAATAACAACGGTTTTAATACCGCCACGATGCGCTGCCAGTAGCTTTTCTTTTAAACCACCGATAGGCAGTACTTCACCACGTAAAGTAATCTCACCAGTCATAGCTACATCAGAACGTACAGGATTGCCCGTTAAACTTGAAACTAAAGCAGTCACCATCGCAATACCAGCACTTGGACCATCTTTTGGCGTCGCGCCTTCTGGAACGTGTACGTGAATATCACGCTTTTCATAGAAGTCTTCATTAATACGAAGTTTATCAGTGCGACTACGTACAACCGTCATAGCTGCCTGAATCGACTCCTGCATGACATCACCCAAAGAGCCTGTAAATGACAACTTACCTTTACCTGGCATTGACGCACATTCGATAGTCAGTAGATCACCACCGACTTCTGTCCATGCCAAGCCAGTAACTTGACCTATTCTGTCGCCGTCTTCTGCTTTACCAAAGTCGTGACGGTGTACACCTAAGTATGACTCTAAGTTGTCACCATTGATAACTATTTGCTTATTATCTTTATTAAGTAAGATGTCTTTAACCGCTTTACGGCAAAGCTTTGAGATTTCACGCTCTAGGCTACGAACACCCGCTTCACGCGTGTAGTAGCGAATAATGCCAATGATAGCACTATCTTCAATATCAACCTCACCAGCTTTCAAACCATTACGCTTGATCTGCTTTGGAATTAGGTGCTGCTTAGAAATATTCAGCTTTTCATCTTCGGTATAACCAGATAGACGGATCACTTCCATACGATCAAGTAAAGGACCAGGAATATTGAAGCTGTTAGACGTCGCAACGAACATTACATCTGATAAGTCGTAATCAACTTCTAAGTAGTGATCGGCAAAGGTGCTATTTTGCTCTGGATCTAATACTTCTAATAATGCAGAAGCTGGGTCACCACGCATGTCCGATGACATCTTATCGATTTCATCAAGCAAGAATAATGGGTTCTTCACCCCTACTTTACTCATACTTTGAATGAGTTTGCCTGGCATTGAACCGATGTAAGTTCTACGGTGACCGCGGATTTCAGCTTCATCACGAACGCCACCCAGTGCCATACGCACATACTTACGACCTGTTGAACGTGCGATTGATTGACCTAAACTGGTTTTACCAACGCCTGGAGGACCCACTAAACACAGGATTGGGCCTTTTAGTTTGTTGGTACGCTGTTGAACTGCTAGGTATTCAATAATGCGTTCTTTTACTTTCTCTAGGCCGTAGTGATCAGCATTTAAGATTTTTTCAGCGCCAGCTAAATCTTTTTTCACCTTAGAACGTTTCTTCCAAGGTACATTGATCATGGTATCAATGTACGAACGCACGACTGTAGCTTCTGCAGACATTGGCGACATCATTTTTAACTTGTTCAGTTCAGCTGTGGCTTTTTCTTCAGCCTCCTTTGGCATTTGCGCTTCGCTGATGCGCTTTTTCAACGCTTCAAATTCGTCAGGTACATCATCCAGCTCACCTAACTCTTTTTGAATCGCTTTCATTTGTTCGTTCAGATAGTACTCACGCTGAGATTTTTCCATCTGCTTTTTAACGCGAGAGCGGATTTTTTTCTCTACTTGTAGTAGGTCAATTTCACCTTCCATAAGCGCCATTAAGTACTCTAAACGCTCTGTTACGCTTTCAAGCTCTAAAACTTTCTGCTTTTCTGGTACCTTGATAGGCATATGTGCAGCCATAGTATCGGCTAGTCGTGCTGCTTCATCGATGCCAGACACAGAGGATAAAACTTCTGGTGGGATCTTCTTATTAAGCTTTACATAGCCTTCAAATTGGCTAATTGCACTACGCACGAAAATATCTTGTTCTTGCTCATCAATATCTTGTGAAGCAACAAACTGTGCAGTCGCAGAAAAGTATTCGTCAGTTTCGATAAATGATTCAATACGCGCTCTTTGAGTACCTTCTACTAGCACCTTAACTGTGCCATCAGGTAATTTTAATAACTGTAATACAGTCGCGATTGTACCTGTTGTATAAATTTCATCTGTTGAAGGATCATCAACCGCAGCATCCATCTGCGCGGCTAGAAAAATTTGCTTGTCTTTTTCCATCGCCGCTTCAAGACATCTGATCGATTTCTCACGACCAACAAATAGCGGGATCACCATATGCGGATACACAACAACGTCGCGTAGGGCCAACACAGGAATTTCGACTCGATCAGTTCTCTCAAGTGTCATTATTTTCTCTTCGCATTTTGGTTATTCGTTAATAATGGCAATATGGGGATTAAACCCATAAAGTTCAACCGATTGATAAAAAAAGGAGCCATTGGCTCCTTTTTTATACCGAATCTTAATTATTCTGAAACAGCTTTGTCTTGGTTGCCGTTTTCATAAAGAAGAATTGGATCTGATTCACCTTTAATCACAGTCTCATCAATAACGACTTTACTGACATCTTCTATTGAAGGTAAATCATACATGGTATCTAGCAATACACCTTCAACGATAGAACGAAGACCACGGGCCCCCGTTTTACGTTCCATCGCTTTGTGTGCAATCGCTTTAAGGGCGTCTTCTCTAAACTCTAATTCAACACCCTCCATTTTGAAAAGTGCACCAAATTGTTTAGTCAGCGCGTTTTTAGGCTCACTTAAAATTTGAATAAGAGCTGCTTCATCAAGCTCTGTCAGCGTCGCTACAACTGGAAGACGACCGATAAATTCAGGGATTAAACCGTACTTCACTAAATCTTCAGGCTCAACATCTTTAAATGTTTCACTTAAAGAACGCTCTGAATCTGACGCTTTAACGTCTGCACCAAAACCAATACCTGTGTTTTTATGACTGCGCTGTTCAATGACTTTATCAAGCCCAGCAAATGCACCACCACAGATGAACAAGATTTTAGAAGTGTCTACCTGCAAGAACTCTTGTTGAGGGTGCTTACGGCCGCCTTGTGGTGGCACTGACGCAACGGTACCTTCAATCAGCTTAAGTAAAGCTTGCTGAACGCCTTCACCTGATACATCACGCGTAATTGATGGGTTGTCTGACTTACGAGAAATTTTGTCAATTTCGTCAATATAAACAATACCACGCTGTGCTTTTTCTACATCGTAATCACATTTCTGTAGCAGCTTTTGAATGATGTTTTCAACGTCTTCACCAACATAACCCGCTTCAGTTAATGTTGTTGCATCAGCCATAGTAAATGGTACATCAAGTAATCTCGCCAGCGTTTCTGCTAGTAGCGTTTTACCACTACCCGTTGGACCGATAAGTAGAATGTTACTCTTACCTAGTTCAACTTCAGACTTTACAGATTGATTCTTTAAACGCTTGTAATGGTTATATACAGCAACGGCTAAAACTTTCTTAGCGTGCTCTTGACCAATAACATAGTCGTCTAAGTGATTACGGATCTCTTTAGGAACAGGTAGTTTATCACCAGAATCATGCTTTGGTGCAATATCTTTGATTTCTTCCCTAATAATGTCGTTGCACAGATCGACGCATTCGTCACAAATATAAACAGAAGGTCCAGCAATCAGCTTTCTCACTTCATGTTGGCTTTTGCCACAAAATGAGCAATATAAAAGCTTTGTATTTTTGTCGCCGTCTGTTGGTGTATCTGACATTCAGCTACCTCATCGTTTTGCGTTATCTGCTCTAGATAACAATAATCATGTTGTTAACTATATCAAAGAATCTAAAAATTAGCATAGTTAACATAGGGCAAATTAACTTTGCCCTGATTTATACCAATAATCTTAAATAAATGATCAATTTTGAGAAATATTGATGATTGGTACTATAACTTATTTTAAATCTCTGCGAGTGTGAACTGCATCGATTAAACCATACTCTAATGCCTGCTCTGCAGTCATAAAGTTATCACGGTCTGTGTCGTGTGCTACTTTTTCGTATTCTTGACCTGTGTGATCAGCCATTAAACGATTTAGTTTTTCTTTGATAGATAAAATCTCTTTTGCATGAATTTCAAAATCAGACGCCTGACCTTGGAAGCCACCTAATGGTTGGTGGATCATCACGCGAGAGTTCGGTAAGCAGTAACGTTTACCTTTTGCACCACCTGACAATAAGAATGCGCCCATGCTCGCTGCTTGGCCAACACATACCGTACTTACATCAGGTTTGATGAAGTTCATAGTGTCATAAATTGACATACCCGCCGTTACCGAACCGCCAGGCGAGTTGATGTATAAATAAATATCTTTATCAGGACTTTCAGATTCTAAGAATAATAGTTGCGCCACAATAAGGTTTGCCATGTGGTCTTCAACTTGTCCAGTTAAGAAAATAATACGTTCTTTTAAAAGACGTGAATAAATGTCAAAAGAGCGTTCACCTTTAGCTGTTTGCTCAACAACCATAGGGACTAATGCATTAAGTGGATCAAACATACCATCATTCATTGTTATTCATTCCTTAGGAGCCGCCAAAATCTGGCGCTGCGTTTTGCGGATATTTTACCTACAGAAAGTAAAATGGCTCGGATCCTCAAAAAGAGTATCACGAGCCATTAAATCGTTAGCAAAGCTTTAAGTCAATGACTTATTAAGCACCTTGCTGTGGATTCATGATGTCGTCGAATGCTTTTTCAACGTCAGTCACTGCAGCTTTTGCAAGAATAGCTTCAACAGCTTGTTCTTCCATAGCTACGTTACGCATTTGCTGCATCATTTGATCGTTTGATTTGTAGTATGCAACTACTTCACTTGGATCTTCATAAGCAGATGCAACTGATGCAATTAGCTCTTCAACTTTAGCGTCATCAACTTTGATGTCGTTTGACTTAATCACTTCACCAAGAAGTAGACCAGTCTTAACGCGAGTTACTGCTTGCTCGTGGAAAAGCTCAGCTGGTAGCTCAGGCATGCTTTGTGCGTTGCCGCCAAAACGTTGTGCCGCTTGTTGACGAAGCGCATCGATTTCTTGGTCGATAAGTGACTTAGGCACTTCAACTTCGTTAGTCTCTAAAAGACCTTTGATAGCTTGGTCTTTTACGTTCGCTTTAACTGCTTGAGTTAGCTCACGAGACATGTTCTTTTTAACTTCTTCTTTAAGTGCGTCAACGCCACCTTCAGCAACACCAAACTTAGTTGCGAATTCGTCGTTTAGCTCAGGAAGTTCTTGAACTTCTACTTTCTTCACAGTGATAGTGAATTGAGCTGGCTTACCTTTTAGGTTTTCAGCGTGGTATTCTTCAGGGAAAGTCACATCAGCAACAACTTCTTCGCCTGCTTTTTTACCAACAATACCGTCTTCGAAACCTGGGATCATGCGACCTTGACCTAGCTCTAGAGGGAAGTCTTCAGCTTTACCGCCTTCGAACTCTTCACCGTCAACAGTACCTAGGAAATCAACAGTTACACGATCGTTTTCGCCAGCAGCTGCATCGCTTTCGGTCCAAGTAGCGTGTTGCTTACGAAGTGTTTCTAGCATGTTAGCTAGGTCTTCGTCAGTTACATCAACAACTGGCTTTTCAACAGCGATTTTCTCAAGGTCTTTTAATTCAACTTCTGGGTAAACTTCAAAAGTTGCTTCGAATACTAGCTCTTTGCCTTCCTCTAAAGACTTAGGTGCGAACGCAGGTGCGCCAGCTGGGTTTAGCTTTTCAGAAACAATTGCTTCGATGTAGTTGCGTTGCATGATATCGCCAGCAACTTCTTGACGTACAGCTGCACCGTAACGCTTAGCGATTACTTTTACTGGTACCTTACCTGGACGGAAACCATCGATACGCTGAGTTCTAGACAGTTGTTGTAAGCGTTTTTTAACTTCAGTCTCAACGTTCTCTGCAGGAACGGTGATAGTCAGACGGCGCTCAAGGCCTTGAGTCGTCTCAACAGAAACTTGCATGATTTACCTCAATCTTCATTTTTGGCGCCAATGCGCCTTCCTTAGAAACAAGTTGCACTAATTAGCTTAGTTAAAAACGCAATACGTGTATTTAACCCTATTAGACAATCTTGTTGCCTGCCCTACTGGGCACTATGTTAAACAATAGACGCGGCATTATAACCGATTCATTGCTGTAGTCGAGCTATGAAGGTAAATAAATAGTGAATAACAGACTGACTGATTAAAAGATGACTAAAAAGAGAGAGTATAAGATGGTCGGCGATGCAGGATTTGAACCTGCGACCCCTTGGACCCAAACCAAGTGCGCTACCAAACTGCGCTAATCGCCGACAATATATATTTTTTGAGAAGTGGTCGGCGATGCAGGATTTGAACCTGCGACCCCTTGGACCCAAACCAAGTGCGCTACCAAACTGCGCTAATCGCCGACGAAAGAGTATGTAGATGGGGCGACTGATGGGGCTCGAACCCACGACAACCGGAATCACAATCCAGGGCTCTACCAACTGAGCTACAGCCGCCACTACATAGGGACTAAAATAAGAATGGCGCACCCTGAAGGATTCGAACCTTCGACCGACGCCTTAGAAGGGCGTTGCTCTATCCAGCTGAGCTAAGGGCGCAAACTCGAAGTAAACATCAAAAATGCTACTTTTTCTTATTTTTAAAGTGGTCGGCGATGCAGGATTTGAACCTGCGACCCCTTGGACCCAAACCAAGTGCGCTACCAAACTGCGCTAATCGCCGATACTTTTTTGTTATCTCCGAGAGTCCTCGTTGACAACGGGGTGCATAATAGTGATTTGACCGATTGAGGTCAAACATTTTTTTTAGAAAATATTCCAACTGCCTATTTTTACTTCAAAATGATGAATAAATAGCAAGAAATGATGAAAAACAAACAGTTTTCAGTAATTTTTACTTTGTGTATAAAACTATATATTACTATAAAGATGATTCTTACCTTGGCGAATTAAGGCATTTCTGAGAAAATACGTATTTAGAGTTACAATCAATTGATTGTAACTAGATACAAAGTAACCCCATAAATACACTTTGTATGATTCGTTCAAGTTTATAACCCCAATAAGGTCAATCATGACGGCAAACATAATTGATGGAAAGGCGATCGCCAAACAAGTTCGTACTAATGTTGCACAGCGCGTTGCTGAGCGAATAGAACAAGGTTTAAGAGCGCCTGGTCTTGCAGTAGTTTTAGTAGGCCAAGATCCCGCTAGCCAAGTTTACGTAGGTTCAAAACGTAAAGCCTGTGAAGAAGTGGGTTTTGTCTCAAAATCTTACGATTTACCAGGCGACACCACAGAAACAGAGCTACTTGAATTAGTAGACACGCTAAATAATGATCCAGAAGTAGACGGCATTCTGGTGCAATTACCTCTGCCAGAAGGATTAGACGCAGAAAAAGTACTTGAACGTATTACACCGCATAAAGACGTAGATGGCTTCCACCCTTACAACGTCGGTCGCCTAGCGCAACGTATGCCGGCACTTCGCCCATGTACACCAAAAGGCATTATCACTTTACTTGATTCAACAGGCGTAAGATATAAAGGTATGCATGCAGTTGTAGTGGGCGCTTCAAATATCGTTGGCCGTCCAATGTCACTAGAACTATTACTTGCTGGTTGTACAACGACGGTCTGCCACAAATTCACGCAAGATCTAGAAGCACATGTTCGTCGCGCAGACTTACTTGTTGTCGCAGTCGGTAAGCCTGAATTTATTCCAGGTGACTGGGTTAAAGAAGGTGCTATCGTGATCGATGTAGGTATTAACCGTTTAGAGTCAGGCAAACTAGTCGGTGATGTGCAGTACGGCATCGCAGAAGAAAAGGCGAGCTTTATTACCCCAGTTCCAGGTGGTGTTGGCCCTATGACTGTCGCAAGCTTAATCGAAAATACGCTTGAAGCCTGCGAAAAATACAACAGCTAAAAACTGTTATACCAATCCTCTTGATTAATTAAGCTATATTGAGGATTGGTATTAATAAAAAACGCCACTCTTCAGTGGCGTTTTTTGTTTTTGTAACTCTTAAACAGGTTTCTGAGCTGAAATTGGTCCGTGCTCAAGATTGACATGCGGGTTTTGACCTCGCTGTCTTAATAGATGATCCATTAAAGTAATGGCTAACATGGCTTCTGCAATTGGAATCGCACGAATGCCAACACACGGGTCGTGACGACCTTTAGTGATCATCTCTACTGACTCATTTTGCGTATTAATGCTTTGGCCTGGAATAGTAATACTTGAGGTAGGCTTTAATGCAATCGATGCGACAATATCTTGTCCTGTAGAAATACCGGCTAATACGCCTCCTGCGTGATTGCTGGTAAAACCTTCTGGTGTTAACTCATCACGATGCTCAGAGCCCTTCTGCTCTATCACATCAAAACCATCGCCAATCTCTACGCCTTTAACCGCATTAATACTCATTAATGAATGGGCTATTTCAGCATCGAGTCGGTCGAATACAGGCTCGCCTAACCCAACAGGCACATTTTTCGCGACTACTGTCACTTTCGCACCAATAGAGTCGCCCTGCTTTTTCAAATCGCGCATGTATTCATCTAACGACTCTAATTTTGTGTCATCTGGAAAAAAGAATGGGTTTGTTTCTACCACTGACCAGTCGAACTTTTCAGCTTTGATAGGACCCAGTTGTGACAAGCAAGCATTGATCTCAATATCATGAAATTGCTTTAGGTACTTTTTAGCAATAGCACCTGCTGCAACACGGATTGCAGTTTCACGCGCAGAAGAGCGACCGCCACCACGATAATCACGGTGACCGTATTTGTGCCAATATGTGTAGTCACCATGACCAGGACGAAACACTTCAGCAATTTTGCTGTAATCTTTCGAACGTTGATCGGTATTTTCAATTAACAGACCAATGCTCGTTCCTGTCGTTTTACCTTCAAACACGCCCGATAAAATTTTAATTTCATCGCCTTCACGTCTTTGCGTGGTATAACGACTTTGACCTGGTTTACGACGATCTAGGTCAAACTGCATATCCGCTTCTGTTAATTCTAGTCCTGCGGGCACGCCATCAACAACGCCCCCCAATGCGACCCCGTGGCTCTCACCAAAGGTACTGACCTTAAAAAGTTGGCCAATGCTATTACCTGCCATTATTTACCCTCATTCCAAATGACATTTAAGAAACTGATTAACAATTATATTTAATCAGCAAAATACTCGACGAGTTGTTGTTTTGAGATCATAAACACGCCTAATCCACCATGTTCAAACTCTAACCATGTAAATGGCGCGTTTGGATATAGTGCATCCATATGTACCATAGAGTTACCTACTTCAACAAATAACAAACCGTTATCAGTTAGATGTTCCGCCGCTTCTTGCAAGATAACACGAGTCACATCTAAGCCATCTTCACCAGATGCTAAACCAAGCTCAGGTTCATGGTGAAACTCTTCTGGTAAATCAGACATATCTTCAGCATCAACATACGGAGGGTTTGCAACAATTAGGTCATACTTTTGACCCGGTACACCACTGAATACATCAGATTGAATCGCAAACACCTGCTCTTGCATCATATGCTCAGTAATATTGATATCTGCCACTTCTAGAGCATCAAAAGAAATATCAACGGCATCTACTTGCGCATGTTCAAACGCTTTTGCCAATGCAATCGCAATACATGCAGAACCAGTACACATATCGAGAATACGCGTTACTTTTGTAGGCTCTGTGACCCAAGGTGCAAATTGCTTTTTGATCATTTCAGCAAATGGCGAACGTGGAACAAGCACTCGTTCATCCACATAAAAAGGCAAACCGCCAAACCAAGCCTGATTAGTCAGATATGGTACCGGCGTTCTGTCATTTACACGCGCTAAGATATAGCCCATCAAATGCTTTTTTTCGCTACTGGTTAAACGCGCATTTAATAGCTCTTTTGGCGTGTCTAGTGGCAAGTTTAAAACAGGTAAAACAAGGCTGACAGCTTCATCCCAGGCATTATCGGTACCATGACCATAAAACAGCCCATTATTCACAAACTGCGTCGTTGTCCAACGTAACCAGTCTTGAATCGTGAATAGTTCAGAACACGCTTCTTGCGCCAACTCATCTGTAATTTGTAACTCTGTCATACGGTACTCAATAATTTGACAATAATTCTGCTGCCATTGTAGCCGTTTTTCAGCTAGGTTTTTATGCTTTTTTTATTTAGAATGCGCCAATGAACAAAGATAAATCACACATAAGCATGCAAGACGACGACATCGACCTATTTCGTCAGTCAATTTCTGGTGCCACAAAGATAAAACAAGATACCGTGCAATTTAAACGTGATAACACCCCGTTTAAAGGCAAAATTGTTGCTGAACAAACTAAACAGCACAAAGCGGAGTTTTATTTTTCTGACGAATATATCCCAGATATCGACACCCATGGCACAGTAAACTATGTGCGTGAAGGTGCTGATAAATTCTTAGCTAAACAATTACGACGTGGCGATATTGCGCCTGAGTTAATTTTAGATTTGCACGGCTTAAGTAAAGACAGCGCAAAAGAAGAGTTGGCTGCTTTGATCCATGCCTGTAAAAAACAACACCATTATTGTGCTTGTGTTGTACATGGTATTGGTGAACATATCCTCAGACATAAAGTGCCACAGTATTTGGTTCAGCACCCAGATATTTTAGCAATGCATCAAGCTCCTCTTGAGTATGGTGGTAAAGGCGCAGTGTTGATTTTAATTGATATTCCCGAATCTGATATTTACAGACGCTAATTTGCCCTTTAAAAAGTCATTTCAAACTAGCTAATAGGATGTTAATTGGTTACATTAACGTCCTTATTTTGGTTAATTGAAAGTAGTACTAATCATGAATGAGCTTCTCAGTGCAGATCTTGCTATCCTGCTTGTTGAGCCCTCAGCAACACAAAGAAAAATTATTGCAAAAGAGCTTGAATCTGAAGGCGTAACGAACATCGACTTTGCAGATACCGTAGACTCTGCAAAAAGCTTTCTAGAAAAACATAGGCCTGACCTAGTTATCTCTAGCCTACATTTGAGTGATGGCAGTGCCCTCGATGTTCAACAGTATATTGCTGAAATCCAACCCGAACAGCCGATCCCTTTTATGTTGGTTTCAAGTGAAACACGCAAAGCCCAGCTTGAAGCATTTAAGCAATCTGGTGTAGTAGCGATCTTGCCTAAACCTTTTACTAAGGTGCACCTTGGTCGTGCACTCAATGCAACCTTAGACTTACTTTCTCCGCAAGAGCTAGAGCTTGAACTATACGATGTGCAAGATTTGCGTATTCTTATTGTTGATGACTCTCGGCTGGCGAGAAATCATATTCGTCGTGTGCTAACTAATTTGGGTGCAAGCCGTTTTACTGAAGCTGAAGATGGTGAACAAGCGATAAACTTCTTAAACGAACAGATGTTTGACCTCATTGTCACTGACTTTAATATGCCAAATGTAAATGGCCAAGAGTTAGCTGAACATATTCGTAACTCAGGTGAGCACTCTCATATTCCTATCTTAATGGTGACATCTGAAGCCAATGACACTCACCTTGCTAACGTTGCACAGTCTGGTGTTAACGCATTATGCGACAAACCTTTTGAACCTGAAGTGGTTAAGCAGTTACTGCACTCAATTTTAGAGCAAGATTAACTAAAACTTAGTTTTTTTTACCACTTTATGTTGGTGAAAATAATCAAACATTATTTTCACCAACCTTCCACCAAAATATAAAGCAAATAAAAACAACAACTTAAAATATTTTTATCTATTGGCACAACCTTTGTAATAGTTATTGCGACTAACTAATCATACAAAGGAGAACGTCATGAACTCACTAGTTAAAGCAACATTAATCAGCACGGTATTATTAACAGCTTCTTCAGTACAAGCTAATGAAAACCCGATTACAGCTGAAATTAGCAATCTGATCTCAAATGCGATTAGCGCAAGTATCAAAGAAGTTAAGAAAAATACACTTGAGACAGCATCTAAAGTATTGAAGTCTGAATCTGATAAGCATGCTAAGAAAGCAGTTAAAAACGACAAGGAAGAAAACAATGGCTAATGAATTAACGCTAGTGAGTCTTTTGGCAACCCCAGTTATCAGCCTGTTTGCCGTTTATTTAAGTGTTGAACTATTCAAACGCGTTGGCCAGTTAAATTTATGGGGGTAAGTATATGACTTGCACAATTTACTCCCAAAGAACATCATTTCACTATTTTTCGCAGGCACAAAAAAGCCCGCAATCGCGGGCTTTTAAAAACTAAAGGGCTAAATTATAGCTCGCCTTCGTTCTCAGCTAGGAACTTAGCAACACCTTCTGGGCTTGCGTCCATACCTGATTTACCTTCAGTCCAACCTGCAGGACATACTTCACCGTGCTCTTCGTGGAACGCTAGTGCGTCAACCATGCGAAGCATTTCGTCGATGTTACGACCTAGAGGAAGATCGTTAACTACTTGGTGACGTACGTTACCTTCAGCGTCGATTAGGAATGAACCACGGAAAGCAACACCAGCTTCTGGGTGCTCAACGTCGTATGCTTGACAGATTTCGTGCTTAACGTCAGCAACTAAGTCGTATTTAACTGGACCAATACCACCTTCGTTTACTGGTGTGTTACGCCATGCGTTGTGTGAGAATTGAGAATCGATTGAAACACCGATCACTTCAACACCACGCTTTTGGAACTCATCGTAACGCTTGTCGAAAGCAATTAGCTCTGAAGGACAAACGAAAGTGAAGTCTAGTGGGTAAAAGAATACAACCGCTTTTTTACCTTTAATACGCTCGTGAAGGTTGTAACCATCAACGATCTCACCGTTACCTAATACTGCTGCTGCTGTAAAGTCAGGTGCCTTGCGGCCTACTAATACACCCATGGTTTTCTCCAATTAGTTAGGGTTATATCCAATGCAAAATGACAATATCAATTTGCTTTGACACTTATTATTGAGGCTAGTTAGAAAAAAACAACCCCAATTAAAAATTTTCACAAGTTTATGGGGACACTGAAAAAATTGAAAATCAAATAAACCGATGGCACCCATCTGTTTTTTTGATTGAACAAAAGGCGCGCATAAAAAAAGCCCCTGCGGGCTTTTTTTTATCAATAGAGTTTAGTCCATGATATCTGACGGCATATCACCACGGATCTGCTGCCAAATCTCACCACTTTGATGACCGTATTTTCTTAATAAAGAAATTGAACCGTCGAAGTCGCCTTTTTCAGCCAGCGCTGTAAGATCTAAATAAAATTGTTTGGCCAGTGCGCGAGTACGTGGATCTGAGAAATAGTGACCACCAATCTTAGAGTAAAGGCCTTTAAAACCATTAAGCACCAAAACATAAATTCGGTTGTTACCTGCTAACGCTAGCTGATGGTGAACTTGATAGTCGAAATCTGCAAATGCCTGAGCGTTATCTTCTAAGTCTTTACTCTTTTCAAGCGTTTCAATTACAGCCTGTGGATTTACTTTAATTGCCGCACGCGTATAAATTGCGCTGATGTTGGTACGTGCAGACAAAAGCTGATCAGTCAGCTCTGGCATTTTATCTTCATCAAGACGCGCAAGTGTCTCAAGAATATTTAAACCTGATGTTTCCCAGAAGTTATTTACGCGGGTCGGTTTACCATGTTGGATCGTCAACCATCCATCACGCGCTAAGCGCTGTAAAACTTCACGTAACGTTGTGCGAGTTACGCCAATCAGCTCAGAGAGTTCTCTTTCAGCTGGTAAAATTGAACCTGGTGGAAATTCACCATTCCAAATTGATTCAACAATATATTCCTCAGCAAATCCCGCTGGGCTTTTAGCTTTAAAAATTCTCATCTAACACCGCTTTTATCTTGGCAACTGCAATTTAATCCACTGATTGTACCAGATGCTTTACAACTAACAAGTAAAGAAATCGCCCTGTTTTGCAATTCATTTTTTGTTCTATGGGTTAAGTAAAATTAACAAATACCGTTAATTCTTGCAGCTTGTAACCTCTGTCAGCATAATACCCTCAACATAATTCAGTTTCGCAGCATTTAGGTTCACTTAACCTAAAAAGTTGAACCTATTTGAAATGCAAGTTATCTGACAGCTAACTTAATATAACAATAAGAGAATCTTATGAACTGGTTGAACACCCTTCCTACTTCCAGAAAAGCGTGGGGCCTGTTGGCACTGACAGCATTTTTACTTGAAGTCACGGCTTTATATTTTCAATACGCAATGGACTTAGAGCCTTGTATCATGTGTATTTATCAAAGAACAGCTATGTTAGGTGTGTTTGCAGCAGGTCTTATTGGTTTTATTTCCCCAAGTAACGGGATTTTCCGTGGTATTGGCGCTGCAACATGGGGCGTAAGTAGTATTTGGGGTTATATGTTGGCAAAAGAGCATTTAAATATGCAAACCACCACTGATCCATTTGCGTTCACTTGCGATATTGTTCCTAACTTCCCCGAGTTCATGCCATTACATGAGTGGATCCCGGCATTTTTTGCAGCAACCGGTGATTGTGGCAGCATAGACTGGCAGTTTGTTAGTCTAAGCATGCCTGGTTGGATGGAAGTGATTTTCGCATTATATGCGATCAGTTTCTTAGTTGTTTTACCTTTTATTCTTTGGTCTTTAGTAAAAAAGTAAACTTATAATGCATTTTAATCTTCGCAATATTGAGCAGTTAAAGCCTTACAAGCTTCGTGATAAACAACAAATCATCGCCATTGCTTTGAGTCACTTAGAAGCGCCTGAAAAAGTGTTATTAGGCTGCTGTAAGCTCGCCATTTTGATGCCATTTTTTATCTCTTTGGCTTATTTTGAAGGCTGGTATTTACTACCACCTTTGTTGTTGGCTGGTATCTTATACCCTCTTCTCACTACGCCGCTGGAAATTGCATTTACCAAAAGCAAACTGAGCGATGCCATTGCTGAGTTTGAAAGGCAAAACCAAAACTAGAAAAGGGCAATTTTGCCCTTTTCTAGTTTTTCATCTGAGCATTTAAAGCTTAAAACTTTACCTTCCCTTCTAACTTAGCGACGATGCTTTTACCAACCCCTTTAACAGCCATTAAGGAGTTAAGGTCGTCAAAAGGTCCATTTTGCTCCCGGAAACTAACAATGGCCCTCGCCTTGCCTTTTCCGATCCCTGGCAATTTTACAAGCTCTTCGAGAGAAGCTTCATTAATATTAATTGTCTGATAAATTTCAGATTGAATTTCTGGTGACGCTTGTTGCTGTGCAGATTCTGCTAATACAGTTGGTGCAACAAACAAACTAGTGGCTAAAAGTAATGCTTTGATCATATTTCCCTCCTGGAAAATCCTTGAAATTTAATAAATGACGGGTAGAACTCCTTACCCAAATTACTCATACGAGCAATATTAAATAAAGATGACAATGACATGAAAGTCAAACTTAATACCTATCCACATAACTAAAGTATTAATATTGACCTAATAGCTTGCAAAATAGGCCTTAAAAGATTACTGTATAAAAAAACAGTGCAATTGGGAGTGTATCATGGCTGTTGTTGTTAAGTATGTGGTAGAAAGAAATGGAGTCGAGCGCATGACCTTTACCAGCAAAAAAGAGGCTGATGCTTACGACAAAATGCTTGATGTTGCTGAGTCTTTAGAAGAGATGCTAGGTAAAGTAGATGTGCCGCTGAGTGAGCAACAAGTTGAGTCATTGGCATTAGAAATGGCGAAGCAAAAAGATGACTTTATTAATGTACTTAAAGGTTCAAAACCAAGTACACCTGCAAAAAAGTCAAAGAAAGATGCTGATGTGAATGATAGCGATGCTGATGAGAATGTTACACCTATCAAACAAGCCTAACAGTACTTATTAAGATAATTAAAAAGCCGCTCAATGAGCGGCTTTTTTGTCGCTGTCACAATATAAGTTGCGACAGAGAAAGTATTTAATTACTCAAATACTTTCTCTACATCCAACACTTCAATGTTTTTCGCAGGAATGTTCAGCTTATAGCTTTCAATTTGCTTATCTTCATAGATAAGTGCTTCAGGCTTATCTGAGTTATATTTCAGTGGTGAAACAGTTTCTTTTGCAAGACGATTTTGCATGTCTTTGCCGTCACCTGTGATGAACACATAATGCACATCATCAGTTTGCAGGTTTTCACGAATAACGCGGTTCACATCTTCCACTGTCAGTGAAGCAAGTTGTTTACGAACGTACTCAACAAAGCTTTCTGTGTTGTAGAATTCGCTATCAAGTGCATAACCTAGCTGACGATCTTGGCTTGCCACCAGCTGAGGCACAAAGTTGCTCAAGAAGTTACGTGTTGCATTAAAGTCCGCTTCAGTCATGCCATCTTTAATTAGCTTGTCTAATTCAAACAAAGCAACGCGCGTTGCGAAATGCGCATCATTGTTTGAACGAAGTGGACGTAACCACACTTGGAAGATTTGCTCTGAACGACCTAGGTTCGCATCTGGCTTAGTTTGGAACATACCACGCGGGAAGTACTCAATATACGCATAGTCACCATAGTTCATACCACGTACCTGACGAATGCGTTGATATAAGAAGCTGTTTGAGCTTCTGTGCTCACCAAAGTAAGAGCGAACTAGCCAAAGTGCAGTCCAATCTTTGGAGCTACGGATTGTGTCGATTGGGAAACCAAATGATACTGCTGTAGATTTCGCATTTTTCTCAACAATCGTCGCATGACGGCCCGCTAGTTTAGGCGCATCAGGAATGCTTAAACGCGCTTCATCACCTTTTGGTAGGCTAGCTAAATCATTCAGCATCTGTGTTTTCACGTCATTGTCTAAATCACCCGTAATACCCACGTTTAACTTAGCTTGGGTGAATTGTGATGCATAGAATGCTTTCACGTCATCTAGGGTTAACGCTTCAAGGTCTGACAAATCACCTAAGTTATAACTTTCATAAGGGTGACCTTCGTATAGCTTATGATAAAGCACTTCTTTACCCAGCTCTTCGTCATTTGAAGATTTCAAGCCCGCTTTAATGCCATCAATTAGCTCTTTCTTAAGACGTTTAAAGTCATCTTCTCTAAAACCTGGGTTTAACAATTGCTCACTAACAAGTGCATACCACTGCTCAGCGTTATCTTTGTGTACGCGGCCACGTAAAGAAATCATTTCTTTATCTAACTGATAGCCAAAGCTACCTGCAATTGGATAAAGTGCTTTCTGAATTTCTTTGTAGCTCTTAGTTTGTGAGCCACCACGTGCGATCATAGCTGCTGTTAATGCCGCTACACCCTTTTTGCCTGCCGGATCAGCTGCTGCACCAGTGTAAAATAATAAGTTCACATCAACCAATGGTGAACTATTGGTTTTATCTAGTACCTTGAAGTGACGTTCAACAGGCTGGCTCGCTTGTTTAGCAAGCGCTGATACAGACACTTCTTTATCGAAACCAGAAACAGTCTCAAGTGCAGACATGGTCACGGTCGTACGACCATTATCGACGAAGTATTTGTTTGCAATGTCACGAATGTCTTCAGCTGTAATGGCATCTGCAGACGCATATAACTGGTTGATCACTTCTGGGTCACGCTCAAAATGCATATAGCTTGCAAGCGTTGACGCAATGGCTTGTGATGAATCTAAGCCATTGATGAAGCTGTATTTAAGGTTTGACTTCAATGCTGCTAACTTATCTGCATCCACCAGCTCAGTGCGTGCTTTAGCATATGTTTTTGCAATTGCATCACGTACTGCGGCTAAATCTTCTTCTTTTTCAACTTTAACAAAGACATGTAATAAACCTGGGTCTTTTGTCTCTGCATTATAAGTAAACATTTGGCTAGCAAGCTGTTTGTCTACTACGAGCTCTTGATATAACTCTGAATTCGAAGAGAAATAAAGCTGTGAGATCAGATCAAGTGCTGCGCGATCTTTTTTAGTCGGCTGCCAAGCCGTGCCTTTGTATGATACCAGTAACCAGTGACCCGGCATGCCTTCGAACTGTTCATGCACATATTTAGGCGCTTGTTGTTTTGGCTCTACCGGAATATCCGCTTGGTAGTCACCTTTTTTCCAATTGCCCCAGTGCTTCTTAACCATATTCATGGTCTCTTGCGGGTCAACATCGCCCACAATCACTAGTGAAACATACTCTGGCTTGTAAAAGCGTTCAAAGAACGTCTGGCCATACGCCATTTGATCAGGCATTGCTTCAATATCTTCGAAGAAGCCCATTGTGGTGTGCTTATAAGTGTGCTTTTCAAATGCTTCTTTACGCACAGCCGCAAGTAACTTACGGATAGGGCTGGCATTATTTTTTAAATACTCGCCTTTAACCGTCAGTGCTTCAGTACGAAACTGCTCTTCTGAGTACTTTAGGTTTTGGAAAATGTCCGCTTTGATTTCAAGTACTTTGTCTAAATGTTCTTTAGAGAAATTTAAGTGGTAGTTTGTGTAATCGTTTGTCGTGTAAGCGCGGTTGTCTACCCCTGAGTTTTTCAGAATATCTGCATACACATCTTGTGGGAATTTTTCAGAGCCTTTAAACATCATGTGTTCAAAGAAGTGAGCAAAACCGGTTTTGCCTGCTTCGATTTCATTTCTAGATCCTACAGATACCGGAATTTGTAGCGATACAACATCAGGATAATCCGTTTTAACGACCATCACACGCAGACCATTTTCTAGTTCTTCTAACACATAGTCTTGTGCAAATACTTTGTTCTCTACAGACGCTGATGCAACAGTGGCATTCGCTGTATTGCTTGTCTGTGAATTGTTACTCATACAACCTGACAGCGCTAAAGTCACTGCAAGGCTAGTTGCCAAAAGTTTAAATTTCATGTGATTTCCAAATTCAGTTTTTATTTTGTCATACCATTCCTCTAAATTGAGCAATCTATTTTGAGGTAAGGAAAACTTGTCGATAACTAGGCGGAAATTTTGCTATTTAGTTGTTCTAAATGAGAAATTCCCAACGAAGTTAGCGTCAGTTTTAGTCTCTCAGAATGATTGAGTATTATTGAGGATTGGTATCACATATGACACAGCTTCAATTATGCAATAAATTGCTGTGACTCGCTCATTTCAAAGCAAAATTTATGTAAAAAAATATATCTGAGCTACTGAATTATCTCTTGCGCCTCAAAAACAACATGAGAGAAATTCATAGTGTTTGAATAAGTTTCATGAATAAAATCTATCTAGACGTCTAAATGGCTGCTATATTTACCTCATCAGCACAACCAATGGGAATGAGGACCATGGCTTTATCATTACAAGAGAAAATTTTGGACCCTAATCAAGGCGTATATTTAATTGGTACTACTCCGCCAAAGATGGGGACTGATGAAGCACAAGTCAAAACCATTGCACAAAAGCTACTTGGCCGTTTACATGAAATTGAATATGACGGTGTCGTTATTTACGACATTCAAGATGAAAGTAGCCGCACTCAAGTTCCGCGCCCTTTTCCGTTTAAACACACTGTAGATCCATGTGAATACAGCCAACTCGTTAAAGAACTTTCACAACTTGATGTCATCACCTATAAAAGTGTGGCACAACGTGAGGCGAGCGAATTTAATCAGTGGCTTAACAATACTAAAACTAAGCATGGCTTAAACAATCTTGTATTAGTAGGTAGTCCATCTTCAAATGGCGAAGTTAAACTTAGCCTGCCTAAAGCATACGAAACAATTGCAGAGCACCAAGATGACTTTTTCTTAGGTGGTGTGACGATTGCTGAACGCCATGCGAATAAGCGAAACGAACACGAGCGTTTGTTAGAAAAAACAGCACAAGGGTGTGAGTTCTTTATCTCTCAAGCAGTTTACAATGCACAGGCGACGATTGACTTAATCACCAGCTATGCTCGTAGTTGTCGCCAACAAGGGCTTGAGCCTAAACGTATTATTCTTACCTTTACCCCATGTGGCGGTGAGAAGACATTGCAGTTTATGGAATGGCTGGGTATTTCAGTGCCAGAAGCAACGAAATGGCGCATGCTTGACTCACAAAACCCATTAAGCGAGTCAATCCGCATCTGTCGTGAAAATTTAGACCTGATCATTCAAAGCTGTGCACATCTAAATGTACCGCTTGGTTTGAATATTGAAAGCTTAACTAATCGTAAAGAAGAAATTGATGCATCGATTAATTTATATCGTTTATTAAAAGCAACGATGGAACTTAATCTTGCAGAAAAACAAATAGCCTAATTAGACTAAATAACAACCAAATAACATCAATTCTCAGTCGCATTATCATTGATAGTGCGACTTGTCTGTGTATAATCTGTCCCTCTTTTAACAATCAAGTTTACATGGAGTGAGTAGTGCTATTCGTTTTTTTAACGTTTATAGCCGCTGGAGTATCTTTCATCTATGCGTCTAATCGACACCAATTGGCTTTAAACACCCCCATATCTCAAAAATTTAAACAGCTCGGCTATTTACTGTTAATTTCCTCAGCCGTTATCAGCCCATTTATTTTCAATGGTGCAGCAAGCGTTTTTATTTGGCTCATGCTAATTATGCTTGTGCTGATCATCATCCCCATCTCTAGTTTTTTGATTAGGAGCATTCTATGAGCCAGGCACATCAAAAAATTCAACCTCAATGGTGGGGCAAAACAGCGGTAGGTGTTTTTCTTGGATTAGCGTTGAGTTATGGCATTGTGGCGTTAATTGTATGGTTTGGGCCTGACAGTATTAACACTAACCTAAGCGACCAACGCCTACTCTGGAAAACCCAATTTAATATGTGGATTGTTACCCCAATCTGGATGTTGATTGTCAGCTTTATTTATATGTTCAAAACAACTAGGCAAGCATTTATATACTTGTTGTCAGCAAACTTAATCATCTACACGATATTTTTTGGCTTAAGGAGCATGCTATGAAAATAAGGGCCGACATTGTTCGAACATACCAAACACTTCACACGTGGACGGGGATCACAACCGGACTGTTATTATTTATAGGCTTCTTTGCGGGTGCATTAGTGATGTTCACTGACACCATAGATCAATGGAGCACACCTCCTAGTAAGCAGTTTTCTCAAGTGAGAGATGGGCAACATCAAGTACTGTTAAACCATGTACTTGCGAACGAAGAAAAAGCCATTAATGCCGTTACCCTTCACTATTCTGACAATCACTCTCCCATCACTTGGTATGAAGAAGGAAATGGCCGAGGTGTGAATGTAAATGAACAAGTTTGGCATGCTGGCTTCAATGAGCATGGAGAGATAAATAAAGAGCTAAGTCAAGTCAATCACCTGTCGGGTTTACTTGATTACTTACATCAAACGGGCGGTATTTTTGGCGAAATAGGTCACCACTTATTTGGTGGTTATATTCTTGGCATAGCCTCATTTTTGTATTTTATTGCTTTGATCTCAGGATTAATCTTTTTGTTACCTACTTTGGTAAAAAGCTTCTTTGCACTGAGAAAAGACAAGTCGGCTAGCCGGTTTTGGCTCGATAGTCATAATTTAATAGGCGTGAGCAGCTTACCTTTTCATATCGTTATTGCTTTTACCGTGTTCGTCTTTGCATTCCATGACTTTTTGTATGGCGGGCTATTTGGTGTATATGGAGATAAAAAGCTATTTCCAGAGCCGCAAAAGTCAGAGTATCAATACAATGTTAAAGAACTTCCAAGCCTAGATGACATCAAGACCAAGATACAAGCTTATGCCCCCGGCTATCAAATAGAGCGCATTGCATTATCTCGTTTAAATACCACTAGCCCTAGCGCTTCAGTGAATATCACTCATCCAAGAGAAATGATGCGTGGTCCAACGACTGATTTCATTTTTATGCACCCTTATACACTCGAAATCAATGCCAGTAGTATAAAAGGTGGCGATCAAGGTATTTGGGTAAGTATTGTCTCTTCCTTGTTTGCTCTGCATTTTGGAAGTTATGGCGGCACACTTGGCCAATGGGCTTATTTTGTCATGGGCTTACTCGGCGCACTGTTGTTTTATACTGGAAATCTACTGTGGATTGAAAAACGCAGAAAACAAAAACAAGCGACGCAATCTAAATCAAGTCTAGTTCTGGCTAAACTAACGGTCGGTATAGCACTCGGTTGTATTTGCGCTATCTCACTGGCATTTGCTGCCACAAAATGGCTAAGCTTGACGTCATTAAATGTGAATATTGCTTATCTGTGGCTGTACTACCTGACTTTCTTTGTCATTGTCATAGCCGCTTTTATCAAGGGTCCTTCTGTTATTGCCATTTATACACTTAAAGCCAGCGCAATATTGTGTCTAATTGTGCCACTTAACTCTTTGATAGCGCTTTTACTACCTAACCTTGGGCTTTGGCATGCGGATAGTTTTGCTGAAATCATGCTAGAAGTGATGACCCTTCCATTTGCTTGGTTCTTTTATGCATGCGCAATTAAAGTTGCCAAAAGAGCATACAAGGGTGAGAAAAATAGTGTTTGGTATGTATCAGAGAAAGCAGTAGACACAACGAACGAAGAATTAGTCATTCATAGCTAAAAGCTAAGCGTTTAATCATCGTCAGAAAAACAAAAAAGCCATTCAAAATTTAATGGCTTTTTTATTTAGGGCGTGTTTATCTTTGAGGTATGAATTTTGTTCAAATCAAAGGCTTTCAATACGTGAAATGAGTTACGAAGCATAATGGGTTATGTGAGTGGCGAATGACAAAGTAGTGGAAGCCTTTGGTTGAACTCTTCGAGCAGCGCGAGTTGAACATTTATTCAGCGTTATCGGCTAACTTACATAGAGTAACTATGCTACGCAGCCTCTGCGGGGCAGCCCCTGCCTGGCCTAAATATCCAACTCACAGCTGCAAAAACACACAGCAAAGGTCAACACGCCCTAGTTTTTAGGCAAACATACTCTTCACATCTTCAAGTGTTGATAGGTATTCATCACTGGTGAACATTTCTAAAGAGCGAATAACACTTTTATCTTCGTACATTTTTAAAGACGCAGCCTTGTCTGACACCTGCAAGATACCTTCAGCAATAGCGCCGACACGAATAAAATCTACATAACAGACATGCTCAGGCTTATAATTCGGGTTAGACCAGCTTTCAGCGACTTCAACAAACTCATCGGTGAAACCCCATTCACGCATAATGGCACCACCAATCTTACCTGCAAGCTTTTGAATAGCGTGTGCTAAGAAGCTTGGGTTTGCAAATACTTCAGGATGGCGTTCTGCTTCGGTTAATATGGGTAAAACACCAATATTGAAAACAAGGGACGCAAGCGTAATAGTATCTTTGTTCAGTGACGTGTGTTTGTTAACACGAAGGTAAAAGTCCATACAGGTAATGGCTTGGCAGGCTACCTTTAATGTTTTCTGCCATGCTTTGTCCATGTAGGTTTTAATTAACTTGTTATTAGAAACAAACAACTGCTCCATCGCCATAGCGGTTGCTATATTTTTGATTTGTCTAAGACCAATTCGTGTCACAGCCTGATTTAATGTATTTACTTTTACAGAGCGCCCCATAAACGCACTGTTTGCCACCTTTATCATACGTGCCGCGAGCGCAGGATCTTGCGAAATCACATCGGCCATTTGCATCAGGTTTACTTCTGGGTCATCCGCAGCTTGTCTCACTTTCACGGCTATTTCAGGTAAGGTTGGTAACACTAAAGTGTCGTTGTTAATCCTATCTATTAAGATAGTCAATAATGCATTTTCTGTAGACATAAGCTAGAGTCCCTCGAGTAACGTGTGATACGCGCAAACGCATTGTCTTTTTATACCCTTATTATTTACTTAGCTAGGTATAAGGTTACAAATCTATATCAATAAATTGTTATGCTTTAAGGAAAATATAGTCACATAAAGGAATCTTTAGCAACTTTTATCTCTCAACAACAAAAAATTTCACACATCAAGAAATAGAGCATAATCATGAAACTAGACCAAGTCTTTACAGTAACGCTATATGACTGACATTCAGAGCTTCTATTTTAGAAACCTGACCTCTTACACTAATTGAAGACTCAGTGAAGTAATCCTCCATTTGTAGCTTACACCCAAACCGTGCCCATAAAACCCAAACACTAAAATAAAGTTAGCCTATCCATTTATGTGGGATTAATGGTCATGTATATATCCACAAAAAGCAAAGTCTTATATTTTCCCGTAGGACACAGCTTTCCAACCCGGTGTTTTAATTAACAATTCGTTACATTCAAACGACCAGAAATTGTTTATTTGTGATAACGTATCAAACTCAAAGAATATTAATGGAGTTAAGACTTTGCGCCCTAAAATGTTACTACTTAGTGCTGCACTGATGATGGCATCCTCTGCCAGTATTGCTGCCAATAACGATGCATTGGTTTATCAAGAACCTTCACAAGAAATAAAAGAGCTCGTTGATGTAAAACTGGCCCCGTATACTTTAATCGATGATAAGCGCGAAAATATGCTGCTCATTTATCGTGATAGCTATAAATCAATTGCCGACTTATCAATTAAAGAGATGCGTTTAGCTGGCTTACGTATTAACCCTGTCACTAACATTGGTAGTCGTGTTACTTATTTCAATGAAGTAAAAATCCAGCCTGTCGGTAAAAATAACATTAAGACTGTGAGTGGCCTGCCTAAGAATCCACGTTTAACTAATTTCAGTTGGTCACCTAACCAGAAATATATGGCGATGACACATACCACTGAAACAGGCGTTGAACTGTGGGTTGTAGACATTAAAAAAGCCAAAGCACGCCGTTTAACCGACGCAACGTTAAACGCAAATATGGGTAACCCAATCGATTGGCTTCAGGATAGCTCAGGTTTCATCGTAAAAATGTTGCCAGAGAATCGTAAGCCGCTCATCAATACTGAGCAAGCAGTACCTGTTGGACCAACCATCAGTGTCAGCGATGGTAAAAAAGCCCAAAACCGTACATATCAAGACTTGCTTAAAAACAAAAATGATGAATTTAACTTTGAACAACTTGCGAGTTCATCATTAAAAAAAGTGACACTGAGAGGAAAAGTCACAGATTGGGCTGAGCCTGGCATGTATGGCAGTATTACTTTCTCGCCAGACGGTAATTATGTCTTAGTTGCTGAATACGACAAACCTTTCTCATATTTAGTGCCTTATCGTCGTTTTCCAATGACCTCTACCGTCTATACTAAACGTGGTAAAATAGTCACTGATATCGAAAAAGTACCACTTATCGAAGACCTACCTAAAGGCTTTATGGCAACACGCGAAGGTAAGAGAAGTATTCAATGGCGTGATGATAAACCTGCTACCTTAACCTTTGTTGAGGCACTAGATGGTGGTGACCCTGCACAAGAGGCTGCTTTCCGTGATAAGGTAAGTCAGTTGCCAGCACCATTCGATGGAAAACCAAGTCTATTAGTCAAAACACAAAATCGCTATGCGGATATTATTTGGGGTGATGACAATAACGCCATTGCCGTCGACTACTGGTGGAATACTCGAAATACCAAAGAGTATTTATTTAATCCTTCTGATGCATCTCAAAAGCCAATCACAATTGTAGATCGTAACTATCAAGACAGATATAGCGACCCTGGTAATATTGTTACTAAGCGAAACCAGTATGGCCGAAGTGTAATGGATATTGATAATGGCCAAGTTTATTTATTAGGTGATGGTTTTAGTAAAGATGGCCAATTCCCATTCTTAGATAAATTCGACCTAAAGTCGCAAAAATCTGAGCGCCTATATCGCTCTGAGTATACTGACAGAATCGAAGATTTACGTGACTTTGATGTAGATACAAAACAACTACTTGTGCGTATCGAATCAAGTAGCGATTACCCTAACTATTACTTTAGAAAGATGGGTCAAAATAAGCTGCAACAACTCACTGACTTTGAAAACCCGTTCAAAAGCATTCAAGACGTACAAAAAGAAGTTATAACCTACAAGCGTGATGACGGCCTTGACCTAACTGGTACGCTTTATCTGCCAACTGATTATCAAGAAGGTAAGAAGTACCCAATGATCTTGTGGGCTTATCCCAGAGAGTACAAAGATAAGAGTAGCGCAGGCCAAAACACCCAAAACTCGAATGAGTTCACTTATCCGTTCTGGGGCTCGCCTATTTACTGGGTTAAAAAGGGCTATGTGGTGCTAGATGATGCTGCTTTCCCAATCGTAGGTGAAGGTGATGAAGAGCCAAACGATACTTTTAGAACTCAACTCGTTGCGAATGCCAAAGCTGCGATTGACGCGGTTGACAAACGAGGCCTCATTGACCGAAATCGAGTTGCAGTTGGTGGTCACAGCTATGGTGCTTTCATGGTAGCAAATTTATTGTCGCACTCAGACTTATTTGCAGCAGGTATTGCACGAAGCGGTGCTTATAACAGAACTCTTACGCCTTTCGGTTTCCAATCTGAAGAGCGTAGTTATTGGGAAGCACCAGAGGTGTATTACACTATGTCGCCATTTATGCATGCTGATAAAATGAAAACACCGCTACTCATTGTTCATGGTGATTCAGACAACAACAGTGGCACCTACCCCATGCAAAGTGAGCGTTATTTCAACGCACTTAAAGGCTTAGGTGCAACAGCTCGTCTAGTCATGCTGCCAAAAGAGTCACATGGTTATCGCGCGAAAGAAAGCATAATGCACCTGTTATGGGAGCAAGACCAATGGCTAGAGAAGTATGTTAAAAACAAACCAGCCAAATAACCTGAGCAAAGGTTAAAAACAAACTCAAAAAAGCCTCACAACCGTGAGGCTTTTTTATAATGCTTATTCTTGAAACGTTTGTTAGCAAGATCGTTTCCTTGACCTGCTTTATCTGCGGTCGCCAAGCTATCAAAGTCTGTGACATCTACATCTTTTCGGTACTCTCTAAAAAAATTGATTATCTTTTCAGGAAAGAGAAAATAACCACGATAACGACACTTTTTTTCTATTACGATAACAAAAGTGCGGATTGACACGTACGCCGCCCAGACCAATATTGGCGTAAAGAAAATCGGCAAGAGTTTAATTAGCCAAATTGACAAGCCTAAGCAGACTAAGCACTTCGCTTTTATTTTCCACAAACCAGAGAAACCATAAAACTCAAAATAGTCGAGTCGATTTAAATACCATTTTCCGATTTTAGTGCCGGTTTCATTTTGATACTTATATTCACGACTCATAGTTTTACTTCCTATAGTTTTATTAGAAGTTAGAACACCTTCTTCAGTTCAGCAATTTGCTCGTCGGTATAAGGCTTAGCTGGGTGGAGCCCCCAAACAGGTTTTGGCCAAGCAACATCCTTGGTAAAGCGAGCGATATGATGAACATGTAGCTGAGGGACCATATTACCTAGCGCTGCAACATTGAGCTTATCTGGGCTAAATACCGCTTGTAATGTGCGGCTTAGCTGTGCCGATTCTTGCCAAAACTGAGCTTGTAGTGCTTCATCTAAATCAATGATTTCACGACAATCTTCAACACGTGGTACTAGAATAAACCAAGGGTACTGACTATCGTTCATCAAGAGTACTTTGCACAGTGACCAATCAGCCAGTTCAATGCAATCTCGTTGTAATTCAGGCGCTAATTCAAATGCCATAATAAAAATCCTCTTTCAATTATGTTGTTCACTTTATCCTAATACATTGCCATTGCCCATGCTTGCCGTTACCATCGCTCTACTTTTAATAACTAACAAGGTGATTTTGTGCGCATTACATTCAAATCAATGGCGCTAAGCTTACCGTTAATGGCCGCTGCAACTACAGCCGTTGCTCAACCATTAACCCTAGAGCGTATTTTTGATGATCCAGGTTTGGCTGGTAAAGCCCCTGTGCAACTTAAGTTCTCTCCTGACGGCAGTCGTGTTACTTACCTACAAGGTAAAGTGGATGACTACAACCGTTATGATTTATGGGAATACAACTTAAAAGACAACACAAATCGCCTATTAGTTGACTCTCAAGCACTTTTCTCTGGTCCTGAAACTTTATCTGACGAAGAAAAAGCCCGTCGTGAACGCCAGCGTATTTTTGGTCGTGGTATTTTAGAATACAAATGGTCAGCAGATGGTAAAGCGTTGCTTTTCCCACTTAATGGCGACTTGTACTACTACCAAATTGCATCGGGCAAAAGCCGAAAGCTAACAAACACTGAAGCTTTTGAGACCGATGCGCGTTTCTCACCAAAAGGTAACTTTGTTTCCTTCATTCGTGAGCAAAACCTATATGCCTTAGAATTGAGTTCAGGTAAAGAAATTCAATTAAGCAAAGACGGTGGCGGCACCATTAAAAATGGTATGGCTGAGTTCGTAGCGCAAGAAGAAATGAGCCGTATGACGGGTTACTGGTGGTCAGGTGATGAGAGCAAAATTGCTTTCACCCGTATCGACGAAAGCCCAGTACAAGAAGCCATTCGTAACGAGATTTACGCTGATGAAGTAAAGCTATTCAACCAACGTTACCCGTTCACGGGCACACCAAACGTAGAAATTGAACTGGGTGTGGTAAAGCTAAACGATCAAAAAGTGGATTGGATTGACCTTGGCGAAGACAAAGATATTTATATTGCCCGCGCTAAGTGGTTAAAAGACAATAAAACACTCTCTTACCAATGGCAGAATCGCTCTCAGCAAAAACTTGAATTACGTTTTTACGACAGCAAACGTAAAACACAAAAAGTGGCACTGACTGAAACCAGCGATACGTGGATTAACTTGCACTTTGACCTGCGCTTCCTAAAAGACAAAAAGCATTTTGTTTGGGCCTCAGAGCGTGATGGCTTTAAGCACCTTTACTTATACCGCACAGATGGCACACTTATTCGCCAAATCACAAAAGGTGATTGGATTGTTGAAAGCATTAAGGCAATCGATGAGAAAAAAGGCATAGTTTACTTCTCTGGTCGTAAAGATACACCGTTAGAAAGCCACCTTTACAGCGTACCGCTATTCAAAAAAGGGCATATCACGCGCATCACTCAACCTGGTAGCTTCCACCGTGTAGTTGTCGCAAAAGATGCTAAAACATTTATCGATAAGAGCTCGTCTGTAAACAAGCCAAGTTCGGTTGCTTTACGTAAAGTAAACGGTGATTTCATCACTTGGTTAGAAGAAAACAAACTAGATGACAAGCACCCACTGACTCCTTACCTAAGCAACTTAGTTGAGCCAGAGTACGGCACACTAAAAGCAGAAGACGGTCAGCTAATGCACTACCGTATCTTCAAACCTGCGAACATGGAAAAAGGTAAAAAGCACCCTGTTATGGTTAACGTTTACGGTGGTCCACACGCACAACGTGTAACTAATAGCTGGCGTAGCAAAAACTTATATTTCCAATACATGGCGCAACAAGGTTATGTGATCTTCCAATTAGATAACCGTGGTTCTTACAATCGTGGTAAAAAGTTTGAAGATCCTATCTACAAGTACTTAGGTGAAGTTGAAGTACAAGATCAGATCCGCGGCGTTGAGTTCTTACGCACGCTAGATTATGTTGACGCAAACCGCATTGGTATCTATGGTCATAGTTACGGTGGTTACATGGCGCTTATGACCATGTTCAAAGCTGGCGACTACTTCCAAGCGGGTGTTTCTGGTGCACCAGTAACTGATTGGGCACTGTATGACACACACTACACTGAGCGTTATTTAGGTCACCCTGCGACAAATGCAAAAGGCTACGAAATGAGTGCAGTATTCCCGTATGCTGATGGCTTAAAAGGTCCACTGATGATCTATCACGGTATGGCCGATGACAATGTATTATTTACACACGCAACTAAGCTATTTAAGCAACTGCAAGACGATGCTAAGCCATTTGAGATGATGACTTACCCAGGCTCGAAGCACAGCTTACGTGGTAAAAAAGTACAAACACACTTACATCAGACGATCACTAACTTCTTTAATCGTCACTTCAACATGTAAAAGTAGTGCTAAGCCGTGACCTTTCAGGTTGCGGCTTTTTCAGAAAATACCCAAAACTTACTAAAAGTATAATTCCCAAGCATAGCTATTGCCGTGCCCACCAAAAAAGCCAAAAAGAGTGGTGCAATCAAGCTCAAATAATAAAACACACTGATATTGATCATGCCAAAAAAATGACTCACCGATAGATGCCGAATAAATTGTTTAAACCAATCTGAATCATAAGCTGCAAAAGTAAAAAAACGATTACCAAAACAAGTTATTATTGTAGCGCACCAAAAAGCACTTACCCGTGCAAGCAAACCCTCTATATTCATAAAAACAAGAAAATAAAAAATCAAGAGATCGGTGACAAAACCGAGGACCCCCACTATGGCAAACTTAATAAACTGCTGACCCAAACATTTATCTCCAAAATGACAAACACCGTTAAAAACTACAAAAAGGCTGGTCTAAAAAATGTCTAAAACTGAGCGACATTTTTTCGACATTCTCCTGTTTAAACTGAGCGTATTGAACAACTCGGAGTAGTCAAAATGACACCACTTTCATTGGTTAAGCTGAGCCCTTCTAGTGATACACAATCTCAAAAAGCAGGGTCGCCAAAAAAGCCTGTTATCAGCCTCATTGTGCCTGTATTTAACGAGCAAGAGGTGCTCAGGGCATTTCACCATAGAGTATGCTCGGTGAGCGCGAGTATTAAACAATGTCGTTTTGAGCTTGTGTATATCGATGACGGCAGTCATGACGACTCTTGGCAAATTCTACAAAGCCTAACTCATCAATTCTGTGATGTTCGCTGCTTACAACTGAGCCGCAACTTTGGCAAAGAAGCTGCCGTTACGGCAGGCCTTGAACATGCAACAGGTGATGCCGTGGTGTTACTTGATGCAGATTTACAAGACCCGCCTGAATTGCTCCCTGAAATGATACAAGCTTGGCAACACGGTGCTGACGTGGTCAATATGAAACGCGCCAGTCGTCAAGGCGAGTCTTGGTTCAAAATAGCCAGTGCGCATGCTTATTACCGCCTTCTAAACTGGGTATCAGATAGCCCAGTTGCTGAGGATGTTGGAGACTTCAGGTTATTATCTCGCAATGTCGTTGAGGCAATTAAACAACTCCCAGAGCGAAATCGCTATATGAAAGGTTTAATGAGCTGGCCCGGCTTTAAACAAATAACCTTAGAATTTGAACGCCCCGAACGCGCAGCTGGTACCACCAAGTGGAACTACTTTCAACTTATCAAGCTTGCTCTGTCAGGGATCACCTCGTTTAGTGTCAAACCGCTGCGCTTTGCAACTTGGATGGGGGCGTTAGTGTCTTTATATGCCTTCATTTTTGCCGCTTGGGTGGTGATAAAAACGCTGGTATTCGGCGAAGTCGTACAAGGTTACCCGAGTATGATGCTCACTATGCTCGCCTTGGGCGGAGTGCAATTACTGGCGATTGGCATTCTAGGAGAATATATTGCAAGACTGTTTACCGAAGCAAAACAGCGACCTATTTATTTAGTCATGACAGAGCACTATAAACCTTGTCACACTGCGGAGCAGCGCCATGAGGTTTAGTAATTGCTTGTTGGTCATTACTGCCCTACTACTATTAATCAGATTATTAACATTAGGCATGTATCCGCTGTACGATACCACAGAGGCAAGATATGCAGAGATAGCCAGATTAATGGTGCAAAGCCAAGATTGGATCACTCCTTGGTTTGATATCAATGTGCCGTTTTGGGGCAAGCCACCTGCCCATACTTGGATCACAGCTCTCAGCTTTGAGATATTTAGTATCAATGAATGGAGCGCGCGCTTTGCACATTGGTTAATGGGCTCGGCAACAGTTGTATTACTTTTCGCATTTACCAAACGTATTCTAGGTCAGACTCTTGCCATATATAGCAGTTTTATTTTGGTAACGTGTCTGGGCTTTTTTGTCGCCACCAGCATGGTGATGACCGATCCGGCACTCCTTTTTGCAAGTACTTTAGCCATGACCAGCTTTTGGCTCTGCTATACAGAAAAAAGCCGCCTAGCAGGCCTTGTTTTCTTCTTCGCATGTGGACTAGGTATGCTTATCAAAGGTCCTGTTGCCGTTGTTATCATAGGGATTGCTCTTGTCGTTTGGGCTATTTGGCAAAACCAGCTACTCAATGCCATCAAATCGCTACCTTGGGTGTTAGGGCTCACCGTCTTTATCGTAACTTTTGCGCCATGGTATCTACTTGCTGAGCAAAAGACGCCGGGCTTTATAAATTACTTCATTATTGGCGAGCATATTCAACGCTTTTTAGAACCAGGTTGGCAAGGTGACTTATATGGCAGTGCTCATCTAGAAACGAAAGGCACTATCTGGCTATTCTGGCTAGGTGTGGCATGCCCTTGGTCGTTTATTTTAATCTTCAAATTACTCACCGAACCGAAACAACTAAAAGCTTTATGCAAAATAGAGCTGAATCGCTACCTGATTGCTTGGGCCATTGCACCAATGCTGTTGTTTACACTGGCGAGTAATATTTTATCTGCCTACGTGCTTCCAGGCTTACCTGCATTTGCACTATTGATGGCCATCGTGTTTTCACATGAAAAACAGCTAGCTGTTTCAAATATACCCGTATTACAAGCAACGGCTGATAAGCAGTTTTTGACTATAGGTCTAGTGTGTTTAGCACTATATAGTTTAATGATAACCGCCGTCATTAAAGGCTGGCACAGTAAGTACTCTGAAATCGAACTACTCGAAGTGATTGCGAAGCCTTGCCCTTCGGTGCCTGTTTTTTATATAGAAAAACGACCATTTTCAGCACGCTTCTACAGTTGTGGCAAAGCACAATTAATTGAGCAAATTGCTGAACTATCAGACATACTTAATACTCAGAAACAAAGCTATTTGGTGCTGACAAATACACAAAAAAAGATACTCACTTTACCCAGCACGCATACCTGCTTAACCATTAACACGAGTCACAAAGGGGTTCTACTGACGTGCACACAGAAAAGTCGCTGAGCATTTTATTGGTCGAAGATTCTCAGCAAGTCGCTGAGACCATCTTCGACTACTTTGAAGAAGAACAGTACGAATTAGACTATGCAGCCAATGGCATTATGGGGCTGCAATTGGCCTGCGCTAATCGCTATGACTGTATTATTTTAGACATCATGCTGCCTGGTCTCGACGGCATCGAAATTTGTAAACGCTTACGCGCACAAGGAAACAATACCCCAATCATCATGCTTACAGCCCGAGATACCCAACAAGACATGCTAAGTGGCTTAAATTGCGGTGCAGATGACTACATCATTAAGCCTTTTGACCTTATGCTCTTAGAAGCGAGGATCAAAGCGGTTATCAGACGCACCCAAGGCGTTGGTTTTAAAACACAATTAAATGTGGGTTCATTAATGATTGATTTAAATACTCGAACAGTCAGTCGAGCCGGTCAGTCAATCAAGCTCAATCCCAGTGGCTATAAAATTTTACTGACACTAGCAAAACAAAGCCCAAACCCAGTTATTCGAGAGACCATTGAGCAGGCACTTTGGCCCGATGATGTACCGGACCAAGATCTATTACGCCGACATATTTACCAATTGCGTAAAGCACTCGATAAACCATTCGAGCAAGACATGCTAATAACCGTACCTAAGTTTGGCTATAAGTTGATCACAGATGAAAACGCTTAAACAACAGCTTTTTAGAGCAACATGGCTCGGCGCAATTATGCTTATCTCAATTTATACATTGGTATTGAGCTCTGCCATTATGTATACCGAGAATCGCAGTAGCGAGCAGAGACTCAGTATTATTGCTCCCCATCATTTTAAACAGTTTGCAACGACCGAAACATCTGAGATAGAGATAAACCCACTCCTAACACTCTACAAAGATTACTCATCTTTACCCCAAAAGATACAAGCCGCTATCTCAGAGGGTTGGACGGGTGTACAAACTTTCCAGTTTGATGATGACAGTGAATTTAGTGTATATGCAGCCGCTTTTGATGATCAGACACACACCTATTATGCCGTTGAGGATGTGAACCCAATTGAGTGGAGTGATGCTGATTTATTAAAAGTTGAGGTTATTTTTGCCGGTGCTGGTGGTTTACTTTTTTTACTAGCAACTTATCTGATCCGTGTTCAAGCGGGCCGTTTAGCAAAACCGCTTCAGGATTTAGTGCATCATATCAGCGATAAAAACAAAGATGATTTAGATACAGACATTGTCAATGAGAAAAGTTGTGCGGAGATCTATCACATCGAAACGGCGGTGAACCATTATCGCCAACGGATGAAACAAATGCTCCACAGAGAGCAAACCTTTACTCGCTATGTCAGCCATGAATTGCGAACACCTATGATGGCCATTAAGGGGAATGTGTCTGTGTTACAAAAGCGACAAGGCGACAATAAACAATTGAAAGGCATCAATAATGCCTTAGATAACGTGAATGAATTAATTCACACCTTTTTGTGTTTGGCCAGAGAATCAGAGCTAGCGCCTACTCCAATTACACTCGATAATAGGTGGGTTGAAATGCTCATTGCCCCCCTACAAAATAAATGCCAGGCGAATCAAGTCACTTTACATTGGCAATTACAAGAACCTTTTGACATAAACTGTGAAGCAATCCTGTTGCAGACGCTTGTATATAATCTATTAGACAATGCCATAAACTGTACCTTTGATGGCGAAGTTGATTTATTCGTCAGTCAATCAGGTGTCGTCGTGATAGATTCAGGTATAGGACTTGATGAAAAGCCCAGAGGTTATGAAGGGTTTGGTGTAGGTTTACAAATCGTTGAAGATATTTGTGCAAAATACCATTGGCAATTCTCATTACAAAGTAACCCTGAACAAGGTTGTCGAGCCGAAGTAACATTTGTATAAACAAGGAGAGCGCTATGCGCGAACAAGCCCTGATAGAAGCCAAGCAGCTACTCGCCAACGCTAAGATTGCGATGCTCTCTACTCATTCAAATACTTTGCCAGGCTTCCCGTTTGGTTCAACAGTACAGTTTTTTGCTAATACCAAGGGACAAGTCTATCTATTCATTAGTGATATAGCTCAGCACGCTAAAAACTTGTCTCATGACAACAAATTATCTCTAACGGTATTTGAGCAACAAGACTGTAATGACCCACAAATGTCGCGCTTAACCCTCGTCGCTGAGGCTACTAAACTTGCTAGAGATGATAGTGAGAATTTAATCAGCCAATTTGTTGAACACTTCCCAAGTAGCGAGCAATATAAAGATCTAACCGACTTTCATATTTGGGAATTGAATATGGTAAGAGCCCGCTTTATCGCAGGCTTTGGCAAAATATTTTGGTTAGAACAAGATGAATGGGCGTATGGAGAATGATGAGCGTTAGGTAATATCTTCTCCAGCTTCATCCATTTCCACCCATTCAGTTTCTTCAAGGGCTGCTTTGATCCACTTTTGTAAAGCAGGACACTCAAGCACTCGCTGCATATAGGCGGTTGCCAACTCATTAAGCTCAATACCATAAGTCTTAAAACGTAGTACCACTGGCGCATACATAGCATCCACGATAGACCAATCACCAAATAACCAGCCCCGATGTTGCTCATATTGCTCCGTGAATATTTGCTCAATACGTTGAATGTCACGCTTTGCTTGTTCACTTAAGACAAGTTTACGCTTAGCACGAATATTCATCGGCATTTCATTACGTAAAGCGTTAAACCCTGCATGCATCTCAGAGGCAAGCGCTCTTGCTTTTGCCCTTTGACTGATTTCACTCGGCCAACCTTTCCCTGATAAATAAGTTTCACTTATATACTCACAAATTGCGAGAGACTCCCACACAAGGCTATCACCATCTACCAAGCACGGAACTTTCGCAGTTGGCGTAATATTTTTAAGCGAGCAAAAAAATTCAGGCGTTTCTAAATTGAGCTTAGTTTCTTCAAAATTAATACCCGACTTTTCTAGCATTAGCCAGGCTCTTAATGACCAAGTCGAATAATTTTTATTAGCGATATATAGCTGCATAAATGATTTCCTTGTTAACTGCTGTATCGTGGTTTAACGTCAATGAAAATAACCTGGGCTCAGGTTAAGTAATTTTATAAACCTTGACTAACTGATTATTCTTATACAACCTATAAGAAAATCGAATAGGTACTCACAATGGATATTGACGCGCTGCGCAGCTTTTTAGCTTTTATAGAAACAGGTAGTTTTACTCGCGCTGCAAAACAGGTGCATCGCACCCAAGCTGCAGTGAGTATGCAGATGAAGAAGCTGGAAGACGATGTCGGTAAATGCCTATTTGAAAAACAAGGTCGATTATTAACCCTAAACCAAGATGGTCGACAGTTTAGTCACTATGCTAAGCAGCTATTGCAGCTCCATGATGAAACTTTGCAGACGATGCGCCATAGCGCGAGCAATACGCTGCTCAGACTGGGTTGCCCAGATGATTATGCCGACAACCTTTTACCAGTGCTGATCCAGCACCTACATGCGCAATTCAATAATCTAGACTTAAGAGTCACGTGTTTACCAAGTTTTAAAATCAAACAATTGCTGGATGCGGGCGATTTAGATCTTGGGCTTATTACCCGCTCCCCCGACTCCGAAGAAGGTCAGCTCATATACCAAGACAAAGGGGTGTGGGTGTATAACCCAGAGCACAGCGCTCACCTTAAATCACCTTTGCCTATTGCTGTATTTCAACCTGATTGTCGTTTTCACCAAGGCGCCATCGAGGGGCTTATGAAAGCAAAAACTCCCTTTCAAGTCGTCGCGAGTTGTAGCAGCCTTGCTGCTTTATTGGGTTTGGTAAAGCAAGGTATCGCCATAGGTGCAATCGCAAATATATCTACCGCAGACTATAGCGTGTTAAGTAACGCTGAGTTGCCCACTTTACCCGGTGCTAATATCGCTTTGATCCGCAGTCAAAGTCTGCGTAACCCTATTTCCCAAGACATTTATGAGCAACTCAGTCAGACTATGAGAACGTTTGCAATAAACTCGCTATAAATATAAGCATATGATACCAACCCTCAATAATACTCAATCATTTTGAGGGATTAAAACTGACTCTAATTTCGTTGAAATTTACTTATTTACGACTGCATGGATGCAGAAGATAGAGCAATACAGGAGCAATTGCCGAGCACAACTAAATAGCAAAATTTCCGCCTCGTTATCGACTAGTTTTTCTTGCATCAAAATAGACCGCTTAATTAAAAGTATTGGTATGAAATATCTACACATCAGCTTTGACACTTTTTCACATTCTCATACATTCCGTCTACAACCGCTGACATTCCTCCAACAGACTCTAACAAGCTTGAGCTCTACTATGAGCACATCAAAACCAAACAGGAATGTTCATCATGAAAACTCGCGCACTATTATTAATGGCTTTACTATCATCAACGGCTCTAATGGGCCAAGCTCAAGCTTCTGAAGAAAAACACAAAGTTGGTATTCAACTTTCTGGTGGTGGTGCAGAATACAAAGGCTCAAGTAAAGACGGTGACGGTGTTGGTCAAGCGTATCTTTACTATAACTACCAGTTTTCACCAATGTTGGCTTTAGAAGTCGGTTTAAATGGCGGCAGTGAAGCTGATGACTGGGAATGTACTGAAGAGAACGATAATAAATTCACCTGTAAAAATAACGATAAGCCGCTGTTTAATTTAGATGCAAATAAATTAGAGTACAGTAACTTAGTGTTTGCAGGTAAAGGTGAATACTACCTAACAAAAAACAATAGCCTTTATGCTAAGTTAGGTGCGAACTTTTACGATTACGACATTAAACAAAATAGCAAAGTACTAAATTCTGATGATGGTGTAGGCTTGTTTGCTGAGCTAGGTTGGGAGTATGACTTTAATAATGGCATCGGCATTAATGCATCTTACCAGTACATGGATATGGGTGACCTAGATACATTTACACTGGGTGTAGGTTTAAGCTACCGTTTTTAATTCAGCTCAACACCGAAAGTAAAAACAAAAAAGGTTAACGCAAGTGTTAACCTTTTTAAGATAAATGGATTTATTAATCCAAGCTATGTGCTTTTAGGACATCAAGCGGTATGTAGTCCAGAACTTTCTCATGAGTTGCATGAAGCTTTACCGGTGGCGCAACGCCTGCTTCATAAGCTTCTTTCCAGCGTAATGCGCATAAACACCAGCCATCACCAGGTTTTAACCCTGGAAAACCATATTCAGGTATCGGCGTACTTAGGTCGTTGCCTCTTAAGCGTGTAAACGTTAAAAACGCTTCTGTTACAACTGCACACACAACATGAGTACCGATATCAAGGTGATTTGTGTTGCAGAACCCGTCCCTCATATACCCGGTTAATGGATCACTACAACACAGCTGCAACTCACTGCCCAATACATTCTGAGCTTTCTTCTCAGTCATGACCTTTCACTCTTTTAAATATTTGAGAGTGTTAAAACGAAGAATTACTAAGCATCGATCAATTGCTGCTGTAATTGATGGATTTCATCACGTAACTTGGCCGCTTTTTCAAACTCTAGCTCTCTAGCATGATGCATCATTTGTGTTTCAAGTGCGCTGATCTGCTCTGCAATTTGCTTCGGATCTAGATAACCCGCTTTAGGCTCAGCGACTTTTGCTGACACAGGTGAACTTGATGACTCATCGACGCTTTCACCGACATCCATCACATCCGTGATTTTCTTATTCAATGCCGTTGGCACTATGCCGTGTTTTTCATTATAAGCTTCTTGTATTGAGCGACGACGTTCGGTTTCTTCAATGGCTTTTTTCATCGACTTGGTGATCACATCACCATATAAAATTGCTTTACCATTTAAGTGACGTGCCGCTCGACCAATTGTCTGTATTAATGAGCGCGCAGAGCGTAAGAAGCCTTCTTTGTCTGCATCGAGTATTGCGACAAGAGACACTTCTGGCATATCCAGACCTTCTCTGAGTAAGTTAATACCTACTAGCACATCAAATACGCCTTTACGTAAATCGCGGATAATCTCCATACGCTCAACGGTATCAATATCCGAGTGTAAATAACGCACCTTCACATCATGGTCATTAAGATAATCTGTTAAGTCTTCAGCCATACGCTTGGTTAAAGTGGTCACCAAGACACGCTCTTTCTTCTCAACACGTTTATAAATCTCAGAGAGTAAGTCGTCCACTTGTGAGCCAACTGGGCGTACTTCTAATTTAGGATCAAGTAAGCCCGTCGGGCGAATAACCTGCTCAGCCACGTCGCCATTTGATTTCTCTAATTCGTAATCGCCGGGTGTCGCTGACACATAAATAGTCTGCGGTGAAATCGCTTCAAACTCATCGAATTTTAGCGGTCGGTTGTCCATAGCCGATGGCAAACGGAACCCGTATTCAACTAAGTTTTCTTTGCGGCTTCTATCCCCTTTATACATGGCGCCCACTTGAGAGACGGTCACATGAGATTCATCGATGATCATTAGCGCATCATCAGGCAAATAATCGAGTAACGTTGGAGGCGGCTCGCCAGGCGCACGGCCAGAAAGATAGCGGCTATAGTTTTCGATGCCCGAGCAATAACCCAGCTCGGTCATCATTTCAATATCGTATTGCGTACGTTGAGCAACACGTTGCTCCTCAACTAAGCGATTGTCATCGAGCAGACACTTTCTTCTGTCTCTTAGTTCATCTTTTATTTTTTCAATGGCATCTAAGATTTTCTCACGAGGAGTAACATAGTGGGTTTTTGGATAGATGGTTGCACGAACAATATGTTTTTCAATAGCACCCGTAAGCGGATCAAATAAGCTCAAACGCTCGATTTCGTCATCGAACATTTCAACTCGCACACCAATATCGTCAGATTCTGCAGGGAAGATATCGATCACCTCACCTCTTACACGATAAGTACCCCGACTAAAATCAATGTCGTTACGAGTATATTGCAGCTCAGCTAGCTTTCGTAGGATGTCGCGTTGGTCAACTGTATCACCGACTTTCAGCAGTAACATCATCTGCATATAAGAATCAGGATCACCCAAACCATAAATCGCCGACACAGACGCAACAATAATGGTGTCTCGTCTTTCTAATAACGCTTTGGTTGCCGATAAACGCATTTGCTCAATGTGTTCATTTATCGACGCATCTTTTTCTATAAAGGTATCACTTGCCACCACATAAGCTTCAGGCTGATAGTAGTCATAATATGAGACAAAGTACTCGACTGCATTTTCAGGAAAGAACTCTTTCATCTCTCCATATAGCTGTGCCGCCAAAGTTTTATTGTGAGCGAGTATAATTGTCGGGCGGTTCAGGTTGCTGATTATATTCGCCATGGTAAAGGTTTTACCCGTACCCGTTGCGCCCAGTAAAGTTTGGTGTGCAAGGCCCGCGTCTAAACCATCGCATAATTGCGCGATGGCCGTTGGCTGGTCACCATTTGGTGAAAACTCGGAGTGAAGTTTAAATACATCAGTCATGTTTTAATTCCTGCTCAGGCACAGATTGCATGCGGTTTAAACTCGCGCAGAACCAATTGTAGGCGACAATGGCTGTGACCAAATTACCGATTGCAGCACCAATAAATAACCCTTTCAGACCTGCTAAATGCGATCCTAAATAAGCGAATGGTACGAAAAACACAAACAATCTGATCACGCTCAGTAACAAGGCATTCATTGGTTTGTGAAGCGCATTAAATGAAGAATTACTTAAGATGATCACTCCTTGCAAACCGTAGCTCAATGGCATGATATAAATAAACAGCTCAATGATGCCTTGAACTTCTTTTTCAGCACCAAAGGTTTGACTAATTAAGCCTGAGCATAGGAGTAATACAATATAAATAGCAAACTGCCAAACCATTACGAACTTTAATGTAGTTTTATAGGCTTCTGTCACACGCTGATAATTCTGCGCCCCATAATTTTGACTGACAAAAGGCGGTAATGTCATCGACAATGCAAGTACCACTAAACTCGCGATAGATTCAATGCGGCTACCTACCCCAAAAGCTGCAACCGCTTCAGGCCCATAAGTTGCGACAATCGCTGTCATAACAGCCATGGCGATAGGTGTCAGCATATTCGCGCCTGCAGCAGGAAAACCGATTTTTAAGATTTTCTTCACAGCCTGCATAACGCCCTGCTCTCCAGGGCTTACACTGAGCAGGCGCTTTTTCACTGCAAGTAAATAAAAGATAATACCTACCGCCACAGACCAAGCAATGACACTGGCAATCGCGGCACCTTGAACACCTAGTTCAGGGAAAGGACCAATGCCAAAAATAAGAAGAGGGTCGAGGATCGCATTTATCAAACCCGCAGCACCCATAATAATACTTGGCGTTTTAGTATCACCACTGGCACGTAGTACTGAATTACCAATCATAGGTGTGATTAAGAATACGCTACCCAAGAACCAAATAGACATATAGTCGTATATATGTGGCATTACTTCAGCGTGAGCACCAAGTAGTTTAAAAATCGGCTCTATCATTAAAAAGCCAAATAAAGACAACAAGAACACCATCACTGCTGATAATAAAAGTGCAATGGTGGCATCAAACTTTGCCTCTTCAACTTTATTAGCCCCCAGCGCTTTGGCAATTACCGCTGACGTACCTATACCTAAACCTATTGCAAGGCTTATTACTGTAAAAGTAACAGGGAAAGTAAAACTGACAGCCGCAAGCTCTTCAGTCCCTAACATACTGATAAAGAAAGTATCGACTAAATTGAACATCATTAGCGTGATCATGCCAAATATCATGGGAATGGTCATACGTTTGAGTGTGGACGGGATGCCCCCTTCAAGGATGTCGTTAGAGACCTGAGACTGCTGCGCTGATGCCATATTAAATAGAAACCTTAAGATAAGCCCGACCAGTGGATTGAGCATTCTAGATCATCATGAAAACTAAACCCAGAGGATCGTGATCATTTATCAACAATAAATATTAATTCAACTCTGAGATCTTCGCTTTTGAATCATTTAGACCAAGCTATGCACCAAAAAGGCACAAAAACACCTTCCATAAGCACTTACTAACCTGTCGCTATAGTCGCCACTGAGATTTTTTTGCACAAGTATGACGCTTATTTGACTATAAAAAATACGGGAATGAGCAAAATCCACCCAAACCAGAACAAAAAACAACAACCCCTTGTTTTTATTGAATTAAAAAAAATTAGTAAAAAGTATTGCAAAGCTCTCAAAGCCCGACATATATGGCTTTGCAATACTTTTTAAAGATTAATAAACAATGTTATCCACAGATTCTGTGGGTAAGTGTCATAAAGCTAATAAAATAAAGACTTATAGCACGATCAAAAGATCAGAAATACATCAATGGAAAAGGATCTTTGTTTCCTTTATGTGACAGTAAAAGATCTTTAGTCACTGATGTTGATAACTTTAAAGTTATCAACAGGCGAATTAGCTATCTAAATATATTCATTTAGCTTTTATAACCCCTTATTTTAAAAGGCCAAATAAAGGCTATTCATAAATTCTATTCGGCCGAACAACTTTAAATGTCTATTTTCTGCACAAAACTAAAAAATGTAACAAACAATATACTTTGCATTTTTGCGATCTAGATCTACTAGACCAGGAAAATGTAAGATCAAGTTAAAAAATTAAATTTTAGCCCCTTAAGACTAAATCTCACTTTAGTTGTTCAAAAAAGGTATTTTTGTTCATTTTAACTACAACATTAAAAGAGCATTCCAGATTTTTCTTTATTTCAATAGTCGAACTTCTACTAAAAAATCGACAAATCGGATATAAAACCAGCGGATAAGCGGATTTTTTAAATTTCTGTCATTTTATTTGTTGACACCTTGGCAAGGGGTCATTAATATTTCGCCCCGTTGAGAGACACGCTTCCCCCTTAGCTCAGTTGGTTAGAGCGACGGACTGTTAATCCGCAGGTCCCCCGTTCGAGTCGGGGAGGGGGAGCCAAGTTTCTTGATAATAACGATTCCCCCTTAGCTCAGTTGGTTAGAGCGACGGACTGTTAATCCGCAGGTCCCCCGTTCGAGTCGGGGAGGGGGAGCCAATCGTTATAGTGTAATTCCCCCTTAGCTCAGTTGGTTAGAGCGACGGACTGTTAATCCGCAGGTCCCCCGTTCGAGTCGGGGAGGGGGAGCCAACACTACCACCCTTTTACATTGTTCCCCCTTAGCTCAGTTGGTTAGAGCGACGGACTGTTAATCCGCAGGTCCCCCGTTCGAGTCGGGGAGGGGGAGCCAATATTCAGATTCTCATAGACTTTTCTTTAACATTGCACTACCCTACTACAGTTAATTTTTTCCTTTAAAATCGCTGACTCAGCTTAATTAAATAATTAAAATTTTTGCTTTTTTTGCGATAATTGTTCCTCAATTTTTAAACTTAGTTGACGATAAAGAAACGTATTATCTTGGCTATAAGTATGCGCTCAAAAATTTAGGCTAGCTTAATTGCAACTAGATTATTTGAAGTTTGGAATAAAACTAAAAAGAACAGAAAGACACAATAATGGCAGGCTTTAAAAAACTTATATTTGTGCAGTTGATCTCTTGGCTTCTGTTTTCACTTGTTGGTGTATTCTTCTTTGCGACCAGCTTTGATTCAGCAGTGTCAAAAGCACAGCAAAGTGCACAAGTAATGGTGACTCAGTATATAAAAGAAAAAACCATGGCAGAGGTCACCCCTCAGCACATTCGTCAAGCACTGGCTAATGGTAATGTGTTTTCAACCTTCATTGTTAGAGACTTTAGTGGTGACACAGTTTTAAACGTTAATACCCACAGCCCATTGCCTTTTATAGCTGAAATTATCGAATCGAATATTAATGCTATTCGCCCGCAATTTGCTGTGAATGTGACTAAAGACATTAAAATTGAATTCATTATTAACGCACAAAGTCAGGCGCAACTGCTACAGCAAGCTGTCATTATGATGTTTCTTATTACCGCCCTACTCGCATTTATTCCTGTCTTCTATATGAAAGCAATTTATAAACGCTTAAATCGTAATGTCAGTATGACTGTTGCTGATGCGGTAGATATGTACATTACTCAAAACCAAGTGACCGACAGCATAGAAAATGACTTTAACGCAGGTAAGGTGCAAGCACTGGGTGCAGAGCTTGCTCCCTCTTTTAATCGTTTAGCGCATTTCTTAAAGAGTAAACAAGAAGATATTCAGAGTGCCGCACAAAGTATAAAGCAAGAAGCTTATAAAGATGTGGTTACTGGTCTGGGTAACCGTAACATGTTCGTGGAGTATTACGAGCAGCATATTGAATCAAGTAACAAAAAATCATTTGGTACCCTTGCCATGATCCGTTGTAGTGAACTACAAGTGATCAACCAAACTCGTGGTTACCAAAAAGGCGACGAGTATATTAAATCAGTATCAGAGATTATTACCCATGTTTGTGGTACTTACACAGGCGGACAAACCTTCAGGTTAAACAGCTCTGACTTTGCGGTTATCTTGCCAAACATTCCGGCAAAAGAAGCCGAGCACTTTGGTGATACATTACAAGCAAGATTCACGCAGTACCAACAGAATCAAGAGCTCAGCTCAGTGGCTAATACAGGTATTGTTCCATACGAAACTGGCAAACCATTGGGTGAGATATTATCTGTGGTCGATAATGCCATGAGCATGGCCCAGAGCAAGCAAGCGAATGCGTGGCACATTCAGCGTGAATCTGACCTTATTAATAATGTTGGTGCAGGTTTTGGTAACCAAAACTGGCGTAAAGTAATCCATGATGTGATCGAAGCAAAACGCGTCAGCTTAATGATGCAAAACATTATGCCTATAGGTAAAAATGTTAAAGCCTATGCCGAAATTCAAGCGCGCTTTAAAACTGAAGATAACCAAATGCTACCAACGGCGTCTTTCTTGGCGATGGCAGAAAAACTTGAGATGGCCATCGAAATCGATAAATTGATTATAGATACGTCACTTGAGCTCATAAAAACCCGTAACTTCACTGAAAAGTTCTTCGGTATCAATGTCACGGCGTCAAGCGCCCACTCTGATCAATTTGTGATCTGGTTAGAACGTCGTCTATTAAAAGATGCCAATATTGCTTCGAAATTGATTTTTGAAGTGAGCGAGTTTGGTTTACAGCAAAATATTAAAGCCAGTAAACGCTTTATCGATATGGTTCACCGCGTTGGTGCACGTATCACCGTAGAACGTTTTGGTGTTGGTTTAACCTCATTTAAGTTCTTCAGAGATTTAAAACCTGATTTCATCAAGATGGATGCAAGTTATACCCGTGGTCTAGAAGAAGATAAAAACAACCAATACTTCATGCGTCTGATGGTCGACCTTGCTCATCGTATTGGTGTGAGTGTGTTTGCTGAAGGGGTCGAAAACCAAGAAGAAAAGCACGTCGTTGAAACACTCTGCCTCGACGGTGTTCAGGGTTACTACATAGAGAAACCCAAAGAAATATAATAGCAAAAACCAGGCCCTTTCAGGGCCTTTTTTGATTTCGCTGCGTATATCCGTAAATCTTTACAAAAATACCCATTTATCAAAACAATTCTGCCGTTTTTGTTGTGATATTCAGCGCCAAACTTGGTAAAATTAACAATCGCTAGGCACTCAATAAAAAGGCGTCAACGTTAGGGGCTATAATGACTGAATATATTCTGTTGCTGATCGGCACAGTATTAGTAAACAATTTCGTGTTAGTACAATTCTTAGGCTTATGCCCTTTCATGGGCGTATCAGGCAAGTTAGACACTGCCGTTGGTATGTCAATGGCCACCACTTTTGTACTCACGCTAGCCTCAGTAACGAGTTACCTTGTTAACGAGTATATATTGCAACCTCTCGAATTAGAGTTCTTACGCACCATGAGCTTCATACTCGTTATTGCTGTGGTGGTGCAATTTACCGAAATGGTGGTGAAGAAAACCAGCCCTACCCTATACCGTTTACTGGGTATTTTCTTACCGCTTATCACAACTAACTGTGCGGTATTAGGTGTTGCCCTGCTTAACATTAAAAATGAGCATACCTTTGTGAGCTCAGCCGTATTTGGTTTTGGTGCTGCAGTTGGTTTTTCTATGGTGCTGGTCTTATTTGCCGCACTGCGTGAACGCCTTGCAGTTGCAGATGTACCAACGCCGTTCAAAGGTGCCTCAATTGCCATGATCACCGCCGGCTTAATGTCTCTTGCCTTTATGGGCTTTTCTGGATTAGTGAAGTTTTAACCATGACCTTGTTTTATGCACTCATTGCGCTAGGTTCACTGGCGCTGATTTTTGGCCTTATACTCGGTTACGCCGCAGTAAAATATCGTGTTGAAAGCAGCCCTGTTGTCGACCAAGTCGATGCCATTTTACCGCAAACACAATGTGGCCAATGTGGTTACCCGGGTTGTCGCCCTTACGCCGAAGCCATTGCTAATGGCGACGAAATTAATAAATGCCCACCGGGTGGTGATGCCACCATTAAAAAATTAGCTGATTTGATGGGCGTTGAGCCTAAACCTTTGGCTGGCGGCGAAGAAGCTGAGCCTGTTAAAACTGTGGCATATATTCGTGAAGATGAATGTATCGGCTGTACTAAATGCATTCAAGCTTGTCCGGTTGACGCCATTGTTGGTGCCACAAGACAAATGCATACCGTATTAAAAGATGAATGTACCGGCTGTGATTTATGCGTTGAGCCATGTCCGGTTGATTGTATTGATATGCTCCCTGTTGCTGAAACTAAGCAAACATGGAAATGGCAGTTAAACGCCATTAACGTCACTCAGATTGATTAGAGGTTGCCGTGGAATCGTTATTTGAACAAATAGAACGTGGAACGCTATGGCAATTTCCTGGCGGTATTCACCCACCAGAACAAAAAACATTGTCGAACCAAGCGCCTATTCGCCAGCTTCCCTTACCTGATAAATTGGTTATTCCATTAAAACAGCATATTGGTGCCAACGGTCAACTACTTGTCCATGTGGGCGATCATGTTTTAAAAGGCCAAGCACTGACAAAACCCGCTGGCAATTGGTCTTTACCTATCCATGCCGCTACTTCAGGCACCATCACCGCCATTGAGCATAGACCATCGGCACACCCTTCAGCTTTGCCAGAGCCGAGCATAGTACTTGAGCCTGATGGTAAAGACACTTGGTGTAAGCTTGAAGCACTTGAGCAATACAAAGATATTTCTAAACAGCAATTAGTCGATAAAATCCATGATGCAGGTATTGCCGGTATGGGTGGCGCAGGCTTCCCAACCTACGTGAAAGCCAGCAGCCAAGCAGAGATTGACTTTTTTGTTGTCAATGGCGTTGAATGTGAACCTTATATCACTGCCGATGACATGTTAATGCGTGAACATGCTGAGCAAATCGTGCAGGGCATTGAGATCATGCAGCACTTACTCTCTCCAAAATATGTCTTAGTTGGTATTGAAGACAATAAGCCTGAAGCCATTGCTGCGATGCAGAAAGCATCAGCACATAACGATAAAATCTTAGTTCGCTCAGTGCCAACAAAATACCCTTCTGGCGGTGAAAAACAACTGATCAAAGTACTGACTTCTCGCGAAGTGCCTAGTGCGGGCATTCCTGCAGATATTGGCGTATTAGTGCAAAACGTCGGTACTTTATTTGCGATAAGCGACGCTGTGCTTCATGGCAAACCGCTCATTGAGCGTGTTGTTACTGTAACCGGTAACACCATCAAACAAGCACAAAATGTTTGGGCACTGATGGGCACTGAGATTAAGCACCTACTCGATAGCCAAAAGTTTGAACCAGTTACTGCGCAGCGCGTCATCATGGGTGGGCCAATGATGGGCTTTACCTTACCAACAGTGCGCATTCCTGTGGTCAAAACCACAAACTGTATTTTGGCACCTGACAACCAAGAGCTAGCCGAGCCAAACGATGAAAAAGCTTGTATTCGCTGTAGTGCGTGTGCCGATGCTTGCCCGCAAACTTTGCTACCACAACAATTACAGTGGTTTGCTAAGGGCAAAGAGTATCAAAAGCTTGAAGAATACAACCTGTTTGATTGTATTGAATGTGGTGCGTGTTCGTACGTTTGCCCGAGTGAAATTCCACTGGTGCAATATTACCGCGTTGCCAAAGCTGAGATCCGCGAACAAAAACTAGAACAAATCAAAGCTGAGCGAGCAAAAGAGCGTTTCGAAGCCCGTAAAGAACGTTTAGAGCGAGAACAAGAAGAACGTCAAAACCGTCATAAACGTTCAGCTAGCCGCGCTACTCAATCCACACAAAGTAAAGAAAAAGTGGCTGAAGCACTTGAGCGTGTTAAGAACAAGAAGACACCAGAAAAGTCAGCAGTTGAAGCTGCAATTGCCCGAGCTAAAGCGAAAAAAGCGGCTGATGGTTCACTCGAGCCAGATAATAGTGCTGTTGCATTAGAGCGCGCTAAACGTAAAGAGCAAGCTCGCCAATACAAGGCTGAGAAAGCCACAGATGACAGTGCCGATAAGCCTAAAGATAATAAGGCTGCTGTTGCCGCTGCAATTGCCCGCGCGAAAGCGAAAAAGGCCGCGCAGCAATCTGATACAGATGATGTAAATACAGAAAAACAAGCAACTCAGACGGATGCATCGACCGATCCGCGTAAAGCCGCGGTTGCCGCCGCCATCGCTCGTGCAAAAGCAAAGAAAGCGGCACAAAATGCTGATCAAGATGAAGCGCCAACTGAAACTGAAAGCATAGAAGATCCGCGTAAAGCCGCTGTTGCTGCCGCCATTGCCCGTGCAAAAGCAAAGAAAGCAGCTAAAGAGACTGAGCAAAGCGATAGCTCAGTATCTGATAGCGAGCCGGAAGATCCTCGCAAAGCTGCTGTTGCAGCTGCTATCGCCCGTGCAAAAGCGAAAAAAGCAGCTAAAGAAGCTGAGCAAAGTGATGAAGCTGTAGCTGATAGCGAGCCGGAAGATCCACGCAAAGCTGCGGTTGCAGCCGCCATCGCTAGAGCAAAAGCGAAAAAAGCAGCGAAAGAAGCTGAGCAAAGCGGTGAGACTGTAGCTGATAGCGAACCGGAAGATCCACGTAAAGCCGCGGTTGCCGCCGCCATCGCTAGAGCAAAAGCAAAAAAAGCAGCGAAAGAAGCTGAGCAAAGCGATGAGACTGTAGCTGATAGCGAACCGGAAGATCCACGTAAAGCTGCAGTTGCGGCAGCCATTGCCCGTGCAAAAGCGAAAAAGGCAGCTAAAGAGGCAGAGCTTGCGGCTAGCGAAGACAATGTCGAAGCTGATACTCAAACTGAGCAATCAGAACAAAGCAGCGAGCCAGAAGATCCGCGTAAAGCGGCTGTTGCTGCAGCCATCGCCCGAGCTAAAGCGAAAAAGGCTGCAAAAGAAGCTGAACTAGCAGCTAGCGAAGAAAGTGATGAGACGGATACTCAAACTGAGCAAGCAGAACAAAGTAGCGAGCCAGAAGATCCACGCAAGGCTGCAGTTGCAGCCGCCATCGCCCGAGCAAAAGCAAAGAAAGCAGCTAAAGAAGCACAATTAAAGCAAGAATCAGAAGAAGGAAATGAACCGTCATGAAATTAACCATGGCTTCATCGCCCCACAATCATAGCCATAAAGCACTGAATAAATTAATGATGACAGTGATCGCTGCGTGTGTACCCGGGATCATCGCTCAGTGCTACTTTTTTGGCTCAGCTGTTTTAATTCAAATACTCATCGCACTCATTTCTGTCAGTGCTTTTGAAGCAGCTATCATAAAGATCCGTAATAAAGCCATTTTGCCATCATTAAGTGATGGCTCTGCTTGGCTAACTGGTGTGCTGCTGGCAATCAGTATCCCGCCTCTCGCACCTTGGTGGGTCATCGTCATCGGCTGCCTGTTTGCCATTGTGATCGTGAAACAGCTTTATGGTGGTTTAGGCTTTAATTTATTCAACCCGGCAATGGCAGGTTATGTCTTACTGCTTATTTCATTCCCGGTGCAAATGACTGCTTGGTCGCCAGTGTCTGAACTGTTAGTAACACCAGTGAGTTTTATCGATCAGCTTGCTTTAATTTTCACACAAACCACAACGTCAGGTTTAAGCCTAGAGCAAGTCAGAGCGGGCGTTGATGGTGTCACCATGGCAACACCACTCGATACAGTAAAAACAGCTGTTTCTCAGGGCTATACAGTCACAGAAGCGATGCAAAGTGCTGTGTTCGCCGATTACGCTGGTAAAGGCTGGATGTGGGTTAACCTAGCTTATCTGGCCGGTGGTCTTTTCTTACTTTGGCGCGGCATTATTAACTGGCATATCCCAGTCGCCTTCATTTTTGCATTGGCATTTTGTAGTGCAGTGGGTTATATCATTGCCCCGGGTAGCCACGCTGGTCTTGTTTTCCACCTACTCAGTGGTGCGACTATGTTAGGGGCATTCTTCATTGCCACCGATCCGGTTTCTGCTTGTACCACAGATAGAGGCCGTTTAATTTTTGGTGCAGCCATTGGCGTACTGGTTTATATCATCCGTACTTACGGCGGCTATCCAGATGCTGTAGCCTTCTCTGTGTTGCTCATGAATATGGCAGTACCATTGATTGATCACTACAGTCGCCCGCGCACATTTGGTCATGGAGGTGCACAATGATAGCCAAGTCTATGTATAAAAATGGCGCCATATTGTGTGCTTTTGCATTGGCAACCACAGGCAGTGTAGCTGTGGTTCAGAGCCTGACTGAAACACGGATCGCAGAGCAAGAAAAAGCACAACTGATGTCTTTACTGTCTCAAGTTATTCCAAGTGAGCGTTACGATAACCAACTCTATCTTGACTGCGTAGAAAGTGACGCGCCAGAGCTCGGCCCAGCTGGGCCTCATATTATTTATCGTGCAAGATTAAACGGTGAACCCGCGGCTTTACTTGTTCGTCACATCACTCCAAAAGGGTATAGCGGTAATATCGATATCTTAACTGCAGTTACAAAACGTGGCGAAATCACAGGTGTACGTGTCACCCGTCATGAAGAAACACCCGGCCTTGGTGATAAGGTGGAGCTTTCAAGATCTGATTGGATCACCACATTTAATGGCATGCAAGTCTATAGTGCAAATGATAGCCGTTTCGCAGTTAAAAAAGATGGTGGCGAGTTTGACCAATTTACTGGCGCGACCATCACACCTAGAGCAGTGACTGGCTCAGTGGCAGAAGCCGCTTGGTACGCAACAACACACTTTGATACTTTATTTGCCAAAGACAACCTGTGCGCAGGAGAAACACAATGAGCGAATATAAAACCCTCATAAAAGATGGCATGTGGGCCAACAACCCAGCCATTGTTCAACTACTTGGTTTATGCCCACTGCTTGCTGTAACCAGCACCATTACCAATGCTATGGGCTTAGGGATTGCAACCCTACTAGTATTAGTTGGCTCAAATGTCACTGTGTCATTGGTGCGTAATTTTGTACCAAAAGACATTCGTATTCCTGTGTTTGTCATGATCATTGCCGCGTTTGTAACCATCGTACAGCTATTGATGAATGCTTATACCTTCGGTTTATATCAAGCGCTGGGGATCTTCATTCCATTAATCGTAACCAACTGCGCCATTATTGGTCGTGCCGAAGCCTACGCTTCTAAAAATACCCCGCTATTATCTGCATTCGATGGCATCATGATGGGCCTAGGTTTTATGGTGGTGCTGGTACTATTAGGCGCAATGCGCGAGTTAATTGGCCAAGGTACCTTGTTTGATGGTGCAAACTTACTATTAGGCGATTGGGCGACGGTTCTGCGTATCGAAGTTTTTCAATTTGATAACCAATTCTTAGTGGCTATTTTACCGCCCGGTGCCTTCTTAGGTTTGGGTTTATTAATTGCCGCTAAAAATGTCATTGATGCGCAAATTAAAGCGAAAGCACAGCCTACGCAAGAAGCAGAAAAAGCGCCAAGAGCACGTGTTACTAGCTTAACTTAAACGGGTTACGAACAATGAACAAAACCAAAAGACTCGAGATCTTAACCCGTTTACGTGATGACAATCCAAACCCAGAAACGGAGTTAGATTTCACCACCCCATTTGAGTTGCTTGTTGCCGTCACCTTGTCAGCACAAGCCACCGATGTGAGTGTAAATAAAGCAACAGCAAAACTATTTCCAAAAGCAAACACCCCGCAAGGTATTTTGGATATTGGCTTAGAATCACTTAGAGATCACATTAAAACCATTGGTTTATATAATTCTAAAGCCAATAACGTCTATAAGATGTGTCAGATCCTCATAGATAAACATGGCGGTGAAGTGCCTGAAAGCCGTGAAGCATTAGAAGCCCTACCAGGTGTGGGTCGTAAAACCGCAAACGTGGTTTTAAACTGTGCGTTTGGCTGGCCAACCATTGCTGTCGATACCCATATTTATCGCGTTTCAAATCGCACTAAGTTTGCCATGGGTAAAGACGTGGTTGCCGTTGAAGAAAAACTCGAAAAAGTGGTACCGAAAGAATTTAAAGTCGACGTACACCACTGGCTGATTTTACACGGCCGCTATGTGTGTGTTGCCCGTAAACCGAAATGTGGTTCGTGTATTATTGAAGATTTGTGTGAGTTTAAAGAAAAGACAGAATAGTAAATGGCTGTTATATATGGAATAAAAACTCCAGTTAGATAACTCTTATATCATTTAAATTATTCAATTTTTATAAGGTAGAATTGTAAAAAAAGAAATCTAGATGATTGTCCGATATATTTTTAAAACTTACAGTATCTGTTAATGAATAAAACTTGACTAAAATAGCTTCATACCCTTAGCCCACATAAAAAGAATCAGAATATTATTAGATACTTATATAAAATATACAAAACATAACCAATATTGTTTATTTCAAACAGATTCTGTTATAAATTTCTCGTATGAATAATTTTCCTATAAAGATCATAATCTAAAACATTTTAATTAATAAGGAAATCAAATATGCAGACCTTACCTATTATTGTCAACCAAACTTACGACAGCGACGATTCTCAAACGAAAGGGATATTTACACCTGATTCAGACACTGTGCTCGAAAACGTACCAGTCGATACGCTATCAGACAACTTAAATACAGTTTGCAACGGGGTATGTAAGGCCCTATCCAACTTGTCCAAAGTTGGTGACTTCTCACTTAAAGAAGTTTCCATTCAAGTGGAAGTCTCTGCACAAGGTGGAGTAAATCTAATAGGAAGCGCAAGCGTTGGTGGTAAAGGAGCTATTACTCTCAAGTTTGAAAAGTAATCACTATCATAAACCAAATAGAGCATTGAAAATAACAGGGGTATTAGGTTGTAATGGCAGAGTTTCGTGCATTGTTTGTTGGCATAAAACAATACAAAAATGAAAAAATTACCAACTTTGCAACGGTAATAGATAATGATTTTGCAAACTTATCAGCAAGTTTACAAGGCATAGGCTTTCAGCAACCAGAAATCATTTCAACCGACGATCCCGATTTTGTAACTGGGAATGAATTCAAGTTTGGTGTTAGAGAGTTTTTTCAAAAAACAAAAACACCAGACACGTTAGTTATTTATATTACTGGCCATGGTTTACACGTAGATAATAAAGACTACTTACTTCTATCACGTGCCAAGCCATCAGTACCCGAAGGTTTATTAGACGACTGCCTAGAACTTGATTTTATTGATTATCTACGGAATTCAACCGCTAAAAATGTAATAGTAATGATAGATGCTTGTCGTGAAGCTATCGACTATGGTACCAAGTCAGTAAAGCCCTTTCTTTGGAATAAAGCAAAGGTAGAGAAAGTAGGTCTGCAAAACTACCTTACCCTATACGCCTGTAGCCCAGGTGAGTTGGCAAACTATCAAACTGAAGAGCAAGGTGGCTACAGTTTTTTTACTCGCGCTTTTTGTTCAGCCCTTAATGCCAAAAATTATAAACTAAGAGATATACTCGATCACACTAACTCAGAACTCGATGACATGGTAAAAAGGCTAGGTCGAAGTAGCCAAAGTGTTAACTTTACAACTGATTCGGGCGATACAAGCTTTCTAGATATTGTCATAGGCGATGTAGCAAAATTAGCGAGTCACCAAAATCAATACTCAAGCTGGCAAAAATCAGTAATCAGTAGTGAACTGTGGCAATTTGGTAATATTACCGAAAGTAACGACATTGAAGCATTTAGAACTGCAGTAGATTCGATTGTATCCGCCTGTTGGCAGCAATATCAACAAGCCCAAAGCGTCCTACCTGACAACCCGTGGTTTGATTCGAAATTACCTATCAGAGTATTAAACCGAAACTGTTTATTGCTACAAAGAATTAAAAACGATTTTAAGCCAACACAATCTGAATTATTGATATTACTAGTTGCTCCGTTTGTTAGAGAAGCCTTAATTGCTAAAGAGCTGCAACATTACGCCAGTGTTGATATTAGGCGTTTGCAAGATGAAGGAAAAACCGCTGATGTCTATAGCTCTCGCTTTCAACAGGCACTCAAAGCTAACGAAGCACTGACACGAAAATGCCAAAGCTTGTTAGACAGGGGTCAGGACACCGATTTTTATGCTGTTGTCTATTGGCTAGTATACAAAGCAGTAAAGCGTAACCCTTTATTATGGCAATTAGCAGACGACACCTTGTTGAAACAAGCCTTTGTTGAGCTTGACGACAATATCCCACATATAGCAGAAACATTAACAGCAACACGAGCAATTGAATTTGCCCGGATTATTTTTTCCGATCCTGAACGGATAGAAATGAGTGATCGCGCCCATGCTTTTCAAGATATTGTGCAGTGTGGCGGTGAGCTACCAGAAAAAAGCGTAAAAGAAAAAGCACTTGCTTATCTCGCTCTACTTAGTGGTCGTCTAGCAATCGACAGCAACCAGTTACCTGATTTATTGGTAGATCATATCGGCTTAACCGAAGTACTCACTCCTGTTCAAATAATCAAAGCAACCAACAAGGTTAGCTGGCAAGCGGTTAACCATTCATTAGATTTAAAGTTAAGCTGTGAGCATCAGGCGATTGACATGGCGTTACTTGAGCATATTCAGCAAGCCAATATGGTGTTGGATACCTTGCATAGTAAAACAAAGAACAACTCCCGATTGAATGAAGGTTTAAAAACACTGCCTCCAAGGCTCACTAGCGATGCGCTAACCGCAAAAGTAATTGATAAAGAGCCTGTTTATCAAAAACCGCATATCCATTTTCGTTTAGCTCAACAGCAAGTTCAACAATTACTCATGGGGACTCAACTCTATGGTGATGCCAATTTAGCCATTCGCGAACTATATCAAAATGCACTAGATGCTTGCCGCTATCGACAAGCTCGCTTGCAATATATTAAAGCCACTCATGCCAATAGCGAGTTACTTAACCAGTGGCAACCACAAATCACTTTTACTCAACAAGTAGATGAACAAGGCCGCGCCTATGTAGAATGTGAAGATACAGGTATAGGTATGGGAATGAGGGAGCTTTCTGGTTGTTTTGCTCAAGCTGGACGACGCTTTCACGATACCCCAGAGTTTTTGGAAGAGCAAGCAAGCTGGCGTGAGCATGATATTGAACTTTATCCTAATAGCCAATTTGGCGTTGGGGTATTTAGCTACTTTATGCTAGCCGATGAAATCGAAATCACCACCACCCGAATGGATAAACAAGGCAAACTTAGTCACACCATAGAAGCCAGAGTATCCAGTGCGGGCTCATTATTTAGAGTAGTAGAAAAGCCTCACCAAGGCACAGCGGGCACATGTATAAAGTTAATATTAAAACCTAATATTGCTGAAAAGCTGTCAACGTTCGAAACACTAACAGAACTACTCTGGATAGCTGATTTCCCGACCAAAGTAACAGAAGCTGATAACAGTGAAGGAAATCAAGACAGCGACAAAGTTAATAGAAAGCAAAGCGAAAGAATAAAAGAGTTTAATTGGCAGCCACAGCAATTGTATATTCCATCAAGTGTGGCAGCCAAAGTAGTAAAAACAGCGAATAAAAATTTTTGGTGGTATAAAGCGGTAGACAATGACAGTTATACCTCTCGCTCTGAATACTCACACGATCAAGCAGCAATACTTTGTGATGGACTATTAACAAAAACTCACTCTAATTTTTTCGGCACGCTAATTAACCTAACAGCAAAACATTATCCTAAATTAACTGTTGATAGAAAACGAACTGTAAATGATATTGACTACAGCCATTGGCAACAAGTCGCCATTAAGCAAATTCCCCCATTAATCGACGCTAAGTTTATTGATTATGATTATTTATTCAGAATGAATGGAAGTCGTTACGAAAGGGCATTTAATGTTATTTTCGAATTAACATTAGCTTTATTTGAGGCCAAAATGGTTATACCCATTGCACTCAGAAAAGAAGGCTTTTATCGCGAGGAATTTGACCATATTGTCGATATTAACTTTAGCCACTATGGCCTTTCACAAAATGATTTAGAGTTATTTGAAAATATTACATGCAACGACGAAGAAAATAATAAGTTTAGAGAATCCATTATTAGAGAGCTTGAACACATAGAAGAAAAGCTTAAATATATAGTAGATAGCAAATGTGTAATAAAAGCTAGGCATCACCGTTTCATACAATGGCATGAATTAATTAGCTCAAAGTTAAAACAACCAAACTCAATAACAAAACAATTTCCTGAGGTATATGAATCAATTAGCAAACACTACTTATCAAAAATAACTTGCTTACCTATCTATGAATGGATGGAAGTCATTCCTCGCGGTCAGTTAAGTCTAAAACAACTGTTAGCTATTTCAGAATATAACGGCTTTTCTATTCAGAGAAACGTCTATTTAATTAATAGAGATGCAAAACACTTGTACCAAACACCTAATATTGATTGCGTTGATGATCTATATGGCAATAATTTAACTGTATTGGCACTAGATAACCATGACAAAGTCACCTTAAAAGGGCTAGCATTGGCCGCAGTAGTAAACGAAACTACTATTGCGCAAGTACTTGATCACTGCCAAACACTATTTCAAGCAAAACTGCTGAGTTTCAACCAAGCTATTAAAAACGATATTTTGCATTATCAGTTTGATGAACAAGATGTATATTTGATACGTAAAATATTTAGATTTTATTGGAATAATCTACCACATAGTGTAGAAGCTCTAAACCACTACTTAAGCGCTAAATTAGAATTTCACTACACCAAGCTAGAAGAATACGAGCAATACTATTTAAGTAACACAACAAAGAAAGTAACTGATTTAAAAATCCGTCTACAACGCTTTTTAGATATAGGCCTAACATTAGACTTTGAGTTAGATGAATTAGATAAAAACTTGATTTGAAACATAGGGATGGATTAGACATATTAAAATTTATCAATGAAGGAAGACTGTTCATTTATATCTAATACCTACTGGTGCCTTTAAGCTGGTAGGTTTTCATTCCAAAAAAGTTACCGCCCCAAACCTTAACTGAGTGTTGTTTTAAGTATATAGCTTAACGCCAATTGAACTTAAAGACATTTTTATTCAAGCCATTACAGAGTAAGCACTTAAAGTTAAAATTTAATAGTTGATGAACTTTAAATATTAAAGTGTCATTGATGATTGAACTCATGGAGCATGATTAATTTTGCAAGAGTGTTATGTCTGTGTTGCCCGCAAACCAAAGTGCGGTTCATGTATTATTGAAGATTTGTGTGAGTTTAAAGAGAAGACAGATTAGATGAGTAGAGCCATGGAGTTTGGCTCTACTCAAGAAAGCATTAAAAAAGCGCACATCACTTTTTAATGATAAGTTCTATGTATATCCCCTGAGCGACTTGCCTTATCACTTATCATTACTTTTCCTTGCTTCACATCATAACTTGAAAAGGCATTAACCTTCATTTTTGTTAAGCTTTTCTCAGTATTAATAGACACTTTATGTAAGTATTCACTCTCACCCTCTGCGTTCATATAATAAAGGTGTTGGTTATCTATTTTGGCCCAGTAGAATTCATTAGGTAGAGTCAAAGGGGTCGGCTCAATTTGGTGGTCATCACTAACGGTATTTAACCTCACTTTATACAAGCGGTGACTCCCTTGCTCAATGAGGTAAACTTTTCCTATTTGCGTATTATCAGATAAGCCATAAGCCCACTCCCCTTGCGGTAAAGAGATACGCTCTCCTGCTAGATTGCGAATATGTAGGTTGGGCTTGGCATTTTTAACCGCTGTAATTGCAACCATATTATTTGAAAGCCAATCTACGGCGATCACAGGTACATCACTGGTAAAAATAGCTTTTTCATCTGAAAGAACATCGAGCGGTTGTCGAGACTTCAGCTTATTGAGTGGGAACGCGAAGACATCGTTGTCGATGACGAGTAAGACTTGTTGATCATCGGGTGAAATCGCCATATTACTCAGGGCATAAGATGACGTAAATTGGGTTAATATTTTTGATTGTCCTTGATGACTGTCTGCAAAGTAGATCTGCATTTCACCACTGCGATTTGAAGCAAATAAGTAATCATCACTTTGATGAAACAAGGCTGGGTATGAATCAAACACTGCCGAATTATGCAGCGAACGTGTTGCATCATCTGATAGTAACCTCAAATTATAGTCATCTTGCTCAGTACTAAACAGTAGAGAATGCCCATCGGCTATGCGGATTAATCGCTTAGAAAGTTGCTCTGAAACATTAACCACAACTCGACTGTTGGCACCATCAAAGTCACTTTGCATAATCTTCTGCATAGACGAAGACGAATAATAAAAGATTTGCTCGGAGTCATGTGCCCAAATTGCTTCATAAACAGGCCTATCAAATTGCTTGCCTGCTGTGACTTGGTGATTTATCAAGTTGAATGACAAGAGCTGAGTTTTATGGTCACTCCCTGTGCTCATAACCAATAATTTCTCACCATCTGGTGACACATCTAAGTGGTGATATCCCCACCCTTTTGGTGCTGGTTGATTCAGTAGAACATGTTCGTTTTTATTAAGGTCATAAGCATATATATGGTTAGGCCAGAAGTTTTCAGGCTGAGCAGTATAATAAATGACGTTTTTCTGGGCGTGATAAGCGATGTCTTTGACTCTTTTATCATGGCAGTTAAATAACATCGTTTCATCAGCGACACTAAAACCCTCATCTTGCTGATAATTCAAACGGGCTTTATAAACATCACACCGCCCCTGACCTTTGTCTAAATAAATAAATTCACTCCATGTATCTTGCTCGGTAACAGCAATGATTTCGCTGATAGGATGAAGCAGAGACAGTCGATTTACAGACGCGGTATGTATATTTTTCACCCATAGTTCAACATCATCAGACACATTACGCGTTCTTAAATAAAACAAATAGTTTTGATCTGGGTGCATACGTGGAGAAAATTCTATCCCCTGCTCTCTCGTTAATGCCACTGAATAAGCAAGCTTGTCATTGTCACTTTGCTTAAACACAAGCCAAATAGCAGTAAGTAAAAACAAACCCAGAAAGATAACTAGGAGCTGACGATACAGATTAAAGTTAGCCGCTTCATTATCATGCCTATCATTTACCCTTGATTCTTCACTAACCGGCGAAGGTTTACACTCAGAAATAGTGCAAATAAATCGGTAGCCTCGCTTTGGTACCGTTTGTATATACTTTGGCTGTTTTGGGTCGTCATTGAGGGCTTTGCGCAGATTGCCAACTAACTTATTAATCGCATTATCTGTCACTAAGGTATTAGCCCATACCGTTTCTAGCAGCGTTTGTCTTGAAATTAACTGTTCTGGATGGGTGAGAAAAAACTCTAAAAGCGCAATGAGTTTGGGCTCGATTTCTACTTGCGTGTTTTGTGTTGTGAGCAAACGTTGCTGCTGACTGTCAAAAATAAAATCGCCAAACTTAAGCATAAACAATTGTAATCAATAGATAAAAATTAATATTTCAGCACTTTATCATAGTATCTAACTGATACAAAAAACAAACATCATGCAAAAACTGATTGTCTAGCAACGATTAATCCTCTTTTCATCCCTTTTTTTCCTGCAAATTTCATTACTTTCGTTGATTTTCCTAGCAATTTAAATACAGGTTAATTAGTACAACTAAAGGAATTAAAATGAAGAAGGTTATCGTCTTTATATTTACTATATGTTTTATATTTAATTTAAGTGCTTATGCATCCGAACGGGGCACCACAGTAGAAGATGGGATCTATTCCTCTATTTTATCTGAGCATCGCGGGCTATTAATTCACTTACCCAATGCTTATCACCTCAATAAGTCACAAACTTACCCAGTTTTATATTTGACGGATGGGCTAAGAAACTTTAAACATGCCGCAGGTACTTTAGATCTACTGACTCAGTCTGATCATGCTAAAGAAATGATCATCGTCGCCATTAAAAATACTCACAGAACACGCGATTTCACGCCAACTTACGATGAAAGCTATAACCAGTGGGGTGTATCTGGTGGGGCCGATAACTTCTTGGACTTCATAGAAAAAGAGCTTATTCCTCATATCAATAAACGCTATCGTAGCAATGGCTTTAAGGTGTTATCAGGCCATTCGCTCGGTGGACTGCTATCAATCTATGCATTACAAACCCGACCTCAGTTATTCCAAGCGCATTTTGCTTTTAGCCCGAGCCTATGGTGGCACAAAGGGAAAGTGCTAAAACAAGCTCACACTTTTTATAAACAAAAGAAAAACCTAAATAACTATTTATATTTAAACCTCGCTGATGAGACAGGCCATATGTTGAGCTCTTTTGAGCAATATCGTGAATTACTAGGTAATCAAACACGTCTAGGCTTTGATTATGATTTAGAGTTTATAAAAGATGAGAATCACAGTACATCAGCAATGGTGGGACAAAACAGAGCTTATGTTGAGTTGTTTGAACAATTTAAATGCTCACCGGATTTTGCAGCGCTGGGCTTAACAGGTATTGATGCTTGCTATGCTCAACTCTCTAAGCAGTATGGGGTCAATTTAAAACCTGATTATCTGGCTTACAGATACGCTGCCAAAAAGGCCATTACAGACAAACGCTACGCCGATGCCATCGACATATATACACAACTTATCAGTACTTACCCTACTCGCACTGATGCTTATCTCAGACTCGCCTATTTGTATGAAGGTAAAGGAGACAACACCCTGGCTATAAAGACCCTAGACAAGGCGCTCAAAATAAGCTTGAAAGAAAATGTTGAGAACAACAAGATTAAGACTTTCCGAGCCCATATTATGGCAAAGCTGCCAGAACAAACATGTGAAACAGCAAAAGTGTATGTGGAAAACGGCAAAACAAAATGCGCTTTGTAGATTAGAGGGAGCTTGCTCCCTCTAATTATTTTCTAAGAATGATTTACGATATACCGAGGGGCTTTGGCCAACTATTTTTTTGAAAGCCGTATTAAATGTCGACTTAGAATTAAAGCCGACTTCGAAGGCTATAATTGTGACTTGCTTTGTGGTTTCGATCAGCGCAGTTTTTGCAGCTTCAATCCTGAAACCATTCACAAACTGAAAGAAATTTGTATTTAAGTGCTGCGATAGAGTTTCTGATATATGATTTTCAGACTCGCTTACTTCTTCTGATAAACGTTTTAAAGAAAGTGTCTCATCTAAAAACAGCTGTTCACTTTGCATAGCATGCCTGAGCTTTTGCGCAATGCTTTGCATTTTATCCTCACTCAATAAAGCCGTCCGTGTGCCTTGTGCTCTAGGTACGCCTTTGTCGACATGACTGAGTACTTTTTGGCTTAATGCTTTTTGTATAAACACAGCTAAAGCAATGACCTCTAAAGTAGGCAGCAATCTACCTGTGCCAAACCAACGCCAACCTAAGGCATTAAGGGTAAATTCTATCGCAAACATGCACCATACCGCTCCCCAAATCACCAATATAGGTTTAAACCAATCTACAGAGCGCTGCTCAATATCAGAAAAACGTTCCATAAGCTGCTGGTTATGTGCTCTATGAAGTTGAAACGCCAGTATTAAAAAGTAAGCGGTATAAATGATAAACAGAGTCGTCACGATTGAGCAGGTTAATATTGAAATTCTCCACAACTCAGAATCTCGTGTAGCTGGGTTTGCCAAAGCGAGCTTCTCAGCAGGCGTAATCATGAATAAGAATGGCAGCATAACAATGACTACCAGTACAGGGCCCGATAAAGCCATCAGCCAATACTTTTTATCTATGCTCTTATCAGCAGACATCGTCGCGTGAGCGTAAAAGAACAGCGCTGGGCCCATTAATATTCTAAAGGGAAAATGTAACCCTGCTAATTCAGGGGCGTACACATAAGCACCCGAATAAATAAACAGCCCACCGGCTAAGTGGATAACAAGGAGTAGAAGTAAGCCTTTTAAAAATAAATTCTGCTTTTCTTTGCCACGATTAAACAAATCTAACAGGGCAATAAAAGCCATCCCTATCATGCAAGAGTACAAAACTGTCGGAAATACATTAACCATTCACGTATTCAATAAATTATTAAAATAAGCATTCTAACTATATATCTAACTCGCCCTACAGCACAACACCTACCCATATGATACTATTGCTAATTTTATTTTTTTAACACGCTATTATTATATCTTTTGAGAGTGAAAGTAAGAGGTTATCACGCTGTTTCTCACTCAAAAATAAATACATTAATTTCTATTATTTCGTTCAAATAGGCCCATTAAGACGCACAGCTTTTATTTTTTCGGCAATCTTGTTCGCATACAAAATAACTAATTAGAGCAACCTATGAAAATCTTTGAATGGCATGAAAAAAGACAGCATTTATTATCTTTGTTATGGATATTTATCACCGTCAATTACATTTACTGTGATGTTTTCACTCTACATCTTGCACCCTACTTGGAAGCTTTTTTAGCTGGGCAAGTTGGCAGTACAAGCATAACAGAAGAGTTCTTATTGATATTTGCCTTCATTATGCAAATTCCCATGATCATGATTGTACTATCAAGGGTGCTGGCTTTTCCGCTAAACAAATACGCCAACCTGATTGCCGGAATAATTACAACATCAATACAAGCTTTTACCGTCACCATGGGTGGCAGTCTTCACTACCTATTTTTTAGTTTCTTTGAGATATGCACCGGAATTTTCATTATCTATCTCGCTGCAACTTGGAAGAAAAACGAAACGAGCTTACCTCTTTAAAAGGAACGCACAATGAATACACAACATAAAAATCAGCAATTTTACGCCCGAGTAGCAGGCCTTTCGTACATTGTTTTTACCCTTGTCGGTTTTTTAGATAATTTTATTTTAAGCTCGACGCTCGCCTCTAGTGAACAATTCTTAAGTCATGGCGTGTTTGCCAACGAGCAACATTTTCGCTGGGGTGTACTCGCAGAAATAGTGATGTTTACAGCTGTAACAACCGCATCTATGGGTTTTTACCTTGCTTTAAAACCCATCAATAAGCCACTTATGCAAACTGCGCTTTGTTTTCGGTTAGTTGAAATCATTATAGGTAGTTTTGTCGTCACAGTGAGTATGTCTATGTTGGCTCTGTCTAATAAAACTTATTTGCTGAATGTTTTAGACGCTGAACAAATACGTCATATCATCGTCATTGCTTCAAGCTTTAGACAACCTGCGAGTGAATATAGCTGGATATTTATGGGCGTGGCCGGGATCATGACCTTCTATCTATTTTTTAAAACCAATTACATCCCGAAAGCTTGGTCAGTGTGGGGCATGTTCACTTACACCAGTTTAATCATTTACCCTGTTGCCAAGCTATTGATTGCCGATTTATCAAAAGAAGCCATGTTTGTGATGTTTCCAGGTGCACTATTTGAGTTAGGTGTTGGCTGTTGGCTACTTATAAAAGGGTTAGACTTTTCAGCCTATAAACCTGAGTTACCTGCCAAAAATGAGTCGTCAATTTCTGCTGAGGCATAGATCGAGGAATACGAAGAGAGGCTGATTTAAACTTGCTCAGCCTCCTTATTAAGCTATCGTATAAATTTATTGATAAACTGATCAACCAACGCAGATTGTGCATTGAGTGACTCTTGCGTCTTTGACATGGTTGAGATTGTTCTATCAGAGCTTTGCATAGAGTCATTCGCTAGTTGCGAGATATGTACTGCATTGTTATTTAGCTCATTAGATACACCTGACATTTCTTCAGTTGCCGTAGCTATTTGATAGTTTAAGCCAGAAATATCATTCACGATGGCATTAATACTTTCTAAGCTCGCCTGAGCGCCTTCCGCTTGAGACACACATTCCGTCGATTTATTCACGCCGTTTTGAATAGCCTGCACAGCTTGCTCTGCACGCCCTCTTAAGTTTGCAATAATAGTATCAATTTCTTTGGTAGATTCTTGAGTACGTTGAGCAAGCGCTCTTACTTCATCAGCTACAACTGCAAACCCCCTTCCTTGTTCACCTGCACGTGCCGCTTCAATCGCAGCATTAAGTGCCAACAAATTGGTTTGCTCTGAAATACCTCTGATCACATCCACTACACTACCTATGTTTACAGTTTGCGCATTTAATTCTTCAATATCAGTTTGCGTTTGTGACAACTCTTCGGCCAAAGCATAGTTATTTTGCATATTTTCATTAACCGCTTCGTTGCCTATTTTAACTGATTCTAAAGCAGCTTCAGAGCGCTCTGCAGCATTGTTAGTATTGCTTGCAACTTCTGAGATAGTTGCAGTCATTTCATTTATTGCAGTTGCAAGTGCATCTGTCTGTGCTTGTTGGCTATTTAATAATTCAGCACTGTGATTGCATTCATTCACCGTCTCATCGGCTTGCTCGGTTACCGTTGAACTGGCGTCTTTAACTCGACCTAACACCGCTCTCAGCTCTGATTCTCTTGCAATTAATGCCAGTTCGATTGCAGTAATATCGTTCACTTTACCTAAGTAAATCTTTTGCATTAGCGGATTATCATAAACTTGTTTCGCTTTTTCACTAAGCGCTCTTATTGGTGCGAGTTGCCTATGTGTAAAAGCTAAAATGGCGACTAAAAGTACTGTCTCTAAAATATAGTTCCAAGGCGTAGGTAATGAAGTAAACATCATGGTCAGTATATAAAATGCAACTATGATTGCCATCATTTGGGCGGGTAATGACCAAGATGCTGCTGTGAGTTTTTCTGCAGAACTACCAGAATTAAGCTTTTGATAAATTTTCTCAGCACGATTAACAACAGCTCTATCTGGTTTGGTTCTCACCGATTGATACTCAACGATTTTACCTGAGGTATCTTTTATTGGTGTAACAAAGGCGTTCACCCAGTAGTGATCACCATTTTTACAGCGGTTTTTAACCATTCCCATCCAAGATTGCCCACTACCAATATAATCCCAAAGATTTTTAAAAGCAGCTTTTGGCATGCTCGGGTGGCGAACAATATTATGCGGTTTATTTTCTAGTTCATGCAGCTCAAATCCCGCGACTTCGCAAAATTGCTTATTCGCATATTTAATTTGGCCTTTGGTATTGGTTGTCGATAACAGATTGTAATGATTGGGGTAATCATACTCTCTGTTGGTCACTTGATTTCTTCCTTTAGTCATCGTCGTTCACACTAAGTAAAAAACGTATGATATTTCTTTTTAATACAAAAGGGTGAAAAAACAACGGAGAAAAGTTGTTCTAAATCAAGTTTTGAAATTAACGCAATAAAAAACAAACAGTTCTTTCAAAAATCAAGAATAAAAATAGTGTGATTTATTATGAATAAAATAGGAAGTGGTAGTGAAAGTGGCGTCCCCTAGGGGATTCGAACCCCTGTTACCGCCGTGAAAGGGCGGTGTCCTAGGCCTCTAGACGAAGGGGACGCAGTATCATGTAGATAATGTGTCACTAGGACTGGTTATTTAAACTCTTACCATACGAGCATTCTGAGCACTTTAAGTAAAGTGGCGTCCCCTAGGGGATTCGAACCCCTGTTACCGCCGTGAAAGGGCGGTGTCCTAGGCCTCTAGACGAAGGGGACGCAATATCATGTAGATAATGTGTCACTAGGACTGGTTATTTAGACTCTTACCATACGAGCGTTTATCATGAGCACTTTAAGTAAAGTGGCGTCCCCTAGGGGATTCGAACCCCTGTTACCGCCGTGAAAGGGCGGTGTCCTAGGCCTCTAGACGAAGGGGACGCAGTATCATGTAGATAATGTGTCACTAGGACTGGTTATTTAAACTCTTACCATACGAGCATTCTGAGCACTTTAAGTAAAGTGGCGTCCCCTAGGGGATTCGAACCCCTGTTACCGCCGTGAAAGGGCGGTGTCCTAGGCCTCTAGACGAAGGGGACGCAATATCATGTAGATAATGTGTCACTAGGACTGGTTATTTAGACTCTTACCATACGAGCGTTTATCATGAGCACTTTAAGTAAAGTGGCGTCCCCTAGGGGATTCGAACCCCTGTTACCGCCGTGAAAGGGCGGTGTCCTAGGCCTCTAGACGAAGGGGACGCAGTATCATATAGATAATGTGTCACTAGGACTGGTTATTTTGACTCTTACCATACGAGCGTTTATCTGAGCACTTTTAGTAAAGTGGCGTCCCCTAGGGGATTCGAACCCCTGTTACCGCCGTGAAAGGGCGGTGTCCTAGGCCTCTAGACGAAGGGGACGCAGTATCATATAGATAATGTGTCACTAGGACTGGTTATTTTGACTCTTACCATACGAGTATATTTAACTCCCCTACTCCACTCGAAGAAGTAGCGAAATTGGCGTCCCCTAGGGGATTCGAACCCCTGTTACCGCCGTGAAAGGGCGGTGTCCTAGGCCTCTAGACGAAGGGGACACAAAAACTGTGCTCTCTAGGACAATTGCACTTAGAAGATTGGTGGAGCTATGCGGGATCGAACCGCAGACCTCCTCGCTGCCAGCGAGGCGCTCTCCCAGCTGAGCTATAGCCCCTTACCTTGGGCTTATCTAACCTTTCAGTTAGTCACCTGTATCGCTGAGTGCGGGGCGCATTCTATGCACCCATAAAATTAAAGTCAACATTTTTTCTTTAACTTTTTTCTGTTCGCTTTAAAAAACAGCAAACAGGCGCATATATAACCACAACAAGCGTTTTGAGGCAACTAAACCCTCACTATATCATCACCCTACCCCTCAAATTGTTCTGCTTTACTCCCTACTGCACTTAGATATCAGCTAGCGTTATGAAGTTTGCTAATTTAGCTCTGTATTCCGACCTACAGAAAGAGTATCTATCATTAGTTTTGAGAAAAACTTACAGGCCATAACTTTTTATTTTACCAACTAAAATAGCCCAGATTTAAATTCATAATGTTGGGCACTTTAGTTTTGATTTATTTTTCAATGAGTCAGTTTTCTTAGCTTTTTAAGTTTTTTCAGCGTGAAAGCGCACTTGCTATATAATGAAGAACAATTGTAATTTGATGATAAAACCCGCAGACAGACCAAATTTGTAAATTCAGCTATTGACTCTGTTGCAAGTCTCCCTATAATACCGCTCCACAACGACACGGTAACGTGTTGTTTTTAGATATGGGTCGTTAGCTCAGTTGGGAGAGCATCGCCCTTACAAGGCGAGGGTCACTGGTTCAAGTCCAGTACGACCCACCACATATCTAAATTTATCTATAATGGGTCGTTAGCTCAGTTGGGAGAGCATCGCCCTTACAAGGCGAGGGTCACTGGTTCAAGTCCAGTACGACCCACCATTATAGAGCTGTAATATGGGTCGTTAGCTCAGTTGGGAGAGCATCGCCCTTACAAGGCGAGGGTCACTGGTTCAAGTCCAGTACGACCCACCATATTACACACAATTTTCTAAATGGGTCGTTAGCTCAGTTGGGAGAGCATCGCCCTTACAAGGCGAGGGTCACTGGTTCAAGTCCAGTACGACCCACCATTTAGAAAGACTTTGCGGGTTGTTAGCTCAGTTGGGAGAGCATCGCCCTTACAAGGCGAGGGTCACTGGTTCAAGTCCAGTACAACCCACCACTTTACTGGTTCGCAAAGTTCATTGATATGGGTCGTTAGCTCAGTTGGGAGAGCATCGCCCTTACAAGGCGAGGGTCACTGGTTCAAGTCCAGTACGACCCACCATATCAAGCTTATAATTATGTGGGTCGTTAGCTCAGTTGGGAGAGCATCGCCCTTACAAGGCGAGGGTCACTGGTTCAAGTCCAGTACGACCCACCACATAATCCAATCTTAAATTCTTAATCTTACTCTGTTTTATCTCCAAACTATTTAAAAAAGCACATTAAAGGTCTAGACTGTCATAAGCCCTTATCGTTACTAATTTATTCAATGAGCTTAAACAACTTTAGCAATATCAAACTGTTAATTGTCGAAGAACAGCCGCTCGCTCTGAGCCACCTCAGGCGCTCTTTAGAACAGCTACAGTTTAAGCATATCTATATTGCCGAGCATGCAATTGCAGCAATTGAACTGTGTGCCAGTGAAAAGTTTGATTTAATTATTTGCTCATTCGATTTAACCAAACGACAAAACGGTTATCAGCTCTACGAAGAGTTAAAAAGTAAAAACCTCATCAAAAACACCACCGCTTTTATTTTTGTCTCAGCAGAGACCAGCGGGGAGTTAGTTCATAGCGTACTTGAACTTCAACCAGATGACTTCTTAGTTAAACCATTTTCAATAAAAGAATTAAAAACTCGTCTTACCCGCGTGTTAAAACGCAAATCTGCGCTGAAACAAATTTTTACTTTAATTGATGATGGCAATGATTCAAAAGCAGTTAAATTTATCAACAAAGAACTCGATAATAACGACAACACCTACAGTCCTATTATGCTCAAGCTCAAAGGTGAGGCGTTACTTAGACTAAAGCGTGTTGATGAGGCTAAAACATTCTATAAATCGGCATTGTCTTTACAAAAGTTCGCATGGGCCAAAATAGGCCTAGTAGAAGCTTTAATTGCAAACAAAGAACATGTACTCGCTCAACGTATGCTAAAGACGATGTTAGAACGTTCAGAAACTCGATTGGTTGCGCTCGACTTACTTGGCCGCCTTGAAATGCAATTGAATAAATTTGAAAATGCACAAACGTTTCTTCAGCAAGCATCTAATATGGCACCGCGGAATATCGAGAGACAAAAAAGTTTAGGTCGGGTTGCGTCAATCAATCATGATTATGAATCGAGCTACAACGCGCATAAAGACATTGCTCAGTACGCTAAGCACTCCATTCATGATAGCCCTGAGATCTATTTAAATGCAGCTAGAGCGGGCATCGACTTTGCCTTAGCCACTGATCAAACTGAGCAAATTAATCGCATCACACGACAAACACAAAAATATCTAGGCGATTTAAAAAAACAATTTCCAAATGCCGATAATCAAACTCAATTAGATGTTTTAAACGCACGTATTCACTACTTGAAAGATGAGCACCAAAAAGCGATTCTACTTATTAATCAACTAGAAGATGAACCAACAATACGTTCTATCGATGCTGCACTTGATAAAGCAAAAGCTTGTCATGAACTAGGGATGCAGCATAAGGCTCAAGATTTATTCACACAGATCATACAACACTGTGAGCGTCATAAAGACATTAGTGACCCCACTACCCTGCACTATATTCATCAACAAAAAACAGAGAAGCAAGACATTACCATGGGCCCGAAAGAGCTCAATAACCATGCTGTGACTCAGTTTAACCGCGGTAGAATTGATGTCGCACTTGAAGCATTTACGCAAGCGTTTAGAGTCATGCCCAAAAATGCCAGTATTGCTCTTAATTTGGCGCAGTGTTTATTAGACAAAAACCACCAAAAAGAAAACACCATCAACACCCCATTGCTCAAGAAATGCTTTGCGCTTTTAAACAGTTTGGATTTAGAAACAGATCAGAAAGAGCGCCTAGGTAAGCTGAAAGTCACCTGCGATGAGCTGGGACTTTCGGTTGAGTGATTAGGTTAAGCTTTTGTCATCGATAACGCATTTACACAATAACGCAAACCTGTCGGTGGCGGGCCATCGGGAAATACATGGCCTAGGTGTGCATCACACACATTACAAACAATCTCGACTCGCTGCATACCATGGCTGTTATCACCAATGTAAGCAATCGATTCTAAATAGGCGGGTTTTGTAAATGATGGCCAACCTGTACCACTGTTAAACTTTTCGTCCCCTGAAAACAATAAATTATTGCAACAGGCACAGTGATAGTCTCCGGCTTCAAATACCGTGCAACTGCCACTGCTGAAGGGTCTTTCGGTGCCTTTATTACGGGTAATATAGAAGACTTCAGGGTCTAGCTCTTGTTGCCACTGTTCAGCTGTTTTCTCAACTCGATTTTTCGGCTCTGGATTACCAGCGTTCGCGTACTTTAAAACATCTTGCCAGGTCAGCATAATTTACTCCTTATTATCTTGTTTTTCAGGCTCAGGCCAATCATTAAAAAAGTAGCTTAAATAGCGACTTTTGAGCAAATACAATATTACCCAGAGCAAGAGCACCATTTGCACTGCTAAAAACATCGAAAACTGGTAATACGATTGTGATGCTTGATAGATCAGCCAAGTTAAGTCTAAGCATGCACAAAGTAATAACGGCCAGCGCATGTGCCGCCAAATTTTGGCGAACTTCTGAGAGCTGGTTGGTCGGCGAAGTGAATATATTACAGTCGGCACAATGGCAATGGCCCCAATACCTAACGCCGTAAAGAAGTGGAATTTAGAAACAAAAAATAGCGACATAAAATCGATATCGGGACGTCTTGCCAATGCAGAGAAAGTCCATAAAAAATAGGCACGAAGCAACACCACCAGCGTCAAGTTGAATGCCAAAGGTGTACGATACACGCCATATTTATCCCAATACTCTGGGCCATAATGTTTCATAAATGTCCTACCCTCTATGCGGAGGTACTACTACAAAAACGCGGCCATATTGACCGCGTAGTGTATTTCTATAATTGCTGCTCGGTGTTACTCATGTTCAGCGAACAAAGCGATTAAGGCATCTTCATCGAGTATTTCAATACCTAAATCTTGAGCTTTGGTCAGCTTAGAACCTGCTTTTTCGCCTGCAACAAGGGCATGGGTGTTTTTAGAAACACTGCCAGCCACTTTTGCGCCGAGTGCCTGTAAACGCGCTTTCGCGTCGTTACGATTTAGCTGGCTCAATGTACCGGTTAAAACATACGTTAACCCTGCAAGCGGCTGTGTATCCGCAGACTTCTGTTCTATTTGCGGCCAATTGATACCAATTTCAAGTAACGCGTTCACAACGGTTTGGTTATGCGGCTCGTTAAAGAAGGCATGAATGTGTTTGGCAACCACAACGCCCACATCACTAACCGTTTGTAAGTCATCCGTGCTGGCTGCCATTACCTTTTCTAGCGTTAAATAGTGGTTTGCCAGATTCTGTGCTGTCGCTTCACCCACTTCACGAATACCCAAAGCATATAAGAACTTTGCCAAAGTGGTTTGCTTTGCCGCCTCTAGAGCGTTAACTAGGTTTAACGCCGACTTTGGTCCCATACGCTCTAATGACTCAAAATGACCTTGCTTTAAGGTAAATAAGTCAGCAGGTGTTTCAATCAGCTCTCTATCAACAAGCTGATCAACAATCTTATCGCCTAGACCATCAATATCGAATGCTTTACGTGATGCAAAGTGTTTAATCGCTTGCTTGCGCTGTGCTTGGCACACTAACCCACCGGTACAACGGGCCACAGCTTCGCCTTCAATACGCTCGACATGTGAATCACATACTGGGCATGTTTCAGGGAAGACGATGTCTTTGGCATCATCAGGTCGACGATCTAACACCACTTGCGTTACTTGAGGTATTACGTCGCCTGCACGGCGTATAATGACCGTATCACCGACTTTTACGCCAAGGCGCTCTATTTCATCCCGATTGTGAAGCGTTGCGTTAGACACTGTCACGCCACCAACAAAAACTGGCTCTAAACGTGCTACCGGTGTAATTGCACCAGTACGACCTACTTGGAATTCAACATCAAGTAACTGAGTGATTTCTTCTTGCGCAGGAAACTTAAAGGCAATGGCCCAACGCGGTGCGCGGGCTACAAAGCCAAGCTGTTGTTGGTAATCTTTGCGGTTTACTTTGATCACCACTCCATCGATTTCATAGGCAAGGCTTGCTCGGCGCTCTAGAATATCTTGATAATACGCCATTACTTCTGTGGTGCCTGTCACTAAGCGGGTCTCTGGGCACATTGGAAAGCCCCAGTCTTTGAGCTTACTGAGTTGTTCAAAATGCGCATCAGGCAACTCTACCCCTTCAACAACACCGGTTGAGTAGGCATAAAACATCAATGGGCGTTTAGCGGTAATTTTAGAATCTAGCTGACGTAAACTGCCCGCAGCGGCGTTACGAGGGTTAGCAAAGGTTTTTTCACCTTTGGCAAACGCAGTTTCATTTAATTTTTCGAAACCCGCCGTATCCATAAATACTTCACCGCGCACTTCAAGCTCAGCCGGAATGTCATCACCACGTAAACGCAGCGGCACGTTACGAATGGTTTTAACGTTCTCAGTAATGTTTTCACCAACTTGACCATCACCGCGAGTTGCTGCCTGCACTAACACGCCATCTTTATATAAAATAGATACCGCTAGGCCATCGAGCTTAGGTTCGCAACAAAAATCCAGTGGCTCACTCACTAACAAGCGCTCTTGAATACGACGATTAAATGCAGTGAACTCCGCCTCATCAAAGGCATTATCAAGGGACAACATTGGTACTTTATGGGTCACTTGAGAGAACTTACTCAGCGCTTCCCCACCGACTTTTTGTGATGGAGAATCAGGTGAAAGTAATTCAGGGTTTGCTTGCTCTAGCGCCATTAACTCACGCATTACCCTATCGTATTCTGCGTCTGGCACACTTGGATTATCTAATACGTAATACTGGTAGTTATATTCTTCTAATTGCTGTTTAAATGCATCAATTTGCTTAACAACTGACTCTGACATCTCGACCTCTAAAAACAAAAAGCCACCAAGCGTGAGCTCGGTGGCCTAAAAAATCATAACGCGCTAATCATTAAGCGGCGAATTCGCGAACCTTTTCAACATAGCTGCGAACCGTTTCAACACTTAAAGGCTGACGTTGGTGATCAAGTACTGTGGCACCAAACTCATCAGACAGTTTCTTAGCAGCACTGTGCAGCATATTAAAGGCTGCTAGGCTATCGCCTTCACATGGCAGCGTCATAAATAAACTCACGCCCGCAGTGCTAAACTGCTCCATGTTATCAATATCGAATGTACCCGGATTGAACATGTTCACTAAACGGAACAATACAGGACCATTACCTGAAGGCTCAACATGACGATTAAAGAAACCTTCATCAGAATATTTAAAGCCTAAGCTCAAAACACAAGGTAATAGCTTAGAGCCCGCCATAGAAAGGCCTTCTGGCATTTCAATATGTAAGATAATGAAGTCTTGTGGCTCAGGGGCTGCTGCCGGCGCAGCGTCTTGCTGTTGCTCTTCAACAACAGGCTCTGCAGTAGGCTCTTCATCTACCGCTGAAAAATTCATATCACCCAGTTCAGGCTCATTGTCTGTCGCTGGGGCCGCAGGCTCAACTTTGGGCTGTGGTTTCGGAGTATTATCAGTTTGTTCTGGTGTTTCTTTTTTTCTTACTGACCATAAGCCGTGGATCAATAAACCGCCAATAACTAGCGCACTGATCACGATTAATGCCCATCTTAATTCTTCGGCCATTACTCACCTTTATCTTGCTACGTTTGTGCCATTTGCACTGCTTGTTCTATGTCTACAGCAACCATACGCGAAACACCCGGTTCGGCCATGGTTACCCCCGTCAGTCTACCCGCCATTTCCATGGCGATTTTATTGTGACTAATATATATAAATTGCACCGATTGTGACATTTCTTCGACCAAACGGCAAAAACGCACGACGTTGGCGTCATCAAGCGGTGCATCAACTTCATCCAGCATACAAAATGGCGCTGGATTTAGCCTAAATATTGAAAACACTAATGATAATGCGGTCAGCGCTTTTTCTCCACCACTTAAAAGGTGAATTGTTGAGTTTTTCTTGCCCGGTGGCCTTGCCATAATCGCCACACCGGTTTCTAACAGGTCATCTGAGGTCAACTCAAGATACGCTTGCCCCCCCCCAAACACTTTCGGGAACAAGCCTGCAAAGTCTTTGTTTACTTGATCAAAGGTTTGCTTAAAGCGCTGCTTGGTTTCTCGGTCTATTTTACGAATAGCGCCTTCAAGGGTTTCGAGTGCGGCAGTTAAATCATCAAGCTGCTCGTCTAAATACGTTTTGCGCTCAAGGGCTTGGTCATATTCTTCAATCGCAGCAAGGTTAACTGCACCTAACTCCAGCAACTGTTGTGTAGTGTTTTGTAACTTTGACTGAAAGCTCACCAGCTTAGGATTTTCTGGCAAACTTGCCAAAATATCTTTGAGCGTTTGCTGTAACTCTTCAAGGGGTTCAAGCATCAACTGCGCTTTAATCATTAGCTCTTGCTCTGCTAATTTAAGCTGTTGAAGCTGATTTTGTTTTTTCGTAACGCCCGATTGTGCGTCTTGCAAACTCGCTTGTTTATCTTGCAGTGCTTTTTGGGCTTGTGCTTTTTGCGCTTGGCACTGCTCAAGCTGAACTTCAATTTCTTGATGCTGCTCGACTAAAATCATCAACTGCTCTTCACACTCAAGCAGTGGCAGTTGTTGATCTTCTAATTGCTGCTGTAAGGTTTCAAGTCGCTCTAGGGCGCTATTTAACACGCTCTGACTATGTTGCTGCTTTGTTTGCTCCAGTTGCCACGTATTTTGTACTTTTTGTAACTCAAGCTCTGCCTGATGCAATGCTTGCTGAACCGTTTGCGAGTGACTTGTAGCCTGAATGTATGCCTGTTCTTGTTCATCGGCCTGAGCTTGTAACTCAATTTGTTGCACTTGCAGTAACTCAAGAGCAGCCTCTATGTCAGCAATCTGTTGTTTTTTCTTGGCAATAGGTGCTGATTGCTCAGTTAACTGTGCTTTAAGCGAGTCTTGCTTTTGTTGATATTGTTCGAGGGTTAGCAACCAATTAATGTGCTGCTTCTCTAATAGCTCGGAGTGGGTTTGTGCCTTCGCCATACCCTGTGCGATTTGGTGAATACTGGCACTGTTACTCTCCACGTCTTGTTGCGCTACTTGTAGACGTGTTTGTCGGGCTTCTTTTTGCGCTTTTGTTTGCTCAACGTCTGAAATTAATTTGGGTAATTCAGCATTAAGTTCGTTTAATTGAGTTTGCTGTGTTAATAAGCCCACAGAAGTTTGTTTAGACTTACTAACTCTAAAGTTCTGACCATACAAGTTACCTTCGCCATCAACGGCCATCCACCAGCCTTGCTCAGGGGTAAATCGCTGACCTTGTTTAAGTAATTGGATCTGGTTTAAAAATACCGGGTAAACCTGCCCCTGCAGTAAACTTGCAACTGAGCCCTCGCGAGGCACTTGGGTGTTACCCCAAACACCATGCTCTGTAGTGCTTTCGCTTACAGGTAATAACGTCATGCCAAGCAGTGCACTTTCAACAATCGCTGCATCACTCGTATTAACGGATAAGGTTTGCAGTAACGTCTGCTGTACGTCATCGGTCAGTGAGCTAAGTATATTCTCTAACGCACTGATATTTGCTTTGCAGCTACTGACCTTTTGCGCGCGCTCGCGCTCTTCAAGCTCGGCCTTTGTATAATGAGTCTGTGCATCATCTAAAGCCTCAGCCAGTTGCTTGGCCTGCGATTGAAGGCCAGCCATCTGTTTCGCAAGCTGATTAAACTCTGCTTTTGCTGCATCGAGATCTTTTGTGACTGATTGGCTTTGCTGCAGTTCAATTTGCTTTGCCACTTCAGACATATTCGCCTGCAAGTGAGTCAACGATAACTCTGCTTGCTTAAGGTTTTGCTCTGCTTGTTGCAGAGTTTGGCGCTGCTCAGATATTTCATGCTGACCTGCATTTAACTTCGCTTGTTGTGCTTTATGTGTAGCTTGTGACGATTCAAATGTATTTTGTGCTTTTAATAATGTCTCTTTCGCTTGTTCAAGCCCTTGCTCTGCCACTTGCTGTTGCTCGGTAAACTCAGTTTGCGCATGCTGCAGGGTTTGCAGTGCATCTTGTGCTTCTTTAAATGCTTGCTTTTGTTTATCTATGTCAGCTTGTAGTTGCGTCTTTTGTTGCTGTGCACTGATCTTTTGTTGCTCAAAGCGAATTATCTCGGCATGAATGCGATGCTTTTGTTGTTGTGTGTCTTCTAGTTTATGAGTGTCTTGCTCAAGCTTTGCTTCTAGTGCTGAAAGCACATCTGCATGACCTTGATGGGCGTCACTAAAAAAGCGGATTTGTTTTTCAAGCTCAACGATTTCGGCGGCTTTTTGCTGTTGTTGTGCGTTTAGCTTTTGCCATTTAATAACTGCGACTTGACCTTTGAGCAAACGCTCATCTCGCTTAAGTTCACGATATTGCTTCGCTTGCTCTGCTTGCACCGAGAGTTTATCAAGCTGATTTTTTAGCTCTTGGCGCATGTCTAGCAAGCGCTCTAAGTTATCACGTGTACTTTGAATACGGGTTTGCGTTTCGCGGCGTCGCTCTTTGTATTTTGAAACACCAGCAGCTTCTTCTAAAAACACTCTGAGCTCTTGTGGGCGGCTTTCAATTAAGCGAGAGATCATCCCCTGTTCAATAATCGCATAACTACGCGGCCCAAGGCCTGTGCCTAAGAAAATGTCGGTAATATCGCGTTTACGACATTTGCTGCCATTGAGAAAATACAATGACTGGCCATCTCGGGTTACTAAACGCTTAATCGCGATTTGATTTCGATTAGCGAGACTGCCTTGCAATACACCTGAAGTGTTATCAAAGAAGAGTTCTACGGAAGCTTGAGAGACTGGTTTACGATGTGTTGAGCCGTTAAAAATCACGTCTGTCATAGCATCGCCACGCAGGTTCTTGGCTGAGCTTTCACCCAACACCCAGCGTACCGCATCAATCACATTAGACTTACCACAGCCATTGGGGCCGACCACACAGGTCATCTGATCTGGGAATGGGATCTTGCTGGGCTCAACAAATGATTTAAAGCCTGCAAGCTTAATATGGGTCAGCCGCATGATTTGCTAGGGTTACTTTAGTTAATTGAAAACAATAACAAAATAATCTTCAAAGATTAATACCATTCCTCTTAATTAAGCGATCTATTTTGAGGCAAGGAAAACTTGTCGATAACGAGGCGAAAATTTTGCTATTTAGTTGTTCTAAATGAGAAATTTTCAACGAAGTAAGCGTCAGTTTTAGTCCCTCAAAATAATTGAGCATTATTGAGGGTTGGTATAATCTTGGCGTTTAATGTTATCTAGGATGATACCAGTCGCCATAGCCACATTGAGCGACTCTGCCCCACCAAAAGCGGGAATGGTGATCTTTTGGTTAATGTACGGCGCAACTAGCTCACGTATACCATGAGATTCGCTGCCCATCACCAACACCCCTTTTGTGGCAAACTGCGTTTCATGGACGCTTTGACCACCCAGGTAGGCGCCATAAATATCACCGTCATAGTCCGCTAAAAATGCAGCCAAGTCAGTGCGGAGCACATTCACACGAACAAATGAGCCCATGGTCGCGCTAATCACCTTAGGATTAAAATGGTCAGCACAATCTTGGCTCACCACAATTTGCTTTAGACCATACCAATCAGCCACGCGAATAATGGTGCCTAGGTTTCCTGGGTCTGATACCCCATCTAACGCTAGTACAAGGCCTGATACGTCTATACTGCTTTGCTCTGGCATAGTGACAATGGCAATGGCAGCATTATTACTCACTAAAGTGCTCGCTTTACTTAAACTCTCTTCATCGGCTTCGACAATGTCATCGGCAAGAATCTTATCGTTATGGGCAGCAATAAATGCAGGTGAGGCAAATAACTGTTTTACTGGCACATTGGCAGCAAACAACTCAAGGATATTTTTTTCTCCTTGCACTAAATAGCAATTATGTTGTTTGCGATATTTTTTCTGCGCCAATGCACGCAATAATTTTAGTTGGTTTTTAGAAATCATAGTTACCCCAAAAAAGACTTTGGAGATTATACCTGAGCCAACTAAGAAAGCGATAAGCCTAATTAAACTCAAATTAAGCTAGGCTTTTTTAATTGTATTTATTCATTTTAAAATTGCGCCAACGCAAAATAACCTAGCTTTACTGCGCTTTTATTTGGACAGTTTATCGGCATAAAGTTACACTATCATCGTTTTTATTAACCTACATATCGAACATGACTCCTGAATTTGCGATTATCTCAGTTAACTTTATTGTTTTAGTAATTGCCTATTTTTATGCAAACCCAAAATATGCGGGCAATGACTTTAAGAAGATCTCTCTTCAAGATTTAATTGCATCGGTAATTTCTTTGTTTGTTGTCGGCTCTGTGTACATGGGCTCATCTCAAACTTTCACTTTAGTTTTCACTGAAGTTAACTGGGTATGGTTTACCTTGGTCAGCTTCTCTGTTATCGAACTGCCTTTCTTTTTATGGTACGCGAAACGCTACAACGTTGAATTACCTAAGTAGCCTAACTTTCTGCCTACTTATATAGCTTTGACATAGTTTGTTACCTTATGCTCTAGTCGCTGTCTCTGGAACACTTTATACTAAAAACGTGTCCATAAAATTGTTGAGGCTAGTTGTGCAGTTAGGCAAAGGTATTGAGTATTTCATTGCTGGGTTTTCGTTAATAACCCAAAAAGGATTAAAGCGCTTTGTATTTATTCCATTGTTTATTAACGTTTTGCTATTCGGCGGTTCTTTATTCTTTTTATATGATTGGCTAGTTCAAGGCTTTGAATACATCAACAACTTGCTGCCATCTTGGTTAAGTTGGCTTGAATGGCTGATGTGGCCAATTGCTATCTTGGTGATCTTATTTTCCTACTCCATGGTTTTCACTGTAATAACCAATTTCATTGCCGCACCTTTTAATGGTTTGCTTAGTGAAAAAGTTGAGCTCTATTTAACAGGCCAACCTATCAATGACGATAAGCTGTCAGATACCTTAAAAGACGTACCGCGTATGCTTGGACGAGAGTGGACTAAGCTTTGTTACTATCTTCCTAGGGCAATCGGTTTCTTTATTTTACTTTGGATACTCCCTGTATTCGGGCAAGTCATGTGGGTGCTATTTACCTGTTGGATGTATAACGTACAATACAACGACTACCCGTTTGATAATCACAAAATTCATTTCAAGCAAATGAAAGACGACCTAAAAAGCGAACAGGGGTTATCGTACGGGTTTGGTTTTGCAGTATTCGTACTCACCTCAATTCCTTTCGTAAACTTGATTGTTATGCCTGTTGCGGTATGTGGCGCAACCAAGCTATGGGTTGAAAACTACCGTAAAAACTATCGCGAAGCTTAACTCTTTGTAGTTTAAACTTCGATAAAAAAATGGCGACCTATTGGTCGCCATTTTTAGTGGGAGTCTGTTAAACAATAAGATTTACTTAGTGCTCATGATCATGTTCTTCAGCTTCAAACGCACCTACCCAAGTAAGGCTCGCGATTGGCTTATCAAAGTGCTGAATTTCAGTGCTTGTTTTTGCTTCAGTGTCTACCGCATAAAGGTGCTCACCGTAAGCGACGTAAACAATGTGGTGCGCCATGTTTGCAATGATCTTAGCTGCAGCACCTTCTTCAATTTCTTCTAGCACTTGAATACGCGCTTCATTTTCCCAGTCGTGTTCGCCATGGAAAATATTTAAGTAACCTTGGTCATCTAACACTAATGCATTACCTGTCTTAGCATTTCCTGCGTATGCAAGATACTTTTCAACACCTTCTGGTTGCCATGCAAAAGCTTTGATTTCACCAGTCTCTAAGTTAACTGAGTAAGGACCTACGCGAGATAAACCAATAACGGTGTGATTTTCAGGGTGACCAATAAATTTACCTATACGAACACCTTCTGGAAAACCTTCTGGATAAGCAATGTGCTTTGAAGTAAATACTTCTGATTCTTCTTCAATCGCAACGATGCCATCAGTACAACCGAAAGCAACAAACTCTTCTGTTTGAACGCTACCATGAAGCCCTGGGCACTTATGTTCAAATTCTTGCTCTTGATGGAAGTGATCATCATGCAGCTCAAATAATGCAATTCGATCTGGTAACGTGCCTTCGGCATCAGCATCACGTAATGTTGAAATTACATATTCACCACGAATTTCACCTGTACCGTGCATGTAAGTATTAAACTCATGCTCGGCATCGGTTTTTGCTTCAGTAATGCCTTCATCTGAAATTAAAGCAAAACCGGCATCTGCTTGAGTGTCTTTATCACCATCGAAGAAAACTAAAGCATGTTCACCACCAGGTACATAGTGAGTAGGCTTTGTTTCTGTTAATTCAAAGCTCACAGCCTGAACATCTTCTTGTTCTAGGTGAAAGTGGTCATCATGGGCTTCTAAGAAAATACCGCCATCAATAAATTCAACATGGTTATGATCACGCTGAATAGCAACCACATAGCGACCTTCTGGGCTCGCATAAAGTGCAGAAATAGGGTTAGTTAAAGTAACTGTTTCTAATAGTTCATTGTTTGTAAGATCATAAACTGATACAGCACTTTCATCAGCAAATGAAACAGCAAGTCGGCCTAGTGGATACTCAATTTCATGGTCATGATCGCTACCTGAGCCTTCACCCGAGCCTTCACCCGAACCCTGATCGACTTGTTCAGTCGGTGTGATTTCTTCAACTTTACTGCTATTACCACAGCCACTTAGTATGGCTAATAAGATTGCACTGCTTAATAATTTTAATTTCATTTAAAAACACCAGAGAGATAATATAACAACACAAATGTTACCTTATATCATATACATATTGAAGTACCTGTTTAAGAAAATGAGATTAAATATCATTTATAAAAGACAATTAACATTGCTCGGGTTATAAGCAGTTAAACTCTATTTGCATCTATGAATACAACACTCTAAAGTGCGCAATAATTAATTTTCCAAAGAGAAAAGGCTCTGCATGCTAGCCACTATAGTGATATTCATAAGTGCTTTCTTGTTATTTCAAGTTCAGCCCTTGTTAGCTAAATCTTTACTGCCCGTGTTTGGTGGTGGCGCACAAGTTTGGACAACCTGCTTACTGTTTTTTCAAACCTTTTTACTCGCTGGCTATTGCTATGCACACCTGCTGGTTAAATTTCTTGATATAAAAAAACAGCAAATTGTGCACTTGAGTCTCTTACTCGTTAGCTTACTCGCTTTACCTTTAGGTCTATCTGATAGTGATATTAAGGAACAAGCTTCTCCAGAGCTCGCATTGCTACTTAAACTTGCACTGAGCGTAGGTCTACCTTATTTTGTGCTTGCTGCAACTTCGCCACTATTACAAAGTTGGCAATCTCAATCGCTCAACAGCAAAGTGTACAAACTCTATAGTTACTCAAACATAGGCTCTTTTTTAGCACTACTCAGTTACCCGTTTGTATTTGAACCTTGGTTAACACTGTCTGCACAATCTTGGGCTTGGAGCCTTGTTTATGGTGTATTTGTCTTATTATTTGCAGGTTTTATTGGCTTAGCACTTAAACAAAACAATTACATTCAGGCGCAAACAAATGAAAGTACTTCGACACTGGATAAGCGTCTGCCTTTATGGTTATTGCTCAGTGCCTGTGGTGTGATCATGTTAACGGCAACCACAAGCGCAATGACACAAAACGTATCGCCTATTCCTTTTTTATGGCTGCTGCCTTTATCGCTCTATTTACTGACGTTTATTTTATGCTTCCACTCGGCAAAGGTTTACCAACGCTGGTTTTGGTTAGCAGTATTCGCATTCAGTAGTTTCATTGGCTTGATGCTGTTCTTTATTGGCAGCCAACTCGATTTACTCAGTCAAATTGTGCTCTATTCAACCGTGTTATTCAGTGCTTGTATGATCTGCCATGGTGAACTTGAGAAGACCAAACCACATCAGTCTAAACTGACGCAGTTTTATTTAATGATGTCTTTAGGCGGCGCTTTAGGCACAGCAGCAATTACTTTCATCGCGCCTGAGATATTTACTTTGTTTTATGAGTACCCTCTGGCTTTAGGCCTTGTATTGGCGCTTTTCATTTATTCTTTAATAAGCACAGAGCAGTTTGCAAAAAGCCGTAATATGGTGCTTGTAGCTAGCGGCGTGCTGGTATTACTTGCTCCGACTTTTATCTGGCTAAACAGTCAATTTACCAACCATGACACATTGAGATTACGTAATTTTTATGGCTTATTGTCGGTCAAAGAAGTTTCTATCAATGGGCAAATGGAGCGTCGCTTAATTGATGGTACCACTTCTCATGGTACTGAGATCATTGAACCCACTTACTTACAAGGCCAGCCACAAAGTTACTACCGCTTTGAAACAGCGGTGGCTCAACTACTCAACAGTCAAGTCAATGGTGCGCAAGTGGGCTTTATCGGCTTAGGTGCCGGTACGCTGGCAGCTTATGGTAAGAGTCGTGATAACTATACGTTTTACGAGCTAAACCCTAATGTTGTGGCAACTGCACAAAGCCACTTTAGCTACTTAAATAAAAGTAAAGCACAGGTTGAATATGTGGTTGGTGATGGTCGTGTACAACTTCAAAAGCAAAAAGAGCAAGGCCAAGTAAACAGATTTGACGCCCTTGTCCTAGATGCGTTCAGTGGCGATGCCATTCCTATGCACTTGTTAACGCTTGAAGCCATGCAACTATATTTATCACAGCTTAAGGAAAATGGTGTTTTAGCAATACATATCTCTAATAGTCATTTAGATCTCACGCCCCTCATGCGCGGCCTTGCTGACGAGCTGAAACTCAAAGTACATTTCTTTGAAACAAAAGCCAAGCAAGCGCATGAGCACAACACACACTGGGTCACTTTAACCTTTGATGAGCAGGCAATTGAAAGCTTTAAGCATCTTCAAAGCCCTTGGCCAAATCAAAAGCCAACATTTATTTGGCGCGATGATTACAGTAACTTAATGTCAGCACTTTAGGAGCAAACCAAATGACGAAGCCTGACAAAACTTTATATATCACAGGCGCAGGCGTCAGTGCTGAAAGTGGCATTCCTACCTTTCGTGGGGAAGATGGCTTTTGGACGATTGGTAGCCGTAACTATACGCCACAGCAAATGGCGACGCGCGATATGTATATGCACAACCCTGGTGAGTTTTTAAAATGGTATTACAACCGTTTTGCCACTTACCGCCACCACGGGCCTAATAAAGTGCATCATTGGCTTGCTGACAAAACCTTGATCACACAAAACATCGATGGCTTAGACGGTAAAGCCGGTAATCCTGATTACATTTCAATTCACGGTCGATTGGATGAAGTCACTTTATTCCATCATCAAGGCGATGATGTTGAACGTATTAGAGCCCCTTGGGATGAGGTGGATGAAACAAACCTCGAAAGTTCGCTGCTTGAATTATTTAAAATAGGTAAAAATGGGCCAATATTAAATGAATCATTAAAGCCATATGTACTGCTATTTGATGAATACTACACTGAGTTATATGAAATCAGCCGAGCGCAACAGCAGATGCTAGACGCTGAGAAAATAGTATTCATGGGGACCTCGTTTAGCGTCAATATCACCAATATGGCCTTAGAGACTGCCCGCCACAACAATATTCAGGTGGAAGTGGTCGATCCGAACCCTACTCATATTTTTCATTCTCAGGTTGAGTACTTTGCTATGACAGCGCAAGATTATATCTCGCGCTAAAATAACCTGACCTCAAATTAAACTATTACATTAAATACAAAAAAAGCCCTGAACTTGAATAAGTCAGGGCTTTATTATTTTTATAGAAACTGCATTAAACGTTAGCTGAACAGTTTTTGAGGGATCTTGTGTATTTGTACTTGTACTGTGATCTCTTCACGGTCATGGTATAAATGTTTAGCTTGCAAAGTATATTCAATCTCGTACTTAGGTAATTCTTCACGAATTAGCTCTAGGCACTGATACACCTCTTCAAAGCGTTTCTTCATGGGTAGCTTTAAGTTAAAGATTAACTCGCTAGCAAAGCCATTTACCATCCAATCTAACATTAGGTTTGTTACTTTCTTTGGCTTTTCTACCATATCACATACTAACCAAGTGTTATTGCGCTTTTCTGGTAAGTACTTAAAACCATCCTCTCTGAAGTGCTTCACCTGACCTGAATCCATTAAATTCTGATTCATCGGCCCGTTATCTATGGCAGCGACAAACATGCCTCGGCGCACAAGTTGGTAGGTCCAACCGCCCGGGCACGCCCCTAAATCAACGGCACGCATACCTGGCTGTACACGTTGTTCCATTTCTTCTGGCGGCACAAAAACGTGAAAGGCTTCGTCTAATTTTAACGTTGAGCGACTCGGCGCATCACTTGGCATACGCAGACGCGGAATACCCATAAAGAAAGGCGAGTTATTGCTCGGGAAAGAGTAACCCACAAATGCCGTATCGTTTGCTAAAAACATCACATGTAATACTGGGCGATTCTTCTTTACCGCACGAGTCAGCTTGTTTTGCTTTTCTAGGCTTTTCGCAAGCGGCGTTGAAAACTTCTTGCAGAATTTTGAAAGCTCTTTGCCCTCATTAGTATCTGGGGTTTCTACACGCAACTCGCCACATAATGGAAAATCAGCCACCACGGCTTTTACTTCGCTGACACGATCTTCTATCGACATCTTGCTGACAAAGACACCTGCAAACCACTGTCTTGCGAATACCAAGCTTTGAAAGTCGATTTTCTTAATGAGCAATTCGGCATCGCTTGCTGCATAGGTTTCAAAACTCACATAACCGGTATTTGGCTTGGCTTTTACATAGCCAGCAATGCCTTGTAAGGCTGCATGATGGTTAATTTCAGCTGCGGCATCACTTTCAAAGCCACTACGACAATAAATCACAACACTCGACATAGGAGTTCTCAAATCTCTTTAATTAAAATTTATGTTTGGCTGCTTTGGCCATTAAAAGCAACCAACCTAAAATAAAGCACACGCCGCCAATTGGCGTAACCGGGCCTAAAAAGCGCCATTCGGTCAGCGCCAGCAAATATAAGCTACCACTGAATAAAATGATGCCAAAGGTAAATAACCAACCTGAAGCATTCAGTTTTAAACCTTGCTTAATCAATATCGCCACTAATATCAGGGCTAAACCATGAAACATTTGGTACTCGGCAGCGGTTTTAAAAATATCGACCGCATACTCAGAGGCATGTTTTTTCAAACCATGAGCGGCAAAAGCGCCTAGCACCACCGATAACATGCAATATGCACTGCCTATCAATAAAAATAGTTTAGTCATTCAGGTGTTGCTCTATAAATTCTGCGGTGGCTTTTGCAGCGTCCAGACGATGTGCTTCTTCACTAAAGCCACTTTTCTTGCGTGGTTTTAGTGAATGATCGCCATCGGCAAAAAATTGAAACGTCGGCGCTTTAGCAAATGACATTTGCGCTAGTTCAGCTTGTGTACCAAAGGTATCTCGCTCACCTTGCAGCACTAAAAACGGGCAAGGAATATCAGCAAAATGCTCCGTTCTCAATTTTTCAGGTTTGCCAGGTGGATGAAACGGATAACCCATAGCAATCAAGCCTTTTACAGGTAAAGTGCGCTCTGTCACTAATAATGAGGCCATTCTACCGCCCATTGATTTGCCACCGATAAATAGAGGTAAATCAGCATTAACTGATGCTAATACTTTGTCGAAATAGGCAAGTAACTTAGGGGCTCTATCCGGTGGGCGACGCTTACCTGTTTGTTTGGCAACTTGCATATATTCAAAATCGAATAAACCAACTTGAATGCCATGTTCAGCGAGCTTATTAGCCATATCTTGCATAAACTCAGAATCACTACCGGCCCCCGCCCCATGGGCAAAAATAAATTGTGCTTTGGAGTTATCAGCTTTAATCCATTGGATCATTCTTGTTCCTCTTGCTCAACCATGCTGAGCATCCACTCTTTAAACGAAACGATTTTACCCAGCTCAGCTTGTGCTTCTCTCACCACTAGATAAAACGCGTTTTTACTTTCTAAACTGTGACTAAATGGAATAACTAAGCGGCCCGCATCTAAATCAGGCTTTGCCAATACACTGTTACCCAGTGCAACGCCTTGGCCGTGGATAGCTGCCTGTAACACCATGGATGAGTGACTAAAGATAGGCCCTTGATTCACCGGAACATCACGTACCCCAGCAGTTTTCATCCACGCTTTCCAAGGTCTGCGAGACGTATCATGCAATAAAGTGTGTTGGCTTAAATCTGACGGCGCATGAAGAGGCTTTGGGCCGGTTAGCAGAAACGGACTACATAAAGGCACCAAATACTCCTTGTGAAGCTGATAGGCCTCTACCCCGTTCCAGTTACCACGGCCATAGTAAATAGCCACGTCTACATCATCAGTTAACGAGTTTTCTTCATCGTCTTGAGCTTTTATTCGCACATCAATTTCAGGATGAAGCTCATGGAACTTACTTAATCGAGGTACCAACCATTGAATAGCAAAGCTTGGTGTTAAACACACCGTCAATGACCCTTTTGCGCCTCGCGCCAACAGCCTATCAGTGGCATCAACGAGCTGATTAAAAATTTCTTTTATGTCTAAGTAATAACCCTGCCCTTCTTCGGTCAGGAGCAAAGAGCGGTTTTTTCTTAAAAAAAGTTTTAACCCTAAATGTTCTTCAAGGGTTTTTATTTGGTGACTGACTGCAGCTTGTGTGACATACAATTCTTCTGCGGCTTTGGTAAAGCTCAAATTGCGTGCCGCAGCTTCAAAAGCTTTTAGGGCGTTTAATGGCGGGAGTCTTCTAGACATAATTCTTTAAACCAAACTAAAGAGCAGCAAATCTGCTGCTCTTTATAATTATTATAAGTCGGCTGCGCTTGTATCTAGTGGTTCGAAGCTTTTCACTAAATCATCCACCGCTTTCATCTGCTTTAAGTAGCCTTCTAACTTAGCCAGTGGTAATGCACAAGGGCCGTCACACTTTGCTTCATTTGGATTTGGGTGTGCTTCAATAAATAAACCAGCTAGACCCAACGCCATACCACTACGCGCAAGTTCAGTTGCCTGAGCACGACGACCATCGGCAGAATCAGAACGACCACCAGGGCGTTGTAACGCGTGTGTCGCATCAAACATTACAGGTGCCATGTGCTTCATGTCATCCATGCCCAGCATATCAACCACTAGGTTGTTGTAACCAAAGCTACTTCCACGCTCACATAAAATGACCTGATCGTTACCCGCATCATTGAGCTTCTTAATGATATGACGCATTTCATGCGGCGCTAAAAATTGTGGTTTTTTCACATTAATCACAGCGCCAGTTTTAGCCATCGCCACAACTAAATCTGTTTGACGTGCTAAAAACGCTGGAAGTTGGATAATATCGGCCACTTCAGCAACTGGAGCTGCTTGAAATGGTTCGTGCACATCAGTGATCACAGGGACATTAAAAGTCTTTTTAATCTCTTCGAAAATTTTCAGGCCTTCTTCCATGCCTGGACCACGGTAAGAATTGATTGAAGAGCGGTTTGCTTTATCAAAAGATGCTTTAAATACGTAAGGAATATTTAGCTTGCTGGTTACTTCAACATAGTGCTCAGCAATTTGCATTGCAAGATCACGCGATTCCAACACATTCATACCACCAAATAATACAAACGGTTTGTCGTTTGCCACTTCAATATCTGCAACTTTTACGATTTGCGTGTTCATAACTTTCCTAATTCTTTTAGTAATAGAAATCTAATAAATGTCTACTCGGGAGTTTGTAAAGCATGCTTTAACGCCACACTAAACTTGGCATAAATATTAAAGCACGCAACTTATTCTTATTAGTGCACTACATGATTGTAGTCTTGCAACTCTTCAATTTGATGCTGAATAATCTCAATCGTTGGATCGTCAGGACACTCATCGACAAAAAACTGTAAGTCAGCTTTAGCTAATTTGGGGCAATTTATCTGATTGAGTAGATACCCTCTATCGCGGCGTTCATACGGGTCGTCACCGAGTAAGTCCATCAACTGTTCAACGCAACTTAAAGCATGACCAAACTTATCTGCGGTGATAAACGCCCATTTCTGCTGAGCGAGATATAGCTTAAATGCTTCATCACCTAATAATAATTCGTAAGGCTCTTCATCTTTACTTTCGTTTTCGGGATTGATATACCAAGTTTGATTGCCGCCGCAAGGCTCTACGATATACCCTTCTTCAGCACTTAAAGCGATATGAACCATAATATCGCCTTGGTAAAATGCCATGTTCACATCAAGCTGAGCACGCTGCAGTAAATGCGTCAAAATCAAAGCAAGAGAAGTGGCGTTGCCAGTGCGCATTTTAAGCACATAATTGACACTATTTAACTTGTACTCAACTTCGCTTTGATTGCTGCCACTGAATAACCAACGAGTATAAAATGCATCTAAAAGCGCATCGATCAACATATGTGTTTCGGTATGTTCGCGACATAATTGATCAACAGCTAATTCAAGTTCTGCAAGCTGGCAGTAACTCTCTTCTAGATTTATTTGCGCATCCCACTGACGCTCAGCGTCGATGCATCTAAATAATGTATGCTGTCGTATGTAGTCTGCACTACTGTCTTGTTCATCGAACCAGATATCAGTCATAAATACCAACTACCTTAACTATTACTCTTACTTATTAATCGGCTAGTCTAACATTTTTTATAGGAATTAATGTAGCGCCTTATAGAAGTAGTTTTAGTTAATTGATTTAGAAAGGGTAATACGGCTTTAAAAATAAGGAGAGGTTGAGTAGGCATTGCCTACTCAAAGAAACTTAAAGTAAAAATGACGCTTTACTACCCGCTAAATAACCAATTAGAAGTAGCAAGATAGTTGCAGCTGTCAGTGCGATAACCTGAGTCTTAAACTGTGTCGATTTAGAAACCACAAAACCTAAACCTATATAAGCAACCACTAAAACAATTTTTTCAGTCAGCCATGGTTGTTGTAATGGATTCATACTCGCAACAACTAACAGCGCGACAGCAGAAACCAATAATAAAGTGTCTATAATGTGACTACCAATAAAAACGAGTTTATTACTGGCGAGTTTCCCCGACATAAAACGAGATACTGTTCTCGTGTAAAATAAAATAATACTCAACAGTGCAAACAGCACATGAGTGTGTTTAATTGCAATATATTCCATTTAATTACCTAAATTATCTGGATACTTCACTAAAATCGCCTCTAAATCGTCGATAATGCTATTAAACACATCCACGAGCTTAGGATCAAAATGCTTACCTTTTTGGCTATTAATCTCGGCCATAACGGGCTCTAATTCCCAGGCAGGCTTGTAGCAACGCTTATGTCGAAGTGCGTCATAGACATCGGCTAGGGCAACAATTCGACCATAAATATGAATACTCTCACCTTGTTTACCGGCTGGATAGCCTGAACCATCCCACTTTTCATGGTGATCTTTAGCTATAACCGCACCAGCATTGACAATTTCACGGCGCGAGTCTTTTAAGATCTCATACCCTTTTTCAGCATGAGTTTGCATCACTTGCCATTCTTGCTCTTCAAGCTTATCTGGCTTATTTAAAATCGCATCTGGAATACCCACCTTGCCAACATCATGGAGTGGTGAGGCCATACGCACTAACTCAGCATCACGTCTTGGTAAACCATACCCTTCAGCGAGCGCATAACAAATATGCGCAACGCGTTTTACATGATTGCCTGTTTCGGTAGAGCGTTGTTCTAACGCTTCACTCAATCTGTAAACTAACTCTTGTTGAGTGTCTTCAACTTCAGCTTGCAGTTGCACATTCTCATATGCTAGTTGCACATTTTGCGAAAAAATTTCAATTAAATGCTTTTGTGTATCCGTCAGAAAATCAGGAATACCAGACACAAATAACATTGAGCTATGATTAAACTCACTGGTGCAGTAAGCGAATAAATAATTGTCTTTATACACTATGCTTTTTTCTTGCAAAGCAGTTGAGCAAGCTTGGAGTTGATCTTGAGTTAGCACTTCGGAAATCGGTTTGCCTTCACAAGATTCAAACTCACCACGGCCTGTGAAAACAACCAGCTGCTCAGCATTATGATTTGAGTCATTACTTGCAACCAAAGACGTCGCGTAAATCGCTTCATCGACAGTGCCCAACAAAGAGGTTAACTGCTGAACCACACCCTTAATAAAATGCTCTAAGGAGTGTGATGAAAAGATGTCTCTTGAAGCGCAAATAATCTTTTCTAAACCTTGACGTGATTGCTCAATGGCTAAAATGTCGCGATAAGAGCGCAGACTCGACATCACAACTGTAAAAAGCTTTTGTGCTGTCAGTTCTGTTTTAGATTTATAGTCGTTAATATCATAGTTAACTATGACTTGTCTTTCCGGCGCTTGCCCCGGTTGACCGGTTCTTAAAATGATACGAATATGATTGTTTTTTGCGATTTCTCGAATGAACTTAGCAACTTGTAACCCCGCATCGTCGGTTTCCATCACAACATCTAATAATACAATGGCTGCATCAGGGTGTGCTTGGATCACCTTACGCGCTTCTTCACCAGAGTACGCACTAATAAACTCTAAACGCTTCTTTTGAAACTCAAAATCACTTAATGCAAGCTTAGTTACCGCATGAACTTCAGGCTCATCATCGACAACAATTACTTTCCAAACGCCATTGCTATCGGGCTCAACAACATCGTTCGGCTCATCTGAAAACAAAAAATCATCCATACGCGGGGTCCTATTAATACACAGGGCGTTATTATCGCTTGCCTTGCCACTGGGCCATGGTTACTCGATCACAGCCTGACATATCTTTTATAGTAAGTATATTGTTATACGCCATTTGTGCAAAAAACTCTTGTAATAACAGTGCTTGTTGATAGCCATGCTCAATCAGCAAATATCCATTCGGTGCCAGATATTGCCGCGCTTGCTCAATGATTAGCTTGATATCAGCCATACCATTCTCTGGTGCCACTAATGCACTTTTTGGTTCAAAACGCACATCGCCTTGGCTTAAATGCTCATCAAGTTCATCAATATACGGCGGATTACTGACAATAAGATCAAATTGTTGATTTGGTACTGCACTAAACCAATCGCTTTGCATAATAGTGACATTATTCAAGGCGAGTTTTTGTTGATTTCGCTTTGCAAGCGAAACAGCTTGCTCAGAATAATCGACCGCAGTGACCTGCCAATTAGGCTGCTCTGATGCCAGCGATAGCGCAATGGCGCCAGTGCCAGTCCCCAAATCAAGCATTTTTGCATTGATAGGCAAATCTAAACTAAGCGCTTTTTCAACTAGGGTCTCGGTATCAGGTCTAGGAATTAACGTCGAGTTATTGACTTCAAGTTCTAAACTCCAAAACTCGCGCACACCAACTAAATGAGCAACAGGATGCCCTGTTTCTCGCTCAGCGATCAGCTTCTCAAATGTAATCAATTGCACATCAGTAAGTTCGGCTTCAGGCCAAGTAAATAAATAGCTTTTGGGTTTATCAAGCACATGAAGCAATAAAACTTCAGCATCTAGTTTAGGTGAATCAGAGGTATTTTGAAGAGTTTGGGTTGCCCAAGCGATTGCTTGGGCGACGGTTAGGCTTGCCACGATTACTCGTCACCCATTGCTGCTAATAAGTCAGCTTGGTGTTCAAGTAATAATGGATCAATCACGGCACCTAGTTCACCAGCAACAATCTCATTCAGACGGTAAAGTGTTAGGTTAATGCGGTGATCGGTAATACGACCTTGCGGGTAGTTGTAAGTACGAATACGCTCTGAACGGTCACCACTACCTACTAGGTTACGACGTTCAGATGCCTCAGCAGCTTGACGTTTCTCATCTTCAGCTTGTTGTAGACGAGCACCTAGTACAGAAAGCGCTTTAGCACGGTTTTTATGCTGAGAACGTTCATCCTGACATTCAACAACCACACCTGTCGGAATGTGCGTGATACGAATTGCAGAATCCGTTTTGTTAACGTGCTGACCACCGGCACCCGATGCACGGAAGGTATCTACCTTTAAATCTGCTGGGTTAATTTGAATAGCTTCGGCTTCAGGAATTTCAGCCATTATTGCAACCGTACATGCCGACGTGTGTACACGGCCTTGAGATTCAGTTTCAGGCACACGTTGAACACGGTGTGCACCTGATTCGAACTTCAATTTACCGTAAACACCTTCACCACTGATGTGCGCGATCACTTCTTTATAACCGCCATGCTCACCTTCGTTGGTGCTAACAACTTCAACTTTCCACTTTTGAGTTTCAGCATAACGGCTGTACATACGGAATAAATCACCAGCAAAAATTGCTGCTTCGTCACCACCTGTACCTGCACGTACTTCAAGATAAACATTGTTGTTATCTTTCGGATCTTTTGGCAGCATCAAAATTTGTAGTTCATCTTCAAGGGCTACAATGGCTGCTTTTGCTTCTTTATATTCTTCTTGCGCCATCTCACGCATATCAGGATCTGAGTCCTTCAGCATTTCTTCAGCTGTCGCCACATCGTCTTGGGCTTGCTGGTAAGAAGCAAACGCTTTAACTACGTCTTCAAGTTCTGAGTATTCTTTTGATAAGGCACGGAAACGATTTTGATCGCCAATAACTTCTGGATCACTTAGCATCGCTTGCACTTCTTCATAGCGCTCGGCTAAGGTCTCTAATTTACGATATACAGACTCTTTCATTAATTTACTTTTCCTGCTCGATTCCTAATGTTTGTTTAAGCACGGCCAATTTATCGATATCACCCTCTTGCGCCGCGGCCTGTATTGCCCGTGTTGGTGCGTGAGTTAAACGATTTGTGAGCTTGTTAGCCAATTCAAGCAACACTTTTTCGGCTGATTTGCCTGATTGTAGCTGATTTACAGCCTTTTCTACTAATTCTGTTTTTACTTCTTGCGCCGAATCTCGATACTGTCGAATAACATCAATCGACCCTTGTGAACGTTGCCACTTGGCAAATTCATGGGTTTTTTGCAGTATGATTTCTTGCGCTTGCTCTGCCGCCTGCTCACGGCTTGCCATGTTTTCGTTGACGATAGCTTGTAAGTCATCAACTGAGTATAGGTAAGCCGCATCTAGCTCGCCTACCTGACTTTCAATATCTCGCGGCACCGCAATATCAACAAACAACATAGGCTTATAACGGCGTTGTTTGAGCGCTTGCTCAACCATACCTTTACCGATGATAGGTAATGTGCTGGCAGTCGAACTGATAACAATATCAGCGTCATACAATTTTTCTGGCAATTGCGCCAATGAAATCACATCGGCTTCAACTTCTTCAGCTAAGTTTTTAGCACGCTCAATCGTTCTATTCGCAACCGTGATGGCTTTTGGGTGCTGTTGATATAAGTGTCTGGCTACCAACTCGATAGTCTCACCTGCACCGATTAGCAACACTTTAGTTTTATCTAGTTGACCATAGATGTGCTTAGCCAAATTAACTGCTGCATAAGCAACAGATACGGCACTGGCACCAATATCAGTTTCAGTTCTTACTTGCTTGGCGACCGAAAAGGTTTTTTGAAATAAACGCTCAAAAGTGGGTAACACGCAGTCGTGCTGCTTTGCGCTGTTGTAAGACTGTTTGATCTGACCAAGGATCTGTGGCTCGCCTAACACTAAAGAATCCAAACCACAGGCTACGCGCATTAAATGATTTATGGCGTCTTGGTTTTGATGAATATAGACATTATCTTCAAGTTGTTCAGTGTCGATACAGTGAAAATCAGCTAACCATTTGAGAAGCGCTTGGGAATTGCTATGCTCAAGGCTACAATACAACTCAGTTCGGTTACAGGTCGAGACAATCACGGTCTCCTTAAACTGCTCAGAGCTCGCCAATTGCGACAATGCGTTTGATAATTGCTCAGGTGAAAACGCCACTTTTTCGCGTAATTCAACTGATGCTGTTTTGTGATTAATACCAAGTGCGATAATGGTCATAGCTACCAATAAATTGCTCGAGCCCTGCTAGAAAGCCGAGAATTTTATCAAACATCCTGCAAATATGGAAAGGAAGGAACAACATTTGAAACAAATTCATTTGATTTTGCTCATGTTTTTTTTATTTATCAGTGGCTGTGCCCAACGAATAACAGAGCAAGATGCGCCACAGACAGATTGGCGGTCGCAATTAGAGGCACAAAAAAACTGGAAAGCCAGTGGTAAAGTCGCCTTTATTGCGCCTGATGATCGGCAATCTGTTAACTTTAATTGGCAGCTGAAAGAAAGTCGCCAACATCTAATTTTATCTAGCTTTATAGGCACACAATTACTCGAGTTAGTCGAGCATGAAAATCACAGTGAAATGGCCTATCAGGATGAGCAATATATTGATCAAAGTAGCAGTGAATTGATTGCCCGCTTGAGTGGCTTTCAATTACCTTTTGAAAAAGCACCACTTTGGTTAACCGGTGCCATCCTTAGTGACAATAATCAATATGATCCACAATCACGCCTTAAGTCTGCAAAGTGGACAGATGAACAAGGTAAAACATGGCTTATAGACTATCAAAGTTATCAAATGGTTGATGGCTTTTGGGTACCAAAACGAATTTCGCTTACCCAAGATAAACTAAGAATAAAAATTCAACTCAATTCATGGCAGTTTAATAATGAATAACTTGACTCTAACAGCACCAGCTAAACTTAATCTGTTTCTACATATCAATAATCAACGGGAAGACGGCTATCATGAATTAGAGAGCTTGTTTACCTTTTTAGATTTTGGTGACGAATTAGAGTTCAACTTAACGAATGACAACCAAATTAGTATTATTGGTGATACCAATAATATCAAAACCGAAGACAACCTAATCTTTAAAGCGGCTCAAGCCTTGTTGCCATTCAAGCAAACAGAACAAGGCGTATCGATTGGCTTAAAAAAATGTTTGCCCATGGGCGGTGGTGTTGGTGGTGGCTCATCCGATGCAGCAACGACTTTATTAGCGCTAAATTCATTGTGGCAATGTCACTTAGACCTAAACACCTTGGCAGAAATAGGCTTAACACTTGGTGCGGATGTACCTGTCTTCATCAATGGTAAAACCGCCATTGCACAAGGCGTTGGTGAAAAACTCAATGCAGTTGAAATTGAACATAAATGGTATTGTGTGGTGTTCCCCAACGTTCATATTAGTACGGCAAAAGTCTTTACTCACCCTGATTTACCAAGAAATACCCCTAAACTAACCAGTCAGTGGTTTATGGAAAATACCAGCAACGATTGTGAAGCTCTGGTTAAAAAGCTCTACCCCGAGGTTGAAAAGACCCTGCAGTGGTTGCTAAAATACGGCCCGTCAAGAATGACTGGGACGGGAGCGTGTTGTTTTGTCGAGCTAGACTCTGAGCAAAGCGCACGGCGTGTACTCTCTGAATTACCCAATGCTTGGCAAGGGTTTATCGCCCCAAGCCATGCTGTATCACTGGCCCATCGCCAGTTAGCGTCATGGCTTAAAGAGTAGAAGTAAAATTGTTTAAGTTAGCCTGTTTTGACAACGTCATTGCATGTTAGTCCAAAAAATTTCAGTGCCTGAGGAACCCTACCGTGCCTGACATGAAGCTCTTCGCTGGTAACGCAACGCCTGAGTTAGCTCAAAAAATTGCGAAACGTTTATTCATCGAGTTAGGTGATGCTGTTGTTGGTCGTTTTAGTGACGGCGAGATCAGTGTTCAAATCAATGAAAACGTACGTGGATCGGATGTTTTCATTATTCAATCAACCTGTGCCCCTACAAACGACAACTTAATGGAACTAATCGTGATGGTTGACGCTTTGCGTCGTGCATCAGCAGGTCGTATCACAGCTGTTATCCCTTACTTCGGTTATGCGCGTCAAGACCGTCGTGTTCGCTCAGCTCGTGTACCAATCACAGCTAAAGTAGTCGCAGACTTCCTTTCAAGCGTTGGTGTTGACCGCGTATTGACTGTAGACCTGCACGCAGAGCAAATTCAAGGTTTCTTCGATGTGCCTGTAGACAATGTGTTTGGTAGCCCTGTACTACTTGACGACATGAAGTCTCGTGAATTTGACGATGTTGTAGTTGTATCTCCAGACATTGGTGGTGTTGTACGTGCTCGTGCAATTGCAAAATTACTAAATGATACTGACCTGGCTATCATCGACAAACGTCGTCCGAAAGCAAACGTATCTCAAGTTATGCACATCATTGGTGATGTAGAAGGCCGTGACTGTATCATCGTTGACGACATGATCGACACAGGTGGTACATTATGTAAAGCAGCAGAAGCACTTAAAGAGCATGGCGCTAAACGCGTATTTGCTTATGCAACGCACCCTGTACTTTCTGGTGCTGCGGCAGAAAACCTTCGCAACTCTGTTATTGATGAAGTTATCGTAACTGACTCAATCACGTTAAGTGATGAGCTTCGTTCAATCGATAAAATTAAAGTATTGACCCTTGCAGATATGCTGGCTGAAACGATTCGCCGCATCAGCAACGAAGAGTCAATCTCGGCAATGTTTACACATTAAACGACGCCCACTTTAACAAAAAGCACCTTCGGGTGCTTTTTTTGTTTAATTTACCATCCAGCGGTGGTATAGTAGCGCGCCTTTTTAAGGTAGAGGATTTGGTCGCGAGTCCTCTAATCATTAATTTAACTTTTATTTTGGAGACATCCATGTCTAACGAATTATACACTTTAGAAGCAGAAGTACGTGAAGTTTTAGGTACTGGTGCGAGCCGCCGCCTACGTCGTGCTGACAAAGTTCCTGCGATCCTTTACGGTGCTGGTAAAGATGCAGTTTCTCTAACGCTTGACCACAACAAAGTAATCAAAGCGCAAGAAGATGAAGGTTTCTACACTCACATCCTTACACTAAACATCGGTGGTGAGTCTGTTGAAGCGATCCTTAAAGACATCCAACGTCACCCGTTCAAGCCTAAAGTAACTCACTTAGACTTCCAACGTGTTGACGCTGCTCACAAGATCCACACTAAGGTTCCTGTACACTTCATCAACGAAGAAGCTGCTGCGAAAGGTGGTAACACTATCGCTCACCACGTAACTGAAATCGAAATCACTTGTTTACCAGCTCAACTTCCTGAGTTCGTAGAAGTAGACGTAGCTGCAATCGAAGTTGGTGCAACTGTACACCTTTCTGACGTAGCTCTACCTGCAGGTGTTGTTTCAGTAGAACTAGCTAAAGGTGCAGACCACGACCAAGCAGTTGTTACTGTAAACGCTCCTAAAGGCGCTGCTTCTGAAGAAGCTGAAGAAGCTGCAGAATAATTTCTAAGGTGTTAGCACCTTGAATACTATTCAAATGCTTGTGGGCCTGGCTAATCCAGGCCCCGAATATGCTCAAACCCGTCATAATGCCGGTGCGTGGTTCATCGAAGAACTGGCAAAACGCTACAATTGCATCCTCAAACCTGATTCAAAACATCACGGCCTCACTGGTAAAGTGATAATTAACAACCAAGAATTCAAACTGCTTATTCCTACAACTTATATGAACTTAAGTGGTAAAGCAGTATCAAGCCTTGCTAATTTTTATAAAATCCCTGCTGAAAATATTTTAGTTGCCCATGACGAAATGGACATGGAACCGGGGATCGCCAAAATTAAAAAAGGCGGTGGTCACGGTGGTCACAATGGCTTGAAAGACATTATTGCTAAAATGGGCAATAACAAAGAATTTATGCGTTTACGTGTTGGTATTGGTCACCCTGGTCACAGAGATAAAGTAACAGGCTGGGTTTTAGGTAAAGCACCTCAAGCCGACCAAGAAAAAATCGATGCTGTGGTTGATGAAGCTGTTCGCTGTATGGAAATTTTAGCAAAAGACGGTGTATTAAAAGCACAAAACAGACTACATTCATTTAAGCCGTAAAATCGCTTACGGCAACAATTTGATTAACTGAAGGTTCAAAATTATGGGTTTTAAATGTGGCATTGTAGGTTTACCTAACGTTGGTAAATCAACCCTATTTAATGCATTAACTAAAGCGGGAATTGAAGCCGCAAACTTTCCGTTTTGTACAATCGAACCAAACACAGGCGTTGTTGCCGTGCCAGATCCGCGTTTAGACCAACTGGCTGAGATTGTTAATCCTCAAAAAACAATCGCAACAACCATGGAGTTCGTTGATATTGCGGGTCTTGTAAAAGGCGCGTCAAAAGGTGAAGGTTTAGGTAACCAATTCCTTGCTAATATTCGTGAAACAGATGCCATCGGCCATGTTGTTCGCTGTTTCGAAGATGAAAACATTGTTCACGTATCTGGCCAAGTAAATCCAGCTGATGATATTGATGTTATCAACACTGAACTTGTTTTAGCAGACATGGAAGCTGCGGATCGCGCTGCTCAACGTAATGCTAAAAAAGCGAAAGGCGGCGATAAAGAAGCAAAATTCCAGAACGAAGTACTAGAAAAAGTGAAAGCCCATTTAGATGAAGGCTTAACATTGCGTTCTTTAGAGCTTACTAAAGAAGAACTAGCAGCTATTAAGCCGCTTAACTTCTTAACAATTAAGCCAACCATGTATATTGCGAACGTTACTGAAGATGGTTTTGAAAATAATCCATTCTTAGAGCAAGTTCGTGAAATTGCTGCAAACGAAGATGCAGTTGTGATCCCTGTGTGTGCTGCAATTGAATCTGAGCTTTCAGAGCTAGAAGAAGAAGATAAGTTAGAGTTTATGGCTGATCTTGGTCTTGAAGAACCAGGCCTTAACCTCGTGATCCGTGGTGGTTACGAGCTACTTAAATTACAAACTTACTTCACTGCTGGTGTAAAAGAAGTACGTGCATGGACTATCCCAGTGGGCGCAACTGCGCCACAAGCTGCAGGTAAGATCCACACAGACTTCGAACGTGGCTTTATTCGTGCGCAAACAATTGGTTTTGATGATTATATCGAATTCAAAGGCGAAAGCGGTGCGAAAGACGCAGGTAAAATGCGCCAAGAAGGTAAAGAATACATTGTTAAAGATGGCGACGTGATGAACTTCCTGTTCAACGTTTAATCGCTTTAACTGAATGTTTTGAAAAGGAGACTTGATGTCTCCTTTTTTGTTTTCTAAAAGCAGCTCACTTTTTATCTTTTTATGGTTCATATTCAGCCATTTCGCGCAATTAATCCGCAAAAGAACTTTAATGACAACTTTTTTGCAAAAAAGGTGTTGACGAGTTTGGAGCATATCAGCATAATACGCCCCGCACCAGAGATGGTGACACACTAAAAAGAGATGGCTATGTAGCTCAGCTGGTTAGAGCACATCACTCATAATGATGGGGTCCCCTGTTCAAATCAGGGCATAGCCACCATGCTTTTTAGAGTTGATTAGCAACTATAAAACTAACTACCTTGTAGTGCGGAAGTGGCGGAATTGGTAGACGCGCTGGATTTAGGTTCCAGTATCTTCGGATGTGAGAGTTCAAGTCTCTCCTTCCGCACCATGTTCTCGATTAGAACTAAAATAATCAACTACCTTTAGTTGGAGTATCGCCAAGCGGTAAGGCAGCGGGTTTTGATCCCGCCATTCCCAGGTTCAAATCCTGGTACTCCAGCCAACATTGCGGAAGTGGCGGAATTGGTAGACGCGCTGGATTTAGGTTCCAGTATCTTCGGATGTGAGAGTTCAAGTCTCTCCTTCCGCACCATGTTCTCGATTAGAACTAAAACAATCAACTACCTTAGTTGGAGTATCGCCAAGCGGTAAGGGCAGAAGAGAGAGGTTTTGATCCCTCACTCATTTATCCCCCAGATTCAAATCCTGGTTCAAAAAAGATTTGAGGTTTTCGTTGGAGTATCGCCAAGCGGTAAGGCAGCGGGTTTTGATCCCGCCATTCCCAGGTTCAAATCCTGGTACTCCAGCCAAATGGCTATGTAGCTCAGCTGGTTAGAGCACATCACTCATAATGATGGGGTCCCCTGTTCAAATCAGGGCATAGCCACCATTTTCTTTAAAGAAAATATGCGGAAGTGGCGGAATTGGTAGACGCGCTGGATTTAGGTTCCAGTATCTTCGGATGTGAGAGTTCAAGTCTCTCCTTCCGCACCATGTTCTTAAAGTTTGAACTAAAAAAGCTTTTACTACCTTTAGTTGGAGTATCGCCAAGCGGTAAGGCAGCGGGTTTTGATCCCGCCATTCCCAGGTTCAAATCCTGGTACTCCAGCCAATCTCTTATGAGAAAAACATTGCGGAAGTGGCGGAATTGGTAGACGCGCTGGATTTAGGTTCCAGTATCTTCGGATGTGAGAGTTCAAGTCTCTCCTTCCGCACCATGTTCTTTTAAGTTTGAACTAAAATAACTTAGCTTATCCTTGATGTTGGAGTATCGCCAAGCGGTAAGGCAGCGGGTTTTGATCCCGCCATTCCCAGGTTCAAATCCTGGTACTCCAGCCAATCTCTTATGAGAAAAACATTGCGGAAGTGGCGGAATTGGTAGACGCGCTGGATTTAGGTTCCAGTATCTTCGGATGTGAGAGTTCAAGTCTCTCCTTCCGCACCATGTTTTCGAAAATTATCTAATCACCCTACCCTATAAACAAATCATATATAATTTCCCAGTCTAAGTTTTATATCATTTTTCTCGCATACTTTTTTACACGCACAAAAAAAGCGAACCTTAGTCCGCTTCAATCAAAGAAATTGACTGATTAAAAATCACCGCCCATCGCATGCTTTAACACTTGCTTCTTCAGGACACCTGCATTGTCAGCCACTTTTAATGCTAAATTGCGAAGATGCTTTAATGGTTTTATGTCATTCGAGAAACCAAAGTAACACGCATCCATCATGCTCATCATTGCCAAATTATCTAAACGACGTTTTTTCTCATATTTGTGCAAAGCTAAAGGGCAACCGAAATCGTCTGTCGATTCTAATGCTTCGGCTAGCGCAGCGACGTCTTTAAAGCCGAGGTTAACTCCCTGTCCTGCCAATGGGTTAATCGTATGGGCTGCATCTCCCACAAGTACAACTCTACCTTGTGAATAAGTATTGGCATGTTGCCTAGCAAGCGGAAACACCGCCTTTTCTTCAACACTAAAGTCGCCAGGCAACGCAAAGAAGTTTGACTGAATTTCAGCTTTTAATTGTTCATTCGATAGTTGTTTCAATCTAGCAAGCTCAGCACTATCGTGATACCAAATTAAATTGGCATACGGTGCTTGCATAGGCAGAAACGCAATTGGGCCCGTCTGTTTAAATTGCTGCCATGTTTTTGTTTGCTGCGGTGCATCAATTTTGATTAGTACACCCATGCAGCTTTGTTGATATTGCCAGCCTGTAACACCTATTCCAACTAAATATCTTACCTGTGAGCGGCCACCGTCAGCGGCAACAAGTAAATCGGCGGTATAACTTTTGTTTTTATAATACAGTGTAACTGTATCATCAGCTTGTTCTATGCTCACTGGTAAACCATCAACTTGCTCAACTTGTATTTGCCATTGCTCAAATTGCGCCCATAAACTGGCTTGCGTTAAGCTGTTTTCGATAAGGTGGCCAAGGTGACTCGTACCAACTTCTTCACTATCAAATAACAAAGAGTTTAGTGCTGACTCATAGGCTTCAAGTTGGGTATAAGGAGCTATTCTATTTTCTCTGAGTAAAGCCATTGCGCCTAACTCATCAAGTAAAGCTTCTGAAAAGCGGTTAATGGCAGAGATTCGAATATCAATTTTTTCACTCGCAAGCACCGCATTAGGGTCTATACACTGTTGCTCTAAAACTGTTACCGACGCGCCCTGTTTTGCTAACTTAATTGCTGTAGCTGCACCGACCATGCCGCCACCGACTATAACCACCTTGTTTTTCATCTATTTTGCCTCTTAAAAACAATGTAGACATTGTACCGCAAGCCACGCTAATTTGTCTGACTGTAATGCGCAAAATACGTTTCAATTTGATCACGCTTTGCAAAGTTAAAAACTATACTTGGCTAGATGTGCTTGGTCATATAAAATACGCGTCCTTTAAGTTGTGCGTATACTTTTTAGGTCTAAGCAAGTGGCCTAAATCAGAGTCCGAATTGAAAACGAGGCAATATTTCAATGAGTAAAAAATTGCATATTAAAACCTGGGGTTGTCAGATGAACGAGTACGACTCGCAGAAGATGGCTGACCTGTTAGATGCAACCAATGGTTATGAAGTAACCGAAGAAGCTGAACAAGCTGATGTTATCTTACTCAACACCTGTTCAATTCGTGAAAAAGCACAAGAAAAAGTGTTCCATCAACTGGGTCGCTGGAAGTTATTAAAAGATGACAACCCAGATCTAGTTATTGGTGTGGGTGGTTGTGTAGCTTCACAAGAAGGCGACACTATTCGTCAACGCGCACCGTTTGTTGATATCGTATTCGGCCCGCAAACATTGCACCGTTTACCTGAGATGATCAAGCAAGTACAAAGCAAGCAAGGTGCAGTTGTTGATATTTCATTCCCTGAAATTGAAAAGTTTGACCGTCTTCCTGAGCCTAAAGCAGAAGGCCCTACGGCATTCGTTTCTATTATGGAAGGTTGTTCTAAATACTGTACTTTCTGTGTTGTACCTTACACGCGTGGTGAAGAAGTAAGTCGTCCGTTAGATGACGTATTACTAGAAGTTGCACAACTTGCTGAGCAAGGTGTACGTGAAGTTAACCTACTTGGCCAAAACGTAAATGCATTTCGCGGTGAAATGCACGATGGTGAAATCTGCTACTTCTCAGATCTACTACGTTACGTTGCTGCTATTGATGGTATTGACCGTATTCGATACACAACGTCTCACCCAGTTGAATTCACGCCTGACATCATTGAAGCTTATGCTGATGTGCCTGAGCTTGTAGATCACTTACACTTACCGGTACAAAGTGGCTCTGACCGAGTTCTAAACCTTATGAAACGTGGCCATACAGCGTTAGAGTACAAGTCAACTATTCGTAAGCTTCGTAAGATCCGTCCTAACCTGTCAATGTCTTCAGACTTCATCATTGGTTTCCCAGGGGAAACGAACGCTGACTTTGAAGCAACAATGAATCTGATCAATGACATTGGTTTTGATATGAGCTTCAGCTTTATCTATTCAGCGCGCCCAGGCACGCCTGCGGCAGATTTACCTGATGATGTTTCTGAACAAGAGAAGAAAGAGCGTCTATACATTCTTCAAAACCGTATCAACCAGATGTCTCAAGACATCAGTCGTAAGATGTTTGATACTGAGCAGCGTATTTTGGTTGAAGGTCCATCGAAGAAAAACCCAATGGAACTGCGCGGTCGTACCGAAAACAACCGTGTTGTGAACTTTGAAGGTCCTCATTCAGTGATCGGTCAGTTCGTTGATGTACGTATTACCGAAGCTTTACCTAACTCTTTACGTGGTGAGCTAATTCGTACAGAATCAGAAATGAATTTAAGGAAAGATGTTGCACCTGCCGATATTTTAAATCGTGCACCGTCGGAACCCGAAGCCGATGAGTTAGGTGTTGCAACCTTTACACCTTAGTTAAATACAGATTGCGCCAGCATTTTTGCTGGCGCGGTTGTTACAGGAAGCAATTTTGAGCAGTCAACTAAAGAATATTGAGTTTTATTTAGAGCCCGCCGACAACGTTCGCCTTTCATCACTTTGCGGCCCTTTTGACGAGAATTTAAAACAAATAGAACGTCGCCTTGGGGTCGAAATCACACACAGAGACAACTGGTTTAAAGTGACTGGACAACCTGTTCAAGCTAAAGCCGCTACCGATATCATAAAAGGTTTATACATTGATACTCAGCCAGTTCGTGGCGAAGTAAATGAAATTGAACCTGATAACGTACACTTAGCGATCACTGAAGCAAATTGTCTAGAGCAAGATGCACCGAGTGTATGGAATGAAGAAATTTATATTAAAACCCGTCGTGGTGTGATTAAGCCTCGCAATCCGAATCAAAGTCAGTATGTAGCTAATATTCTTCGTCATGATATCAGTTTTGGTATTGGTCCTGCTGGTACTGGTAAAACCTACCTTGCAGTTGCCGCTGCTGTAGATGCACTAGAACGTCAAGAAATTCGTCGCATCTTATTAACTCGCCCTGCGGTTGAAGCGGGTGAAAAACTTGGTTTCTTACCTGGCGATTTAACACAAAAAATCGACCCATACCTGCGTCCACTCTATGACGCATTATTTGAAATGCTTGGCTTTGAAAAAGTTGAACGCTTAATTGAAAAAAATGTCATAGAAGTTGCGCCGCTTGCCTATATGCGTGGTCGAACGCTTAATGATGCCTTTATCATTCTGGATGAAAGCCAAAACACAACCACAGAACAAATGAAAATGTTCTTAACGCGTATCGGCTTTAATTCAAAAGCGGTGATCACAGGTGACATTACGCAAGTTGATTTACCTCGTGGTGCGCGCTCTGGTCTTCGTCATGCCATTGAAGTACTGAGTGATGTCGATGAGATTTCATTTAATTTCTTCAAGTCACATGATGTTGTTCGTCACCCTGTTGTGGCACGTATTGTTGAAGCATACGAGAAGAAAGAAGAATCTGAGCGAAAAGAAAAGGCTGAAAAAGAGCGCCTTCGCAAAGAAGCGAAAGCGAACCAAGCTGAGTAACAGACATGAGCGTTGAATTAGATTTACAAATTGCCTGTGAATTTGAAGATTTACCTTCACATGAACAGTTTGAATTATGGGCTGACAAAGCCCTATCTGCGTATCGTGAACATGCAGAGTTAACGATACGTATCGCTGATGAAGCTGAAAGCAAAGAGCTTAATAGCCAGTATCGTGGCAAAGACAAGCCGACTAACGTGCTATCTTTTCCATTTGATGCGCCACCAGGCATCGAACTCCCTCTTGTTGGCGACTTAATTATTTGCCCACAAGTTGTGAAAGCAGAGTCTATAGAGCAAGAAAAAAGCTTTCATGAGCACTTTGCTCATATGACAATTCATGGCTGCTTGCATTTACTTGGATTTGACCATATAAATGAACAAGACGCCATTGAGATGGAAGGCATCGAAAAAACATTATTAGCCGAATTGGGCATAGACGATCCATATCGTGATGATGCTTACTAAGTTCGACTAAAAGAATTTTATTTAATTGGAGATATAAAAAGAAATGAGCGACGATAACTCGCAAAGTAGTCAGGGTTCTGCTGGCAAAAGCTGGCTAGGACGCATTACCCAGATGCTGCAAGGAGAACCCCAAAATAAAGAAGAGCTGGTTGAAGTCATTGCTGATGCGCAAGAGCGTGCACTCATCGACCCTGAGACCAAAGACATGATGGAAGGCGTACTAAGCGTCTCTGAACTTAAAGTTCGCGATATCATGATCCCTCGCTCTCAAATGATTACTTTAGATGTAGATGAGTCTCTAGAGCATCAACTACCAATTATGGTTGAATCATCACACTCTCGCTTTCCAGTGATCTGTGAAGACAAAGACCATGTTGAAGGTATTTTACTGGCTAAAGACTTACTACCGCTGATTTTAGATAAATCTGATGCCCTACCGGCATTAAGAGAATATCTTCGCCCTGCTATTGTGGTACCAGAAAGTAAGCGTGTTGACACCCTGCTAAATGAGTTCCGCCAAAAGCGTTACCATATGGCGATCGTTATAGATGAGTATGGCGGCGTATCAGGTTTGGTAACAATTGAAGACATTTTAGAAACCATCGTTGGTGAAATCGAAGACGAGCATGATGACGATGAAGATCATGACGATATTCGTCAGTTGTCAAAGCATGTCTTTACCGTGCAAGCATTAACACCGCTTGATGAGTTTAATTCGTTTTTCAATACTGATTACGATACACAAGAAGCAGATACCATTGGCGGTATTATTCTACATGCCTTTGGTCACATGCCGAGTCGTGGTGAAACAATCGACATCGAACCGCTACAGTTTAAAGTAACAAACTCTGATAATCGTCGTATTATTCAACTTCAAGTAACAGTACCAAAGACTGAAACTACCGAAGATCACGTTGAGTAAGCTGTTCTCTTTATTATCAAATAAACATGCCTGGCTTGCATTTTTTGCAGGCCTTGCCATGACTTTTAGCTATGCGCCATTTAGCCTATGGCCCATTGCTATTTTTGCACTCGTTACGGCTTGTTATGTAACCGATAAACAGTCTACCCGCAGCGCAGCTAAATATGGTTTTGTTTTTGGTTTTGGCTGGTTTGCACTTGGAATAAGCTGGGTGCATGTCTCTATAGCTCAGTTCGGTGGATTACCTTTACCAGTTTCTATGTTACTGATGGGTTTACTTTGTGCCTATTTAGCAATTTACCCTGCGCTGGCTTTTGCATTTTCAGCACGATTCAGCCAAAACGCGTGGCAAAGGGTCGCATTGTTAATAGTCGGCTTTGCCATTTCAGAGTTTTTACGAGGTAAGCTGTTAACTGGCTTTCCATGGCTCAGTTTTGGTTATGCGTTTACTGATTCACCCCTTAATATCTTTGCGCCTGTAATTGGCGAGTTTGGTTTAACTTTACTGGCAGTATTTCTTGCTAGTAGCATTTATTATAGCATTAAAGTAAAACATGCTTCTTTTTCGCTTTCAGCAATTGCCACTCTGATCTGTTTATATCTTATTAGTAGGTTCACAGTTTCTACTTCACACTCTGATAAACGCATTTCAACTTTGCTTGTACAAGGCAACATTCAGCAAAGTTTACGCTGGGAGCCAGAACAGTTTTGGCCAACCATGTCTAAATACCGAGATATGACCCGGGTTGAGTGGCATGACACAGACCTCGTCGTCTGGCCTGAAGCTGCTATTCCAGAAATAGAAGATTTAGCGGCACCATTCTTAGAAGGGCTAGATAAAGCTGCCGCATTTAACAATACCGCAGTTATCACTGGTATCCCTGATTATCAATTTGATACCAAGGCAGTCTACAACACGCTTATTGTGTTAGGTAAGAAATACTCAGACTCAAGTGATGGTCACTACAATTATTTGCATTCAAACAGATATCAAAAGCATCAGCTTCTTCCTATTGGTGAGTTTGTACCATTTGAAGATATTCTCAGGCCGTTAGCCCCTTTGTTTAACCTCGCTATGTCCTCGTTTTCTCGTGGTGAGCGCGTACAAAACAACCTCATAGCTAATGGCTTACATATTCTGCCGGCTATTTGCTACGAAATCGTATTTAGCGATTTAGTTCGCGACAACTTCACAGAGCAATCTGATATTCTCTTTACAGTCAGTAATGACGCTTGGTTTGGGGATTCTCACGGCCCCCATCAGCATATGCAAATTGCAAGAATGCGTGCCCTAGAACTGCAAAGGCCGCTTGTTCGCGTGACCAATAACGGTATTACGGGCGTCTATGACCCCATCTCTCAAACTGAGCAAACAATACCGCAGTTTGAAGCGACGGTGCTCAAAACTGACTTACAGCTGATTAAAGGGTTGAGCCCTTTTAGTAAATATGGCCATTTGCCTATCTGGATTTTGGTCGGGCTTTTATCTATTTGTATCTTTATACCACGTTTGAAAACAAGCATAGCAAACAAACTTGAAAAAAACTTTTTCTAAAGCACACCATACAATCCCCCCCAAAAAATAGGTCCACCTAATTAAGAGGGTTAGAATCACATAATAAAGGCGGCTATTAAGCCGCCTTTGAGTTAGGGCTTTGCAAGAGCTTTAAAGCTTTAATCTCACACCAAGCTTGTTTAAGCCAGTCACAGCAAACATCATCATCACTGCAAACCCTAGGCTCCATAGAATCCCCATAGCGCCACTACTCATTAACTCAGGTCTTGCAGGAATTGATAGCAACTGTAGCGCTGCAATTAAAATATAGGGCAAGATATAGATTAATAATGGGTTATTTGCCGCTGGTTCAAATACCTTGCACCAACCAGTCTGTGCCTTTAACTCAACGATGTAATAAATAGCTCCAAAGATCAGTGCACAGAAGAAGATACTCATGAATGCCCAACTTGGCGTTGCCCATATCTTTGAAACTGGCCAATGCCAGCAGCTCAACAAGGTAAGTGCACCACTAACAAATACAAAAGCAAAATAGTTGAACCACTTTTTGTCACTTAATTTAGCGTGATAAAAAATTAAGCTCATCACCACACCTGCTAACACTATGGTCGCATGGGTATGGTTTCGGTTATCTTCGACAAGCCGGTCAAGCACACCGTTAATACCGCTTAAGTGTTCTATAACAAAATATAACGCGACAAATGCAAGACTGGCTGCAATTAATTTAATGACATCTTGTTTAGTAAATAAATAAACTGCCACACTAAAAATAAACGCCCAGCCGATTAAGCCTAGGATCCCCCACCACTGAGGTGTCATACCACCGTAAGGGCCTTCATAAATATACGCCAGCACAATAAGGCCAAGTATGCCTAAATATTTACAGCCTTTGACTAATACACTTGAAAGGTGCTTTGGATAGTGACTCCATATGAGTAGTACACTGGCATACATCAACAAAGTCCAAAGCGGCATAGATATCAGCATTTTGCTTTCGTCATAACCATATATAGTGTTTACCATAAACAAGCCGATTACGATTAACCCCAGCGCTCTGAAGGCTGCATCGGTCAATAAACGTTTTGAGCTCGCCCCTTTTGCAGCTTTTGCTTGTGTTGAAAATGGAATAGACATACCCACAATAAATAAGAATGCTGGGAATATTAAATCTACAAAAGTCATGGCGTTCGCATTGGCAGGCATATGCGTCATCCAAGAAGGAATGTTTTTAATTGCGGCAAGTTCGTTTACAAATACCATGGTGAGGATCGTCAAACCTCGGAAAACATCGATAGCCAGAATGCGACGGTTAGGTAAGCTGTGATCGGTCATTTATTTCTCTCTTATCAATAGCCGCTCAAAGCTACCTAAAGCAAAACAAAGCTGCAATTAAACACTACAAATCGCAAATAAAATAAACCGAAAATGATGAATCGTTTGATAAATGAGTTGAAGGCTTTTCAAGTACCTATGGAGAGTAAATGACATACTGACGGAAAACTTAATCAATCAGCTCTTGAGTAGAGCAATAGATGAATAAGGCTCAATAAATAGAGATAAATCTCATTTTATTGTGACGAAAAATGAGATTTACCTTTTAACTCAGTCACTACACAGTACACTGCATGATAGATTTTCATTCAGTTATATTTAAATTAGGATAGAAAAATATAACTGATCATAACGACAACTGAGACCGCCATAAAACGCGTATCAAAATCACGCATTCTTTTGGTTAATAACTGCAAGCGCTTGTCCTGAGCTTTACTTAACTCTCCAAATTTCAAGGACTCTTCAAGGGCAATAACAAACAAGTTATTGACCCCTATTTTCATTTTGTCTTTTGATAATCTGGCCAAGATATCGGGGTAGGTTTCGCCAACATATGCTTTTATTTCATTGACATGCTTAGCTCTGAAATAAACAAAAAGTACCATTAATGTGGTGATAACAAGACCCATATACATATTCTCTCCTTACATTATGTATAAAAAAGGAGGCATAGCCTCCTTCTACGTTTCTAGATTAATAATAGGGCGTGTTAACCTTTGCTGTTTGTTTTTACAGCAGAGAGTTGGGTATTTAGACAAGGCAGGGGCTGCCCCGCAGAGGCTACGTAGCATAGTTATTCTATGTAAGTCAGCCGATAACGCTGAATAAATGTTCAACTCGCGCTGCTCGAAGAGTTCAACCAAAGATAAACACGCCCTCACTTTACGACTCTATTTTTAAAAGCTCAACTTCAAAAATCAACAATGAGCCTGCTGGGATCTTACCGGCTGCACGGTCTCCATAACCTAACTCAGGACTGATATAAAATTTAAACTTACTGCCTTCAGTCATTAGCTGTACACCTTCAGTCCAACCTGGAATTACCTGGTTTAAGCCAAAGCTGATCGGGCTATTTCGCTCTACTGAGCTATCAAATACGGTGCCATCAGCAAGTGTGCCATGGTAATGTACTTTTACTTTACTGGTGGCAGAAGGCTTTGCATCTCCCTCCCCCTGTGTAAGCACTTCGTACTGTAAGCCAGAATCAGTTGTTACCACAGTATCTTTTTTTGCATTTTCTGCCAAAAACTCAGCCGCTTTAATACGATTTTCTCCTGCAGCAGCTTTGTTCTTTTGCGACGCACGAGAAAATAGTGCCACCAAAATCACGATGACAATCACTAAAATTACATTGGTTGTAGACACGCTACTTACTCCTTATCTTGTTCTGTTTCTTCTTTTTCATTATCGCCACTGACCACATCAGCAATTTGCTGTAATCGAGCCAGTGTTAGCGCATTAATAGAGCCCTCAGGGTATTCCCCGTCGACTAGCTTTCCAGCGTCATGATTCATCAATAAGCTCAATGCTTCATCCACGTTTGAAACTGCATAAATATGGAAACGGCCACGCTCTACTTCTTGTAACACTTCGTCATCTAAAACTAAGTTAACGCGGTTAGACTGAGGAATAATCACGCCTTGCTGACCAGTTAACCCACGCATTTTACAAAGCTTAAAGAAGCCTTCTATTTTTTCGTTTACGCCACCAATCGCCTGCACTTCACCATGCTGGTTAATTGAGCCTGTCAACGCTAACGACTGGTTAATGGGTAATTGAGTGATAGCTGAGATTAAGCCGCATAATTCAGCAAGCGAGGCACTATCGCCGTCGATATAGCCATAACTTTGTTCAATCGCAATATTGGCACTGAGTGTTAAGCTAAAGTTTTGTGCATACTTGTTACCTAAATAACCCGTTAATAACATCACGCCTTTAGAATGAATTGACTTACCTAAATCTGCTTCACGCTCGACGTCAATGACGCCATCTGAACCTGCATATACCGTAGCAGTAATGCGCGCTGGTGTACCAAATGCCGTATCACCAATATGTAATACCGTCAGACCATTGATTTTAGCAATCGCTTCACCGTCAGTTTCGATCAATGTGTGGCCTTCTTTAATATCACTCAGCATATTTTCACTAAGTTGACCGGTGCGATACTGCTTACCCGCAATGGCTTCATCGATGTGCTCTGCGGTAACCTCAGTCACATTGTCTTGTTTTGCATAAAAGCTTGCTTCTGCAACTAACTCGAGCACATCTGCAAATCGTGCTGACAGCTTGGTATGGTGCTCTGCTTGGCGATAGCTAAACTTGAGCAAACGCGCAAGACCACACGCTGAAATACCACAGTTTAAAGTTTTATCGCAGTATTCAAGCACTTTAGTAATGAACTGATATTGAAGTTTATCACTGCTTGGCAGGTAGTAATCAAAATCAGCCAATACTCTAAATAACTCAGCAAATTCTTCGTCGTAATCACTGATGGCGTAATATAAATCACGTGAGCCCAACAAGATGATCTTCACATCAAGTGGAATTAACTGAGGGCGAAGCGTGAAACTGCTACCTACTGAGCTATCTTGATACGGCAAATCATTCTTTATTTGGTGAGTTTTAAGTGATAGTTTTAGGCCATCCCACACTTGCGAGTTAGCCAAGACTTTATCGGCATCCATGATCAGATAACCACCATTGGCCTTATGTAACGCACCCGGTTGGATTGAGCGATAACTGGTGATTAAGTTGCCTTGTGAAGTAGCGTATTCAACCTTTCCAAAAATATTGCCAAAAGTTGGGTTTGGCTCGTACACCACAGGTGCAGCCTCTCCATCTTTATATTCAACCAGAATATTAGGCGCAAAGAAGTCATTCAGCATGCCGCGGTGATCAAACTCTTCTTTATTTTCCTCGCTGCCGCTGTCATCAAGCCACTCTAGCACCGCATCGACAATCTCGGTTCTTACATCTTTTAAATAACGAATGACACCAATGTGGCTGGCATACTTGAGCTCTAGCTTCTTCAGTAAAGGCTTAGTGGCAGTTTCAACCGTTTGCTTCTTTAAGTTTCTCAGTTTTTCAGACGACTCACGTTTCCAACGCGGTAGCTCAATTAATGCTTCTATAAGGTCATCTTCTAACTTATCTATGGCATCAAAAAAGTGTTCTTGCACTTTCTCATCGAGTGCAGCAAATTCTGCATCATCTAATTGTTTACCATCGATCACAGGCGCAAAGGCCACCTGATTACTTTCTTCTATTAAAGCCACACTTTTTTTGGCGGCAAGTTCTGCCACTGCGGTAATGGCAGCGTCATATTTGTTATCGAATTCTTTATCGATGGACTTCTTTTTGCGTTGATAACCCGGGTTATCGAATGCTGCAGGAAAAGTATCAGCGACTTCATCTAAAAACTCATCCATGTCATCAGCAAGCTCTTTGCTTTGACCTGGCTGCATAAATAGCGCGATAGGTTTACGGTGATCGTCGTAGTTATTGACGTACAACCACTCATTTGGCGTTGGCTTGGTTTTACTGTGTGCTTCTAACTTGTCTTTTACCATGGTAAAACGGCCTAATGCCGCTTCGCCCATTACAAAAGTGTTATAACCAGGTAAGTCCATACCTAGTGAGAAATCTAAAGCACTTTGGGCGCGTTGCTGACCAATAAATGTCAACGCTTCAGGATAAGGGTTGCGCATGCATGACTCAACATGCGCAAGAGAAATAGTTGGCGCTAAGGCCTCAATAGGTAAAGGTGCTATCTTATTTGTCATTCCTAACTTCTTTTTATTATCTAACCCAATTGGCTAGACTATGGAGACAATGCTTTTCGGCTGAACTCTTGATGCTCACATTGACTACATGCTTTAATTTCAGAGGCATAAAGTACATCTGTAGTATGGTGACAATTTTTACATACTAATTGCCCCATGGCTATCCATTCGCCCGCTTTGTAAACCCCATCATGCTCAAAATCTTTTAATAAAGCCTGCCATTCTAGCTGTGTGCGGTCTTCAAGCTGTGCCAACTCAAATAGCACACCCGCCTTTAATTCTTGCCAAGCAATATCATCAGTGTCTTTATAGTCATCTTCTAAATGTTTTAAATCTCGCTTGAGATAGTGGCTGTAGCTTTTTACCTTCTCTTCGCCGAGCTCTTTTAGCTTACCTTGGCTTTCAATAAATTTATTAATTAAGTCTTCAAGCTCATGCTCTTTTATATCTTTCAGCCAATGCGCAAAATCATCTAACCACTTTTTATACTCCGCCATGGCAGACTCCATTTTTCAGTAAACTTTCTATAACTATAGTCTAGTGGTAAAAAAGTGATATTTTGCTGCCTTGTAAGCACCACAAAATGCACCTCTATGGCTGTGATTCGCTCAGTTTTTGGGGTATGCTATCGAACAATTTTTTATTAATTTGCAAGAAGTCTGGAAACATAGATGCAAGAGCAATATAACCCGCAAGACATTGAGTCAAAAGTCCAACAGTATTGGGAAGAAAACAAGACGTTTAAAGTCGTAGAAGACGAGAGCAAAGAGAAGTATTACTGTCTCTCTATGTTCCCTTACCCAAGTGGTCGACTGCATATGGGTCACGTGCGTAACTACACCATTGGTGATGTGGTATCTCGTTTCCAGCGCTTACAAGGCAAAAACGTTATGCAACCTATGGGTTGGGATGCGTTTGGTCTACCAGCAGAAAACGCGGCTATCAAAAACAACACAGCGCCAGCTAAGTGGACATACGAAAACATTGATTACATGCGCGGTCAGCTAAAACAGCTTGGTTTTGGTTATGACTGGGATCGTGAAATTGCAACATGTCACCCAGAATATTACAAATGGGAACAGTGGTTCTTCACTAAGCTTTACGAGAAAGGCTTAGTTTACAAGAAAATGTCTACCGTAAACTGGGATCCAGTTGACCAAACAGTACTGGCTAATGAGCAGGTGATTGACGGTCGCGGTTGGCGTTCTGGCGCGCTTGTAGAGCAAAAAGAAATTCCTCAGTGGTTCATCAAGATTACTGATTACGCTCAAGAGCTACTAGATGATTTAGACAAGCTTGAGCACTGGCCTGAGCAAGTGAAAACCATGCAGCGTAACTGGATTGGTCGCTCTGAAGGTTTAGAGATTGACTTCAAACGTGCTGATAATGGTGAAACTTTCACCGTTTACACTACTCGCCCTGACACTTTCATGGGTGTGACTTACGTTGGTGTTGCTGCTGGTCACCCGATTGCGTTAGAAGCTGCTAAGAATAACCCTGAAGTTGCTGCATTTGTTGAAGAATGTAAGAACACCAAAGTTGCTGAAGCTGATATGGCAACGATGGAGAAAAAAGGCATCGACACAGGCTTTAAAGCAATCCATCCATTAACTGGTAAAGAAGTACCTGTATGGGCTGCAAACTTTGTACTAATGGACTATGGTTCAGGTGCGGTAATGGCAGTACCTGGTCATGACCAACGTGACTACGAGTTTGCGACAGCTTACGGTCTTGAGATCAAACAAGTTATTGCGCCTGCTGAAGGTTCTGAGCTTGTAGCTGACCTTTCAAAAGAAGCATTTACTGAAAAAGGCACGCTGATTAATTCTGGTGAATTTGACGGTCTTGAGTTTAAAGCTGCATTTAACGCCATTGCTGACAAACTAGAAGGTATTGGCGCAGGTAAGCGTAAAGTTAACTTCCGTCTACGTGACTGGGGTGTTAGCCGTCAGCGTTACTGGGGCTCACCAATCCCAATGCTAAATAAAGAAGATGGTTCTGAGCTTGCTGCGACTGAAGATATGCTACCGGTTCGTTTACCTGAAGACGTGGTAATGAACGGTGTAACTTCGCCAATTAAAGCAGATCCTGAGTGGGCAAAAACCACAGTGAACGGTGAACCTGCATTCCATGAAACAGATACGTTCGATACTTTCATGGAATCTTCTTGGTACTACGCGCGTTACTGTAGTCCACGTTATGACGAAGGTATGTTAGAGCCAGGTGCAGCGAATTACTGGCTACCAGTAAACCAATATATTGGTGGTATCGAGCACGCGATCCTTCACCTACTTTACTCACGTTTCTTCCACAAACTATTACGTGACTGTGGTTTAGTAAACTCAGATGAGCCGTTCGAGCGTCTACTATGTCAAGGCATGGTATTAGCTGAAACTTATTTCCGTAAAGACGAAAAAGGCGGTGATGTTTGGATTTCACCAACTGACGTTGAAACAGAAACTGACGATAAAGGCCGTATCACTAAAGCGTGGCACAAAGACGATGGTCAACCTGTAGAATCTGCTGGTATGTCTAAAATGTCTAAGTCAAAGAACAATGGTATTGATCCACAAACTGTTATCAAGCAGTACGGTGCAGATACAGTTCGTTTATTCATGATGTTCACAGCGCCACCAGAGCAAACTCTAGAATGGTCTGACTCGGGTGTTGAAGGTTCACTTCGTTTCCTTAAACGTGTTTGGAAATACGCAGTAGACGTTAATGCAGCAGGTACAGCTGAACTTGATGTAAATGCGCTAAACAGCAACCAGAAAGTGCTACGTCGTGAAATCCACAAAACCATTGCAAAAGTAACAGATGATGTTGAGCGTCGCCAAACTTTCAATACTGCGATTGCTGCTATCATGGAGCTATCGAACAAGCTTGCAAAAGCACCGCTTAAAGATGCACAAGATATTGCATTAGCAAACGAAGCACTTAATGCCATCGTGATTATGCTTGCACCGATTGCCCCGCATATGTGTCATCAGTTGTGGCAAGACTTAGGTCACGAAGGTGACGTGTTAGATGCAACATGGCCTGTGGTTGACCAAGTTGCGCTTGTTGAAGACGAAAAACTTATCGTGGTACAAGTGAATGGTAAACTGCGAGCTAAGCTAACGGTTGCTGCCGACTCAACGAAAGAACAAGTTGAAGCGCTGGCATTTGCTGAAGAGAATGTATCTAAATTCATCGAAGGCAAAGAAATCCGTAAAGTGATTTACGTACCAGGTAAACTACTTAATGTGGTTGCAAACTAAGATGCGTTTATCGCGTTCAATTAAGCATGGGCTAGCATTTTTGCTAGCCTGTGTTTTGTTATCTGGTTGTGGCTTTCATTTAAAGCAAGCCTCATATTTACCAAAAGAATTACAAACACTTCATCTGTCGGGTGATGATAGCAAGTCTGAACTGTTTTCATTACTTCGCAAAGATCTCATCACATCTCAAGTCACCATTAGTGACAACAGAAGCAAACAAGTACCTGAGCTTCATCTGTATCGAGACTCTCTAACACGCCAAACGTTAAGCTTGTTTAGAAATGGTCAGGTTGCGCAATACGAACTGGCTTATTCTGTTTCATATAGAGTGACACGTCCAGGTCTTGAGCCTGTAGATAAAGAGTTTGAGATTTACCGCAATTATCAAGATGACCCTGACAACGCACTCGCTAAAGCCAAAGAGCTTGATATTATTCTTAACGAGCTGCGCAAACAGGCAAGTAAACGTATTGTTCGAGAGCTGTCACAACTCTAATGCGCTGTTACGCTAACCAACTTCCAGATATTTTACGAAAAGGCCTTGCTCCATTCTATTTGGTTTTAGGTGAAGAACCTTTTCAAGAAGCACAATGTGTGCAGCAAATAAAACAGGCAGCAAAACAACAAGGCTTCGACGAAGTCATTAAATTTAGTTTGTTGCAAGGCTTTGATTGGCAAGAATTACTTGCTCAATACAATAGTATGTCGCTATTTAGCGCACGCACACTCATTGAATTTGACTTAAACCAGCAAAAACCCGGTACAGCCGGGAGCGATGCGTTTAAGCAACTAACTGCTCAACCGAACCCTGATGTCGTGTTAATTGTGAAAGGTCAAAAAGCCAGCCAAGAGATCCAACGCGGAGCTTGGTTTAAAGGCTTGGAAAAGCAAGGCGTATATGTGCCTTGTTATGAATTGACTGGTCAACACTTGCAGCGCTGGCTTGATTCGCAAGCCAAGCAGTTAAAAGTCGCTCTAACACAAGATGCTAAAAAGCAACTTTTGCTGGCCACAGAAGGCAACTTACTCGCAACACATCAAGAGCTAGAAAAACTGGCGTTGCTTTACCCTTCGCAAACCGTCAATGATGAGCAAATCTTAGCGGGTCTGCTTAATCAAAGTAAATTTGATATTTTTGACCTGACTAATGCAACGCTTGCCGGTCAGGCAAAAAAAATCACCAAAGTGATGGTTAAATTAGCTGAAGATAACACGGAGCCGAATACGCTGGTTTGGGCGCTGAATAAGCAGCAGCAAACCTTAGTATCAATTAAGCAAGGCTTACAGCAAGGTAAAAATATTACTGCGCTCTATAAACAGCATAATATTTGGAAAAACCAGCAGCCTTTAACTCAACAAGCACTTGATAGATTGCCTCTGCATCAGCTCGAGCAAATAGGTCTGTTGTTGGCACAGATAGACAGTGGCTATAAACGCGGAGAACTCACTGCGCCTTATCAAGCCTTACTGCATTGTGCACTGAGTTTTTGCTATCACATCCCAATTGGTCTGCCCATCAACCACACTGATTAAACAATATGATTGCACTTTTTGGTGGTACTTTTGATCCCGTCCATTTAGGACATTTAAACATGGCCGAGCAATGCGTTGCTGAGCTAGGGTTGCCTGAATTACGATTCTTACCCTGCGCCATACCTGTGCACAAAGCACAGCCTAAGATCACTGACACACACCGTCTCAACATGCTCAGGTTAGCAACTCAAAGTAAGAGAGCATTCACTATTGATAAAAGAGAGCTTGAGCGACAAGGGCCCTCCTATTCATTGTTAACGCTACAGGAATACCGAGACGAGCAGCCTAATACACCCATCATTTTTTTGATGGGTATGGATTCCTTCAATAGTTTAACGTCTTGGTATGAATGGCAAGCCATTACACAGCTTTGCCACATCGTGGTTTATCAGCGCCCAGGCGAAATTTATGCACCAAACCCAGCGCTTGCTGACTATGTGAAACAAGCTAAAGTTGAGACAAATGAGCTGTTACTCACGAAAAAAGCAGGTCATTGTCATTTTTTAACCGGTCCTAGTTTTGATGCCGCATCGAGCGATATTAGAAAACTAATAAATAATCAAAAACCTATGGAACAATTTCTCGCGTCTTCGGTCATAGATTACATTCGTACTCATCAGCTCTATGCTGAATAAACCAATGTGCTGTGCTACTATACGCGCCTTATTTTTTGAGCATAGAGATACAAGATTTGAATTCTGAACAATTATTAGACTTTGCATTAGACAAAGTTGACGACATGAAAGCCCGTGACATTGTTAAGTTAGATGTAAAAGAAGTGAGCTCTGTAACGGATTATTTGGTCATTTGCTCAGGTAACTCAAAACGTCACGTACAGTCTATTGCTGAACACGTTGCTAAAGAAACGCGTCATGCTGGTGAAGACCTATTAGGCATTGAAGGACAAGATGTGGGTGAGTGGGTACTGGTTGATTTAGGCGATGTGGTTGTTCACGTTATGCAAGATCAAACACGTGACTTATATGACTTAGAGAAACTCTGGGGCTAATTTTGAAAATTCAATTGGTTGCTGTCGGCACAAAAATGCCTGCTTGGGTTGAGACAGGCTTTAAAGAGTATCAGCGTCGTTTTCCAAAAGATATGGCGTTAGAACTTGTTGAGATCCCAGCTGGAAAGCGTGGTAAGAATGCCGATATCAAGCGTATTTTACAGTTGGAAGGTGAAAAAACCTTGGCCGCTATTCCAAAAGGCAACCGAATTGTGACACTAGAAGTAACAGGTAAGCCTTGGGATACCCACCAGTTGGCAAATCATATGCAAAAGTGGCAACTTGATGGTCGAGATGTCAGCCTATTAATTGGTGGCCCTGAAGGACTTGCGCCTGAGTGTATTGCCGCTTCTGAGCAAAAGTGGTCGATATCGGCATTGACGTTACCGCACCCACTTGTGCGCATTATTGTCGCTGAAAGCTTGTATCGCGGGTGGAGTTTAAATAACAACCATCCATACCACAGAGAATAATACAACTCAGATGATAAACAAAAGACCAACAATTCGTGACCATTCAGCTGAAGCAAATTTGTTTGCTCGTCGCGCATTTGTTGGTTTTGTGTTTGTTACTCTCCTTATAGGCTTGCTACTCAGTAACGCCTATAAGCTTCAAGTCACAGAGCATGACACCCATAAAACACGCTCTAATGATAATCGTATTAAAGTAATCCCCGTCGCACCAAACCGAGGCTTAATCTACGACCGAAATGGGGTGTTATTGGCAGAGAACCGCCCTGTTTATAATTTAGAAGTGATCCCTGAGCAAGTTAATGATATCGCTAAGCAACTTGCTGAAGTCGGCGCTTTATTAAATATTTCTGTAGAAGACCAAGAAAGCTTTTTAAAGAATATTCGCCGTAAGCAGCGCTTTAAAAGCCGTGTTATTAAAGCGCGTTTAAATGAGCAAGAAGTTGCCTTATTTTCAGTGAATCAACATAAATTTCCAGGCTTTAATATTGAAGCTCGCCTTGCCAGATATTACCCCTACGGTGAGACACTCACCCATGCACTTGGTTATGTTGCCAAATTAAATAAAAAAGAGCTCACGGCTTTAGAGCTCGCAGGTGAAGCCAAAAATTATCGTGCAACCCATGACATTGGTAAGCTTGGCATAGAAAAATTCTACGAAAAAGAACTGCACGGCATCGTTGGTTCACAACGTGTTGAAGTGAATAACCGAGGCAGAGTGCTCCGTACTTTAAGCGTCGATGCGCCCACACCAGGGCAAGATTTAGTTCTTACGTTAGATATAGGCTTACAGCAAGTGGCGAAAAAAGCCCTTGAAGGTATGCGTGGCGCGATCGTTGTTATGGATCCTAAAGACGGCGGTATTCTAGCACTGTATTCAAACCCCAGTTACGACCCAAACCTATTTGTTCACGGGATAAGTGGTAAAGACTATCGCGCCTTGTTAAACCCAGATAGGCCTTTAATTAACAGAACAACTCAAGGCCGCTATGCGCCAGCCTCGACGGTCAAACCACATTTAGCTATTCTTGGCTTGGAAGAAGGCATTATCACTGAGCAAACTCGCATGTGGGACCCAGGCTTTTTTCAAATTCCGAATGTTGAACATAAGTGGCGAGACTGGCAGCGTTGGGGCCATGGCTGGGTTGATGTATACAAAGCAATAGAAGAGTCATGTGATACTTTTTATTACGATATTGCCTATAAATCTGGTATCACAAAGATCAGTAATTTCATGAATAAGTTTGGCTTTGGTGATTTATCTGGTATTGATATTCATGAAGAAACAACAGCTATTCTGCCAACCGTAGCTTGGAAAAAAGAACGTTTTAAAGAAAACTGGTGGCCAGGCGATACCATCTCAGTCGGGATTGGACAAGGTTATTGGACTGCGACGCCAATGCAAATAGCCAACGCTGTAACCATCATGGTTAACAAAGGCGAACATTACCAACCGCACCTGGTACAAGTAAAAAAACAGTTTGATGAAATCACGCCTATGTACACCGAAGAGCGCCCGCCCATTGTGCTCAAAAATCATGACCATTGGCGCGTCGCCCTTGAAGCCATGCATAACACTGTAACTAAGGTCTCCGGTACTGCACATAAAGCATTTAAAGGGGCGGATTATGACCCTGCAGGTAAGACTGGTACTGCGCAAATTGTCAGTATCGCGCAAGGTGAAAAGTATGATGCAGAAAAGTTAGACGAGCGTCATCGAGACAATGCGATTTACACAGGCTTTGCCCCCTACAATGACCCCCGTGTTGTTGTGACTGTGGTAGTGGAGAACCAAGGTGGCGGTAGTAAAATCGCAGCCCCTATTGCACGTCAATTGATGGATTACTACTTTACTGCAAACCCACTTAAGCAAGGAGCTAATTAATGGTGCTCGGTCATAAACGTACTCTATGGCAAAAAATACATTTAGATGTGCCTTTGCTATTAGCACTTGTTTGTATGATGTTTGGCAGCTTGGCAATTGTGTATAGTGCAAGCGGTCAAAACATGGATATGATGTTAAGACACGGTGTGCGCATGGGCGGCGCGGTCATCGCATTATTGGTATTTGCTCAAATTCCTCCTATCACTCTAAAACGCTTAGTGATCCCACTTTATTTAGTAGGTTTGGCTATGCTGGTTGCGGTGTTTTTCTTTGGTATTACTATCAATGGTGCAAAACGCTGGTTAAACCTTGGCGTGACTAACTTTCAACCGTCAGAAGTCATGAAACTCGCTGTGCCTATGATGGTTGCTTGGTATATCTCTCAGCACCGCATGCCCCCAAAGTTTATTAATTTATTTATCGGCTTCATATTATTGTGTGTGCCAACCTTTTTAATTAAAGAACAACCGGATTTAGGCACCTCACTGCTCATTGCCAGTTCTGGTATTTTCGTCTTATTCCTAGCTGGATTAAGCTGGCGTCTCATCGGTGGGGCGCTGTTATTAATGTTCCCCGCTGTATTCGCTTTTTGGCATTATGGTATGCGCGCTTACCAAAAACAGCGCGTTATGACACTACTTGATCCAGAAAGTGACCCTCTTGGCGCTGGCTACCACATTATTCAATCAAAAATCGCCATAGGTTCAGGCGGTGTCGAAGGCAAAGGTTGGCTGCATGGCACACAATCACAATTAGAGTTTTTACCTGAGCGACACACAGATTTTATCTTCTCGGTATTGAGCGAAGAATTTGGTTTAATGGGCGTGGTGTTATTACTCAGCGTCTATTTATTTATCATAGGTCGAGGCTTATTAATTGCAGTTCGCGCTCAAGATGCCTTTAGTAAACTATTAGCTGGCGCTTTAACACTGACTTTCTTTGTATATGTATTTGTGAATATTGGCATGGTATCTGGCCTATTGCCGGTTGTAGGTGTCCCCCTTCCACTTATTAGCTATGGGGGTACATCCATGGTTACACTGATGGCAGGGTTCGGTATCATTATGTCAATTGCGACAGACAAGAGGATGTTACTTAAATCATGACTAAGTTGTATAAGGCTTATTTACTAGCCCTTGTTGTCATTATTGTGAGCGGATGTAGCTCTCGCTATCACACACGCCAAGATACTGCGCCTATGCGCATTCCTACAGAGTATGAAATGCGTGATGCGAAAGTAAAAGCTGAGCCAAAGAGTGTCACCGCCGGACGCCCTTATGTGGTGCTCGGTAAGCAATATCACCCTATGTCAGATGAAAAAGGTTATAAAGCGCAAGGCACCGCTTCATGGTATGGGCAAAAGTTCCACGGTTACTACACCTCTAACGGTGAGATCTTTAACATGTATGACATGACTGCAGCCCACAAAACTCTGCCACTTCCGAGTTTTGTTAAAGTAACTAATTTAGAAAATGGTAAATCGGCCATTGTCAGAGTCAATGATCGTGGACCATTCCACGATCATAGGATTATAGACTTATCTTATGCCGCGGCCTATAAACTCGGCTACCATAACCAAGGTACAGCAAATGTTCAGATTGAAGCGATTACACTCGATCGCATTGCGCCAAGATTAACCTATATTCAAGTCGCTGCGAGTAGTAACAAAACCAATATTGAGCACTTGGCAAATAAACTCGCAGGTCAATTTGCAATTGATACCAACATTGCAGAAGAAGACGGTTTACATAAACTGCGCTTAGGCCCGCTAGAAGATGATACCCATGCTCAATCCCTGCTAGAAAATTTACAAGCAGGTGAATTTCGCCAGGCTTTCTTGCTTTACAGTGAACAACGACTTTAGAATAGAAAAAGCTGACTAATTTTAATTTTATCGATAAAAGAACATAATGACTTTACTAAAAACCAAACTACTTACCAAAATTTGCGGGCTGGTATGCTCAGCAACCATTTTTTCAGCTTCCGCACAGATCTTGCCTTCTGCACCTCAGATCAATGCAAAAGGTTATTTCTTGGTGGATTACACAACTGGCAAAGTCATTGCGGAAGGTGAAGCAGATACTAAGCTGGCACCGGCTAGCCTAACCAAAATGATGACCAGTTACGTGATTGGTGTCGAAATTGAAGCTGGTAATATCTCACCAACTGATATGGTTACCATCAGTGAAAAAGCATGGGCGAAGAATTTCCCTGGTTCATCGGTCATGTTCATTGAAGTTGGTAAGCAAGTCAGTGTCGACGATCTTAACCACGGTATTATCATTCAATCAGGCAATGATGCTTGTGTGGCAATGGCTGAACATATTGCTGGCAGTGAAAGTGCATTTGCTGATCTGATGAACGCACACGCTGAAAAGCTAGGCATGGCTAACACGCATTTTATTAACAGTCATGGCCTTGATACAGACGAACATTACACAACACCTCGTGATATGGCGACGCTAGGTGCCGCGCTTATTCGTGACGTACCTGAAGAGTATGCACTTTACAAAGAAAAGTCTTTTACCTTCAATGGTATCAAGCAATACAACCGTAACTCACTGCTATGGGATGCAAGCCTTGACGTTGATGGCATTAAAACCGGTCACACATCAGAGGCTGGCTACAGCCTAGTGACATCAGCAACTAAAGACGATATGCGCTTAATTGCAGTTGTGATGGGTACAGACAGTGAGCGTGCTCGTAAAGTCGAAAGCAAAAAACTACTTAACTATGGCTTCCGTTTCTTCGAAACAATCACACCATATAAAGCGGGTGATAGCTTTGCAGATCAGCGTATTTGGATGGGTAATAAAGAGACGGTTTCTTTAGGTATTCTAGAAGACACGCCCATTACTATCCCTCGTGGTCAACGCAAAAATTTAAAAGCGAACTTTGAGTTAGATAAAACTTTAGAAGCGCCATTAGCCAAAGGAACTAAAGTAGGTACACTATTCCTTGAGCTCGATGGCGAAGAAATCTCTCAATATCCATTAGTTACGCTCGAAGAGATTGAAGAAGGTAGCTTCTTTAGCAAGATCTATGACTATTTACGTTTACAGATCATGTAATAATTGATTTATTAGTCATCAACGCCTCCTGAGTGAGGCGTTTTTTTTTGCTGCAAAAATGATAGAATGCCCGCCATTATTGAGCGTGTGTGAAATTAAAAACACTACACACCATTTGCGATGAGGACACCTTCATGGTTCAACCAGTTAAAAATACTAAGTTTGACGAATACTTAGAGTTCCCTTGCCCATTCACGTTTAAAATTATGGGCCTAGCAAATGTCAATCTGACTGATCAGATCCTTGCAAAGTTGCAAACAATTGCACCTGGTGACTATGCGCCTAAAGTAAAACCGAGTAGTAAAGGCACTTACGAGTCGGTGACACTGGTCGCGACCGTCACTTCAAAAGAGCATATTGAGCAAATCTATACAGAAATTGGCAATATCGAAGACGTACGTTACGTACTGTAAAGGCTAACCATGACTCAAAGTACCGTGATAGTTCGCCAGTTAGGCTTACAAAGTTACCAGCCTATTTGGCAAAAAATGCAAGACTTCACTGATACCCGAGACGATAACAGTCCCGATGAGATCTGGTTTGTTGAACATGAGCCTGTCTTTACTCAGGGGCAAGCAGGTAAAGCAGAGCATGTTTTAGCACCCGGCGACATTCCTGTTATTCAAGTTGACCGCGGTGGTCAAGTGACTTATCACGGTCCTGGTCAGCAAATGATGTATGTACTGTTTAATCTCCGTCGTCTTAAAATCGGCGTGAGAGAGCTAGTAACTTGGCTAGAAGAGTGCATTGTCGATATGCTAAAAGAATACGACATTAATGCTTACGCCAAACCAGATGCACCGGGTGTCTACGTTGACGACAGTAAAATTGCATCTTTAGGCTTGCGCGTTCGTCGCGGCTGTTCATTTCATGGCCTAGCATTGAATGTCAACATGGATATGAGCCCGTTTATGCGCATAAATCCATGTGGTTATGCGGGTATGAACATGGTGCAAACAAGTGAATTAAATGGCCCGTCGCAACTTGATGAAGTTGCGCAAGGCCTTGTTAAACATATGCTCAAACGCCTTAACGCTGAGCATGTTGAACACAAAGAAGGGTTCGAGAACGAATGAGTAAACCAGTAAAAATGGAGCCAGGGGTAAAGCTTCGCGATGCTGAGAAAATGGCATTGATCCCAGTAAAGGTAATGCCAACTGAGCGCGATGAAATGCTGAGAAAACCTGAATGGCTTAAAATCCGTTTACCGAAATCAAGTGAGCGTATTGAGGGCATCAAGCAAGCAATGCGAAACCACGGGTTACACTCAGTATGTGAAGAGGCATCATGCCCTAACCTATCTGAGTGCTTTAACCATGGCACAGCGACATTCATGATTTTAGGTGCTATTTGTACTCGTCGTTGCCCTTTCTGTGATGTAGCACACGGTCGCCCGTTAAAGCCAGATGCACAAGAGCCTGAAAAACTCGCTCTAACTATCAAAGACATGAAGCTTAAGTATGTGGTTATCACGTCAGTAGACCGTGATGACTTACGTGATGGTGGTGCACAACATTTTGCTGACTGTATTAAAGCTATTCGTAAGCACAATCCTGAGATCACCATTGAAATATTAGTACCTGATTTCCGTGGTCGCATGGAAAAAGCATTAGAGATCTTAACTGAAACGCCACCTGACGTATTCAACCACAATTTAGAGACTGCACCTCGCCTGTATAAGCTGGCTCGCCCTGGTGCAGATTATAAGTGGTCTTTAGAACTACTTCGCCGTTTCAAAGAAGCACATCCGAATGTTAAAACTAAATCAGGTTTAATGGTGGGTTTAGGCGAAGAAATGTCTGAAATCGAAGAGGTATTACGTGACCTTCGTGAGCATAATGTTGACATGCTAACTGTAGGTCAATATTTACAACCTTCAAAACACCACTTGCCGGTTAAACGCTATGTGCCGCCAGCAGAGTTTGATGCATTAAAAGATTACGCTGACGAAATTGGCTTCACACACGCAGCGTGTGGCCCGTTTGTTCGCTCTAGTTATCATGCTGACCAACAAGCTGCAGGTAAAGAAGTGAAGTAATCACCACTTTTCAAAAAAACGCGATGCAGTGTCATCGCGTTTTTTTATGCCTAAATCTCAATACTGTGCAACAGAATGTAAAACATATATTACAAACACGTATCTTGATTTATAACAAAGTAGTTTCAATTTTTTGCTCTGCGTTATATCTTGCCTGCTCTCTCACACTTAAAGGGGCATAATGTGATAAAGAATAAAACCCTCGGCAGTATGCTAATTGTCGCAGGCACAACCATAGGCGCGGGCATGTTAGCACTGCCTATCGCTTCTGCAGGTATTGGCTTTAGTGCATCTTTAATCCTGATTTTATTAACATGGCTATTAATGACCTATACCGCGTTATTAATGCTAGAGCTTCATCAATTCGCCAGCTCCGATGCCACACTTAATACTCTAGCCAAGACACTACTGGGCAAACGTGGTCAGTATATCGCTAATTTTGCAATGGTCTTTTTGTTTTACGCGTTATGTGCAGCATATATCGCAGGTGGAGGCGCACAGTTACAGTCAAAAATAAATGCAGCGCTTGATGTCGATGTGGCCCCGCAAATTGGCTCTATTCTCGTGGCTGTACTAGTCGCAGCCATTGTCACCATGGGTACCTCAACGGTTGATAAACTAAACCGTGTTTTATTTGCCATTAAAGTAATCGTGCTGGGCAGTCTATTTTTCGTTCTTACTCCTTATGTACAAGGTCAGCACTTGCTCGAAATGCCGCTAGAGCAAGGGCTACTTATTTCAGCCATACCTGTGATTTTCACTTCATTTGGTTTTCATGGTTCAATTCCATCAATTGTAAAATACGTCGGTGTTGATATTCGTTCACTCAGAAATGTTATGATTTTCGGTGCCTCCGTGCCTTTAATTATTTATGTCTTCTGGCAATTGATCAGCCAAGGTATGATGAGCCAATCACAACTTTTACAATCTGAAGGCCTGCAAGGCTTCATTGGCAGCGTCTCTAGCTTAGTGAACAGCTCACGAGTCAGTACGTCGATCACGATTTTTGCAGATTTAGCATTGGCAACTTCTTTCCTTGGCGTAAGCCTTGGATTATTTGACTTCTTTGCTGATGCATTCAAGCAAGGTAATAACAAAAGCGCTCGATTGAAGACGGCATTAATTACCTTTGTGCCTCCGCTTGGTTTCGCTTTATTCTATCCACAAGGGTTTATTACCGCATTAGGGTATGCGGCAATTGCACTGGTTGTTTTAGCGATTTTTCTACCTGTTGCGATGGTTTGGGTACAAAGAGCACAACAAACTAATGAACAAGGCTATCAGGTAAAAGGCGGTCGATTTGGATTAAGCCTTGCAGCTTGTTGTGGGGTTGTCATAATAGCTGCACAAGGCTTGCAAATGTTTGGCGTTATTCCTGCGCTAGGTTAACGGTAAAAAGTTTGGGTTATCGTGCAAGCCTGATAACCCAAATTCAAGGAAGTCTTATGAAATATCCCCTAATCTTGCTTTCCTGCTCTTTTTTAACTGCTTGCGGTGGCGGGGGCAGCGAACCACTATCAAAAGATAATACAGCGCCTACCGTCAATGAGAGCACGCAATGTGGCAGTAATTTCTCAGCGCAAAGGCATTTCAATAAGCAAGAAACAAACATTGCTTATTGGCAAATAGAGGGGGATACGCTCCAAACTAAACCACAAGTAACTTACTTTACAAACCGCTCAAGTAGCCTAGCAGAAACATCATACAAAGGCTCTGAACCACTGTGTGAGCAAGTAGCGAATATTTTTGGTGCAGACGTTACAGATACATGGCAAGGCGCTGAGAATAATACAATCAAAGCTGGTCAACAATTCAAATATATACCAGAACTTAGCGTCTCATTTGCACTGCCTGAAGTGAACTCTTTAAATGATTGGCGCGCTAAAGGCAGTCCCAACTCAATGTCCACAAACCTATTGCAAAGTACTCTGACCGTCTGGTACCAAAATTCAGATGAGCAGAGGTTTTTAAAAGGCAACTTATCAAATAATCAAAGAGTCGTGCCATTAGCATGCAACGATACTGATTTTACTATTTTACTTTCTTTAATTGAGGTTGATGAACAGTTAAGCAGCAGTTTAAACCCTGCCTATTGCGAAGAGATACGCAGTAATAACATTACAAAAACAATGTGTTTAAGTGCCAACTTGCCTCAAGAAAGGTTAATTCTAAACTGTGAGTTTGCTATGACAGATATTGTTATTCCAAACGCCCAAGGAAATAAAACATTTGTTAAGTTAGCAGCTCAAACCTCTACAGGTTCAGATACCGGGATTAATGTTGCAATCACTGATGTTGATATAAATTAAGCTAAATTAGGGATAGTAATTATCTTAACCTATTCGGGGAGCTAAAAAGGCGCTTAAAATTTGTTAGATACTAGCCCTTCACTTGAATTTGGTTTACTCGATTTTTTAATAGATACATCACGGGCAGAAAGCACAGGATGACGGTGAGAATATTCACTAAAGGTAAAATACTTTTATAAAGATAGGTCGAGTAACTTAAATCGAGATAGTGCCTATCTACCAATCTAAATAACTGCATAATAGGCGCAGGAAGTACAATGAGTTGTGCCAATACGCTTTGCCATAAATACACTTTGTCTTTCAATGCCCAGACAGCCAATATAGCCATAAAAACGATGTCACTCAATGCCCAATAGACGTAACGGATGACATATAAATCAGCATCAACTTGCTTGATCAAAGAGAAAGAGAAATAGCCAATCACATAAAATGCGGCACACAGTGCCGCATATCTAAGGGCTTTGTCATCTCTTAATAATGCAAACAGAGCAACCGAAATAAACGTCAGTAACGTCGCGTGGTCTCTTACTAATAACAAAAATTGATTAAAGTAAGTACTGTTTAAATCTAATGACATACTAGGAAGTTAATCTTGAGATGATTAATCTAACTACTTTTCTTCAGACTTTGGTGGCTCATCATTATCATCAGCACCATCGCCATTATTACCTGGCATGTAAGCGTATTTACTTAGAATAGGCATCGTATTTCTCCTTGATAAATGATTCATACTCAAATTAGCTGAATTCCAACCATCTATCAAGAAATACATACTAAAGAATGAAAAATTAATTACCACGCAGTTCGATAGGATCAGATTCTTTCGCTTTACCTTGTAAAATAGAGATTTCAACACGGCGATTACGGCGTCTATCTGTGTCATTCTCATTCGGCACTAGCGGGCGCGTATCAGCATGACCAACAACAACCATTCTATTTTTGTCAAAATCTGGAGCTTTTACCATTTCACTTGCCACAGCTACTGCACGGGTTGCAGATAAATCCCAATTATTAGAATAAAGCTCATTGGTCACCTGAAAGTCATCAGTATGACCTGACACAGTAATTTCTCCTGGTACATCTTTTAACAGCTCAGCAATCTCACGAATTATCGGCTTAAATTTCGGCTGTAAAAAAGCACTACCAGAAGGGAAAGCCCCATTTTCTTGAATACGAATAATGATCTGTTGTCCTAGAGACTCAAGCTCTATTGCGCCATCCATGATTTGCTTTTCCATTTGCTGGGCTATTTTCTTAACCAATTCGTTCACTTGCTCTTGATCGGCTGCTGAAATAGCCTGCTCCATAGATTGCTCTTGTGAAGTACTTTGCGATTCACCACCACGCTTATTACCGCGTTGCTCTTGACGGCCACCTGCTGAAGCCTCATCACCTGCCTGGAACTCCAACATTTGCTGCGTCATCTCTACCGTCTGCTGTTGAATAGTTTCGATGGGAGTTGGCTCTGGTTTACCTGGTGTGAACTCCATAGCTATCACACTGGTACCCTTGGGAATGTCTTTTACTTCGATTTTATTTTGCACACCAAAAGCAAACTTCATCGAACCTGCAATTTGTTTGAATTTCAACACGTCCATTTCAGAGAAAGCCAACAGCAGAACGAAGAAACACATCAAGAGTGACATTAGGTCAGCAAATGTTCCCATCCAAGCGGGTAGCCCGGGGGGGGGACATTTGCATTCTTGTTCGTCTGACATACTACTCCTCCTTGTCGCTACCGCGTTTCGACTCAGGTAGGTAGTTCTTCAGAATACCTTCGATTACTTTCGGGTTTTGACCATCTTGAATACCCAAAATTGCATCCAAGATTAAGCGTTGATTTTGTTCTTCTTCATCTTTACGCAATTCAAGTTTCGCCTGAATAGGAATAGCAACTACGTTTGCAAGAAACGCACCATATAACGTTGTAAGTAGTGCTACCGCCATTGCTGGACCAATCGCTTTTGGGTCATCCATGTTTGATAACATGGCTACTAGACCAATTAGCGTCCCGATCATCCCCATCGCAGGTGCAATATCTGCCAAAGATTTAAATAAGTTAGCGCCTAGTTCGTGTCGAGAGGTAGTAAGTGAAATGTCTTTTAATAAAGTGGCGCGTACAACATCAGCATCATGACCATCTACTAACATATCAACGCCCTTACGCATGAAAGCATTGGGTATCTCTGCTTCTTCCAAAGCCAAAAAGCCACCTTTACGAGCCGAGTCAGCCAATTCAACTGCTTTCTCAATTAGCTCTTCTGGAGATTCAATCTTGAACATAAAGGCTTTGCCAACAACTTTACCAATGCCTAAGAATTGGCCCATGGTGAAGTTCGAAAGTACGATGAAAATAGAGCCACCGAATACAATGACGGTAGATGGGCCATCACCAAACATGGCCAAGTCACCATTACTACTCATGAACATCGCCATGATGACCAAACCTATTGCACCTACTATTCCGATAACGGTTGCTAAATCCACTATCCCCTCCAGAGAATACTTATCATTACTTTTTTATTATGACACTCTAAGTCAATTTTTTGAGTGGCAACTACAAATATCATGCTTAATTAGAATATTTGCAAACCTTATGCCTATGTTACAGTGAAAAGCCTAGCTTTCAGTAAGACTTTTATCGGCAACATCTTGAATATCTTAACTCAATTACGTTGTTAAAATTCGATTAACGCCCACATAAGGCAAAAAATAAACTGATCCGCCACGATTGCCAGTAACAAGCTTTGACCTGAGTCGCTAATCCCCCTAAAATTGCTACCTTTAAAATAAATTGCTGAGCAAGATGTACTATGGCTGCAAAAAAACCTGAAAATCTAAGTTTTGAAGAAGCAATGGCCGAACTAGAAGGCATTGTAAAGGCTATGGAACAAGGTAGCCTAACTTTAGAGCAATCTTTAAAGCAATTTGAACGTGGTGTTCAATTAGCCAATGCTTCTAATGAAAAGTTAAGCAGCGCTGAGCAAAAAGTCTCAATCCTGATGGGCAACGACCCTGAGACACCAGTAACACCAATGCCAAATCAATTAGATTAAGACCCCGCAGTGAATTTATTCGAGCATATAAATACGGCACAAAACCGTTTAGACAGTTACATCTGTAACTACTTCTCTTTGGCGTTAGACACCGATGAAACCGTAAAGTCAGCAACTTTTTACAGCATCAATAATGGCGGTAAAAGATTAAGACCCTTTTTGGTTTACACTGTAGGCAAACTGTTAGGTGCTAAAGAAGCTGACCTTGATGTCGCCGCAGCTGCGATTGAATGTATTCATAGCTACTCATTGGTCCATGATGACTTACCAGCTATGGACGACGATGACTTGCGTCGAGGTAAACCGACTTGTCATATTGCTTATGATGAAGCACAGGCCATTTTAGCAGGCGATGCGCTACAAACCTTAGCGTTTGAATTTTTAAGTGAACATGAATTTTCAGTACCAGCAAAGCAACAAATCAAGATGATTAATACCCTTGCCGTTGCATCTGGTTTGCAGGGCATGGTGGGTGGACAAGCTCTTGATATTTCAGCAACAGAAAAGTCAATTACCCTTGCAGAGCTTGAACGTATTCATCGACTTAAAACCGGCGCATTGTTAAATTGTGCCATTCAATTAGGGGCGTTATGTGCGCCAAATGTAGAACAAGAAATAGTTACTGCACTCGATATATACGGTAGAAAGCTTGGGCTCGCTTTTCAGGTACAAGATGATATTTTAGATATCGAAGGTGATACCGCCGTATTAGGAAAGCCACAAGGCTCAGACTTAGATAATCACAAGTCAACTTATCCGGCTTTGCTAGGACTAGATGGTGCAAAACAAAAAGCACACCTATTGGTCGAAGATGCCCTGTCTGCACTTGATACAATACCTCATAATACCGATGTATTGGCAGAGCTTGCGAAATATATAATTGAGCGTGATCACTAATACTCAATCATGACGTATTGACGACGAATAGAATAAAATTTATAAAAATTAAGTAAACCTTTGTATATAATCGGACAAGGTTTGCGTAGGACACATGTTGAAAGAATGAAACTGGACAGTAGCAAGTACCCATTACTCGCCTTGGTTGATGAACCGGCGCAATTACGTCAATTACCACAGCCCCAACTGGGTAAGTTGAGCGACGAATTAAGAGATTACTTACTTAATTCGGTTTCTCAGAGCAGTGGTCACTTGGCTTCAGGTTTAGGCACCGTCGAATTGACTGTTGCTTTACATTACGTGTATGACACACCTGAAGATAGATTAATCTGGGATGTGGGTCATCAAGCTTACCCGCACAAAATCTTAACTGGCCGTCGTGATGCTATGCATACGATCCGTCAAAAAGATGGGTTGCATCCTTTCCCTTATCGTGAGGAGAGTGAATACGACACCTTCAGCGTAGGCCATTCAAGTACCTCGATTTCAGCGGCATTAGGTATGTCTATTGCCGCGCAAAAAGAGGGGAAAGGTCGTAAAACCGTTGCAGTGATAGGTGATGGTGCGATCACTGCAGGTATGGCGTTCGAAGCCATGAACCATGCCGGAGATATTAAATCCGACATGCTGATAATCTTAAATGATAATGAGATGTCTATCTCTGAAAACGTAGGCGCACTTAACAACCACTTTGCACGCATTCTTTCTGGTAGCTTTTATACTAATATTCGCGAAGGCAGTAAGAAAATTCTTTCTGGTGTGCCGACAGTGAAAGAACTAGCTAGCCGTATGGAAGAGCATCTAAAGGGTATGGTTATACCTGGCACTTTCTTCGAGGAGCTTGGTTTAAATTATATTGGTCCAATTGATGGTCACGACGTTAATATGCTGGTTGATACGCTAAGAAATATGCGCAACCTGAAAGGCCCTCAAATCTTGCACATCAAAACGCAAAAAGGCAAAGGCTATAAGCCAGCTGAAGCCGATCCCATTGGTTATCACGGTGTGCCAAAATTCGACCCGAGCGTGCATAGTTTGCCAAAATCTAAACCTAGCGCCCCTACTTTTTCTAAGGTATTTGGTGATTGGTTATGCGATATGGCAGCACAAGACCCTAAGCTTATGGCGATTACGCCAGCCATGCGAGAAGGCTCAGGTATGGTACGCTTCTCGAAGGAGTTTACTGAGCAGTACTTTGATGTTGCTATTGCTGAGCAACACGCTGTTACCCTTGGTGCAGGTTTCGCATGTGAGGGTCTCAAGCCTGTTGTTGCTATATACTCAAGCTTTTTGCAGCGTGCTTATGATCAACTTATTCATGATGTTGCGCTACAAAACTTACCTGTGCTGTTTGCAATTGACCGCGCGGGAATTGTAGGTGCAGATGGTGAAACGCACCAAGGTGCTTATGACTTAAGCTTTATGCGCTGTATTCCAAACATGATTATCATGGCACCAAGTGATACCAATGAATGTCGTCAGATGCTTTACACTGGTTACCAGTGTAACCAACCTGTTGCTGTGCGTTATCCTCGAGGTAGTGCTGGTGATAGAGATGTACAAACGCAGATGCAAGCGTTTGAAGTTGGCAAAGGCAACGTGATCCGTGAAGGTGAGAAAGTGGCTATCTTAAGTTTCGGTACACTTCTTCATAATGCCAAGCAAGCCGCTGAAAACTTAAATGCAACCCTAGTGGATATGCGATTTGTTAAACCGCTTGATAAAACACTGCTCGTTGAGCTGAGCAAAACTCACGATCGATTTGTTTGTCTTGAAGATAACGCCATTGCTGGTGGTGCTGGCAGTGCTGTGATGGAGTTTCTTGGCACACAGGGTATACAAACGCCAGTGTCGTTATTTGGTATCCCTGATGAATTCATCAAGCATGGTACACAAGACGAAATCCATGCAGAAATGGGCTTATGTGCTAATTCAATCGAAGAGAGAATTAAAGCGCTACTTTGATAATCTCCAACGTTAAATAAAAGGAGCCTAAGCTCCTTTTATTTATGCTTTATAATTTTGACAAATAATCCTTATTGCAACTAACGCATCCAAATTTTCACATCTGCGAGCCCATTTGCCTGTAAGGTTTGTAATTGTGATTCAACGTTACTGGTTTGCTCAAACTCAAAGGCATCCAACTGATCATCAAATGTAATGGTTGCTGCGCCATCACCGCCACGTTGCTTTACTTGATGAAGTGCAACATCCGCCAAATTAACAGAGGCTTCCCAACTGATCACTTGCCCACCAAGCAAAGGTAAGGGATAGAATGACCACCCCATAGAAACCGTCATATTAATCGATTTACCGTTCGGTAATTGGAAGTCACACTCAGCTATAGCACGGCAAAGCTCTTTTATATAACTTTCAACTGCGTCACGCTTGAAATCGCGAAGCAACAATAAGAATTCGTCGCCACTCCAACGTGCCACATAATCTGACCCTTGTGTTCTTGTATTCAATAAGGTGGCAAGCTGCTGTAAACAACTATCACCACCAATTGGACCATAGGCATCATTCACTTTACTGAAGTTGTCAACATTAACGCTTAGTAGTACAAGACGCTTATTTTGTTGCTGTAGTGACTTTGAGTTACGCTGATAGTGCTCAACATCTTTAGGGAGTTGATCGAATAAGAAACGACGGCTTTTAAGGCCTGTGAGCTCATCTGTATGGCTAACTAGCTTCATCTGAGTATTGACTTGGTTAAGCTTGTCATTCGCTTGACGCAGTGCCATAGTGCGCTCTGCCACTAAAGATTCAAGCGCTTGCTGCTTACGTCGCTCTTGGGCTCTAAAGATCCAAAAGAATACGTAAAACAGTAGAACAAACCCTAGCGTAATTAACAGTCTAAAGTATACCGTTTCATCAAAGCGTCTAGGGATCTCAATACGCTGTGTAATGCTTCTAGCTTGTTGCCAGCCTTCACCTTTGCGCTTAACTTGTAATTCAAAGTTATATACACCCGGCTCTAAGTTCGTATATATCGCTTCTCGACGATTAAATACTTCTCGCCATTCAGTGTTTTCTTTACCAGTTAAACGATATCTAAACTCGATACTCGCTGGCGCATAAAAGTCTATGGCAGTGTAGTTAATCGTGATATCGCGTTCACTGGTATCAAGTTTAAGCAACTCTGCAAATTTGCTTGAGACTATCGCTCGATCTTGTGTGATCACCTCTTCCAGTTTTGGTGATAAGTCTTTAGAACCAAATAGCTCAACATTCTTGGGAATTTCAACTGCCCCTTGAGAGCTTGGATACCAAATCGCGCCTTGCTTTTCTAATACTGCATCACCACCGAAACCAGAACAGCAACGACCGACTTTGCCATCGAGCTGACGGTCAAATTGGCTAATAACCTGCTCAACTTTTAAATTGTTTATTGGATGCGTAAATTGCGCAGCGGGCAAACGGTACACACCTTTTCGAGTACTGACCCAAATAAGCGCCTGTTGCTGGTCATAATAGAGCGAGGAAATTGACCCATGAGGTAAGCCATTTGAGGCATCAAGCTGATACCAATCGCCCTTTGCTGTTCGATAAAATAACCCATCATTCCAAGAGCCAACTAAAGTAGCCACACCTTGGATGTATAAAATACTGGTAACATAAGCAGATTCTAGAGAAGTTTGACCACCTAGCTTTTCAATGCCTTTTTGATTAAATTGATAAGCTCCTTTATTGGTGCCTATAAACCCGACATTTGGCTGATCATTGATATACGTGACAAACTGACTACCTAAAAATGCATTGTAAGCAAACGGTGTTAAACCCGAGTACTCAAGACGATACATACCACTACCCGTACCTATCCACATTCCGCCACGCTGCGACGGTGTAATGGCTAACACAGGTGTTTGTCGTAACTCTCGAAACGGTAATAACTGTAGCACCCCTTGCTCATAAATCATGGCACCTCGTTCAGTGCCTATGAACAAGCTATTACCACTAAATTCAAGCTCGTATACTGTGCTGTTTTTTAGCTCTTTAGGAGTAATAACTACTTGCAATGATTCATCATTATTCAAGTAACCAACACCACTTCTTGATGCCATCCAAGTTCGACCTTGGTTATCTGTGGTCGTTGCCGTTATACCTTGCTGACTGTTACCATCAATCATGTGTCGCGCAATATTACCTGTGTGCGCAAACCAAAGCCCTTCGTTCAGACTGGCTAACCAAATATTTCCTTCTGAGTCTTTAAACATGTCTGAAAACCAAATCGACTGATCCGCATGAATTGGTTCGACATAACGCCAATCAGAGATCCCCTCTCTGAACATCAAACGAGTTGAAGTAGATGCCCATAACCCTGTATCTGAGTCGTACATAAATTTATATACAGCACCATTACCAAGCTCGGTATAACGTCTCAGCACTTGGTCTATATCTAAGAAGTAAGCACCGAGTTCAGAGGCCAGATACAAGCGCCCTTCAATCCATGCCAAATCATGCACGATTGTTTGTGCTAATTGTTCTGGTAAGGCTAACCTGAAACCAAGCTCAAGACGAAATATGTCTCTGCGATTAGTAGCTGATTTGGTAATTTTTAAAAGATTACGCTCATTTACCAACCATAAACCATCGGTACCTTGGGCGATTTTAGACACACTACCTACAATCTGATTAATGCGGTTAACAGGAAACTTTTTATTGTCTTCTGCTGAATCAAATGCACGTTGTGCTTGTTGGTCATTGCCAATGTAAAATAAGCCATTACCTGCAACCCAGATGTCACCTTGCTTGTCCTCAACAATATCGAGGATAGGTCCTTTGATATTAAATGACTGAACATCAAGCGTATGGGGGTTTAAGCGATGAAGACCCCGCTTGGTGCCTATCCATAACTTACCATGCCTATCTAACAGTAATTTATGAATGGCGTTAGTTTGTAAGAATTGCGTGTTTTGTGTTGTAAAATTTCGAAATTGATAGCCATCAAACCGACTGAGGCCAAATTGAGTGCCAAGCCATACATAACCCTGCTGGTCTTGCACCAAACTTTTAATTGATTGTGAGGGTAAGCCATTTTGTACATTCCATTGCTTCACAATATAGTCATTGATGGCAGCAGATACTGAAAAACTCATCAGTATAAACAGCCAAGACACTAGCAAGGTTTTTTTGATCATACACTCACAATCTTTTATTGATTAAGCTACTAAGAAACCAGTTTTAAACAAAGCTTGTACACAAATCAACGAAAAAATACCCGCTAAAATGTCATCAGCCATGATCCCAAAGCCACCATGCAGCTTTTTGTCTAACATTCTGATAGGACCTGGTTTGGCAATATCGAAAAATCGGAATAATAAAAAGCCAACTAGGAGCGCCTTCCAAGATAACGCTGCGCCTATCATGGTAATGTAAAAGCCAGCAACTTCATCCCAGACAATTGCAGGATGATCATGAACTTGGACGTCTTTTGCCGTTTGTCCACACACCCAAATACCAAATACACTGATCACAACTGCAAAAACACACTGCAACCATAATGGATAACTTGCTGTAATGAAAATAAGAGGTAGCGCACCTAAAGTGCCAAATGTACCTGGGGCAAATGGGGCTAGCCCTAAACCAAAACCCAAACCAAAGAATTGGTGAGGTTTACGAATATCAAATTTGTACTGCTTAGCCAAACTGACTCCTAACTAAAATGTTCAAAGCCAGTTGCGGGAAATGGCCAAGGTTTATCTTTATAAAGTAGCGACACATCGCCAGCATTTGCGTTAATTTGCCCGATACAGGTAGGTGTCACCCCATATTCTGCCAAGCGCTTTTCTACTGCTACTCTATTACTATCAGGCACGGTAAACAACAACTGATAATCATCGCCATAGGCCATTGCCAGCATTAAACGTACTTCTTCATCAGGCAAATTTTTCAGCGCATGTGAAAGCGGCACTTTATCAGCATGGATAGTTGCTCCAACACCTGAGTGGGTCAGAATATGATTTAAATCGGCCAGTAAGCCGTCAGAAATATCAATGGCTGAATTCGCCAAACCACGTAAAACCTGACCTGCTGCAACTTGGGGTGCGGGGTAATCAAACTTTTTCTGAGTATAACTGCGGTCTTCATCACTGAGTTCCCAGCCTTGTTTACGTGCTTCGATTGCCAAAGCTGCATCTCCAAGGTCGCCAGTCACATATAACCAATCCCCTACTTTAGCGCCACTTCGGGTCAATGCTTTGCCTTTTGGTACGATACCTTTAGCGCATACAGTAATCGTTAATGGACCTTGCGTGGTGTCACCACCGATCAGCTGTACATTATAGTATTCGGCAATATCGTGCATACCTTCTGTGAACTGTTCCAGCCAAGTTTCGTCAACGTTAGGTAACGTCAAGCCAATAGAGATCCAAGCAGGCTCTGCCCCCATTGCAGCCAAATCACTTAAGTTTACCGCTAAAATTCGGTGTCCTAAGGCTTTAGGGGAAATATCAGAAAAAAAATGAACGCCTTCAACCAGCGTATCTGTGGTGACCGCTAATTGGCAGCCTTCAGGGATAGTAACTAGGGCGCAATCATCACCTATGCCTAAGTCTACATCACGTCGAGTAATGCCACGGCCGGTGAAAAATCGATTGATTAACTCAAATTCCTTCATACATAAAAAAGCCGGCCTAAGCCGGCTCTCCAAATTGTTTGCCTTTATTTGCGAACTGCTTTTACGGCTTTGTCTAAAACACCGTTCACAAACTTATGGCTGTCCTCTGCACCAAAGATTTTCGCAAGCTCAATGCCTTCATTGATTGCTACTTTGTAAGGTACATCTTCACGGAACTTAAGTTCGTATGCACTTAAACGTAATACTGCACGCTCAACTTCATCTAAGTCTTCAAACGGGCGAGAAAGATGCGGCTTAACAAGTTCATCTAATTGCTTTACATTTACTGCAACACCGCGAGCAAGATCTTTAAAGTATTCTACGTCTACTTTAGATACATCATTCTCGATCAACATTTGTTGCTCAATATCGGCAATCGGGTTGCCACTTAATTGCCAAGAGTATACGGCTTGAAGCGCTAATATACGTGCTTTACGTCTTGCTGCTGGTTTCACTGAGGATCCTCTTAAATTTGCTCTAGCACGTTCACCATTTCTAGTGCACCAAGGGCTGCTTCGCCGCCTTTGTTGCCCATTTTAGTGCCCGCACGTTCAATGGCTTGCTCAATGCTTTCCGTGGTTAATACACCAAATGCTACCGGAATATCATAGTCTAATGAAACGCTTGCAAGTCCTTTGTTTGACTCGTTAGCAACTAGGTCGAAATGTGGTGTACCACCACGGATGATAACGCCTAATGCAATGATTGCATCGTGCTCTTTTTTCATCGCTAAACGCTTAGCTGCTAATGGTAACTCAACCGCACCTGGTACATATACCACAGTGATGTCTTCTTCTTTAACACCACCAACACGCTTTAGCTCGTCAACAGCACCTTCAAGTAAGCTGCTACCGATAAAATCATTAAAACGTGAAATAACAATAGCAAATTTTTTGCCAGGAGCGTATTTGTTACCTTCAATAATCTTCATTAGATGGTCCTAATCTTCTTAATGTTTCGTACTTTGCAATCAAAGTGCGCCGAGTACGCAATAAGCAATTGCCAAATTGGCGCGCATAATAGCACAGTTTTGGTTAACCCCAAATAACAAAACCCGCTGTCATCAACGGGCTTTTTCATTCAATTATTTAGGCTCTACGTATTCAACGACTTCTAGGTGGAAACCTGAAAGTGCATGATATTTTTTCGGCATACTCATTAGGCGCATTTTTTGAATGCCTAAATCAGCTAAGATCTGCGAGCCAACACCAACAGTACGAGATGTACCTTGGAACTTGCGCTGATTCACAGTTTCGCCCGCATCTTGCGCAGCAAATGCTTTTACCATGTGCTCGATGTCTTCAGTTTGTTCCTGTTTACCTAAAATAACTAGCACACCGTTATTTTCGCTGATGTGCTTCATCGCACCATGTAAGCTCCAGCTTCGATCAGCGCCTCTGTCAGATAGTAAGACATCATTAAAGGTGCTTTGTAAGTGAACACGCACTAGCGTTGCATCACTTTCTGAAACTTCACCTTTGAGTAAAGCATAATGAAGCTGGTTATCAATGGTGTCTTTGTAAGTAACTAGATCGAATTCACCATACTCAGTTGGCAATTTACACTGCGCAACTTTTTCTATGGTCGTTTCGTTTAAGTTACGGTATTCAATTAAGTCGGCGATAGTACCAATTTTTAAACCATGCTCTTTAGCAAACACTTCTAACTGAGGGCGGCGAGCCATAGTACCGTCTGGGTTTAAGATTTCAACAATGACTGAAGCGGGTTCTAAACCTGCTAAACGTGCTAAATCACAGCCTGCTTCTGTATGACCAGCACGAGTTAATACCCCACCAGGTTGTGCCATAATTGGGAAAATATGACCTGGCTGCACGATGTCTGTTGGCACTGCACCTTTAGCCACTGCTGCCTGTACTGTACGAGCACGATCAGCGGCAGAAATACCAGTAGTGACGCCTTTTGCCGCCTCGATAGACATTGTGAAGTTAGTTGAGAATTGCGCGCCGTTATTTCTCACCATTAACGGTAAATCAATTTGCTGACAACGTTCTTGAGTCATAGTTAAACAAATTAAACCACGGCCGTGGGTTGCCATGAAGTTTATGGCGTCCGCTGAAATATGCTCGGCTGCGATGATTAAGTCACCTTCATTTTCTCGGTCTTCATCATCCATCAAGATAACCATTTTACCGGCTTTAATGTCTTCGATGATCTCTTGTGCGCTGTTCAAGTTCATAATTTACCTGTTTAATTAATTCGCTACTTAATAAAGCCTGCGTTTGCCAATAAGTTCATTGTGAGAGTAGAGCTTTGTGCAGGCTCTTGAGCTCCAAGTACTAAGCGTTCCAAATAACGTGCAATTTGATCCACTTCTAAGTTAATTTTACTGCCCACTTTAAATTCAGCAATGGTTGTCTCTTGTGCTGTATGCGGCACAATTGTCAGCTTAAACTGACAATCTTTAATTTCATTTACAGTTAAGCTGATACCATCAATGGCTACTGAGCCTTTGTATGGGATATATTTCATCAGCTCACTGGGCGCTTCTAACCAATATTCTGTTGCGCGGGCATTAGGTGTAATCGCCACAACTGTCGCAATGCCATCAATGTGACCTGAGACTAAATGACCACCTAAACGCGAAATAGGTTGTAATGCTTTTTCTAAATTAACTGTTTGCCCTAGCTTATATTGAGCAAATTGCGTCAATTTCAAGGTCTCATTTGAAACATCGGCACGAAAACCATCAGAAAATTTTTCAACAACCGTTAAACACACGCCATTTGTAGCAATGCTATCGCCTAACTGTACATCGCCCATATCTAAATTTGGGCTACTTACACGAACCGTTAGGTCGCCTTGATTTTGTGTCAACTCAGTCAACTTACCGGTTGCTTCAATGATGCCTGTAAACATAAAACTTAACCTTTTTGCGCTACTTTGCGTGCTGTCAAACGAATATCATCGCCAACTTGCTTAATATCGTGCCATTGTAGGCTCTGTACATCTGACATCTTCTTCAACTCTGGCACGTTAAATAAACCTCGCGCGTCTTGACCCATGATTTTAGGTGCTAAATAAAGAATATAATTATCGATAAGATTTAATTCGTGAAACTTACCCGCAAGCGTCGCACCAGCTTCAACGAATACACTGTTGATACCATGCGCAGTTAATTGCTTTAACGCTTTTTTGATATCAACCTTACCATTTATGGAACCAACCACCAGCTCTGTGACATGTTCTGGCCACCGGTGTGCTGTATCTGCTTTTGTTCTTAAAATTATAATAGGACTATTGATTGAAAATAATGCTAAGTCTGGAGACAAACGGTTTTGGGAATCGATAATGACTCGAGTAGGTTGGCGAACTGACAACCCTTCAGCAAGCTCAAGCTGCTCTGCTGAAAGTCGTACATTCAATTTAGCATCATCAAACAGTACAGTATTAGCACCCGATAACACAGCGCAGTGCTCAGCACGTAAAAACTGCACATCTTGACGGGCTGCACTTGAGGTGATCCACTTACTTTCACCATTTTTTAATGCTGTTTTGCCATCTAGGCTCGCAGCCAATTTACAACTTATATAGGGTAAACTCGTTTCCATTCGAGTTAGAAAACCAGGATTTAAATCTCTTGCAGCCTGTTCGTACAAACCAGAAGCGGTTTCAATGCCTGCCTCTTCTAACATGCGCAGGCCGCGACCTGCGACTTCTGGGTTAGGGTCAACCATGGCAGCAACAACGCGGCTGACGCCAGCGTCGATTAGACCTTTTGCGCAAGGCGGTGTTCTACCATAATGGCTACATGGCTCCAAGGTAACATAAGCGGTAGCGCCTTTAGCCTTGCATCCAGCCATCTTTAATGCGTGTACTTCAGCATGACCTTGACCCGCTTTTTGGTGGTAACCCTGACCAACTATATCGCCGTCTTTTACTATCACACAACCTACATTAGGGTTAGGTGAGGTAGTAAAACGGCCTTTAGCAGCAAGTGCGATGGCCTGCTGCATAAATTCTTTATCTTGCTCGCTAAACATCAATCTCCAAGCCTCGCAATTTCCTCGCCAAACTCTCTGATATCTTCAAATGAGCGGTATACGGAGGCAAAGCGGACATAGGCCACTTTATCGAGCTTTTTCAACGCTTCCATAATGCATTCACCTATCATATGGCTTGACACTTCACGTTCACCCGTAGCGCGAATTTGTGATTTAATCTGATGCACAACTTCTTCAATTTGCTCAGTGCTCACTGGGCGTTTCTCTAACGCGCGGTGCAGACCATTTAGTAATTTGTCTTCATTAAATGGCTCTCGAGAACCATCTTGTTTAATTACCCGCGGCATGACTAATTCAGCACCTTCAAACGTCGTAAAGCGCTCATGACATAACACACATTCTCTGCGGCGACGGACTTGATGGCCTGAGCCGACTAAACGGGAATCAATGACTTTTGTTTCTTTAGCGGTGCAAAATGGACAATGCATAGATAATCACTTGTGAAAAAATATAAAAAAGGCCGCAAATGCGGCCTTTATCATAACAAAATTCTTTGATTTTGTGAGCGAAATTACGCGTAAACTGGTAATTTAGCGCAGATAGCTTTTACTTTCTCTTTCACTTCTGCTTGTACTGACTCATCGTTGATGTTGTCTAGTACGTCACAGATCCAACCTGCAAGCTCTGCTGATTCAGCTTCTTTAAAACCACGACGCGTGATAGCTGGAGAACCAATACGAAGACCAGACGTTACAAACGGTGAACGTGGGTCGTTTGGTACTGAGTTCTTGTTCACAGTGATGTTTGCACGACCAAGTGCCGCATCAGCATCTTTACCTGTGATGTCTTTGTCGATTAGGTCTAATAAGAATAAGTGGTTGTCTGTTTTACCAGAAACAACTTTATAGCCACGCTCTTGAAGAACAGCAACCATTGCCTGTGCATTCTTAACAACTTGTTCTTGGTAAGTTTTGAACTCTGGCTGTAATGCTTCTTTGAAAGCAACCGCTTTACCAGCGATAACGTGACATAGAGGACCACCTTGACCGCCAGGGAAAACTGCGCTGTTTAGTTTCTTGTAGATTTCTTCGTCATCACAAGCTGAGATGATAAGACCACCGCGAGGACCCGCTAGCGTTTTGTGCGTCGTAGTCGTTACAACGTGTGCGTGAGGTACTGGGCTTGGGTAAACTCCAGCAGCAACAAGACCTGCAACATGTGCCATATCAACTAATAGGTAAGCACCTACTTTGTCAGCGATTTCACGGAATTTAGCCCAATCAACGATACCTGAGTATGCTGAGAAACCACCGATGATCATTTTTGGCTTGTGCTCAAGTGCTAATGCTTCAACCTGTGCGTAATCGATCTCACCAGTTTCTTCGTTAAGGCCGTACTGGATAGCGTTATACGTTTTACCAGAGAAGTTTACGTGAGAACCGTGTGTTAAGTGACCACCATGTGCAAGGCTCATACCTAATACAGTGTCGTGTGGCTGAAGAAGCGCTTGGAATACTGCCGCGTTTGCTTGTGAACCCGCGTGTGGTTGTACGTTTGCATAAGTAGAGCCAAAAAGCTCGTTAGCTCGGTCAATAGCCAGTTGCTCAACAACATCAACGTGTTCACAACCACCGTAGTAACGCTTACCTGGGTAACCTTCAGCATATTTGTTAGTTAATTGAGAACCCTGAGCTTCTAAAACACGTGGGCTACAGTAGTTTTCAGAAGCGATAAGCTCGATGTGCTCTTCTTGACGAGTCGTTTCAAGTGCAATCGCATTTGCTAATTCAGGGTCAAAATCTGCAATGTTCATGTTACGTTCTAACATGGGGTCTCCTAGGTACACGTTTAGGGTAGTAAAAGCTGTATTGTACGCAGTTATGCGTCCGATGCCTATAATTTCGGCTTGAGCATATTTAAACAGGGATTGAATTTATTTCACAGTGTTTATGTAATGATATTTTTTTATTTAAACATAAAAAAAACAAATAAATAAGAAGGGAATAAATAAGCGTTATTTATATAGGGTGAGTTTGGTCAACTTTTTAAGTCTACAAAGGCTCACCCTTAGCGATTAATAATTACAGTAATTTAGCAAAAACAGCCGCTTTCAATTGTGTATAATCGGCTTGCATTGGCTCAGCTAAACACTTTTTATCTAAGGCATCTTGTAACACGCTAGGCATTGCAATCTCTTGCTCAAGCACCTCTTCTACTGAAGATTTAAACTTTGCAGGGTGCGCCGTAGCCAAACAGATCCCCACAGCATCCTCCGCTTTATCTAAAGTCAGACCTTCAAGTGCAATGGCGGTATGCGGCTCCATCACGTAACCCGTTGCAGCAATCTCTTTCATTACCACTTGCGTGCGACTTTCTGAGACGCTTCTTGAATAAAACTCATGTTTATCGAAATCACCACGTTCTAGCATTGTTTCAACGCGAGGCCAGTTATTAGGTTTGCTCACATCCATTGCATTTGATAACGACTCTAATGTGGCATTTGGCGACCACTCACCTGATGCCATGTAACGTGGTACAGTGTCATTTTGATTGGTGGTTGCAGACAAGTTTGCAATAGGTAACCCCAGGGCTGCAGCTATCATAGCTGCACACACATTACCAAAATTACCACTTGGTACAGAAACATGCACTTTACCTCTTTGCTCTGCAGGTAATTGCGCAATGGCTTCAAAGTAATAACATACTTGCGCAACTAGACGGCTGATATTGATAGAGTTGGCAGAATTTAAGCCCAGCTTTTCTTTCATTTCATCATCTAAAAACGCCTGCTTAACCAAAGCTTGGCAATCATCGAAGCTGCCTTCAACTGCGTAACAATGAATATTTCCACCTAACGTCGTGAAGAGCTTTTGTTGAGCGAGCGAGATCTTACCTTCTGGATAAAGTATAACTACATCAACATTTGGCTTGTTATAGAAAGCATGTGCTACCGCTGCACCTGTGTCACCACTAGTCGCAGTTAAAATTGTGACACGCTCACCTTGATTAAATAAACCAATACATTCGGCCATAAAACGTCCGCCAAAATCTTTAAATGCCAAGGTTGGGCCATGGAACAATTCTAGACAGTATTGTTTGTCACCAATTTGCTTAAGCGGTGCTGGAAAGTTAAAAGCACGTGCAATCATCTCGGCTAACGTATCTTTTGGTAGCTCATCACCAATTAAGTGGCTCAATACTTCCGCACTTCTTTCTACAAATGGTTTTTCAAGCAGCGCATCGATATTTTCTAATTTACTTAATTGCTCTGGAAAAAATACCCCTTGGTTACGACCAAGACCTGTTTTAACAGCTGTTGTGAAAGACACTTGCTGCGTGGCATCTTTTAAGTTTACAAGTTGCATTGATTATTCTCCTTGTGAAATGGCACGCGTGCCTTGTTGGTCTAGCTTACAAATATGGCTAAAGCCGTGTTCGTCTATATAGTGTTCGTTTAACCAAGCTTGACACTGCTCTGCCGCTTGTTTTGTTTTACAAATCGTAAAGAGTGTGGGACCTGCACCTGAAATACTTACCAGCTCAGCGCCAAGTTCAGGTAGCGCTGTTTTAGCTTGTGCAAACCCAGCGATTAAAGCGTTTCGATACGGCTCTGCCATTTCATCTTTCATCAGAGAGAGCGCTAAATCGAATTGCTCTGTTTGCATAAGAAGGCAAAAGCTCGATAAACGCTGCGCAAATTCAATGGCTTCTGAGCTGTTTCTTTGTTCTGGCAGTACTGCACGTGCTTTTGCTGTATTCAATGCAAAACCTGGGTAAGCTGCGACATAGTACCAATCAGAATCAACAGGCACAGACAAAGCTTTGCTAGGCACAAGATCAGCGGTCAATTGCAAACCACCTAAAAAACAAGGCGTGATGTTGTCATAATGGCGAGCGCCACTGACTTTCGCTTCAAAATCGGCCATTAATTCAATCAGCTCAATTTGACTTAAATTTGTTTGCGCAAACTCATTCAAAGCAGCAAAAGTCGCTACCACAGAGCAAGCACTCGAACCGAGACCTGAACCAATTGGTAAACGCTTTTCAAGCTCGAGATAAACCGACGGCATACTTGGTGCCACATGTTCACGAAAATGGACTAAGCACTGATAGGCCAAGTTTTCATGGGCCTCACCCGGTAATTTATCGGCATAAGGGCCAGAACAAACAAACGAGTCTTGCTCTGCAGCTTTAACATTTACCACATCACCAAGTAATTCACCACTTATTGGCGCAAGTGCAGCGCCTAGTGAATCAAAACCAACACAAAAGTTGCCGATAGACGCTGGTGCATAAAAACTAATCATAACGACTCCTTAACGCGACTGTGTTTTTAAGATATCTGCAAATACACCCGCCGATGTCACTTCCGCACCCGCACCATATCCGCGAATAACAAATGGGCGTGGTTGATAGTACTGGCTCAAAATTGCCAAAGCATTTTCACCATCACGGATATCATAAAGTGCATGCTGTTTATCAACCGCATCTATACCCACTTTGCATTTACCGTTTTCGATGCTGCCGACATAGCGCAACACCTTACCTTCACTTGCGGCACTTTGAATTTTGTCAGCAAATTGCGCATCAAGTTCAGGTAGCTTAGCCATAAACTCATCAACACTTGTACCTGGCGCAAATGACTCAGGAACAACCGCTTCAACTTCAATATCAGACAGCTCTAATTCAAGGCCTGATTCACGAGCGATGATCAAAAGCTTACGCGCAACATCCGTTCCTGATAAATCATCTCGCGGATCGGGTTCTGTAAAACCATTCGCTTTCGCCTTTGCTGTCGCTTCTGACAAACTTAAGCCATCTTCAAGTACACCGAACATGTATGAGAGTGAACCAGAAAGAATACCGTTAAATGACAATAACTCATCTCCGGCACCAAAAAGTAGCTGCAAGTTATCAAGTACAGGCAGACCTGCACCTACGTTTGTTTCATATAAGAATTTGCGCTGACGTTTTTGCGCAGCACTTTTCAAAGACTGGTAGTAGTCAAAACTGCCCGTATTGGCTTTTTTGTTTGCAGCAACCACATGAAAGCCCGCATCTAAAAAGTCATAGTATTGATCTGCTAGTTGTTGTGACGAGCTGCAATCCACCAGCACAGGGTTAATAAGATGATTTTCTCTGACAAACTGCTCTACCTTAGCCAATTCGAAACCTGATGTTTGTTGTTCTAGCTGAGCTTGCCATGCATCAAATGCGATGCCGTTTGCATCCAGTAGAAGCTTGCGTGAATTTGCCACACCATAAAGATTAAGCTTTACATTACGCTTTGCTAGCCAATCTTGTTGTTTTTCAAGCTGCTTAACCAATTCTTGGCCGACTAAGCCACAGCCTAATAAAAACACATCAATTGAAGGTACATGAGTGAAGAAGTTTTCGTGACAGACTTTTACCGCATCATTGCACAGTGCACCATCAACCACAGCTGAGATCGCACTTTCAGTGGAGTCTTGAGCAATGGCAACTATATTAACTTGTGCTTGTGCCAGTGAATCAAAGAACTTAGCAGCAAGTCCTTTATGTGCTTTCATGTTATCACCTACCAAAGTCACGATGGCAAGTTCACGTTGCACTTGTACAGGTTCAATTAATCCAGCTTGCGACTCAAGTTCAAATGCTTGCTCTAGGGCACTTAAAGCTAAATTTAAATCTTCTTCATGCACACAGAAACTAATGCTGAACTCGCACGATGACTGCGTGATCAAAACAATAGAAACATTATCATTGGCAAGCGCACTAAAAACGCGCGCTGCCATACCGACTTTGCCTTTCATGCCGGGGCCAGACACCGTCAACATCGCCAAATTCTCTAATGAAGAAATGGCTTTGACAGTTTCGTCGCTCTGGCATTCATTTGAGATCACAGAACCTGGCACATCAGGATTGTGGGTATTTTTAATTTCACATGGCACACCAACTTTCGCACACGGTAAAATTGTTTTTGGGTGAAGGACTTTTGCACCAAAATATGACAGCTCCATCGCTTCTTTATAAGATAGGCTGTCTACCTTGCTGGCTTTTTTGATAAAGCGTGGATCGGCATTATAAACGCCATCTACGTCTGTCCAAATTTGACAGACTTCGGCTTTTAAACAAGTTGCAGCTACTGCAGCAGAATAATCTGAGCCGTTGCGGCCTAGAGTTGTTAGTTCGCCTTGGTTATTTACCCCAGTAAAACCTGGCATAATATAAAAGTCGGCTGGTTGCGATTTTAAAACTTCAGCAAAACGCTGTTCACTCGCGACTAGGTTGACCTCTGCATCAAGATACCCGCCCTGAGTCTCAATACATTGCGTCGCCTCTAGATAAACAGCTCTTTGACCTAGTAAAGCAACCATAAGTGCAACACTCACTCGCTCTCCAAAACTGATCACGAAGGCATTAACTTGCTCAGGGCAGTGCTTGAGTAATTTAACTCCAGCTAGCTTATCACTTAGCTCAGTAAAGCTTGGCCAATGAGCGAGAACAGAGTCTAACTGCTCGACTTCACGCTTCAAACTGTCTGCGCGATTTAGCAAAGCCTGCCACTGAGCACTGTAATCAGCACCTTGCTCAGCAAGCTTGGCTAACTCAACAAGTTGGTCTGTCATGCCACCAGGGGCTGAAAGAACAATCAAAGCTTGTTCGCCAGCTTGAGACTCGATCAATTGCTTGACCCGCTTGAGACAATCAAAGTCGGCGAGCGAAGAGCCGCCAAATTTTAAAACTCGCATAATTTTTCCTCATTCCAAAAACGAAAAAAGGCCTGTGTTCTTAGTGAACACAGGCCTTTTTCTAATGCACAACGACCTATGCCACTATCCAGTTAGGATGGTGGTTGTAATAATGGTCGTAATTGAATTCATTGTTTTCATAATTATTAGACTGCCCGAAAATCAGACACCATGCAACCGTCTTTTTATGAAATTATTATGCAAAAAACTCAAGTTTGATTTAAAGAAAGGAAAAATTAGACCTTAGTATAACTTTTATAAGTTAAATAGAGAAAACTAGGAAGTAAAAAAGCTAGCCTAAAAGACAGAGCTATCTGAGGCCATATGTATGCAAAACGTCTAATAAAACATCAGACTTAACGGGCTTTTCAATAAACGAAATTGCACCGAGTTGCTCTACTCGCGCTTTCATTTCTGGTTGAATATCAGCAGATATAACCACAACAAAAGTTTCGATAACTTGAGACTTCACAGCTTGTAATACGCCTACACCATCTAATTCTGGCATGGTTAAATCAAGGCAAAGTAAATCAACCTGGTGATTATTTAAAACTTCTAATGCTTCAACGCCATTTTTTGCTTGCAAGATTATTGCATCAAACGCTGATGACAAGCAGCGAACCACTTGTTTTCGGGCAACCACAGAATCATCACAAACCAAAATAGTATAGCTCATATTTTAAACTCATTCACTCGAAATTAACCTAACACTAGCACCCTATTAAAGATGTCTTATAACATATTCATCTTAAAGCACTAAGTAAGTTCGATATAATATCTAACCAAACAATGGCATTGTAAACAATAATGCCAGATAAATATTTATTTTTACGCCTTTATTAGCTAAGTTTAACTACAGACGTATCGCCTTAAACAAAATCAGGGAGCCTAGCTTCATTCATGCTGCAAAAAAGCCTATCAAAAAAGCTACTTACGAATGTGCTATCGGTTTACTTTTTGTTAACTTTCCTTGTCACATGTGGTCAGGTTGTTACTGAGTATATAAATACTAAAAACTATATTCAGAACGAGCTAACCATGTTGCAAAAGACCTTTAGCCGTAGTTTAACGCGTGCTATTTGGGAATTAAACACCAAGCAAACTGTTACCACCGCAGAAGGCCTGTTAGCAATCCCTATGATTGAAGGCATTATAGTTCGTGACGACAGTGGTGAGATTATCTCTCAACTGGGGCGCTCTCTAGATATCCATGAATTATATAGCCAACAACTCGTTCAGGAAGAAGCCATCATTGAAGATACCCCTTCTGGATTGTTTGGTTATACTTTTCCATTAATTTTTGAGTTTTCTGGACGAGCCACACAGGTTGGTGATGTCACACTCTTTTCAAGCCGAGAAGTTGTGCTTAGTCGCATTATGTTATCGATTTACTTCTTGCTTGGTAATGCTGTCGTTAAAACCACTTTCTTAATAATTTTATTCTTAATCGCGTTTAGAAAATTACTGACTGAACCACTCACTGATTTAACCGAACAGATTGAAGCATTTGAATTAAACGATGACCTTGACGGCCAGCGCATTGACATTGGTACAACTGAGCGCAATGAGTTGAAAGTCATGGAAGAAGCATTCAATAAATTAATAGACAAAGTTAGTGACTATCGAAATCAACTCGATGACACGCAAAAAGAACTTTTGATTAGTAATGAAAAGTTAGATCAGCATAATTTACAGCTAGAACAAGAAGTTGCTCGTAAGACATCAAACCTCAGCCAAGCTATGATGGATCTACAGCAGCAAAAGTATGAGTTAGAAAAACAAAAACTTACGCTCACAGAAGAAATCGACCTACGTCGTCAAACTGAGCAAGAGTTGCTGACCAAACAAAAAGAGCTTGAGCGTTACTTAGATGAATTAAACATGGCCCAAGAGCGTCTTGTTGGCTCTGAAAAAATGGCTGCTCTTGGTGGTTTAGTCGCGGGTATAACACACGATATCAACACACCTGTTGGTATCGGTGTTACAGCAACTTCATTTTTGCAAGAGCGATTAGAACAAATTGAAGCCGCTTATAAAGACAAAACGCTTTCTCCAAAAGCACTCGAAGAGTTTATTAACGACGCTAAGCAAAGTACCAGTTTACTGACCACAAACTTAGATAGAGCCTCTGAACTAGTCGCGAGCTTCAAGCAGATTGCAGTAGACCAAGCCAGTGAGGCTGTGCGTAATATCAATTTAAAGCAATATCTTGCTGAGGTTATTCGCTCTTTACATCCCAAATTAAAGAAAACCAAGCATGCTATTAATGTTGAATGTCCTGAAGACCTACAGTTGAATTTACCTGCAGGTGCAATTAGTCAGATTTTCACCAACCTGATTATGAACTCACTCATTCATGGTTTTGAAGGTGTTGATCAGGGCGAGATTAATATTGAAATTAAAAATGATAACGACGATGTGATCATTCATTACAAAGACAATGGCCGAGGTGTCAGTCAAACTCAACTTGAAAAGTTGTTCGACCCTTTCTTTACCACTAAACGTGACCAAGGTGGCAGTGGCTTAGGTACACACATCACCTTAAACTTGGTGAAACAAACCTTAAACGGTGAAATTGAGGTGAGTAGCGAAGAAGCCAAAGGATTGAGCTATATGATCAGATTCCCGAAAACACTGCAGCAGCCGTCCAATATGTTCGATTAGAATACAACTTTTTTAACTGTTTTAAGCCCTGATTATTCGGGGCTTAATTTTATCCCCCAAGCAAAATAAATATTGCTATCATAGCCAACATTAAAATCAGTGGATAATAACAATATGTGGTTCAGCAACCTGATCTGTTACAGATTTAAACAAGACGTTTCATATAATCAAGAAGACTTTGAAAAAGCCTTAGAACAAGACGTATTCCGCCCTTGTGGTAGTCAAGAAATGAATACCTTTGGCTGGACTAAAGCATTTGCTAAACATGGGCAGACTTTATCGCACTTCTCTGAAAAAAGCATTTTAGTATGTGCAAAACGTGAAGAGAAAGTGCTGCCTGCTTCAGTTATCAATGACATGTTAGCTGAAAAAATAGAATTAATTGAGCGTGAAGAAAACCGCCCTGTTAAGAAAAAAGAAAAAGATGAGCTTAAAGAGAACATCTTAAGCACATTGCTTCCTCAAGCGTTTAAAAAATCGAGCCTACAATTTGCTTTTATTGATCAAGTAAATGGCTGGGTTATTGTAAACAGTGCAAGCTTTAATAAAGCCGAAGAGTTACTCGCACTACTTAGAAAGTCATTAGGCACACTGCCTGTAGTACCTGCGTTTGCTAACTATGATTTAGATGTGTTCTTAACTGACTGGTTAACTCACTTTAATGCCCCTGATGGCTTTGCAATTGGCTCAGATGCAGAACTGCAAGAGCCTGACGATAACGGTGCGCAAGTTAAATTAAAGCAGCATGATTTAGCCAGCGACGAGATCAAAACTCACTTAGAAAATGGTAAGCGTGTTACTAAACTTGCACTTGATTGGCGTGAACGTGTGAAGTTTATTTTACAAAATGACGGTACATTAAAACGCTTAAGCTATGCCGATGCACTAAAAGAGCAAAATGCCGATATTCCAAAAGAAGATATGGCCATTAAGTTAGATGCCGATTTCATCTTAATTACAGAAGAAATTAAAGAGCTACTTGAAGAACTCACAGCTGGCTTAGGCGATAAAGAAGATTTAGCTTAACTTTTATTCAAAGTACAGAGTGAATACTTAAACGAGAAAGGAGCCAAACGGCTCCTTTTTTATAAGATAAATTTACTTTGCAGCTAACAGTATCTCTTTAACGATATCTAACGTTAGATCACCGGTTTCGCTTAGTTGTGTTAAGCCCATTTTTTCCATATTAGCTACTACCGTATCAATGCCTTCATCATCGATACCATAGTGAGACAGTGCAGTCACAATTTCTAACGAGTTAAAGAACGCTTCTGTCTTATCTATCGCCAGATTAACTTTCTCGTCTTCAGTGCCGTCGGTGATGTCCCATACACGCTCAGCAAACTGTACTAGCTTGTCATGCTTTTGTACTTTGCGTGCTCTTAATAAGCTAGGAAGAACAATCGCCAGTGTACGACCGTGCGCAATACCGAACATCGCAGTCAGCTCATGACCAATCATGTGAGTTGACCAATCTTGTGGTACACCAACACCGATAATGCCATTCAGAGCAGATGTAGCTGACCACATAAAGTTCTTACGAGCCGCTAAATCATCACTTTGATAAGTAACCGGGCCATCTTCAATTAAGGTTTTTAGAATCCCCTCAGAGAATCTGTCTTGCACTTTTGCACCGACAGGCTGAGTTAGGTATTGCTCAACTACGTGCACAAACGCATCTGCTACGCCATTCGCCACCTGCTCTTTTGGTAAAGAGAAAGTAAAGTCAGGGTCTAACACTGAGAACTGTGGATACACTAGTGGCGACGTAATTGGGTATTTTTGCTCGTTGTATGTCACCACAGAAAACGCATTCATTTCAGAGCCCGTCGCAGGCAGTGTTGCAATACAACCTAGTGGCACCGCTTTTTCAACTGGCACAGGGTTAAAGCCGTGGAACAATAATGTATGATGATCTTTATCAGCACTCGCTGCTAAGGCGATGAATTTTGTACCATCCATCACTGAGCCACCACCAACAGCCAGTAAAAAGTCGATGTCGTTCTCTTTCACCACTTTTACGGCTTTCATTAAAGTCTCAAATTGTGGATTTGGCTCAATACCACCAAACTCTATTACTTCACGATCACCTAAATTGCTAATCACTTTTTCTAGGGTGCCAAAGCGCCTAACGCTACCTCCACCGTATAAAACCAGTACTTTTGCCGATACTGGTATAAGTTTATCTAGTTCACCTAGTCTATCTTGACCAAATACGATTCGAGTCGGATTGTAAAAATCAAAGTTTTGCATAATGTAACCCTATGTGTTTTGTTAAGTACAGAATAGCAACTCACAGCTTTATTAAAATGACTTAAACCATCAATTTCATGCCTAAAACTCTCACTCATAAGAAAATAACTCAAAAACGCTTCTACCCTTGATATACTTACTTCATGACATAATTTGGTGACGAACAATGCAATCACTCATTAAACAACTCGAACTATTAGCGCCCTCTGAAGGCTACAACCAGACATTTATTAACGGCGTTGGTATCTATAAAAGCAGTGAAAGCGCACAAAGAACCCCACTGTGTTACAGCCAAGGCATTATTTTCGTTCTTCAAGGGCAAAAACGGGTCTTTTTCGATGAGCAAATTTATACCTATAACCCAGATAATTATTTGGTACTCACCGTGCCTTTACCTGCAGAGTGTGAAACACAACTTACAAAAAACAATCCTTTATTGTCATTAATCATCGACTTTGACATGTCTGTACTTGGGGAGTTAGTAAGGGTCTTTGATGAACATGGTAAGCTAAATAGCAGCGATAAAATTAGCAATGCAAAGGGCTTATTTGTCAGTGAAAATACAGATGCTTTATCTTGCACGCTCACTCGATTAGTTGACTGTTTAGGCTCAAAGTTACAATCTGACATTATTGGTAAAGGCTTGGTTCGAGAGGTTTTTTATCACGTATTACAAGGCCCACAAGCGTCACCTTTATTTGATTTAGTTTCACATAATACGCATATGTCTAAAATGGAGCGTACGCTTAAACATCTGCATAATCACTATGACGATAAACTGGATGTTGAACAACTCGCGAGTATGGCAAATATGAGCGCCTCATCGTTTCATCGTAACTTTAAACAGATAACCGCATCTTCCCCCATTCAATACGTAAAAAAGCTTCGTTTATCTAAAGCGAAAGACTTACTGCAAGATCAAGGGATCAAAGTAAAGCAAGCCGCCGCGCAAGTAGGTTATGAAAGCGCCACTCAGTTTAGTCGTGAATTTACCCGCTACTTTGGCATCTCACCGAGTGATTATACCAAAGCGAATTAAAAATACTTTTCGAAGAATAGCAACTGATGTTCTTCATGCTGACAGCGTTTAAATTCTTGATAGCCAAATTTACGGTAGATGTGTTGCCCTCGTTCATTGAAGTCAAACACATCTAACCAAATACGCTGACAAGCGAAGTGCTCAAGGCAATATTGCTCCATCGCTTGAATAGCCAACTGCCCTATTCCAGCACCGCGATGACCTATCACTATGCGCCTAAACTCAATAGTGTTATTGGGCTCCAAAGCAAGGATAATAAAACCCACCAAGCGTTCATTTTGAAGAACTGACAGGTATTGAATTGTGGGCTCTTGCATACTAACCAAATGCTGCTCTTTGGAGTTGGCCAAGATAAATTCACCTACACCAGCTTGCTGCTCCCATCCCTCTAAGATGGCTAACTGTTCAGGTACTGTATTAACCAGTTTAATATAATCCTTCTTCATCACTACACCGCTTTCAAAACTTGATTGAAACTTAAGTACTTTTTAATTTAATTAAATGTTTTTATATCTATCACAGAATTCAAAATAAACACAAAAAAGACGACCATTCATTGTCGTCTTTTTTGTTACTACTTATCAGTTAAGTAAACTACTCAAAATTTAGAGAATAACTACTATCACCAGTGAGTTTAATCACTTTGTAGACCTCACTTATTCCAGCATCCATAGGTAACCACTCTACGGTTAAATATTCCCAGTTGCCATCTACCTGTATTGATTGACGAGAGCTATTCAAAGCAAACATTGAAGTTAATCGATTCTCATAGGCAGGATAATAGATGTTAGTCTTTTCATCATGAAACCCTACACCATGATAAAAGACAAGTTTCCCGGTTTCTGATTTCAATCCAGACACAGTTATTTCAACTTTCATATCAGTTCTAAAATCAAAATCTGAGGCAGCAACTAAATCCTGAGTGCTTGGCTCTATATTTTCTTGAACAGGCGTAGAAGTACTTGTGCTTGAACTTACACTTGCTTGTGGTGCTTCTTGAACTTTATCAGCACCTGAGCCGCCTCCACATGCTGTCAAAGTAGTTATCACCATAAAACCTGATAGAGCCGATGTTAATAAACTTTTCATGTTAACCCCCTACTCTTGCTCGTACAGTTTTGTCTTAGTTGCATTTTCAAGCAGATACCAAGATTTCTCTTGCTCGCCTGATGAAGTAACCCAGTCAGCAAATTTGGGATAAGCATTTCGAATATCAACACTCTCTTGCGGATGTCTCCAATCGTTAGTGATATTAAGTGCCCATGGAAAATGATTGGCATTAATAAAGTAGTTAGGCGTTTGACTTGCATCGTCTACCTCACCAAATAATCCGTTATTAAATAGTTCACTACCGGAAAACTGCTTAAGGTGGGCTTCCCAATTACGAGTTCCATAAGGTCCATGGTATTGGCCATCAAGCGCATAAATGTATGGGTCAAATGGCGGAAGGGAGACTGTCGAAGGCATTTGAATAGGATCAAAAGTGAGAACAACTTTGAAGAAATCCATCGCAGGCTCTTTGCAGCTCGGCATAGTTCTATAGAACTGGCAGCTCGTATTCGCCAACTCTCTTGCTACATCATAAGCTTCATCAAATGTATTATTATCATCGAGTAGCTTCATGTTTAACTTATTCGTTGCTTCCAAAAAGTTATTACTAACCTCTTCACCGTTATAAGTCATAACTGATGAGGTTACTGCGCTTGTATCGACGTCTGGTATTTGAATCGCAAACCCATTGTGGTATGACGCACCAGTGGCAACTAATTGATAGTCAATCACAAGCTCTATCATTTTATTTTGATTGTTAAATGTTTGCGACATGCGATATTTAATAACAACATCGTTGAAATCGTAGTCACCCATTTTTGGCCATTTATCCTCAAAAGCTAAGGTTGCATAACCATTTTGACTTGGGTAGTAGCTGGTATTCGTTACAGAGGTGTTTGTCTGTTGCAACAGCTGGTATGTACCTGAATCAACAGAGCCATTTTCATTTACGCCTTTAACTGCGTAGCTTGGAGTTACTTCTACCGAAAATAACAGGTCATTAAAGTCATTATCACCTTGCGAACGATGTTGATCATCGAACCCAATTACAAAAAATTCATTTTGTGCATCATAAAACACCACGTTATGCTCGTTGATTTCATCAGCTTCTGGATTTAAAGTTGGAATACTATAGAAAGGCGTATTCCATGGCCCTAGATTGACTATGTTACCTAGACTGCCTTCCCACCCCCAACCGTTAGGAATAACAAAGAAACCAAGTGCCTGGCCTGGTTGTAAATCTATTCCGAGTTCCATCCTATCGCCTTGCGACATTTCCCCCTCACCCGGCTTTGAGCAATTAGGAAAAATAATCGTATGCTGCGATATATCAGCAATACTCTGGGGCGGATTATCCGCATCGAAGACGAAATAACCTAGTGTGTTTCTATACCCAGCCCCTTCATTCAAAAATGTTACATTGGCGGTAGCTGTTACAAATATCTCATCAAGTTCGCTTTCATCTTTAATTACTATGTTACTAAGCAGATTACTGTCGACAAATGCAGTATTTACATATTGTCCTTCTGGCAGCATAGAGTAGATATTAGTAAGGACATCCGTAGGTAATTGTGATCCAACATTAGTAATATTGGTGAGGGGCTTACCTTTTAAACTGTAGCTGAGTGTGTCTGTGGGCAGAACCCCATTTAAGTAGTTAAAATCAATCCCACCAACCGTAACTGCAAAACTGGGTAGAGAGGCAACACCGATAAGAACACTGAATAATTTTTGTTTCATCTTAAGTTCCCCAAAATAAAAGTATTGGGAAATAAGCTTAAAGTATACCAACAACCTAGCTTAATATTTTCAATAAGTTAGCAATCATCAAGCAAGTTACTTTACCCATTTGCATCGCACTTTGCGAAACAAAAGTTACTATTTTTAAACAACTGTTAAATAAGAAGAGAACTTTGAGAGTTTGTATTAAGCATTTTTCCAATAAAAAACCCGCAACAAGTGCGGGTTTAAAATTACTTAATTTGCTTTATAGATTATGCAAATAAACGATTAGCCTGTGCTACCACATTATCTACAGTGAAGCCGAAGTGCTCAAATAGCTCACCTGCTGGTGCTGACTCACCAAATGTAGACATACCTACAACAGCACCGTTTAGGCCAACATACTTGAACCAGTAGTCAGCAATACCCGCTTCAACGGCAACACGACGTGTTACTGCAGCAGGTAAAACGCTTTCTTTATATTCAGCTGACTGTGCATCAAATACATCAGTAGAAGGCATAGATACAACGCGTACTTTCTTGCCTTGTAAGCGTAACTCTTTCGCTGCATCCACTGCTAACTGAACTTCTGAGCCAGTAGCAATCAAAATAAGCTCAGGGTTACCGTCACAGCTAAGTACATAACCACCTTGTTTGATTGCAGCCACTTTTGCTTCGTCACGTGCTTGTTGCTCTAAGCCTTGGCGAGTAAAGATAAGTGATGTTGGGCCATCTTTACGCTCAATCGCTTGCTGCCAAGCAACGGCCGACTCAACTTGGTCACATGGACGCCAGTTTACTAGGTTTGGTGTTAAACGCATGCTGGCAATTTGCTCAACTGGTTGGTGCGTAGGACCATCTTCACCCAGACCAATTGAATCGTGAGTATAAACAAAGATGCTTGGCTGCTTCATTAATGCCGCCATACGCACCGCGTTACGCGCGTACTCCATGAACATTAAGAAAGTTGCACCGTAAGGCACGAAGCCTTTGTGTAGTGCAATACCATTCATAATTGCAGACATACCAAATTCACGTACACCATAGAAAATGTAGTTACCTGAAGCATCATCTGCGGTTAAGCCTTTTGAGCCTTCCCATAGCGTCAAGTTAGAGCCTGCAAGGTCAGCAGAGCCACCCATAAATTCAGGTAGAATTGGACCAAATGCATTCAGTGCATTTTGTGACGCTTTACGTGTCGCAGGGTTAGCAGGGTTTGCTTGTAGTTCTGCAATGTACTTTTCAGTTTCAGCTTGCCAGTTTGCAGGTAACTCGCCTTTCATACGACGCTCAAACTCAGCCGCAAGCTCAGGATACGCCATTTGGTACTCTGTGAATTTCACTAACCAGTGGCTTTGTGCTTGCTGACCACGAGAAGAGGCATCCCACTTCGCGTAAATGTCTTCAGGGATTTCAAACGCATCGTGCTCCCAACCAAGGAATTCACGTGCTGCTTTAATTTCTTCATCACCTAATGGTGCGCCGTGACAATCATGGCTACCTGATTTGTTTGGTGAACCGTAACCAATGACTGTCTTACAGCAAATAAGTGTTGGCTTGTCAGTTTCTGCACGTGCCGCTTCGATTGCCGCTTTAATTGCATCGCTATCGTGACCATCTACGTCAGCAATTACATGCCAGCCGTAAGATTCAAAACGTTTCGGTGTATCATCGCTGAACCAGCCTTCTACTTCACCATCGATTGATATGCCGTTGTCATCCCAGAATGCGATAAGCTTACCAAGACCTAGCGTACCCGCTAGTGAACAAGCTTCATGTGAAATACCTTCCATTAAACAGCCATCGCCTAAGAAGGTATAAGTGTAGTGGTTTACAATATCAAATTCGTCACGGTTGAATTGTGCTGCAAGTGCTTTTTCAGCAATCGCCATACCTACCGCATTAGTAATACCCTGACCAAGTGGGCCAGTTGTTGTTTCTACACCTGGTGCATAGCCGTACTCTGGGTGACCCGGTGTTTTAGAATGCATTTGACGGAAGTTTTTCAGATCATCAATAGAAAGATCATAACCGCTCAGGTGCAACAAAGAATAAATAAGCATAGAGCCGTGGCCGTTTGACAGAATAAAGCGGTCTCTGTCAGCCCACTCTGGGTTGCTTGGGTTGTGCTTTAAATAATCGCGCCATAGTACTTCTGCGATATCAGCCATACCCATAGGTGCTCCCGGGTGACCAGACTTAGCTTTTTGTACTGCGTCCATAGACAGAACGCGAATGGCATTTGCAAGTTCTTTGCGTGACGGCATGAATTCTCCTACCTTTAATTGTGTTGCGCTGAAATGTCAGTGCCTTCATTCTGACTCATTTATGGTACTTACTGCAACGTAAATACCTGAGAAAACGAGGGCTAAACCTGCATATTTCAGGATCTACAATTGAAAAAATCTAATTCAGACGTCTAGGCGTAAAAAAACTAGGCAAGTTAATTTGTTTTAGATAGAATACGCCCCTTATTTTTTCGCGCTATCCCCGATGTTCGTGAAGCGCAATATTTGTGAGCATAGATATAATGGCAAAACACTTATTTACTTCTGAGTCTGTTTCTGAAGGTCATCCGGATAAAATCGCTGATCAGATCTCTGATGCGGTACTAGATGCAATCATTACGCAAGACAAACACGCACGTGTTGCTTGTGAAACTATGGTTAAAACAGGCGTTGCGATCATCTCTGGTGAAATTTCAACAGATGCTTGGGTAGACCTAGAGTCAATCACGCGTAAAGTAATCACAGATATCGGTTACACGTCTTCTGATGTAGGTTTTGACGGCGACACATGTGGCATCATGAACCTTATCGGTCAACAATCACCTGAAATTGCACAAGGTGTAGACCGCTCTAAGCCTGAAGAGCAAGGTGCGGGTGACCAAGGTCTAATGTTTGGTTATGCAACGAACGAAACACCAACGCTTATGCCTGCGCCTCTTTACTACTCACACTTGTTAGTAGAGCGTCAAGCACAAGCGCGTAAATCAGGTATCCTACCTTGGTTACGTCCTGATGCTAAGTCTCAGGTAACTTTCGTATATGAAGACGGTAAGCCTGTTGCTATCGATGCTGTTGTCCTTTCAACTCAGCACAACCCAGACATCGAGCAAGATGCACTAGTTGATGCTGTTATGGAAAACATCATCAAGCACACGCTACCAGCTGAGTTATTAACTGAAGATACTAAATACTTCATTAACCCAACAGGTCGTTTCGTGATCGGTGGTCCAGTAGGTGACTGTGGTCTGACAGGCCGTAAAATCATTGTTGACACATACGGTGGTATGGCTCGTCACGGTGGTGGTGCTTTCTCTGGTAAAGATCCATCAAAGGTTGACCGCAGTGCAGCATACGCTGGTCGTTATGTTGCTAAGAACATTGTTGCGGCAGGCCTTGCTGATAAGTGTGAAATCCAAGTTTCTTATGCTATCGGTGTTGCAGAGCCTACATCAATCACAATTGATACATTCGGCACTGGTAAAGTATCAGAAGAAAAACTAGTTGAGCTAGTTCGTGAACACTTCGACCTACGCCCTTATGGTATTACTAAAATGCTAGACCTGCTTCACCCAATGTACCAAATGACTGCAGCGTACGGTCACTTCGGTCGTGAGCCGTTTGAAATGACGGTTGGTGATGACACATTCACAGCATTCAGCTGGGAAAAAACAGACAAAGCAGACGCACTAAGAGCAGCTGCAGGCTTATAATTTTAAGTCATCTGTTAAAAAAGGCGCTTACCTGAACAGGAGCGCCTTTTTTAACACCTAAGTTTAACCAAAAAATAGTCGTTAGTGTATAAAGTACTCTTCTACATCTTCTTTAAGATTAGTGTAATCATCATCACTTAATTCTAATGCAACTAACACCAAATCTTTAAATGCGAACCAATCACCGCAAGGTCTAAAATGCTTTGCTTCAAAGGATAAATTCTCTGCTAGTTTCATTGCCGCGAAAGTCGCTTTGAGTGTTGGGTCTGTTTCTTCCTTTAAGTATGATTCATCGTGATGTCGTAAAATCATTTGGCAGATAGGCTTAGGAAGGTGCCAAGAGGATGCTAGGTAATAGCCAACGATAGTGTGACTTACTGGATATATTTGCTCTTCATAGTATAAAAGGCTCTGCTCACCTCTCTGATAAGCTCGAGTCATCAAGTCATTATAGTTATCAAAGCGCATTGCCATTGCGGGTATTCCTGAATCATGAAATAAACCCAGTAGTTGAAGGTTTTCAAGTGGGACAGTTGTTTTAATTTGCTTACCAATCGCCATCGCTAGTTGCGACATATCTGTGGCATTATCCCAAAACCGTTGCAATGAAATACAGCAATCCTCTTGTTTAAAGGCATTTTTAAGCAGATGCCCAGTTACAAGTTGCGTGATGCAATTTACCCCCAAAAACATTACCGCTTGACGAATATCAGTTATCGTTCGAGACATGCCGTAAGCTGGAGAATTAATAACCTTCAATACTGCAGCAGCAGTCCCTACATCTTCACTGATAATCTCAGCAATATTACCAAGTTCAGGCTCATCACTATTCAATTCATTTTGTAAATTTTGTAATACTTCAGGCTTTGAGGGCAAACTAAAACCAGACTTCAGATCTGCCAACACCTTGTCATCAATGTCGATCATATGTGGCGTTTTTTTGGGTAGTCGTTTGCTGATTGTAGTAGAGGAATTGCGATTACTCAAAGCCAATACAATTAGACATCTCTAATTTAAATGACTTTGAATACTGAGGCTTAAGGAGAAAATGAGCTAAGTTATTGAAAGTATGCCTAACCCCTTTTAAAGCGGTTTTATTACTTAACCAACGTGGTATTTTACCTTGCGGATTGGCATAAATCTCATGCTGAATATGAAGACCATTTTGTTTGTCTTCAAGCAGCCAAAAACCTTCTACGGGGGTGACTAAAATAGCATTTATATCTTTTTCTATGAATTTATTTAATTTAGCTTCACCTACAGATCGGATTATGATTTTTGATTTCGATTCGTTAATTTTTTTATGACAAGAGTGTGTAAGCATTATCCTATCTGTAACAGGCCAAGGCGCTGAAAGCTCAGTATAAACAATATCTTCAGCACTATTGGGAGAGTTAATTTTTTCAACTTTGCTAACATTTTTGAGCCAATTTGACGCATTTTGGGTATCGTTTAGTAAAGCGATTAAACTCATGCGATCCGCATTAGGAATGAAAGTGGCTGCCTGAATTGCAATTACGCCAGAATCTTGCGTTTGAAACTTGATAACTAAATTATCTTTACTATGCCAAGTTATCCAATTGGCCTTTGTATCTAGTGAAAGAAATAAGAAAAAGCTCCATAAAGCCATTTTATAGAGCTTCATCATATTTTATCGCCAATAAGGCATGCTATTTAGAGAGACTTTACGGCTTTGTTCCATTGCCTGAACTAAAAAATCAGCTTTTTTAACAAGCCAAGCTTTTATTTCTTCAAGTTCAGATGAGTCTTGCCTTTCACACAATAATTTAAGGTAGGCTAATGTTTCTAACTCATAGATGCCATAGGCAATATCAATCCAAGGTGTACGAAATGCTTGGCGTATTTCTTTATCGTACAAAGACCCCAAACAATTACCACTCAGCAAAGCCCTGTCCAGTCTCGAGCGAAGTGATAGATAATCCTCTGTAGACAAACTCTTGCCTTCAGGCAAAGCTGATTGAAGTCCATGCCAATCTTTTTCGAATGCGGTATTTGCTACTTCTTTAATAGGTAATTCTGCAGCAGTAACTGCATTTTGATTCCATTCTTGACGCCAGCCCTTATCAACTAACCATAGAGTTAAAGAGAGCAAAAGCTTGTTGTAGCGAGGGCTATTAAATAAATCTTCAATATCATTGACGCTTGGCTGTTCAGCTTTTAATTCAGCGATTAAAGCTGCAAGCGCATCTGCATTATTGATTTTTTTATAATAAGCATGACGTTTAGATGTATAGGTCTTGAGGTGAATCGCATTTTCAACCCAATCAAGCTCTGACATTAACCAATCAATTTCTCCAAGTAATCGTTCTGTTGAACGCCCTTCCACAATTGGAGTAAATAATTTAAAGGCATGCTTAATAAGGTTTACGCCATCAATCACACGCTTTAAAGTTTTTAAACTTGGTTTGTTGAAATAACATTGCTCGTGCTTTTGTACAAACTCAATGCCATAATTCACACACTGCACAAGTGCTTTTTCTTGAGTTGCATGGCGGTTCAGTTTCACAACACCAATGTATTTATTAGCCGTTAGTGGCTTATCATCCGCTAAACGATATCCTCTGGCTGCTTTAGAATATAAGCCCATTCTCAAGCCACCCATTGCGACAAGATGATCAGCAAGCAGGAATAAGTCATTGCGATCGCCTTCGACTAACTCGATCTCTAACTCTGAAATGCTCTCGACCTGACCCTGAGCAACAATCTCACCTTTGTCTAGCACCACTTCTATTGTTGAGCCCTGCTCAGTTTCAATCAGCCATGTACGACGAATGAAGTTTGTACTAAAAATAGGATAAAGGTTGTCATTTATTGCCGTAACCTGCATACCATGGGGCCATATATCTGGCTTAAATGCATTTAAGTTTGGCCTTGTTGAATCAAGCGGTAAGTTATACTCTGGACGTTGATGTAACCCCCCAACGACTTGCCCTGCCAATTTGATCGTTTGCTCACAATCACCATCACAGCAACGTGTTCTCAAACCTATATCAAGCGCTCTAAGCTCTCTATTTGGGGTATCAAAATAAGCATTTTTTAAATTTTTGGCGGGTTTATTTTTAACAGTTTTAGCAAACTGCATAATGAGGCCAGGGATCAGCGGAACCTCATTGTCTGAAAGTAAAAATTTCAGTTCTATCTCTGTGTCCATTAGGGCAAGTGATTACCTATAAAATTGTAGAAGGGTAAAAATATACAAAGCAGTAGCCATTTGCAATCTTTTTGCCGCAAGTTCAAGGAAGTTTAGCGCTTCACTTGATATTGCCCTTTGAAATTCATACTATCTGAAAAAACTACTCTCTATAAAGGTCACGGATGTTAAAACGTATTTTAGTGCCAACACTTTTCGCACTTGTTTCGCACTATTCACTCGCTGAAGAGGTGCAAGCAGCTGAAACAAACAACGCTAGCGAAAATGTAGCCTATATTTCAGATAATCTATTCGTTTATGTACATTCTGGACCTGGCAAAAATTACCGTATTGTCGGTTCAGTAGATGCAGGCAGTCAAATTGCGCTGATGCAAGGTAATGAAAATGGTTTTCAGCAAATCACTGACGACAAAGGACGCGAAGTGTGGGTTGAATCACAATTTGTTTCAACCCAAGCTGGCTTCGCCATGCAGTTAGATGAGTTAGGCTTACAACTACAGCAAACTCAACAAGCATTGAATGATGCACAGACAGATTTACCTCGCTTACAGCAGCTCAATCAAGACCTAGAATCTGAAAATCAAAATTTACAGCAAACGATCCAACGCTTAGAAAAATCTGTAGAAGATGAAAAGCAAAAAGCCCTGAACTCAGATCAAGCTGAACAACATCTCATGTTAACGTATGGTGGAGCTATTGGTATTGGTGGTTTACTAATTGGTGTAATTCTAACTTTATTGCTCTCTCGTAAAAAACGTTACGATGGATGGGCATAGAAAATTATTAATCTTAAAAATCATTACTTAAAAAAACCGCATTTCAAAATGCGGTTTTTTATTTTTGTCTGCAATGCTATTTAGTAAATAACTCACTGATATTACTTAAATCTGATTTACCCTCTGCGATTTCATCTGGCGTTAAACCTGATAACTCATGCGGAAACACTAACCACTCATCTGATTCATGAATGAAATAATCAGGCTTCATAGGTACTTTAGTATTCTTTGGCTTGTAGTAAGGGCAAGCTGTACGAATGTCTTTAGGCAAGTTTAAACGCATTAGCTCAGAAAGCTTTTCTTTTAATGCGAAAATACTGCGGCCTGAATCAAACACATCGTCCACAATGAGTAACGAGTCATCTGCATTCGCATTTTCGATAATGTAATGAAGACCGTGTACTTTAATTTCTTTTGATTGTTTGCCGATACCATAGTAAGAAGATGTACGCACAGCAATGTGATCTGTCTCTATACCTTTGTAATCGTAATACTCTTGCACAGCGATACCGATAGGCGCACCACCTCGCCAAATACCAATGATGAAGTCAGGACGGAAACCATCATCATAAACTTGCGCGGCTAAACGAAAAGAATCCTCAAGCAACTGCTGTGCTGTGATATAGCACTTATCTGACATACAAACCCCGTGAAATATTTATAAAAAGAAAAGGTATCCAGCACATATAAACAGCCAGATATAACCTTGTATTCTAGCGCATCTAAATCAAAAATGCGCAAACTCCCCAATTCAGGAACGTCTTTACATTTTTAAGTAAAAGTCACGACAAAATGTTGTAAAGTCTTCGCTGTATTGACCGTTTTCATGAATACACAACACCGTATTCTCAGGCTCAACAAAAACTCTGTTAGAAGCATATTCAAACTCGAGTAATAAACGGCTGGCAGCCTTGCGCTCTGTCGTTTTCACCTCGCATTTACGCACAAGATGCAAATCTTGTTGTTGAGCTAGCTCAATAAACTCTAATCCTTCTTTGTAAGGTAGCACCACTGCTAAACAACTTAATGGATGAGATAAACGTTTAAATTCATTTAGTAACGCACTGAAACTCAATGAATCCGTATGGCGCGCTAAATTTCGGGCTGCCGATGGACCTTTTAAGCTATCATTAAAATATGGTGGGTTACTGATCACCAAGTCGAATTGAATATCGCTCTGAAAATCTTGAATAGCAGATTGATGTAAAATAATACCATCCTGCCATGGGCTGTTTTGGATATTCAAATGCGCATCTTGAAACGCACCAGATTCAATCTCAACGGCTGTCACAGCTAAACATTCAGAACGTTGCTTGCACATCAAAGACAATAGCCCTGTGCCTGCACCGACATCTAGCAAGCTTTTTACTCCTGACAAATTCACCCAAGCACCGAGCAAAATTCCATCGGTTGAGACCTTCATTGCGGTGTTCTCTTGCTCTATACAAAACTGCTTAAACGCAAAGCCTGCCATAATCTCGCTTTTCCAAATTCACTATCACGCGTATAATTGAGCACATTGTCCTTTATTTATGATGCACTATGCAATTTTCTGAATTTGATCTAGACGGTAAAGTCCTCTCAGCTATTGATAAAATGGGATTCAAAACCGCCACCAGCATTCAACAACTTTCTATTCCTGAAGGTCTGATGGGTCGAGATATTCTTGCCTCAGCACCAACAGGCACGGGTAAAACAGCTGCGTTTTTAATTCCTGCAATCCAATACTTGTTAGACTTCCCACGTCGCGATCCAGGCTTTGCACGTGTATTAATTATGACGCCTACCCGTGAGCTTGCTTACCAAGTACATGAGCAATGTCAGTTACTTGCGGCAAATACCCACCTTAAAATTGGTGTTGTAACCGGTGGTATTAACTACGGCAGTCACAAAGAAATTTTCGAAAAGAACAACGATATCTTAATCGCGACGCCGGGTCGTTTGATGGAATATCTTGAAACTGAAAACTTCCACGCAGAAAACGTTGAGCTACTTATTCTTGATGAAGCCGACCGCATGCTAGACATGGGTTTCAAAAAAGAAATGCTACGTATTTGTGATGAAGCAAAAAATCGCCGTCAATGTTTCTTATTCTCTGCCACCCTTGAAGGCGACAGTGTGGAGTTATTCGCCGATCGCATTCTTAATGACCCAGCCTTACTTGAAGCTGAGCCATCACGCAAAGAGAAAGGAAAAATTCATCAATGGGTGCACCTAGCTGATGACTATAATCACAAACTAAAGCTACTTGTTGAGTTACTTAAGAACGAAGAGGAAGTACAAAAAGCGATTGTCTTCGTTAAAACGCGTGAGCGACTAGAAAAGCTTGTTGGTGAGCTTTATTCTCACGATATTAAAACCACTTGGTTACGTGGTGAGATGCCTCAAGACAAGCGTATGACGGCCATGGCCAACTTCCAAGCGGGCCGAACACGTATTCTAGTAGCGACTGATGTAGCCGCGCGTGGTATTGATGTTCAAGACATAACCCATGTATTTAACTTCGATATGCCGCGTACAGCAGACATTTACGTACACCGTATCGGCCGTACAGGTCGCGCAGGTAAAAAAGGCACGGCTATCTCTTTAGTTGAAGCCCATGATATGGCAATTTTAGGCAAGGTTCAGCGTTACACCGAACAACAACTAAAATCTCGTGTTATTAAAGGGTTAGAACCGAAGAATAAACCAGCGAAATTACCAAAGAAGAAAAAAGATCCGGCTAAAATAAAAGCTAAGAAAAAGGCAAAAGCCAAAGTTAAAAAGAAAAAGTAACTATCAAGCTTAGTTGAAGTTAAAAGGGTCTTTCAGACCCTTTTTCATTTTATGTCTCTAAAGCTACTTTTAACCTAGGCTTTAATCGCCAGATAATACCCGCGGCCAAAAGCATCACAGGGATAGTCAGCATATTTAATAACTGCCAGCCTATTTCAGCCTCAAGCCAGCCTGCGCCCAATGAAGAAACCGTCACCATACTAAAAACGAGGAATTCATTACTGGCTTGTGATTTAGCACGCTCATGGGGCAGATAGCTCTCGCTGACCATTTGTGTAGCAGCGATAAACATAAAGTTCCAACCAACACCTAACAAACACAACGCCACTAAGAAATGCCAATGGCTAAGCCCCATTAAATTCACCAAACAACATAGCAATACAATGACTACACCTGCTTGCATAATTTTGCTCTGACCAAAGCGATTAATTAGCTTACCGGTAAAAAATGAGGGTACAAACATCCCTAAAACATGCCATTCAATCACAAGTGCTGACTCAGCAAGATCATAACCATGGCGATGCATCGCCAAAGGTGTGGCGGTCATCAACAAGTTCATTGTGGTGTAGCTGATCATCGCAATCAATACGGCAAGCAAAAACTTAGGCTGCGTCATAATCTCAGATAAAGGCCGTTGTGGTTTATCTGCGCTTGCTTGGCTGAGCTCATTAAACTTCACAAGCTGTAATAAACAAAATGCCAAGATATAAAGGCCCATCAAGGCAACAAAGGCATTGGCATAATTAATTTCAGGGTAATGATTATTCACCCAAACCGCTAAATTTGGACCTAATACTGCCGCCACGACACCGCTGGCCATCACTGCTGAAATTGCAGTAGCAGGATTGTCACTCACTTCAATGGCTGCAAAACGATATAGGGTTGCGAACCCAATGCCAACTCCAATTAAAAAAGTAGCTAATGAAAATAGCCAAAACTGACTATTCAGTAATGAATAAAACCCTAAGATCGTACCACTGATCCCAATAAGATTACCCAAACTAAAACCTTTTCTACGGCCTATTTTAGCCATTAATAACGAGGCAGGCACTGTAGTCAACAATAATCCCAACATTTGTGTTGCTACCGGTAACGTTGTAAGTGCACTCGATGGGCTTAATGCTTGACCCACAAGCGCAGCAATTGTCACTAATAAGATATTACCCGTGGTGATCAAGCCCTGACAGATAGCCAAGAAAAGGACGTTTTTATTCATTATTACTCTAAATTGTGTAGAAGATGATTCGATGGTAGGAAGACCAGTGCAGACGGTATTTAGCCCGCACTGATTAACACATTATGAGTGGTTTACTTAGTTTTGTTCAGCGCGTAAGAAAACCGGCTCGTTTTCTTTTTGAGTTGCTTCTGCACTAAAATAGTAACCCGCGACATCAAATGCTTTCAACGCTTCAAGCGATGTCACTTGGTTTTCCATAATGTAGCGCGCCATCATGCCGCGGGCCTTCTTCGCATAAAAGCTGATCACCTTATATTGACCATTTTTGCAGTCTTTAAATACCGGGGTGATGATATCTGCTTTAAGCGCTTTTTTATTAACAGCTTTAAAATACTCGTTTGAAGCAAGGTTCACTAATTGTGTCGCTCCTTCAGCCGCTAACGCTTCATTGAGTTTCTCAGCGATCACTGTGCCCCAAAACTCATAGAGATTTTTACCACGGGTATTTTCAAGCTTAGTGCCCATTTCTAAACGGTAAGCCTGCATCAAGTCAAGTGGCTTTAATACGCCATATAAACCAGAAAGAATGCGTAAGTGAGACTGTGCATAACTTAGCGTACCCTCATCTAACGATGCAGCGTCTAACCCAGTGTATACATCACCGTTAAACGCCAGTACCGCCTGTTTCGCATTGTCAGGTGTAAAAGGCTGTGTCCACTCACTAAAGCGTGCAGCATTTAAGCCTGAAAGCTTGTCACTAATTTTCATCAAGCTGCCAATTTGCTGCGGTGATAATTCACGACACACTGTCATTAACTCTTCTGAGTGTTCAAGTAACTCAGGCTGCGTGAAAGTGTCGATATGCGCTGGCGTATCGTAATCTAAGTTTTTCGCGGGAGAGATCACTGTGATCATGGCTTACCTATTGACTTAAAAATTAATTAGTGTCAATTTCAACACTATCCCTTTGTTACTGCAAGTGAAGATTGTTAAGTGGCAAGCAATACGGGATATGTGCTCTTCTTCTTCCTTTGAATATTTTTTAATTCTCAACTTGTGAGTGTCAAATAAGGACAATTGACCTATTCATGCCATTCACGCTATTGCAACATAGGAGAAGTAGAGTTTGCCCATAAGCTGTAAGAGGAATGAGGAAACATAATGACATCAGCACTAGATAGGCTAAAACAGCATTCATCAATCGTTGCCGATACCGGCGACATTGAAGCCATTCGTAAGCATCAACCAGAAGATGCAACCACTAACCCTTCACTGCTTTTAAAAGCAGCTGAGATGCCAGCCTATCAAGCCTATTTAACGCAAGCTTGGGATTACGCAAAATCGAACGAGTCTGACGCAGACAAACAAGTCGAATTAGCGTGTGATTATTTTGCCGTATTAATTGGTAAAGAGATTGCCAATATTGTCCCGGGTTACATCTCAACTGAAGTGGATGCGCGCTTATCTTTTGATACAGAAGCGACAATTGCAAAAGCCAAAACCTTACTTGCACTGTACAAAGAGCAAGGTATCAGCCAAGACAAAATCTTAATCAAGATTGCATCAACTTGGGAAGGTATCAAAGCCGCTGAACAGTTAGAGAAAGAAGGTATTAAGTGTAACCTAACGCTATTATTTAGCAGTGCACAAGCTCGTGCATGTGCTGATGCCAATGTTTTCCTAATCTCACCATTTGTGGGGCGTATTCTTGACTGGCACGTTGCTAACGGCTTAGAAAAACCAACTGATCCACTGCAAGACCCTGGTGTGCAGTCTGTTCGCAGCATCTACTCTTTCTACAAGCAGCATGGTTATAACACTGTGGTAATGGGTGCAAGCTTTAGGAATACCGGTGAAATCATTGCTTTAACGGGTTGTGACAAGCTAACCATTAGCCCTGCACTGCTTGAAGAGCTTGGTGAGCTGACTGACGCACAAGAGTACTTACTTGAGAACGACTATGAAGTACAAGCTAAGCCTACGCCATTAACCGAAGCGCAATTCCGCTGGCAGCATAACCAAGATGCGATGGCCACTGAAAAGCTTGCTGAAGGTATTCGTGCTTTTGCTGAGGCACAAGAAACGCTAGAAGCGCGTTTTAAAGCACTATAATTAATAAACATATTCAATATAAACGCCGCATTATGCGGCGTTTTTTTATGCCCAAAAGCCAGATTCCCCCGCGTTTCACCTTCATCAAACTGTTACCTTACTGTAACAAAAGCAACACATAGTTGTTTTATTTTTAAGCGAGTTATGATATACCGAAGTTGCTCGAAACGTATATCAAATATACAGAAGCTGACGTAAAACCGTCATTTGAGGTCAATAATCAATGGGAGAACATCATGGATAGCCTAGACGATATCATTGCAGTATTAGAAAGTCCTGAAACAACAAAACGCACCTCTTCAAAAAAACAAAAACGAAAATGGCGCGAAATTGAAGCCTATAAAGAAAAGCAACGTCTTCGCAAAGAGCTACAAGAACTTGACTATTTTGCAGACAACTTAGATCTAGAAGAACTAGATTTAATCTAAAAAAATGGCTCCTTCGGGAGCCATTTTTCGTTTTTGGAAATGTGTTTAAACTTGCCAGTTAATCGGGGATTTCCCCATACTGGTTAATAACGCGTTTGTCTTTGAAAAGTGCTGACAACCAAAGAAGCCTCTGTGAGCTGACAATGGCGATGGATGTGGCGCATGTAAAACATGATGACGCGTTTTATCTATGTTTTTACCCTTCTTCTGTGCATGGGCGCCCCATAATAAAAACACCACGCCTTCTCTATGGTGGTTAATTTCTTCAATCACCTTATCGGTGAACTTTTCCCAACCTAGATGTTTGTGTGAATGTGCTTGTCCTTGTTCAACCGTCAATACAGTATTAAGCAATAACACACCTTGCTCTGCCCATGGCATTAAATAACCGTGATCAGGAATACTAAACCCTTCTATGTCCTGCACCAGCTCTTTATACATATTTGCCAATGACGGAGGCGGTTTAATTCCCGGCAAAACTGAAAAGCATAGACCATGAGCTTGATCAGGTCCATGATAAGGGTCTTGGCCTAAAATGACCACTTTAACCTGCTCAAATGGCGTGGCATCGAATGCTGAAAATACCTGTTGTTCAGGAGGAAACACCGTCACGCCTTCACTGCGTTTTTGAGCGACATACTCTAGCGTGTCTTTAAGGTAGGTTTGCTGGCTTTGTTCAGCGATAAAGTCTGACCAAGTCTTCATTATGATTGCTCTTGATAGTAACGGCGAGATTGCGACAGTTTACCACATAAGTCAGCAACTCCATCGAGCGCTCGCACACTAAAACGGTGTAATAGATCGGCATTGACTCTAATAAACTGCTGATGTTCGACAGCTGGGATCTGCGGCCAGTTTTGCCAATCCGTATGCTGCACATCTTTCTTTGTTTTCTCTTCAGGTAATACGATTACTTGAGGTTTAAACTTAAGCACATTTTCGATACTAATTTGCGGATAATCTGCTCGACTGTGAGCAAACACATTGTTAACTTGGCAAATCGACAATACCTGGTGGATCATAGTGTTTTTATTCACGCTCATCATAGGCTCAGGCCAGAGTTGATAAAATACATCCAGCGACTTTGCGTCTTGATATTGGCTTTGCAACTTGGCTAAACGCACATCAAATTCTTTAGCCACTTGTTTGGCCTGTACTTGATGACCTGTTAGCTCTCCAAATTCTGTCAGTTGCTCAGATACTTTAGTTAGGTCATTGGTTTCGCTATAAACCACTTTAATACCTAGCTGCTCGAGCTTTTCAAGATCGGCTTTTTTATTACCTGTTTGCCACGCGATCACTAAATCAGGTTTTAAAGCTAATAACTTCTCAAGTTGAATGCCGTGATAGCCACCAATTCTTGAGATCTCAAGCGCCTGCTCTGGATAATCTGCATATTCAACGGTGCCGACAATTTTATCGCCTGCACCTATTGCAAATAAGTTTTCAACAATGTGTGGCGCTAAAGCCACAATACGTTGCGCTTTGTGTTGAGCATCAGGTTGTGATGCACTTTGTGATTGATTTGCTGCTACATATTGACTTGTAAGCAGCAAAAAGATGATCAATAAAGTCCTTTTTAGCCACATCAGTAGTCAAATCCTTTTAGTGCTTTAACACCGGATTCAAAAGCATGCTTCACATTTCTCACTTCACTCACCGTGTCAGCAAGCTCAGTTAAACGACGGTGCGCACCACGACCTGTCACGATCACAGACTGCATTTTCGGACGATTTTCGATAGCGCTGATAACTTCATCTAAGTCTAAATAATCGTAGCTCACCATATAGGTCAGCTCGTCAAGTAATACTAAATCTATGCTATCGTCTGCTAACCACTTTTTGGCTTGCTGCCATGTCTCAACCGCTGCAGCCGTGTCTGTTTCACGGTTTTGCGTTTCCCAAGTAAAGCCGGTTTTCATTACCGCAAAAGGCACACCTACTTTCTCAAGTAAGTTACGCTCACCACAATCCCACATACCTTTAATAAACTGTGCCACAGCAGCGTTTTGGCCATGGCCGACACAACGCGTCACAACCCCAAAACCAGACGTCGATTTACCCTTGCCATTACCAGTAATAACCTGAAAAATGCCCTTTTCGATATTAGCAGCGGCAACCTTTTCATCAACCTTCTCTTTGACTTTTTGTTGCCTCTGTTGATGTCTATCTTGTTCGCTCATAATTCACACCCTATAAATTGATTAATGCTTTAATTTTGTTCATATCTAAATGCGCTTCACATTCATCTGCCAGCCACTCTAACTGTTTTTCACGATGCTCATCTAGACTAAAATTTGTTTCTGTTAGCTTGCCATTACTCGCCCAGTGTAAAATGGCTTCAGCCGCTTTGGGCTCATCAAATAAACCGTGTAAGTAAGTACCAACAATTTGGTTATCTTCAGATATAAAACCGTCTTGCAGGAAACCTTGTGGATGGTCAGTAAAATACATAAATGGCTTTTCAAGGGCGGGGCCGCTACTTTGTCCGCAGTGAATTTCATAGCCTTTAATGTCCACGCTTTGCTGGTTGATAACGCACTTACCCTGCACCTGAGTCAGGGTTTTGGTTTGCGTTAGCTGAGTTTCAAACTCAGCTAACCCTAATCCTGTAATTTCTGCCTGTGAGCTTTCTATGGCATCAGGGTCACAAATGCGTTGACCCAACATTTGTAAACCACCACACACGCCTAGCACCTTACCGCCATAACGTAAGTGACGCTGTATTTCGGTTTGCCATGTTTGCGCCTGTAAAAAAGCTAAGTCGTTAATGACGTTTTTACTGCCTGGGATAATAATCAGATCAGTTTGCCCGATTTGCTCGGTATGTTTTACATAGCGCAAATCGATTTGAGGATTTAACCGCAAGCTATCAAAGTCAGTGTGATTACTAATGTGCGGCAGTAACAACACACTTATCGTGAGTTTTTTATCTGTCACTACATTATCCATTGCGACGGCATCTTCAGCGTCGATGTTTAAGCCATGCATATAAGGCAGCACACCTAACACAGGTTTACCCGTTTTTTCTTCGAGCCAATCAAGACCCGATTGCAACAAAGCAATATCGCCACGAAAACGGTTGATCACAAAGCCTTGCACCAAGGACTGCTCATATTCACTGAGTAACATTAAGGTGCCAACAAGGTGTGCGAACACGCCACCTTTATCAATGTCAGCAATAATGATCACTGGGCAATCCACTTCACAAGCAAACCCCATATTGGCGATATCGTTCTCTCGCAGATTGATTTCCGCAGGACTTCCTGCGCCTTCTACTATGATGGCATCAAAATCAGACACTAATCTTTGATGCGATTCAAGCACTGCTTGCATTGCGACTTTTTTATAGTCATGGTATTTCGCCGCTTCCATATTGCTAATGGCACGGCCATGAATAATGACTTGCGCACCAGTGTCGCTATTGGGCTTGAGTAAAATAGGGTTAAAGTCAGTACTTAAAGGCTGTTTCGCAGCAATAGCTTGTAGTGCTTGAGCTCGGCCTATTTCGCCGCCACAAGGTGTTACCGCACTATTGAGTGCCATATTCTGAGGTTTAAACGGCGCAACATTAATCCCTTCCCTAGCAAGCACGCGGCATAAACCCGCAACCAAGGTACTTTTGCCCGCATCAGATGTGGTGCCCTGTACCATTAATGTTTTCATCTTCGTCACTTATTTAATCCTTAACGGGCAACCAGCCATAATAAAGTCAACACGCTGCGCAACTTTGGCGATATCTTGATTTAACCAGCCAGACTGGTCGACAAACACGCGGCTTAACTCGCCGAGTGGTACTAAGCCATGACCTACTTCATTACTGACTAACAGAACCGATGCACGTGTATGTTGTAATACCTCGAGCAAACGCTGCTTTTGCACTTGCAGTTCAGGCTCTGACTTTTCACATAGCCCATGCGTTAACCATAAGGTTAAACAGTCGATTAATACGCAAGTGTCGCCACCAAATTTTTGTAATGTGTCGGCTAGGTACCATGACTCTTCAATCACTTGCCAGCGCTTATCTCGCGTTGCCCGATGATGTAATACGCGCTCAGCCATCTCGGCATCTTTAATTTCTGCCGTGGCGATGTATACGAGTTTACTCACTGTGCCTGAAGTATATAAATCCAACGCCGTTTGTTCAGCGAAACTGCTTTTGCCAGAGCGCGCGCCACCTAGAATGAGATGAATATTATTTTGAGTCATAGCTAATATCTCGCATCCGCTACACCCAGAGCGCCACTAAAGTTAAATAAATCATGATTTCACAACATTGTTGTGCGGCGCCTAAGCAATCTCCTGTATACCCACCTAGCTGTTGCTTAAACCAGCTTATACACTGATGGCGAGTTAAAAATAAAACAGCAACTAAAATAATCACACTCATTAAAGACAAAGGTGTAAAGAGCCACAGCACAAATAGCACGCACAGTGAAGTTAATGCGAGGAAATCTTTTGCATGAGAAGAGAGCGACATGGCGACTGGCTTTACTTTTGATTGCGCATCTTCTTGCACATAAGCAAGCTTACCAATGATGCTCGTCGCCACTGCACGACTTAAAGTATGACCTAATACCAGTGCACACAATACTTGTGTAAAGCTATCACTAAGCAGGCTCAGCAGCTGAAACTTTAATAACAGTAATAAAATAAGTGCGCTGGCACCATACGTGCCTAAGCGACTGTCTTTCATAATCGACAGCTTTTGCGAGACAGTCCAACCGCCACCAAAACCGTCCCAGACATCGGCAAAACCGTCTTCATGAAATGCGCCAGTAATTAAAATACCCAGAGCGAGGGTGAGGATCACACAAACGCTTGGCGGTAAAATCAAAGACGCAACACCAAAGATAACAGCCAAGGCAAAACCCAACAACAAACCAACTAAGGCAAAATAACCACTGGCTTCACTGAGTGCATTGTCTTCAATCTCTTGTTTAAAATGCACTGGCACGCGAGTTAAAAAGCTCACCGCCAATAAAAAGTGTTGTTTATTCATATCAAACAACTTTCGTGACATTCGCGTCATCAAAGCTATTCATGTCGTTGTAAAACGCCAGAGCACTTTGTAGCAAAGGTAAGCTCAATGCAGCCCCAGTCCCTTCACCCAATCTAAGACCAAGATCTAAAAGAGGCTTAGCATTAATTGAATTTAACATTTGCAGGTGTGCTTGCTCAGAAGAGCTATGGGCAAACACCATATAGCTTTGACTGTTTGGCTCAATACGAATAGCCAGTAATGCCGCTGCCGTTGCGATAAAACCATCGACAACAATAACCTGCTGTAACTCAGCAACGGCTAACATGGCGCCGACCATTTGACAGATCTCAAACCCACCCAAACAACGTAAGATTGCATGCGGGTCATTCAGTTTATCTCGGTGTAAATCAAGCGCGCTATTAATCAGCTCAACTTTTTTATCTACCACTTCGTTTGATACACCCGTGCCAAGCCCAACCGTGTATTCAGCAGAGAGTCCACTCAGCGCACTAAAAATAGCCGATGCTGCACTGGTATTGCCAATGCCCATCTCACCAAATGCAAAAGTATTACAGCCTTGCTGATATTGTTTATGAACAAGCTTCTTAGCAAACTCAAAACCTTGCGCTTCTTGAGCTTGCGTTAGCGCTTCACACTCATCAAATGAACGCGTAACTGACCCCAAACGTTGTGACGTAACACCTAAGGTCTGGTCGGGTTCAACTAGAATACCGCAATCGACTATCTCGAGTTGCCACCCTAATTGTTTGCTGAAAACATTAATTGCAGCGCCTCCTGACGCGAAATTCGCTACCATTTGGCCTGTTACTTCACTAGGTGCTATAGATACACCTTTTGCAGCAATACCGTGATCACCTGCAAACACTGTTAGAGTGGGTTTGCTGATTTGTGGTCGAAATGCTGAAAGCTGCTCAGGTTCTATACCCTGAGAGAAAATAGTCACCAGCTGTTTAGCCAATGTTTCTAGCTCACCTAACGCACCCAAAGGCTTGGTTTTCAGGTTTATTTTCTTTTCGATAAGTTCGCGAGAACGCGTATCAAGTGCTTTAACTGAGAACATACGCTAAGGCCTTTTTTGTTTGAGAGTCAGTAAAGTTAAAAAGAACACACTGCCTATTGCAGCAGTGATAACACCAATGGGAAGCTCTTGATTATCAAGAATAGTACGGGCAAATAGATCTACCCATATCATCATTAAGCCACCACTTAAAGCGGTACACAGCAGACCAATGGAAGTTGCCTGTGAAATGAAAAAACGTACCAAATGCGGGATCATTAACCCGACAAAGCCAATGCCACCACACATAGCAACCAATACCGCGGTCAGCAATGAGCTCAATAGCAACATGACTAAACGTAATTTAGCCACCTGAATACCTAATGTTGCAGCGCTTTCATCACCCAGTAATAGTGCGTTTAAACCACGCCTAAACAACAGCATACAAGCCATACATATTAATACAATTGAACAGGGCAACCACAACCATTGCCAATCAGCGCGACTAAAGCTGCCTAAGTTCCAAAACATAATGGCACTCACAGCTTGTGGATCACTCCAATACAACAGCAAGCTGGTAAATGCGCTAAATAAGAAAGATAAGGCAACACCGGCGAGTAACATCGCTTCTACCTGTCTAGACCTTTGTCCATAGGCAATCAGCAACAATAGGGTCATTGCCAGCGTACTACCTAAAAACGCCGCCCCTGACATCGCCCAACCAGCTGTGATACCTGTAAATGTGATGAGTAACACGACGCCAAATGATGCGCCTGATGAAATACCAAAGAGGTAAGGATCTGCCAAAGGGTTACGGGTCACTGTTTGCAAAATAATGCCCGCCAATGCCAAGCCACTGCCAGCAACAAATGCCAAAATCACTCTGGGAATACGTAGTTCCATAACAATTTTTTGCTCAAAGGCATTGGCATCATAAGCAAATAATGTTTGCCAAACAGCACTCGTACTAATATCAATCGCGCCATGCTTAACGGCAACTAAAGCACTAAAAAAGCAGCTTATCAGCAAAATTAACAGCGAAATAAGCGGCTTCATAGTTGATATCCAAAGTGGTAGCGGATATGAGGAATATGGGTTTTGTCTCTATACGGGCAAGGTACTTGCGAGACCTCAGCACAGACATCAAATACATCACTGAGTAATTGCGCATCTAGCACATCGCTTGGCGCTCCACTTTTATATAACTCACCCTGTTGTAGTACCAGCAAGCTATCACTCATAGCTGCCGCAAGATTTAAATCATGGAAAGATGCGATCACTGTGATCCCCATTGCTTTGGCAAGCTCCATAATTTGTATTTGGTATTTCACATCCAAGTGACTGGTTGGCTCATCCATAATCAATAGCCTAGGCTTTTGTGCCATGGCTTTCGCGATCAATGCCCTTTGTTTTTCACCACCAGAAAGGTGAGCAAATGCCTCGTTGATTTTGTGTACCAGACCAACCTGTTCAATAGACTTTGCAATTAGTTCATGATCGGCTTTATTTAACTTTGAAAATAAACTTTTATGAGGTGTTACACCCATTGCAACCACATCATAAAGCGATAGATTAAAATGCTCAGGCATTTCTTGCAGAACCACTGCAACTTGCTGGGCATATTTGTTATGCGAGAAGCTTGAAATCGTTTTGTTAAAAAGGGTTATTTGTCCACTAGAAGGGATAAAAAAACGGTAAAGGCAACGAAGCAGCGATGACTTACCAGCCCCATTAGGACCCAATAAACCAATAAACTGCCCTTCAGTTACATCGAAAGAGATGTTTTGTAATATTTGATGATTATCTAGCACCAAATTTAAGTTTGAAACTTGCAGAGCAAATTCAGAGTGCTGACAAGCTGATTGCATTCGTACCCTTACTAACGTTTGGGCAGACACGAACGCACAGTCCTAACCGAATTACAGTTAAAATTGTGTGCTCTTGAGTACGCCCGCTCAAGAGGATTTTTCTGACCTTGGTATCTGACTTCGTGCATTTAAATACACTTCACAGTTGCGGGGACAGTTAAGCAGTTTCAGCTTATTCCCAAGATTAATCAGAAAAACCGTATTATGAAGTCTAGATGGCTAAAACACAACTTTAGGCCACGCCTTATGTGTTTCATCAAAGTAAACTTCTATCTTTACCAATGTAGCATAGCCAACGTCTAAACTATTAATAGAGGACAGAGAATCTAATGGTAAGTTAAGGACTTCAGCTAAGATTTGTTTGATCACACCACCATGAGTCACAACTAGGTTATGTGTTGTATGCCGAGTTGATAGCTCTGCCTCCCACCATTGTCTAACACGAGACCTAAATGCGCAAAGGGACTCTCCATTTGGCGGCGTATGTTGCCAAGGAGCCTGCCAAAATTCACCTATACTTGGATTCTTTGTGCTCTCCCAAAGCCACTCATAAGTTCGACCATCCCAATCCCCAAAATCCATTTCTTGAAGCTGCTTTGCTATCACCAGTGGTAAGCTTGATTGCCTAGATTGCTTTTTCGCAAAGCCCAGACAACGGTGCATGGGGGAGGAAATACAGGCATCAAATTGAACTGTTTTTGGTAAAGCAGACTCCATCGCTGCTAACCCTAACTCAGACACTGCAACGTCAGTTTTAGAACCAGTTAGAATACCTGTAGTAACAGGTTTACCGTGCCTTAGGAAATACCATGTCTTCGTCATTTTAGCCTCAGATCAAAAATGCGAGCCTTAGCTCGCATTTAATTAAAGATGATTTGCTTAGTTTAACTTAAAGAATCTGGTTCTCTTTCCAAGCTTGTTCTTTCGCCATACGTTTTTTACGACGGTCACATGGATCATCGCAATCACATGACTTTTCAATACCAACCGCGCCTAAACCGCCACAGCTGCTTGCCATAGATTTCTTTTGCACTATTACACCGACAGCCATGGCTGCAACAATTAAAATAAGTAACCCAAAAGTTAGGAAAAATAATGACATGCACAGGCCCCTTAAAAACAGTTTAACGGCTCAATGTATCTGAACCAAATGACGGCATTTAAACAGCCGTCATTATAACGCGCTTAGTGTACTATTTCGACTAATTAATCAAAATTGCTTTATTTACAAATAAGGCGCAAAAGCCGGGCTTGAATAGGTCACTAACCCTTCATTACTTTTACTAATTAAATATACAGCTAAATTATGCTCTTCTGCGTAAGCTTTTGCTCGCTCTGTACCCATTACAGTTAGTGCTGTTGCCAAGCCATCAGCAGTCATTGCTGATGGGTGTAAAACGGTCACAGATACCAAATCATGCTTAACTGGTTTGCCTGTGCTTGGATTAATCAAGTGCGTATAGGTCTCACCATCCATTTCGTAGAAAATACGGTAATCACCTGAAGTCGCCATGCCGTTATTGCCTGGTTCAATAACTTTATGCACTTGCCTCTGGCCTGCTGGCGCATCTGGCTGTTCAATCGCAATACGCCAAGGTTGTGACTGAGCTTTAGTACCGGCAATTCTGAGCTCACCGCCAATTTCAACCATGTAATTTGTCATCCCTTTGGCTTCTAAAAGCTCAGCAACTTTATCAATACCAAAACCTTTAGCTGTCGCTGAAAAAGATAACTCTAAACCATCAATAGTTTTCGCTAACCCTTCGTCTGTTAACACTAACTTATCAACACCTATACGAGCCTTCATTTCATCCAGTTGAGACTGTGAAGGTGTTTTTGTTGGGCGTTTATCTGGGCCAAAACCCCATAAATCTATAAGAGGGCCCATGGTGACATCTAGTGTTGTTGTTGAAACACCTAAACGAACTGACTCTTTCACAACTGTCTTAAAGTCATCACTGATAGGCATAAAAGTATTTGCAGCCAACGTATTGAACTGATTAATCTCTGAGTTTTTCACCCAAGGTGACATAGACTGATTCACTGCAATTAAAGTGTTATCAACTTCTGTTTTTAATGTCTCAGCAGTTAAATTTTCATTAATTGGAAAAGCTTTGACCGTATAAGTGGTCCCCATTGTTTTACCCTGAATAACAATAGGTTCAATTTCTTGTTTGTCGTCAAAACACCCTGTCAAAACAACCGTCGTCAGTAATACAAAAATACCTACTAGTTTCTTCATACTTTTCTCTATCCCAAAAAAAACCCCAAGCTTATTGCTTGGGGTTTAAGTCTATCTTATTTCAGTGAAGTGTTCACTGAGATAACGCTGATTTAGCCACCGAAGTCATCTAGTAAGATGTTTTCGTCTTCAACGCCTAAATCTTTAAGCATGTTGATTACAGCCGCGTTCATCATTGGAGGACCACACATGTAGAACTCACAATCTTCTGGCGCTTCGTGGTCTTTCAGGTAGTTTTCTAAAAGAACATTATGGATGAAGCCAGTGTAACCTTCCCAGTTATCCTCTGGTTGAGGATCTGAAAGCGCTACGTGCCATTCAAAGTTTTCGTTATCAGCCGCTAGGCCATCGAAATCTTCTACGTAGAACATCTCACGCTTAGAACGTGCGCCGTACCAGAAAGACATCTTACGGTCTGAGTTAAGACGCTTAAGCTGATCGAATATGTGTGAACGCATTGGCGCCATACCAGCACCACCACCTACGAATACCATTTCTGCATCAGTTTCTTTCGCGAAGAATTCACCGAATGGACCAGAAATAGTCACTTTATCACCTTCTTTAAGTGACCAGATGAACGATGACATCTTACCACATGGTAGGCTTAGGTTGTTTGGCGGCGGAGTCGCGATACGTACGTTAAGCATGATGATGCCGTACTCTTCTGGGTAGTTAGCCATTGAGTATGCACGGATCGTTTCGTCGTCAACTTTAGACTCAAGATTGAAGAAGCCAAAACGCTCCCAATCTGCACGATATTCCTCAGGAATATCGAAGTCAGCGTATTTAACGTGGTGAGCTGGCGCTTCAATTTGGATATAACCACCTGCACGGAAAGGTACAACCTCACCATCAGGGATACCAAGCTTAAGCTCTTTGATGAATGTCGCTTTGTTATCGTTAGAGATAACTGTACATTCCCACTTCTTAACACCGAAGATTTCTTCTTCTACTTCGATTTCCATGTCAGTTTTAACAGCAACCTGACACGCTAGACGACAACCTTCACGCGCTTCACCTTTTGAAATATGGTCAAGCTCAGTTGGCAGGATATCACCACCACCCGCTTTAACGTGAACGGTACATTGGCCACAAGAACCACCACCGCCACAAGCAGATGAAATGAAGATACCAGCGTCTGCTAGTGCACCTAGTAGTTTACCACCTGGTGCTGAAGTAACTGCCTTTTCAGGGTCACCGTTAATGCTGATTGTGATGTCACCGCTTGGTACAAGCTTCGACTTCGCTGCAATGATGATCAATACAAGCATTACAACGATAGCGATGAACATCCCTACGCCTAAATATACCTCAAGCATGATTTTTCCTCGCTAAATTAAAGTGAAATACCAGAGAATGACATGAAGCCAAGACCCATTAGACCTACTGTGATGAAGGTAATACCTAAACCACGAAGACCATCTGGTACGTCTGAATACTTCATCTTCTCACGGATACCAGCAAGTAACACGATTGCTAGTGCCCAACCTACACCTGAGCCTAAACCAAATACCACAGACTCACCGAAGTTCAGGTTACGCTCAACCATGAATGCTACTGCACCGAAAATCGCACAGTTTACAGTGATTAGTGGTAAGAAGATGCCTAGTGCGTTGTATAGCGCAGGGAAGAACTTGTCTAGAGTCATCTCAAGGATCTGTACAAGTGCTGCGATTACACCGATGAAAGTTAGGAACTTAAGGAAGCTTAAGTCAGCTTCAGGGAAGCCTAACCACTCTAGTGCACCTGGCGCTAAGATTGCAGAGTAAACTAACTGGTTTACTGGAACAGCAACACCAAGAACGAAGATTACTGCAACACCTAGACCCATTGATGTAGTTACTTTCTTAGATACAGCAAGGAAAGTACACATACCTAGGAAGAAAGATAACGCTAAGTTTTCAATGAAAACCGCTTTAACGAATAAATTAATATATTGTTCCATCTCTCTCTCCTTATGCCTTCGCTTCTACTTGGTCTTTCTTATAAGTACGAAGTACCCAAATGAAGAAACCAATGATGAAGAACGAGCTTGGCGGTAGGATTAATAGACCCATAGGCTGGTACCAACCACCTTCAGAAATAAGTGGTAAAATCTCGATACCAAATAGTGTACCTGAACCACCTAGTTCACGAATGAATGCAACAGTTAGAAGTACTACCGAGTAACCTAAACCGTTACCAATACCATCAAGGAATGACATCAGTGGTGGTGTCTTCATTGCATATGCTTCTGCGCGACCCATTACGATACAGTTAGTAATGATTAGACCAACGAATACCGAAAGTTCTTTCGCTGTTGCATAAACAAACGCTTGAAGCGTTTGGTCTACCACGATTACCAATGAAGCGATGATTGTCATCTGAACGATGATACGAACGCTTGATGGGATGTGGTTACGGATCATAGAGATAAATAAGCTTGAGAAAGCACATACTAATGTCAGAGCGATTGACATGATAAGTGCATTCTTAAGGCTTGATGTCACTGCTAGTGCAGAACAAATACCAAGTACTTGAAGCGCAATTGGGTTGTTCGCAAAAACAGGGCCAAACAAGACTTCTTTCATTTCTTTTGCATTTGCCATTAGTTCAATGCTCCTTTACGTACGTTCGCAAGGAATGGACCGAAGGCTTTGTCGCCTGTCCAGAAGTCAACTGTGTTATCAACACCTACAGATGTTAATGTCGCACCAGAAAGACCATCTACTTTGTGTTCGTTGTTACCAGCAGTACCTTTTACGATATCAAGTGGTAGCTTTTTACCTTCGAACATAGACGTCCAACGTGGGTTTTGGATTTCACCACCAAGACCCGGTGTTTCATTGTGCTTGTAGAAGTTAATCGCTTTAACAGTCCTAGTATCAGCATCTAGTGCTAAGAAACCATACATAATCCCCCAAAGGCCGTAACCTTGGATTGGTAGAATGATAGTGTCTACTTGACCGCTAGCGTCTTTAGCGAAGTAAACTGGAGATTCAGTCGTCATACGCTGAACACCTGCTTTATCTTGCGCTTTTTCAAGCTTAACACTGCGCTTTGCATCGAACTTAGTTGATTCAAAGTCGAAAGAGTTTGGATCTGTCTCAACAAACTCACCCGTTTTCATATCAACAACGCGTGCTTCGATGTTTTCGTTAAATGTTTTGAAAACATCTGCTGAACTTTCAATACCTGCAGCAGCAAGAATGTTGCGTTGCACGTCTTGAGTTTTGTTTGCTTGTTGTAGTGGGCGTAATTGAACAGATGCCATAGAGACAACAACTGCACATACTAAACATAGGCCAACAACAACGCCTAGCGTTTTGCCAATAGTTTCATTGTTACTAGACACGTGCCAATCTCCTCTTAACGTTAGACTGTACAACGAAGTGGTCGAATAATGGTGCAAATAGGTTAGCGAATAGAATTGCTAACATCATACCTTCTGGGTATGCAGGGTTAACTACACGTACCAGAACAACCATTACACCGATTAGTGCACCGTATGCGAATTTACCTTTATTTGTGAAAGACGCAGAAACTGGGTCAGTCGCCATAAAGAACATACCGAATGCAAAACCACCTAGTACTAAGTGCCAGTGCCAAGGCATAGCAAATGCAGGGTTAGTTTCAGAACCAATCATGTTAAGAAGTAGAGACATCACTACCATACCTAAGAATACACCTAGCACGATACGCCATGACGCAATACGAACATAAATTAGGAACAAACCACCAATCATTAGTGCTAGCGTTGAAACTTCCCCCATAGAACCTTGAACGAAGCCATAAAAAGCATCCCACCAAAGTGCCATGTTGTTGTAATCAAGTGCACCTTGCGCCGCTAGGCCAAGGTTTGTTGCACCTGTGAATGAATCAACAGCAGTCCAAACCGTATCACCCGAGATATCAGCTGGGTATGCGAAGAATAAGAACGCACGGCCTGCTAATGCTGGGTTAAGGAAGTTACGACCTGTACCACCGAATACTTCTTTTGCAACTACAACACCAAAAGTAATACCTAACGCGGCTTGCCATAATGGAATTGTAGAAGGAAGGATCAATGAGAATAATACAGACGTTACGAAGAAACCTTCGTTAACTTCGTGCTTACGGATTGAAGCGAATAATACTTCCCAGAAACCACCAACGATGAATACCGTCGCATAGACTGGTAAAAAGAAACATGCACCGTAGAAGAACTTAGCACCAATACCTGATTGTGCTGTTAGTTCACCACCTAATGCTTGGAAAATAGCAGCCTGCCAAGTGTTAGCAATTTCAAAACCATTACCAATTGCTAGTGCAGCTTGGTGACCGATGTTGAACATACCAAAGAACATTGCAGGGAATGTCGCCATCCACACTAAAATCATAATACGTTTTAGGTCGATGTTGTCACGAACGTGCGTGCCACCTTTGTTTACATAACCTGGAGTGTAGAAAACGGTTGCGACTGCTTCATACAGGGCATACCACTTTTCATGCTTACCGCCAGGTTCAAAATGCGGCTCGATATCTTCTAGAAATTTCTTTAAGGCCATGGGATTAACCTTCCTTCTCGATAGTAGTCAGGCAATCACGTAAGATTGCACCGTACTCATACTTACCTGGACATACGAAAGTACACAGTGCTAAATCTTCTTCATCTAGCTCTAATGCACCTAACGCAATCGCACTATCTAAATCACGTGCAATTAAGTCACGAAGTAGTGGTGTAGGTAGAATGTCGAGTGGCATAACACGCTCATAGTTACCGATTGGAACCATTGCACGCTTAGAACCACCTGTAGACGTTGTCATATTGAACAAACGGCTCGGTGCTAAGTGTGAGATAAATGTACGTGTTACAGAGAATTTGTTGCTACCTGGTGCAATCCAACCAAATAGTTCTTTCTCGCGACCTTCAAGTAATACTGATACTTGAGTATGGTAACGACCTAGGAAAGCGTGAGGGCCGGTTGCTGTTTTACCAGCTAACACAGAGCCAGAAATGACTCGGTTATCACCGTCTTCAAGCTCGCCTACAACTAAATCAGTTAGTGAAGCGCCAACTTGTGTTTTAACTAAGCGAGGATTCTTAACGCGAGGACCCGCTAAAGCAACTACACGGTCAGAGTAGATTTCACCAGTAAGGAATAACTTACCGAATGCAATCACATCTTGGTAACCTAAATGCCATACCTGCTTGTTTTCAGATACTGGATCTAGATGATGGATGTGAGTACCTACTAAACCTGCAGGGTGTTTACCACCGAATTCATGAACTTCAACTTGAGAAAGTGAAGAACTTGGTACATTGCTACCTGCTTGCTTACATACGAACACTTTACCATCAGTTAAGCGAGATACTACAGCAAGACCCGCTTCAAACGCTTCAACGTTTTCAGCAATGATCACAGCAGGATCTGCAGCTAATGGGTTTGTGTCGATTGCAGTCACAAAGATTGAACTTGCAGTTGCATCTAGTGCTGCCACTCGGCTGAATGGACGAGCACGTAGCGCTGGCCATTGACCAGATTCAACAAGCACTTCTTTTACTTTTTCACGGTCTAAGTTGCTTAAATCAGCAGCCGCCACCTTTTCAAAAGTAACCTGCTCGTTGCCTTGCACTTCAATCACAATAGATTGAAGAACACGCTTAGCACCACGGTTAATTTCTTTAACTACACCAGAAGCTGGTGCAGTGAACTTGACGCCTGGGTTCTTTTTGTCTTCAAAAAGAACTTGGCCTTTTTTGACTTGGTCATCCACGCGAACATGCATGGTTGGACGCATACCGATAAATTCTTCACCTAGCACGGCAACTCGTTTGACAGCTACGCCATCATGAATTACTTGCTGAGGTGCGCCCTCTATTGGTAAGTCCAGACCTTTTTTTATGTTGATCATACGCACTTGCATTACATTAACGGAAAGAAATTGAAAAATCTTTTTTTGCCCCAAGATCAAGAAAGTGACCATTCTGTATTCGGCAAAGCCAAGCGACAAAACAATCCATAACTAAAACCTTGTGGACGAGTCCTCACATATATGTGAGATTTTAACATTAATAACCCCCACTATGCGAGTGGAATTATGAAATTAATCCAGATTTACAAGGTCTTTTCGAGGAGAGAATAGAATGAATTTAGTTCAATTTAGACCAAAGTCCAGTTGCTGAAATACGCAATGAATCATTTTAGATGAGCAAAAAGAAAGCTTAAGAAGTTAGCAAAATGAACTATGCAAAAGCAAAAAAGGCCGGCAGAGCCAGCCCAGTTATTAAGGTAGTTTAGATGTTTAAACTAAGTTGTTAATCTCAACTACTGTGTCTACGTCTTGCTCGTAGTTAACACCGTCAACGCCGAAACCAAATAGCTTCAAGAATTCATTGTGGTAGCCAACATAGTCTGTCAACTCATCAATGGTGTCTGTATCCACTGTATCCCAAATGTGCTGAATACGCGCTTGTACGTCGTCTTCTAACTCTTTGTAGTTTTGGAATAGGTGACCGCCATCATCAAAGCGTGGTGTTGCGCCATATAAGTTTTCGTTGAATAGACCATGGATCTGCTCAATTGTACCTTCGTAAGTACCATCAGCCTTAGTCACTTTAAATAAAGCTGAGATATATAGCGGCATGATTGGAATAGCTGAGCTTGCTTGTGTCACAACAGCGTTGAGTGAAGAAACATACGCTTCACCTTTTAGAGTAGCTGTCGCTTCACGGATTGCTATAGTAGCTCGGTCTAAATCTTCCTTTGCTTTACCGATGGTAGCGTGACCGTAGATTGGCCAAGTTAGCTCTTTACCGATATAAGTGTAAGCGCTTGTTTTGAAACCCTCAGCTAACACGCCTGCATCTTTTAATGCATTGATCCAAAGCTCCCAATCTTCACCACCCATCACTTTTACTGTGTTAGCGATTTCGTCTTCATTCGCAGCTTCTACGCTTACAGAATCGATTATACGCTTAGACGTATTTAAGTTCTTCGTTGTGATGTCTTGACCGATAGGTTTAAGCACCGATGAATGAGTTTCACCTGTTTTAGGATCAGTACGACGCGGAGATGCAAGGCTATAGATTACTAAATCTACTTTACCCATTTCAGCTTTAATCGTTTCAACTGTTTTAGCTTTAAGCTCATCAGAGAACGCATCTCCATTGATATTTTTAGACCAAAGACCCGCCGCTTCTGCTGCATTTTGGAAAGCTGCCGTGTTATACCAACCTGCTGAAGCTGGCTTTTTCTCAGTACCTTCTTTTTCGAAGAAAATACCCAGAGTTTTAGCACCAGAGCCAAACGCTGCTGTAATACGAGAAGCTAGGCCGTAACCCGTTGATGCACCAATTACAAGTACGTTTTTAGGACCGTTTTCTAATTGCCCTTGTGCTTTTACATAATCGATTTGCTCTTGAACGTGAGCGGCACAACCAGCAGGGTGTGCATTGGTACAAATAAAACCACGAATTTTCGGCTTAATGACCATGATGATTCCTATCTTTATTTAAATTTACGGAGCGTAGTTTAAAGGCTGATCTTAAAAATACAGGTCTGATCAGCTATAAAATTAGGCTTAATTCGATGATAAAAGTCTCGCTTAACCCTAATTTTGACTATTTATCGAATTTCGAACCACCTAAACATTTTGGTGACTCAGGAATTTGTTCATACTGCTCTGAATATTCATCAGGCGTGTAGGCATGAATAGACAGCGCATGAATATGTTCTGCTAATTCAACTTTTAGAATTTCGTTAATTTGGCGATGGCGAGGTAATAATCGCTTACCCGCAAACTCTTCACTGACCACAATTACTTTAAAATGAGACTCTTCCCCGCGACTGTGCATGTGGCTTTCATTAATGACATTTAAATGCTTGCAAACGATTGCCGCAGCGATTTTTTCTTCTATCTGAGATTGCATTGACATGAATATAAACTCTGCATTTTTCAATTGTGGCTACTATACCGAGATAGGATTATTTAACAATACTTCTAAATGTCAGGTTGATACGCCCGCCTTTTACTTTGCTTTGTTTCGGCAATGAGTGCTGGAAAAGTTGCTGACTATTACCCGACATCACTAAACAACTACCGTGCTCAAGCATTAGCTCCCACTGCTGACCTGTGGTTTTATGTTTAATCTTAAATTTACGCGCAGCACCTAAAGAAATCGAGATGATTAGCGGCTCAGCGCCTAACTCGACTTCATCATCACTATGCCATCCCATGGTATCTTGGCCATCTCGATACCAATTTAACAACAAGGCATTAAACGGCCGATTATAGTGGCTCTGCAGTTTACTGCGCATCGCAGCTAAAGATTGAGTCCAACTTTGATTCTCTAATTTATGATTCGAATAGGCATAACTTACGCCTTCATCTGCAACAAAGCTCTGCAGTCGAGGAATAGGATGAAACTTACCGTAAACCTGAATACTGGGTTGTTGCCAGCTTAGCTCTTCAGTGAGATGTTCATACAAGTCGAGCCCTTTTTGAAATGAGATCAAATTTGGAAAATAAGCAAACCCCTCGGGTAACTCAGGTTTAGTGAGTTTTGATGTCATGCTATTATTCACCTCATAAAATGACTACTTATAAAAAACTATGACGACTGAAGCTGTATTGGGCGGCCACTCGCTAACTTTACATCGATTCCCACTAGATCAAAAAAACAGAAGCCTACAAGCGTGGGATTCAGCCGATGAGTATTTAATCGAACATATTCAAAACGAATACACTAACGCACAACATATTTTGGTATTAAATGATGGCTTTGGCGCCTTAAGCTGTGCGTTACATGCTTTAGATACGCAAAACTCTCGCAAAGTGACCAGTTTTAATGATTCTTATGTCAGTCAGCAAGCGTGCCTTTATAATCTTGAAGAAAACGAGTTAGAAAGTCGTCAAACTGTATTACTTGATAGTCTCTCAGATTTACCTAGCGACGTTGATCTTATTCTTATTAAAATCCCAAAAAATGCTGGCTTTTTGCAATATCAACTTAGTTTGCTTAGTCAGTTTGAGAATGATGTGCCAGTGATCGCTGCCGGTAAAGCGAAAGAGATACACACATCTACATTAAAAAGCTTCAGCCATTTTATTGCTGAGCCTTCGACCAGTTTAGCAGTTAAGAAATCACGTCTTATTTTTAGTAAAACAAAACACAAAAAGCAGACTTGTAAGTTTCCGGTGAGTTGGCCTTTAGAAAAAACTGATTTCACTGTCTTAAACCACGCTAATGTATTTTCTCGTGATTCCCTTGATATTGGCGCGCGCTTTTTTAGCAATTATTTACCACAGGGTAAGAAACCGTTAAGGATTATTGATTTAGGCTGTGGAAATGGTGTTATCGGCTTACAAACACTGGCAAAAATGCCAAATGCTAAGGTTACTTTTGTTGATGAGTCGGCCATGGCTGTCGCCAGCGCCAAAGCAAATATCGAAAATAACTTACCTGAGCGTGTGCAAGATTGTGAGTTTGTTCAAGATGATTGTTTAACTGACTTTGCACCTAACAGTGCAGACTTGATTTTATGTAACCCGCCATTCCACCAAGCGCAAGCAATCACGGATCATATTGCATGGCAGATGTTTGTACAGGCGAAGCAAACGCTCAGATCAAGCGGGGAGTTAAGAATTATTGGCAACCGCCATCTAGATTATCAAGAAAAATTGCTCCGCTTGTTCGGAAACTGTAAAGTCATTGGTAACAATAAAAAATTTACTGTGCTAAGCACCACAAAGAGAGGCTAAAAATGAAAAAAATTGCACTTGTATTGTGTGGCATGTTGCTGGCAGGTTGTGCCAGCCAACCAAAATCTGTGATCTTAAATCCTGTATATAAAGCAGGCAAAGTGGCCGACTTTAATGTACCTGTAACCTTGTCGGTCGAAGACCATAGGATCAGTAAATTCACGATCAAGGTGGTCAATCAAGAGCCTGCTGAATACTTACCAGACGCTGAGTTAAGCAAACGGGTAAAAATGGCGTTTGAGCAAGCCCTTAAAACCAATGGCGCACAGCTCACTTCATTGGGTAGTAACACGTTAACACTGCACATTGATTCATTTCATTCGAAAGTCATTGAGTCTTATACGCAACATGAAAGTAATGCCGTTGCTAAAATTAAAGTGTTAGCAACACAAGGTACGCGCACATTCGAAAAAACTTATTCAGGTCAGGCTCAAATGACAGGTCCATTAAAGCATGAGCAAGCTAAAGTTGAAGGCCAACTTAATGAATTGAGTGAGCAAGTAATTACACGTATTGTCTCAGATCCTGCTTTAATTAACTTCTTCAAAGGATAATCATGAAAAAGTTACTAATCACTTTATTCATTATCTGTATCAGTAGTCACGCCTTTGCTAGTAATAAAGAAGGCCGATATGTTCAAAAGAATAACCTGTTTCCACGAGTAAAAATAATTACCAGTGAAGGGGATATTATTGTCGAACTAGACAGATCACGCTCGCCGCTTACAGTGAATAACTTTCTGACCTATGTGGTCAATGGTGATTACAAAAACTCTGTCTTTCATCGTATAGAAAAAGATCAATACTCAGAGATCGACGAATTTTTTGTGATCCAAGGCGGTGGCTATGACAAAGATTATGATGGCTTGTTCCAACGTAAACCTATTTTCAACGAAAGCGGCAATGGTTTAAAGAATGACATGTATACCATTGCCATGGCGTATCAAGATAATGAGCCGCACACCGCCACTCGTCAGTTTTTCTTCAACATGAAAGATAACGACCATTTGAACCCGGGCAGAGGCTGGGGGTTCGCTGTGTTTGGTAATGTTATGGAAGGCTATGAAACACTAGATAAAATCACACAAGTTGAAACTGGGTTTAATGAAAAAATCGGCTACGATTTTGTGCCTAAAAAGCCTGTGATGATCTATCAAGTTGAGATCCTAAAAGCCGAAGCTCTTTAATTGACGGGATAGTCATGCAAATCAACTCTAGCCTAAGTGAGTACTTAGGCTATTACAAAGACAAACGCCTTCTCACCATCTTTTTATTTGGCCTAAGTAGCGGCTTTCCATGGGTACTCATTGGCTCAGTGATGTCTGCTTGGCTCAAAGATGAAGGCTTAAGCCGCAGTATGATTGGTTTATTTGGTGTGGTCTTCAGCGCCTATACCATCAACTTTCTATGGTCTCCGCTACTCGACCGTTTAAAACTCCCTCTGTTAGGCAACCTATTAGGTCAACGACGTAGCTGGATTTTACTTGGCCAGATAGTTACTTTCACCGCAACATTGAGTCTTGGCTTTATTACCCTCAAAGATCAGCTATTTCTCGCTGCCTTGTTGTGCTTTTTAATCGCCCTTGCCAGCGCAACACACGATATTGCCATAGATGCTTTTCGTATTGACTCGTTAGATACAACTGAAAGTGAAAAAGCCACGGCTGCTGCAGCCATGGCAACCTCAGGTTGGTGGTCAGGTTATGCACTTTTAGGTGCACTGCCCTTCTTTTTAGCTGATTTACCCAGTTTTGATTGGTCACAAATCTATTTTGTACTCGCTGGCATTGTTTTATTGTTGATGCTGGTTACCTTGTTTGCAAAAGAGCCCAAATCACATCGTGAGCTCACTCATGCTCAATTAGAAAAAGAGTATCAAAGTAAGTTATTTGCAAACGGCAATTCCGTATGGCAACGCCTGTTAGCTTGGTTAGCAGTAACATTAGTTGAACCTTTCAAAAGTTTCTTCACTAAAAATGGCGTAAAAACAGCATTTGCCTTACTCGCCTTTATTTTCTTATTTAAAGTTGGCGAAGCCTTTTTAGCTCGCATGTCTATCGTTTTCTATAAAGAAGTTGGTTTTAGTAATACACAAATTGGTCAGTATTCGAAGCTTGGTACCGGCCTCATTACCATCGTATTTGCTTTCTTAGGCAGCATTTTCAACCACAAATACGGCATAGTAAAAGGCTTGTTTGTCAGCGGTATCGCCATGGCTGCTTCTAATTTAATGTTTTCTTGGATTGCCATAGCAGGCCCACAAGAGCATTTATATGCACTGGCTATCGTTGTAGACGGCTTTACTCAAGCTTGGTCTTTGGTGGCTATGGTGGCCTTTATCTCAATGCTGTGCGATCGCGCCTTTAGTGCGACACATTATGCGTTATTGGCTTCTTTAAGTAGCTTAAGTCGTACTTTATTATCAGCTTATAGTGGTGTGGTAATCGATGACTGGTTAGATGGAAATTGGGCGTTATTTTTTGCAGTTACAGCAATGATGGTGATTCCTTCTTTACTGTTTCTTTACATTATTAGACACAAGCTATATGCCATAGAAAAGCAATTTCATCAAAACTCAAATGCAACTAAAGGTGCGTAATACTACGCACCTTTAGGTGTTAAAACTTATGCTTCTTCTTTATTAAGTAAGCTTAAGCCCTCATAAGGATCCACTTCGAGCGCTTCACAGTAACGAAGGAACTCAATCACGTCTAAACGACGCTCTTGGTTTTCAATTTTACCAATAAATGAATGCGGAGTTCCTAAAACTTGCGCAAGGCTTCGCATTGTATGGCCTTTTTCATGACGCTTGCTTTTAAGCCATTTTGTTAACTTACCGTTTTCTTCAGAAGAAACCGTTTTACCCATCATAATGTTACATCTCCTACTCGATGATTTTATTGTTTCTTTAAGTTGAAATATGCCCGTCTCAACTTAACATGTACTGTATATCACAGTGGGACGTAGTAAATCCAGAGTTTGTACCCATGTCCCAAAATAGGTATAGACTATATTTTGCGTCTACACTAATAAAAATAATAAATTTAATGATAAATATTAGAGCATTAACTTTACACTTAATACAAATTAATTAACTTTTTATTCTAAAAAGATGAATAAAAAAATTTTCTTAGAAGATTATTGACTAAAGCAAAATTAATTATATTGCTAAAAGGATAACTATGATTAGAGTACTTTTTTTACTACCACTTGTACTATGCATACTTTGGTATTGTTTTTTGAAAAGCCAAGGAGTGCCTATTAAGCAGGGAAAGAAAGGGTTTATTTATATACTATCGTTTAGCGTATTTGTACTGAGTTTTTTTGTGTTAATGATTTGGGTTACGCAAAGCGCATAAAAAAACCACGCTATTGCGTGGCTTTTTAAATTCATTACTGCGTTTAAACACTGAAGCTTGCACCACAACCACAAGTTGTCGTCGCATTTGGGTTATTAACAAAAAAGCGTGCGCCCTCTAACCCTTCGGTGTAATCAACAATACCATCTACAAGATATTGAATACTCATAGGGTCAACAACCATGGATACGCCATTTTTCTCAATTTCCAAATCGCCCGGATTCACTTTCTCATCGAATGTGAAACCATATTGGAAACCAGAGCAACCACCACCTGTCACATATACACGTAGTTTTAAATCTGGGTTTTCTTCTTCTGCAACAAGCTCTTTCACACGCTTTGCTGCAGCGTCGCTAAATTGAATTGGTAACTGATCAGACATGCTCTCGACCCTTAATTCTGATAATGGCGCGATTATCTAATACCCGAGTATTTTAATCAAGTAATCCGTTTGTAGAATACTCAGTGACAACTTGCTAGAAAAGCCATCTTCTTTGCGCTAAAACAAGACGAAAACCAATTTATTTGATAGACTTAGGGGTCTGTTTTTTGTCGGAATAAAGCCATGTCTCTGGACGCCCTTAGGCGCCAATTAGCCAAGCCAAAAACCTCTGTTCAGTTATGTTTACTAGGCGTCGCTGCAGGTTTAATCGCTGCAATTTTAATTATCTTATTTAGGCTTACGATTTATGGCGTGCAAAGTTTATTTCTAGACTCCCCGGATGACTTTACACAACTACCAGAGCATTTAAGAGTTAGCCTACCTGTTTTAGCGGCTTTTTTGATTGCTTTATTTGCTGCTATCACTGGCTTCAAGCATTATCGCCTAGGTATACCTTTTGTTATTCACCGCATTAAGCATCACTATGGGCAAATGCCGATTTGGAATACTGCAAACCAATTTTTTGGTGGAGCACTGGCACTGATTAGCGGTTTTTCGGTTGGTCGTGAAGGCCCTTCTGTACATATGGGCGCAACCGGTGCCAGTGTGTTATCAGAACGTCTCCACTTACCTTGGAATGCAGCGAGAACTCTTTCTGGATGTGGTGTTGCTGCTGGCATTGCCGCCTCATTCAATACGCCACTCGCTGCCGTTATCTTTGTAATGGAAGTCGTACTGCGTGAATATAAAGTACATATATTCGTGCCGATTATGCTTGCCGCTGTCACGGGTGCGTTAGCCACACAATTTGTATTTGGTCATGATACCGAGCTAGCTCTTATCAGTGTCACCCCATTAAGCTTTTGGCATTATCCTTATCTGGTGATTTGTGGTGTTATCTTAGGAGCGATTGCCTTTGCTTTTAACCAAAACCTGATGATGATCATCCGTACATTTAAGCCTTTAAGCATGTTCCCGCGCTTAATGCTAGCCGGGTTAATTGCAGGTTTAATCGGCAACCTAGTGCCACAAGCTATGGGTTCAGGTATGAGTGCAATTACGCTGGCTGTAACATCACCTGAAAACATTCAATTACTCACGACTATTTTAATAGCCAAGTTACTGGCAACTTTATTTGCGATTGGTTTGGGTATTCCTGGTGGGTTAATCGGCCCTGTCATTGGTTTAGGTGTTGTTATGGGCACCTTAATGTCTTATTTCGGGCAAATTATTAGCCCTGATCAACATATTGCCGGTACCTACAGCGTACTTGGTATGGCAGGCTTACTAGCAGCAACTCTACACGCCCCATTAGCAGCCCTAACAGCCGTAATGGAGTTGACTGCAAGCCCACAAATTATCGTCCCTGCGATGTTAGTGATTTCAACCGCATACGTGACGGCATTACAAGTATTTGGAAATCGCTCTATTTTCTTACAACAACTTGATTTCCAAGGCTTGGCCTACCAAGTGTCACCCGCCAGTGAAGTACTGCAAAAAGTGGGAATTGTTGAAGAGATGAATGAGCAATTCAAGCTACTCTACTCTGATGACAAAGAGCAAATAAAAGAGTCGCTGTCTGCGGTAAATAGCCACACGCCACTTATCGTATTTGATGAACAAAATGGCTATCGACTGGCAGAATACGATTTAAGTTTGATGTCTGACGACTCTATGAATATTTCTTACATTCCGATGCAAGGCTTAAGTAGCCAAGCAACCATGTCAGACGCTTTTGATTTATTAAACGATAAACGAAGTGGCGCCGTATATGTGTTTAATCAAAAAGATGAACACCATGTTATGGGTGTGGTCCGCTGGGATCAGATCCGTCAAATTTTAACAATAAGAACCAGTTAAACTGGAGGCTAAATGACAGCATTACTTGTATATAAAGCACTGCATATTTTCTTTATGGTGGCATGGTTTGCCGGTATTTTTTACCTGCCCCGCTTATTTGTATATCACGCTATCAACCAAGAACCACCTTGTAGTGCCATGTTAAAAGTGATGGAGCGCAGATTACTGTTCTTTGTAACGCCTTTTGCTTTACTCACTTTGGTTTTTGGTCTGTTAATGATTTTTGAGTACGGTCGAGAGTGGTTTAAATATAACCTCTGGCTACATTACAAGCTTGCCTTAGTGATCATCCTTTATATTTACCACGGCTACTGCTTTAAACTGCTTGCCGATTTCAAACATGATAGAAATACGCGCAGTGATCGCTTTTATCGGATCTTTAATGAATTTCCGGTGTTATTGCTTTTAGCGATAATCATGCTGGCAATACTCAAACCTAGCTTTTAATTGTCTAAAACTCTGCTTTATTGTGCTATTATGCGGCGCCAAGTCAGCCAGTCTTGGCCTGCTAAATATATTGGTTGAAAGCCTCGCTTTTAATCGCTCGTCATTTTCTGATTAGGGATCGCCTCATGTTAAGTTTCCAAGGTGAAAATATTCTCTCTGTAAATCAATTAAACAGAGATGCCATTGAACAGATCTTTGCTGTAGCAAAGAAAATGGAACCATATGCAAAAAAGCAAAAACGTACCAATGTGCTTGAAGGTGCTGTTCTAGCTAACCTATTTTTTGAGCCAAGTACACGTACGCGTGTCAGCTTTGGTACTGCGTTCAATTTACTAGGTGGTTTGGTTCGTGAAACGACGGGCATGCAAAGCTCAGCTCTAGCTAAAGGTGAATCCTTATACGATACCGCGCGCGTTATTTCAGCTTATGCAGATGCAGTTGCTATGCGTCACCCAGATGCGGGTTCTGTAGCTGAATTTGCTACAGGTTCTGATGTGCCAGTTATCAACGGTGGTGATGGTCCAAATGAGCACCCTACTCAGGCATTACTTGACCTTTTAACCATAGATAAAGAACTTCACCGCTTTGAGCGTGGCATCGATGGCATGCACATTGCGCTAGTAGGCGACTTAAAATATGGTCGTACCGTACATTCTTTATCAAAACTGTTGTGCCACTATAAAGATGTTAAATTCACTATGGTTGCACCTGATGGCTTGCAAATGCCTGACTATATTCTTGATACTGTATCGAACGCGGGTCATCAAATAGAACTGGTTTCGAAAATGGAAGGTAACCTAGCTGCTGATATCGTTTATCAAACCCGCATTCAAGAAGAGCGCTTCCCATCTCAAGAAGAAGCCAATAAGTACCGTGGCGGCTTTAGAATTAGCCAGTCAATTTATAATGCACACTGCAAGCCAACCTCTGTGCTTATGCATCCACTGCCACGCGATAGCCGTAGTGATGCAAATGAGCTAGACAATGATTTAAACAATAACGACAACTTAGCAATCTTCCGTCAAGTACAAAATGGCGTATTGATCCGCATGGCGTTATTCGCGTTAACTTTAGGTGTTGAAAACCAAGTACATAACTACGAGGTAGATGTACCTTGGTTCAGCCGTAAACGTAACAGTTAAAATAGGACTATATACATGACAATTAGCCAAGATTTATTTTCTCGTGCTCAAGAATCGATTCCTGGTGGCGTTAACTCACCAGTGCGTGCATTCAATGGTGTAGGTGGCACGCCGCTATTCATCACCAATGCTGAAGGTCCTTATACTTACGACGCTGACGAAAAAAAATACATCGATTATGTGGGCTCTTGGGGTCCTATGATCTTAGGTCACAACCACCCAGAAATTAAGCACGCAGTTTTAGAAGCTGTTGAGCGCGGCCTTAGTTACGGTGCCCCAACTGAAACTGAAATCTTGATGGCTGAGAAAGTAAAAGAGCTAGTGCCATCAATCGAAAAAGTACGCATGGTAAGCTCTGGTACTGAAGCAACAATGAGTGCTATTCGTCTTGCTCGTGGCTTCACAGGCCGTGACAAAATTCTAAAGTTTGAAGGCTGTTACCACGGTCACGCTGATTCACTATTAGTTAAAGCCGGTTCTGGTGCCTTAACTATGGGTGTGCCTAACTCTCCGGGTATTCCTGCTGATTTCGCCAAGCACACATTAACGGTAGCGTTCAACGACATTGAGCAAGTTAAAGCTATCTTCAATGAATACAAAGACGAAATTGCTTGTATTATCGTTGAGCCGGTTGCGGGCAACATGAACTGTATTCCGCCAGTTGAAGGTTTCCTTGAAGGACTTCGCGCAGTGTGTGATGAGCACAAATCAGTACTTATTTTTGACGAAGTAATGACAGGCTTCCGCGTGGCACTAGGCGGCGCACAGGCTTATTACAACATTCAGCCTGATCTAACCTGTCTTGGTAAAGTGATCGGCGGCGGTATGCCAGTGGGTGCTTTCGGTGGTAAAAAAGAAATCATGGATTTCATCGCGCCAGTGGGTCCAGTGTATCAAGCTGGTACGCTATCAGGTAACCCAATCGCGATGGCCGCTGGCCTAAAAGCACTTGAGCTATTAAGCCAAGGTAACTTACACCAAGAGCTTGAAGCAAAAAGCAAAGCACTGTGCGAAGGTTTTCAACAAGCTGCTGATGAAGCGGGTATTCCACTGACTACAAATTATGTGGGTGGCATGTTTGGTTTCTTCTTCACAACTGCTGAGTCTGTAAATAGCTATCAACAAGCAACTGAATGCGACTTAGAGCGCTTTAAACAGTTCTTCCATTTAATGCTTGAAGAAGGTGTTTATCTTGCCCCTTCTGCTTTTGAAGCTGGCTTTGTAAGCTCAATGCACACAGACGCAGATATTGCAGACACGATTGCCGCAGCTGCAAAAGTATTTAAAAAGTTATAAGAAGTTTTGTAGCAATAAATTAAAAGCCCACATTTGTGGGCTTTTTTGTTTTTTAAAGAAAAAAATAATTTTGAACTAAAATTAAAACTTGCTCGGTCTATCTAATACACACAATTAATAAGTGACGCTCATGCAAGGATCAAAAACGCTTTTCTCACCCGCTATTTCTTTAATGGCCAACTTGAAATATAAAAGCAAAATCAGTCTAATTTTTGGTATTTTACTTGTTCCACTCAGTGTCAGCTTATTCTTCTTAAGCTCTATTCTCAGCCAAAATATTGCGCTCACACAGCAGCAACAAAGTGGTTTAGCGCTATACCCCGCACTTTTACAAAATATAATGTCTGAAAATAAGCAGGCAAATCGTCAATTAGCCAGAGGAAATGGCTTTATTATCACAGATAGCGCGCAACAACACGCGCTCGAACAAGTCTCTATTCAATCAAAACTCGCCATCGATGGCGATATTGCACGCTCTTACATAAACCGTTCTTTGGTTGAGTCTGTTCCGAGCTTAATTGATCAAATAAATCTCACTTCTGAGCAAGCATCATTGGTGATCCAAGCGGGCTCATTTACCCCAGACACGTTTATTGCACTCTCTAACTACAACAAGTCATTGCCCAGTTACGCTAAACGCTTAGAAGGTAAATTGGCGGTGGCTATCGCAGATAATCAAGTTGTAAAATCAAAACTATCACAGCAACTAGATAAAGTAACACGATCCGTACAGGCTTTTAAAAATAGCATTCAAAACAATCTACTTGACCCTGATGAATTACAATTATCACAAAGCCAATTCAATAATTTAAAAAGCGATACGCTTGAACAAGTGAGTATGCTCATTAATACGGCAACTCCACTTTTAAAAGCATTGCTAAATGAACGCTTATCATCTCAACAAATGATCAGAAACAGTGTCGTGCTCGCTGCAGTCGTGTCACTACTGCTTGCAAGTTACCTTATGTTCGGCTTTTACTTTGCTGTGGTAGACAATATTCGCGCATTTGAATACAACGCAAGTAAAGCTGCACAAGGTGATTTAAGCGCCAAAGCTACAGCGATTGGTAATGACGAAATGAGCATTATTGCCTACCAATACAATCAGGTACTTAATGCTATGGTTACTCTGCTTGGTGATGTAAAAAGTACCAGTGGCAACCTGCAAAATGCCACCAGCAAACTCAATGAAATCAGCCAAAGTACTCGTGAAGATGTCAGTCAGCAACAGCAAAATATTGGCACCATTGTAGAAGCGTTAGAAGCAATGAATAATGCCGCTACCTCAGTTGAGCATTCAGCCCAAGAAGCAACACAATTGGCAAGCACAGCGGCAAGTCATGTAAAGCAAGGCAGTGAAAATACGACAGAACTTGCTCAGCATATGACTATGTTGCAACAAGAATTTGAAGAAAGTCGACAAGCACTTGATAAGCTCGCACAAGACAGCCAAGACATTAGTAAGGTCAGTGTCGCGATCAGTGAAATTGCCGAACAAACCAACTTACTCGCGCTTAATGCTGCTATTGAGGCGGCTCGTGCTGGTGAGCAAGGCCGAGGCTTTGCCGTTGTTGCCGATGAAGTGAGAACTTTGGCTAAACGTACACAACAGCAAACAGAAGAAATTCACACCATCATTAATGCACTTCAACAGGCTTCAAATACCACGCAAGACAAAATGCGCCGAAGTGTTGAGCAAATGGAGCAAGGCGTGCTGGCAGCAGAAAAAACCAATCAGGTGTTACAAGAAGCGCAAACCAGCATGGTCGACATAGATAATCAGGGCCAACATATTAGTGTGTTAGTGCAGCAGCAATCTCAAGCCACTCAACAAGCTTTGAGCGATGCGACCACCATTAACAATGTTGCTCAACACACTCTTGAGTCTGCAATCGCCACTCAAGTTGATGCCCATGCACTTGCAGCCATGAGCACTCAGCTTGAAGGTGCGGTTAAGAAATTCCAGTTTTAGTGATGCTGCTTAGCCCTTTTATCATCGGTGATGGTAACGCCAATTTATGAACAAGTAGGTGTTGGGTTAAACAACTCTCGCCTAATAGGTAACTGGATAACCTTACCGCAACTAGGTGCTGCTTGGCGGCCTGTTTTTGGATCCACAAACGCCCAGCGCACACCGCCCGGTCTTTGATCAGCGATTGCCTGCGGATTAAGCGGTTTCAAATAGCGAATATATAGCTCAAGCGCACCGCTAGAGCCCGTCAATCCTGTTGGCTTGTTATCATCTCGTCCGAGCCAAGTAACCGTCACTGTATTGTGATCGAATCCTGCAAACCAGCTATCTCTTAAATCATTACTAGTGCCTGTTTTGCCTGCAAGCTGGATAGACGGAAAGTGAAGATTAATGCGTTTTGCAGTGCCATCTTTGGTGACTCTTTTTAAACCGTAATTGGTCATATAAATTGATTCTTCGGCAAAACGCTGTTCTGAACGCGTACGATGTTCATACAAGACTCGGCCAACCGAGTTGGTCATAGCTGCAATACTGGTAAGTGGCTGATAGCGACCTTGTCTGGCAATGGTGCTATACATCTGTGCCACATCAAATGAAGAAAGCTCTAGTGCACCAAGAAGTAACGAAGGGTATTGCTCAATCTGCTGCTTAATACCTAAGTCACTCAGTGTTTCAGCGACTTTATGCACGCCAATATCTAATCCTAGGTTTACCGCCGGAATATTAATACTTTTACTAAATGCTTCATAAAGCGGCATTTTGCCTCTAAATTTATGATCGAAGTTTTCAGGGGTCCATACATCCCCTGAACTATCTTTGACCTCTAGCGGTCCGTCTTCTAACAATGTGCCAAGGTTATGAGTGTTTTGCTCAAAAGCCGAAAGATATATTGCAGGCTTAACTAGTGAGCCCACTTGTCGATTGGTATCGAGTGCGCGGTTTAAGCCACTAAAGCGCATATCTCGACCAGCTACCAAAGCAGATACCCCCGCTTTCTCAAGGTTGACTGAGAGCATCGCGGTTTCAAGCTTTTCAGTTTTATATTTGCGCTCTAGATAAGGTAAGCCTTTGCGAATAGACTCCTCCATTGCAGCTTGTTTTTGTAAATCGAAATAGGTAAATATCCTCACACCAGCATTGATGACTTGCTGATCAGGTAATAAATCTTTTAACTCTCGATTTACCAACTCTAGGTAACCTGGATAATTTTGTTGTCGGTCACGGCTTAAAGGCTCAACTATAATTGGCCTTTCAAGTGACTGACGATATTCATTAGTACTTAAGTAACCATTTTCTGCTAGCAATCTGAGCACCAGATCACGTCGTTCTTGGGCGCGTTCTGGGTAACGTCTCGGATTATAATAAGAAGGCCCTTTGACCATAGCCACTAATAACGCGATTTGGTCAAACTCAAGCTCATCGACAGGCTTTGCAAAGTAAAACTCCGCAGCCAGTCCCATACCATGCACACCTTGATTATATGCCTGCCCTAAGTACACCTCGTTTAAATAAGCTTCTAAGATGGCATCTTTGCTATATCTGAAGTCTAAGATCATCGCTATCAAGGCTTCATTGATCTTACGCGTAAGAGTGCGTTCTCGGGTTAAGTAAAAGTTTTTAGCTAACTGCTGAGTCAATGTGCTGCCACCTTGCACCGTTCTTCCAGCTTTAATATTGGTATAAAGTGCTCTAAGAATAGACATGACAGATACGCCATGATGTGCATAGAAGTTTCTATCTTCCACAACCAATAACGCATCTTTTAATATCGTGGGGAATTTATCGAGTGGTACAAACTCTCTGTCTTGCTTTGAGTCATTGCCAATACGAGCTATTTGTACAGGCTCTAATCGAGCTTTAGGCACTCGCCGACCAGACTCATTGACTATACTGGCTAATTTTTTACCGGCAAAATTCAAGGTAAATACTTTGCCTTGTTCAACCCCATCATAAAACTCAAAAGCGCGTCGATAAATACGGATAGTTCGACCTTCAACAACATACTGACCTGTGCGGCTAAGCTTATTTACTTCTGAATAATTTAGGCGCTTTAATTCCCAAAGCACTTCTTTTTCTGACAGATATTGATCAGGACGAAAATCCATCGTTCGGGCATAGACCTGCACTGGCAACTGCCATTTATTCCCTTCAAATTGCTTAGTCACTTTAGCATCAAGGTAAATCACATAAAACGCTAACACCGCGATAACTGCGATACTGCCTTTCCAAAATAAACGCCAAAGCCCTAGCAAGGTTCTTTGTTTGAATTGGGCAAATTTGCCTTTGGACTGTTTTGTAGTTTTATTCGTTGTTTTTTTTGTGCTTTTCGATTTAGGCGCAGCGCTTTTTTTCGGTGTTGCTTTTTTTGTAGACGATTTTGGGGTAGGAGTCTTTTTTTCGGCCATGCCTTTATTCACGAATGGTTAATGCCAATTTAATCACCATAGATTACCTTAGATTAACAAGACCTGAAAGCCTAACTCATTGCTAAGTTAGGCTTGATTTTATTCAGTTTTCAAAATGCACACAGTGAGTAACTCTCATCACATGAACACCACTCAGTAAATCTTAACTCGATACTTCTGATATTTGTTCTTCACTCACTGTGTGCAAATTGAAACTTTGACAACTATTGACCGCGAACCGTAACAAACTCTGGATAAGCATCAACACCACAGTCATGTTGGTCCATACCTGACAACTCTTCTTCTTCGCCAACTCGAATACCCATTGTTGACTTTAAGATAGCCCATACAATGTAAGAAGCGATGAATACGAAAGCAAAGATACTGACTAGACCGATTAACTGTGTCACAAAGTTCGCATCGCCATTTGAAAGTGGTACTAACATGATGCCTAATGCGCCACAGGTACCGTGTACAGAAATCGCACCTACCGGGTCATCAATCTTAGCCTTATCAAGGAACACGATACTGAATACCACCAGTGAACCACCTAATGCACCCAGCAGTACTGCCAGAGTCGGTGATGGTGAAGCTGGCTCTGCAGTGATTACAACTAAGCCCGCTAATGCACCATTTAAAATCATAGTTAAATCTGCTTTACCCCAAAGTACTTTGCACACTAGCAGAGCAGCAATCGCACCTGCCGCTGCCGCAGCATTGGTATTCACAAGAATTTGACTCACTGCAACCGCATTTGCTTTATCTGCAATGAATAACTGCGAACCACCGTTAAAACCAAACCAGCCCATCCAAAGAATAAATGTACCTAGTGTTGCAAGTGGCATATTTGAACCTGGAATTGGGTAAACTTCACCCTTCTTACCATATTTACCTTTACGAGCACCTAGCAGTAATACGCCCGCTAACGCCGCTGCTGCACCAGCACCATGAACAATCGCAGAACCTGCAAAGTCTACAAAGCCCATTTCAGATAAGAAGCCGCCGCCCCAAGTCCAGAAACCTTCGATTGGGTAAATTAAACCAGTTAAAACAACGGTGAATGCTAAAAAAGCCCATAGTTTCATTCGCTCCGCAACTGCACCCGATACAATTGACATTGCCGTTGCCACAAATACAACTTGGAAGAAGAAATCAGCTTCTAATGCATGAGTTGCATCATCTGCGGCACTACCTATGAGCGCACCAAAATTCGGCACTATGCCACCAGCTGTATTATCGACGTACATAATGTTGTAACCCACCAGCAAGAACATAGTACAAGCGATGGCATAGAGCGCGATGTTTTTTGTTAGAATTTCAGTGGTGTTTTTTGAGCGAACTAAACCCGCTTCCAGCATGGCAAAACCTGCTGCCATCCACATAACCAATACGCCAGAGATCAGAAAGTAAAAAGTATTTAAAGAGAACTTGAGTTCTATGATGCTGTTTTCCATTGTTATTGCTCCTAAATCGCTTCTTCGTCGAATTCACCAGTACGGATACGTACAATTTGGTCTAGGTCATACACAAAAATCTTACCGTCACCGATTTTTCCGGTGCGAGCGACTTCACTTAAGGTGTTAACAATACGCTCTGCGTTTTCGCTTTGTGTTGCGATTTCAACTTTGATTTTTGGAATAAAATCAACTTGATATTCAGCACCTCGGTAAAGCTCAGTGTGACCGCGTTGACGACCAAAACCCTTTACGTCAACAACCGTCATACCTTCCACACCTAGCTCCGATAATGCTTCTCTGACTTCATCAAGTTTGAATGGCTTGATGATAGCGCTGATCATTTTCATATTGCCCCCTTCGACATTGTGATGCGTTATATTGGCAATGAATAATCAAGCTCTATACCAAAATTAAAACTTTAAAAAATACATAAAGTTAAAAATTTAAGAACATTTAAAATTAGATAAAATGCACCAATTAAGTGCGTAGTTATGCAAATTGAACTGAGCTGGTGCATAAATTTCAATCACTTTTACACCCATCTCAATTTGCCCATACTTGGACTCATAAACTTTGCATATTCAGTAAGAGCAGAACATTATTTAGTTTCGGAGGACATAAACTAATGAAACTAAAAACCATCATCATCAGTGCAGCATTGCTGATAAGCCATGCGGTCAGTGCAAGTGAACATAGCCGCCAAATCGACATAGACAACCAAGTTGTCACAAAACATAAAACTAAAATTCTTGGTGAGAGAATTAATTACACTGCAACCACCGGGACTCAGCCAGTATGGGATGAAGAAGGTCACCCGATCGCCACTTTGCATTACACCTACTACAAGAAAACCGGTATTAAGGACTTAAGTGAGCGCCCACTACTAATCTCATTTAATGGTGGTCCTGGCTCTGCGTCAGTGTGGATGCATATTGCTTATACAGGCCCTAAAACTTTAAATATCGACACTGAAGGTTACCCGGTTCAACCGTACGGTGTACAAACCAACCCTTACTCAGTTTTAGACGTCGCTGACATTGTTTTCGTAAACCCTGTGAATACAGGCTATTCACGAGCTTTACCAAACAAAGATGGAAAAATGCCTAGTAAGGCAGAGCAGAAAAAGCGTTTCTTTGGCGTAAATGCTGATATCAAATACCTCGCTGAATGGCTAAACACTTTTGTGAATCGCAACAACCGCTTTTTATCGCCTAAGTTTTTAATTGGTGAAAGCTATGGTACTACACGTGTATCAGGTCTTGCTCACGAACTACAAAACAGCCAATGGATGTACTTAAATGGCGTAGTATTGGTTTCACCTACCGACATTGGCATTAAACGCCAAGGCCCAGTAAAGGCTGCAAATCGCTTACCTTACTATGCGGCGGCTGCTTGGTACCACAAAGCTTTAGCGCCAGAGTTACAAAATAAAGACTTGTTAGACGTATTAGACGAAGTTGAAACTTACACCATTAACCAATACCTACCAGCATTGGCAAAAGGTGCATTTATCAGCGATGCTGAAAAGCAACAAACAATTAAGCAAGTTGCTAAGTTCAGTGGTTTATCAGAAACCTTTGTCGCTCAGAACAATTTAGATATTCCGACTAGCGCTTTTTGGAAAGAGCTGCTAAGAGACAGAGGTCAAACACTTGGCCGCTTAGATTCTCGTTATTTAGGTATTGATAAACGTGATGCAGGCAGCCGCCCTGACTACTGGCCTGAGCTAACCTCATGGCTACACTCTTTCACACCAGCCATTAATTACTATCTTCGTGAAGAGCTAAACTACAAAACCGACATCAAATACAATATGTTTGGCTCGGTTCACCCATGGGATCGCAGTAATAACAACACCGGTGAGCAACTACGTTTAGCCATGGCGCAAAACCCTTACCTTAATGTGTTAGTGCAAGCAGGATACTATGACGGTGCAACCAATTATTTCGATGCAAAATATACAATGTGGCAACTCGACCCAAGTGCAAAAATGCGCGACCGTTTAAGCTTTAAAGGTTATCGCTCAGGTCATATGATGTATTTACGTCGTGCTGATTTAGAACAATCAAATCAAGACTTACGTGAATTTATTCAAAACGCCATACCAAATGGCAAATCAGCTAAGTATTAAAAACTTTTACAATGGCCTTATATCTTGCTTATAAGGCCATCATAAAGCCATACCTTCATTCGCATGTCTTTAAAATTTGGGTATACTCAAAGCATTAGCGAATTTAAGGATGTTTCCATGACTGACAAATACCGTGTTGTATTTGCCGGCTTCGATAGCAGCGTGAGTGAATCAGCTGCCATCGAGCAGCTCAGCTTAAAACTTAAAACAACGCCGCAAAAAATCACAGCGTTTACGCAAGGCAAATCTTTATTTGCCCCCAGCGAAAAAACCAAATGTCTCAAGCAAGTAAAGTTATTGGCCAGCTTCGGTTTGCATGCCAAGCTGCAATCAGTTGAGAGCAATGCAAATAGCGCCAGTTCAATTCAAAATTCTAAAGATGAACGCATTCTAGAAGCCCTTGATTACATTACTTCTAGCCTTATTCGGATCGAAGAACGCTTAGAAGAATTAGAGCAGCGTTTACCTTCACAAGAGATCATGAAAGAAAATAAAGTCGATGATGATTGGCAAGAAGACGATCTTTTTGATGAACTTGAGCTTGATCCCCCCCCTAAACGCAGTAAAAAAGTGCAATATGGTCTTGGTATTGTACTCATCATTCTGTTGATCATATTAGCCATCGCACTTGCTTTCCCAGAACTAGTCGCCTTTTAACATGAGTAAAATTCACGATTCAAAAATATCGCGCACTGAAATCAGAAAAAAAGTACGCGAAGCTAGAAAAAATCTAACTCCATCATTTCAAAAACAAGCTGAAGAACATTTAATCATTAATTTTTTTCAACACATAAAACTCCCTAAAAAGGCCAAAATAGGGCTTTATCTCGGCAATGATGGTGAACTCAACACAAACAAGTTAATTCAAGAACTTAGAGTTAAAAAACATCAGGTTTATCTACCTATAATTCACCCCTTCAACGGCGCTTCACTGCTATTTCAGCAATATGAAGAAAACTCACCCATGGTGGCGAATCGCTATGCTATCTTGGAACCTAAGCTGAATTGCAGCCAAATTTGTCCGCTTCAAGAATTAGATATTTTGCTAATGCCCTTAGTTGCATTTGATGAGCAAGGTAATCGACTTGGAATGGGCGGCGGCTACTACGATAGAACATTGGCAAAACACTACACTGAACAGCGGGAAAAGCCTAAGTTAATTGGCCTTGCCCACGATTGTCAGAAAGTAGAAAGCTTACCAATAGAAGCATGGGATGTGCCTTTACAGCAGATTTTAACACCGACGAAGTTTTACCAGTGGTAAAACTTCAACGTTAAACGCTTAAAACACGTCACTTTGCCTACGTTTTCGGTATACTTGCGTTGACAACTTTTGACAACAACCTTGGAACTGAAATGACTCAAGACGAAATGAAAAAAGCAGCGGCGTGGGCTGCACTAGAGTTTGTAGAAGAAGGCACGATTGTAGGTGTTGGTACAGGCTCTACGGTAAATCATTTTATTGATGCGTTAGGCAGCATTAAAGATGACATTAAAGGCGCGGTATCTAGCTCAGAAGCTTCTACTGAAAAGTTAAAAGCACTAGGCATTGAAGTTTACGAGTTAAACGATGTGGCTAAGCTAGACGTGTATGTTGATGGTGCTGATGAGATCAATGCGCAAAATGACATGATCAAAGGCGGCGGCGCAGCATTAACCCGTGAAAAAATCGTAGCAGCAGTAGCTGATAAATTTATTTGTATTGTTGATAACACCAAACATGTAGAAACTTTGGGTGCATTCCCACTACCTGTAGAAGTGATCCCTATGGCACGCAGTTATGTTGCAAGAGAACTTCTTAAACTAGGTGGCGATCCAGTTTACCGTCAGGGCGTGATCACTGACAACGGTAACGTGATCTTGGATGTTCACGGTTTAGAGATCAACGATGCAAAGCAGCTTGAGCAACAAATTAACCAAATCGTCGGCGTAGTTACCAACGGCTTATTTGCTGAGCGCGGCGCAGACATCGTTATCACAGGGACACCAGAAGGTCCTAAAATTGTAAAGTAGGAATGAGTCATGAGTAAGGTTTCTTTAGCAAAAGAAAAGATCAAAATACTGTTGTTAGAGGGTGTACACCAAAGCGCAGTTGAAACCCTAAAGCGCAATGGGTATAGCAACATTGATTATGTTAAGACTTCCTTACCTGAAGATGAACTCATTGAACGTATTTCAGACGTTCACTTTGTGGGTATTCGCTCGCGTACTCACTTAAACCAACGCGTTATTGATGCTGCAGAAAAACTAGTTGCGGTAGGCTGCTTTTGTATTGGTACTAACCAAGTTGACCTACAAGCGACTAAAGAGCGTGGTATTGCGGTATTTAACGCACCATTTTCAAATACACGCTCAGTAGCAGAGCTCGTACTAGGCGAAATTCTTTTATTACTTCGTGGCATTCCACAGCGTAACGCCATGGCTCACCGTGGTGAGTGGTTCAAATCAGCTATTGGCTCTTATGAAGCCCGTGGTAAAACTTTAGGTATTATTGGTTACGGCCACATCGGCACTCAGCTTGGTATTATGGCTGAAAACATCGGTATGAAAGTCGAGTTTTACGATATCGAAGACAAACTCACTTTAGGTAATGCACAACAAATTCAAAACCTAACGCAACTTTTACAACGCGCCGATGTTGTAAGCTTGCATGTTCCAGAAACACCATCGACCAAGAACCTTATCGGCATGGCTGAGCTTGAAGTGATGAAGCAAGGTGCGATTTTAATTAACGCTTCTCGCGGTACGGTGGTCGATATCGATGCACTATCAGAATCACTGAGAGATAAAAAGCTAGCAGGTGCTGCAATCGACGTATTCCCGGTAGAGCCAAAGTCTAATGATGAAGAGTTTGTTTCTCCACTGCGCGAATTTGATAATGTGATCTTAACCCCACACGTTGGTGGTTCGACACAAGAAGCACAAGAAAATATTGGTATTGAAGTCGCGGGTAAACTGGCTAAATACTCAGATAATGGCTCTACATTAAGTGCAGTTAACTTCCCTGAAGTATCGCTACCTGAGCTTGCGAATCGTAGCCGCTTATTGCACGTGCACGTAAACCGCCCGGGTGTACTTACGCAAATTAACCAAGCATTTGCTCAACACGGCATCAACATTGCAGCTCAGTACCTACAAACCGACGACAAAATTGGTTACGTCGTTATTGATGTAGATACCGACCATTCTGAGGTGGCGCTAAAAGAGCTGAGTGCAGTTGAAGGTACTATCCGAGCGCGTATTCTTCACTAATCGCAAATAGCACCAAAAAGTAAGAAACAAATAAAAAGCCCCGTAAACTCAAGTTTGCGGGGCTTTTTAAATTTAGATAAAGATTGAGAAGATTATTTTTCAGGCGGGCGATAGCCTTCGATTTCTACTTCTTTACCCTCAAATAAGAAACCAACCATTTGCTCTTCTAGCAACTGACGGTGATCTGGGTCCATCATGTTTAGGTGCTTTTCATTGATCAGCATAGTTTGCTTATGCTGCCACTGTTGCCAAGCTTCTTTAGAGATATTATTGAAAATCTTTTCACCTACTTCACCCGGGTAAAGTTGAAAAGCAAGGCCTTCAGCCTCTTTTTGTAATTTCTGACAAAACACTGTGCGTGCCATAGTTCATCACCTAATTAAATGCTCGATTAATGACGTTAGTCTACCCCATTGTGCCTAGGAGTTTAACTAACTTTTTCGTTGGTGCTGCAAGCCCAACTTCTGGATGCTCTGCTAAGTCAAACCAGATAAGCGGATTGTCGTGAACACAATCTGGAATAGAATCTAACTTTAAAATTTGCGGGTGTATCGTCAGTTCAAAGTGAGTAAAAATATGTACAAATGATTCAAGAGATTGCACTTTTCCTATAAGCCCCTGCTGAGCAATAAAAGTCTCAACGTCTTGTAATGACTCAAATTCAAAGAAGCCAAACAAACCACCCCAAATGCCCGAACTTGGGCGCTTTTCCATTAGCACCTTGTTATCTGCGTTAATTATCAAATGATACGCCTGCTTTTTTGGCTTTTCTTTCTTCGGTTTAGAGTTAGGGAAAGCTTTAACTTGGTTGTTTGCATAGGCTTGGCACTGACTCACTAACGGGCACGCTTCACAATTAAAATTACTGCGTGAACAAAGGCTAGCACCTAAATCCATCATGGCTTGGTTAAATTCAGTGACATTGTCTTTTGGCGTGATGGTATCGCTTAAGGACCAAAGTAAATTTTCTACTTTTTTAACCCCATACCAGCCTTCAACCATAAAGAATCGAGCTAGGACACGCTTTACATTACCATCTAAAATCGGATGCGGCTGACCCAGTGAAAGCGACAAAATCGCGCCAGCGGTCGAGCGCCCTATCCCCGGCAAATCGAGAACTTGTTCAAAAGTTTCGGGAAACTTACCCGCATATTGGTCACGCACAATTTTTGCTGTTTTATGTAAATTACGTGCTCTAGCGTAATAACCTAACCCAGTCCAATGATGCAAAACTTCATCTTCTGGTGCATCAGCTAAATCGACAATCGTCGGAAAGCGCGCCATAAAACGTTCAAAATAAGGGATCACAGTAACAACTTGTGTTTGCTGCAACATCACTTCCGACACCCATACCTTGTAAGGCGTCTTGCCCAATTGCCAAGGTAAGGTCTTTCGACCATGAAGGTGGTACCACTCTACTACTTGCTCGGCAAACCATTTAGCTTGCTGTTTTGAAACCTGCATATCACCACGACTATGATTACTTTACTCGGCGCACAGTGTAGAGGCCTTTTATATCCAGTCAAGTATTGTACTTCGGCCGTGGAACAGGGATAATATGCGCCCATTTTTACAGCACAGAATTGATTATGAACGAATCGAGTAAAGCCAATTTAGAAGAAGCTCTAAATGAAGGTAAATACATCCGCAAAGTCCGTAGTTTTGTAAAGCGCGAAGGCCGTTTAACAAAAGGACAAGCTGCTGCCATTGAAAAATGTTGGTCAAGCATGGGCTTAGAGCATAGCCAAGGCTTACTAGATTTCTCTCAAGTATTCGGCAACGACAACGACGTAGTACTTGAAATCGGTTTTGGCATGGGTAAATCGTTAGTTGAAATGGCAAAGAACGCACCGCATTTAAACTTCATCGGTATTGAAGTGCACCGCCCAGGTGTTGGTGCATGCTTAATGGAAGCCGACGAAGCCGGTTTAACGAACCTGCGCGTATTTGAACATGACGCTGTTGAAGTGCTTGCTGATTGCATCGCTGATGGCAGCCTAACAACCATGCAGTTATTCTTCCCTGATCCTTGGCACAAAAAGCGCCACCACAAACGCCGTATTGTGCAGCCAGAGTTTGTTGAAAGCCTACGCCAAAAGCTAAAAATTGGCGGCGTGTTCCACATGGCTACTGACTGGGAAAACTACGCAGAGCATATGCTAGAAGTAATGACTGCAGCACCGGGTTACGAAAATATCTCTGAGACACAAGATTATGTGCCTCGCCCAGACAATCGCCCACTGACTAAGTTTGAACAGCGCGGCCATCGTCTAGGTCACGGCGTTTGGGACTTAATGTTCAAACGTAACAACTAAAAGTAAATTCTAATTTTTAGGATTCATGTTTAGTTAGATAAAAGAGCCTAATGGCTCTTTTATCTTAATGGTATTAGGTTAATACCAATCCTCAATAATTCTTAATGAATAGGATTGGTATAATTTTGTCTTTGCGCAAAATTAAGTAGAGATTTTAAATAGAGTACTTATGAGTCGATTAGCAAATCCAAGTTTATTGCTTCTTCGTAACGAAGAAGAACTGATAGGCGAACGCATTTTAGTGATTAACACCATGCGCGACGGCTTTCTTCGCGAGTTAAAGCAATTAAACCCAAATAGCGATATTCACGCTTTTAGCTATAACCTTGCTGATCATCAAGACTCACAAAAATACCAAGGCATAACTAGTCATGTTGGTCATAGTTTACCTATTCTCGAAGAGCTAGATTTAATTATCTATTACTATCCGAAATCAAAGCCTGAAGCCTTGATGATGCTCGACAATATTCGAGCCGTCGCTTCACCTAAAACACGTGTATTAATTGTTGGCGACAACAAAGGCGGTGTTAAATCTGCTGAAAAGCAGTTTAAACCTTTTGCAGGTGAATTTTATAAACTAGAAAGCGCGAAACATTGCGTATTGTTTGAATTTGCTGATTTAACTTTATTAGAGAATTTTGATATCCGCAGCTACCAAACCATATTCACAGTTAGTGTGAACGACCAAAGCTTCGAAGTAGCAAGCGTGCCAGGGGTTTTCAATCACGGTAAATTAGATGATGGTACTCGTCTGTTGCTCGAGCAAATTGCCGTGCCTTATAAAGGCAAAGTACTCGATTTTGGCTGTGGTGCTGGGATTATCGCCACTTACCTAGGACTAAAAACTCCAGAATTGAGACTGAACTGTTTAGATGTCAGCGCTTTAGCTGTATATGCTACCGAACAGACGCTAAAACTAAATAACCTCGAAGGCAATGTGATTTTGAGTGATGGTATGCAAGCTGTGTCAGGGCAATTTGATTTAATCATCAGTAATCCGCCATTCCATACGGGTATTTCAACTGATTATCAAATTGCTGAAGACTTTTTAGCACTTTCTAAGCAATTCTTAAAACCTAAAGGTAAGCTTACCTTAGTTGCTAATAGCTTCTTAAAATATCAGCCAATCTTAGAAGCACAGTTTGGTGAGTATGTAACCATTGCGAAAAATAATAAATTTGCGGTATACCACGCACAAAAATCTTAACCGCTTTACTTAATGGGTCATTCAGTTTTATTAATGCTTAATGGCCCTTGCTCAAAACTTCCCTGAGTTGCCAGACTATTTTTTAAACCAAATGACCTAACTTTCATTTCTAAGAACAAAGAATGAATTAATTTAAACTTAGAGAAAAATAGCATAAGCTCCATCGTAATTTTTAGTTATTTTTATTTTTTCCCTTTGCTACACTAAGTTTATTAAAGTTATAAATAACGTTTTATTTTTGTAAACTTTTCAAAAATTTGAAGTTTATGTCTACTACTCAAACCATATTGGTAAGCATGTAGGTTGCAAAGGCTAGCGAATGGCTAAACAAATAACAAAAACAAGCATTAGAAAGGTATTGATCAGTGCAGTTATGCTCGTAACAGCTCTTTGCCTATCGCTGTCTATTTCTATTTCTACTTATCTTGACGTTAAAGAACAAAAGCAGCTGATCATTAATAAGCTTGACATGATAGCCGATATCATCGCTTTTAATGCGCAGATCACGTTGATTTTCGAAGACAGAAAAACTGAAGAAAAACGTTTAAAGTCATTTAGTAAAGTTGAGCTTGTCAAAAACATACATATTTATGACATAGACGACGTCACTAAAAAGCCCGTTTTCTTCACCAGCTATAACGCCAGTAAAACACCTCCAGTACCGTTGAAGGTGGGCAGTATTGATGATCTCAAAATACCACGAATCACTGACGATCATATAGAGTTAATAAAACCTGTTGAGTATGAAGGTAAAATTGAGGGTTATGTATATATTAGGGGCTCTCTTGAGAGACTGAATAAGTACATCAACAATAAAATCTTAGTTGATATTTTACTGACTTTATTCGTCTTATTATTGGTACTTCTCGTTGCTCGCAGTATTCAAAAGCGCATAGCCGCGCCAATTGAAGATTTATCTTTATTACTGCAGGATGTATCAAAAAATCATAATTACAGCACGCGAGCATCGAGCAGTCACATTGAAGAGTTAAATACCCTTTCAAACAACCTTAATATCATGCTTTCACGTACACAAAATCAAATTGAACGTCATGAAGCTGATAAACAAGAAATTAATCAACTTAACCAAAGCTTAGAAGAAAAAGTAAACCAAAGAACCATCGCGCTTCGTGAAGCAAACCAAGAGTTGCTAAATACCTTAGAGCGCATGCACCAATACCAAAACCAGATTGTCGAAAGCGAAAAAATGGCATCTTTGGGTCAAATGGTTGCGGGGGTTGCCCATGAAGTAAATACGCCAATTGGCCTTGGTGTTACAGGTTCAACGCTTTTAAGAGATAAGCTCGCTGATATACAGTCGGCCTTTGAGCAAAAGACGCTCACATCTAAACAACTAGAAAGATTTATTAACGATGGGGTTGAAAACCTTGATCTTATCTATAGAAATTTAAACCGTGCCGCTGATCTTATCTCTAACTTTAAGCGTGTGGCAGTGAGTCAAGATACTGAAATTAGCGCCGACGTTAACGTGAAGTCTTTACTAAGTAATATCTTAATGGCAATGAATGCTGAGATTTCTATAAAGTCACCAGAGATTGAATTAAGCCTACCGGAAAATTTAACTATTTCGAGTAAGACAGGCCCTCTTCAGCAAATATTCGAACAACTCATATCGAATTCTCTTATTCATGGTTTTGAAGATGAGCAAAATAATCAGATCAAAATTGGTGCTGAAAGCAAGGGAAGTAACCTAGAGATTACATATGTGGATAATGGTAGTGGTGTACCAACTTCTATTAAAAAGAGGATCTTCGATCCATTTGTAACAACCAAACGGGGTGAAGGTGGCAGTGGTCTAGGTATGCACTTAGTTTACAACCTAGTCACTCAGGCTTTAGATGGCTCTATTACTCTAGACGAAGACTATAGCGAAGGCACTCGATTTGTTATTTCTTTACCATTAGGCGAATTAACATCATGAGGTTTTGGTTAACCTGCTTTCTGTTGATTTGCTCTTTCGGTGTTATGGCCAAAACACCAGAACAAATTCGCTCTGCTTTTTTATACCAAATGGCAAATTTTATTGAATTTCCATCAATGGGGGATAGCGGCATCCGTTTTTGTTTTTATGATCTGAAATCAGGACCCGGCGCAATACTCACTAAAAATAAAAGTCTGAAAGTTAAAGGTTTACCAATTAGCATAAAAAAAGTAGAAAAAAACATCGCTATTTTGGAACTTTCCAGTCAATGTGAAATCACATACTTTGATGGAGCTCTTAGCAATGATATACTGTCTTCTTATGACAAGAATACGCCCCTAGATATGTTAATGGTTAGTGATAACCTCAGTTTTTTAGATAATGAAGGAATGGCGGCGCTTGTTCAGGAGGGCAATAAAATCAGGCTTTATGTTAATAAGCAACAGATTGCAAAACATAACTTTAAAGTACTTTCTCGGTTACTCGCCGTAGCAAAGTTTCACCCTAACTGATTTTACTTGTTAACATTTAGATATACTCCTATAATCTTAAATATTCGGTTTTTTCTTCTAGTACCGAATAAAATGTAAATAACATATTCCTAAAAGGTTAAATGATAATGCAAACGCCAGTCATTCTGATTGTTGAGGATGAAGACGTAACTCGCTTGAACCTCGTTAGTTTATTTGAGGCAGAAGGTTACAAAGTAATTGAAGCCATTGATGGCGATGATATGCACGACAAGCTAACGACTCATGATGATGTCAACCTGGTTATTATGGACATTAACTTACCAGGCAAGAATGGCTTAATCTTAGCTCGCGAACTTCGTCAGAAGAAAAACGTTGGCTTAATTTTCTTAACTGGCCGCGACAATGATGTTGACCGTATTCTTGGTTTAGAAATTGGTGCTGATGATTACATCACAAAACCTTTCAATCCAAGAGAGCTGACTATTCGTGCTCGTAACTTAATCTCTCGTACAGGCAACAACCCTGAAGATGCATCTGTTGAAAGCAGTGGTGTAATTACCTTCAACGGCTGGGAACTTGATGAGAATAGCCGTTGTTTAACGTCTCCTGCAGGTGAAGCTAAGCGCTTACCGAAAGGCGAGTACCGTGCTTTACGTTTAATGCTTGATTCACCGGGCCGTATTTTCAGCCGTGAGCAATTAATCAAGCACATGACTGGTCGTGAGCTTCGTGCAAACGACAGAACAGTTGACGTTACTATTCGTCGTATTCGTAAGCACTTTGAAAGTGATACAAATACTTCTGAGCTAATTAGTACTATTCACGGTGAAGGTTACCGCTTCATCGGTAAGATTGATAGCTAATCAATCTTACTAGTTTATGCTTATAATAAAGGGCCTGTTGGCCCTTTTTTAATGACTAAAATTCATTGTTTTAAAGTATCATTTCTAAACTGAGGGCTCAAAAGTATTTTGAATAACTCTCACTCATACTTTGCTAATTTAATCTTAAGGTGTTATCCATCCCAGCTATCTACAACTGTTTTAAGTTCTATTTGTCCAGCTTCAAGCAAATCATATAATTCATCTAACCAGGTTTGTGCAATTTCAGGTCCAACTTCAGCCACTTCTTTCTCCATCCTTTTAGCATGCTCTTGAACTTGCTTTAAGCCAACTGAACCAGATGCGCCTTTAAGTTTATGAGCCACAGAACTATATTCATCGAAGTCACTGTTATCAAGAGATTGCTGTAATTCTTCACAATACTTAGGGCTTAACTTAGCAAATAGATCTGAACTTCGTTTAAACGCTTCGACACCCATTGAGTCGATAAAATCACAGATAGTTTCCATTTCCAACAAGGTGAACTCAGCTTGTTTATCATCACAATTTGCTTTAGTTTCTCTGAGTTTAGGTTTAGCCGCTCTGGCATTAATACCGAATAACTCTGCAAGCATTTTATCAAGCTTAATAGTATTAATTGGCTTCGCTAGTGCGCCTTGAATGTTTATCCCTTCAAGCTCTTCTTCTGCACTACGAACATTAGCTGTTAAGGCGACGATAGGTAATTTATCGAAATGGCTGTCTGCTCTAATCTCTCGAGCAACTTCATCACCATTGATATCTGGCAACTGCATATCGAGTAAGACCAAATCCAGATCATCTTCAGTTGCAACAAACGAAAGTGCATCTTCACCTGTTTCGGCCCAAATGACTTCATGCCCTCGCTGCTCAAGTAGGTTTGTCGCAATTTCTGCATTCAAAGGCACATCTTCAACTAACAAAATGTAAAGGCTACGACCGGCATAGCTTTGCTCTTTTGGTGCGGCGGTCAGGGTTAGTGGAATTTCAACCTCAAAGCGACTTCCCTGACCTACAATACTACTAACTTGAATGCTGCCCTCCATTGCTTCAACAAGCGCTTTTGTCACTGCTAGCCCAATGCCTGAACCTATGGCATTCGAACCGTTTGCACTTGGTGCCTTGTAATACATCTCGAAAATTCTAGCAAGCTGATCTTGTGCAATACCTGAGCCCGTATCAGTAATGCTCATAACGAGCCACACTTCGCCATCACGATTTTCACGCTTACACTCAAGTGTCACACTGCCTCTGTGGGTGAATTTCACGGCATTATTAATTAAATTCCAAAGCACTTGTCTTAAGCGAGTTGGGTCTAATAAAGCGTAGACGTCTAAGATCCCTTGCCTGTTAATATTGAACTCTAAGCCCTTTTGCTCTGCAATAAGCCCAGCAAAATTCACCACATCATTAATAAAATCAGAGACATTGATACTGTCGGCAGCAATATCTAACTGCTCTCTGTCGATTTTATCGAGATCTATGATGTCATTGAAAATATTACCTAAGGTTTCTGCACTAGAGAAAATGGTATTACACCAGCTCTTTTGTTGCTTACTCAGCTCTGTATCTAGCATCATACGAGTTAAACCAACGATACCATTCAGTGGAGTACGAAGCTCATGACTCAAAGTCGCAATAAACTTACCTTTATCTTTATAGGCTGTCTCGAGCTCCTGCTCTGCTTCTTTACGCGAAGTAATGTCACGGCCAAACGCAAGTAAACCAATATACTCGCCCTGATCATTAATAAATGGCAGCTTGCGCATTTCAAACCAGTGGTTTTCATCATTGACCGGGTACTCAACGTCTAGTGTGAGCGCTTGATGCGTTTTCGCAACTTGCTCATCTGTTTTTAGCACTTCAGGAATATAGCTTTCAGGATATATATCAAAAACACTTTTGCCGATAAGCTCATCGCTGCTCTTACCCATGACTTTTTCAAACATCTTGTTGCAGCCGGCAAAAATACCTTGCTCATCACGGTAATAGAATAAATCGGGAGAAGAGTCGACAATTGAGCGTAGCAGCATACTTTGTTGCGCAAGTTCTTGCTGCGTTTTCTTACGCTCTGCGATTTCACGACGTAACTCTTCAATAGCTCGATGCTTAGCATGTAAAGCGATTTTACGTTCGTCAATTTCACTGTTTAGACGGGTAATATTGTCTTTTAAGCTCTGATTTAAAAGCTTTTCTTGTTGAGTTGCGGTATCTAAATACGCTCTAGAAGCCTCAAGTTCTTTGAGTGCTTGAATGCAAATAACCAGTAAGGCAGGAGACGTAACGGCGGCAAAAAACATAATTGCCAATACATCAACAATGACAATCTCGCCTAATGCTACGTAGTAGAACATGCACGACAAAATTAGTGAGGCGAGTAATATCAGGCAATAACACAGCACTCCAGCTTGTTTTTCACCGTACTTATTAATCACATTGGCAAGGACTTTTAGCCATGATCCAAATGAAGAATCTATCATATTAATCAATTTGCTCCGTTAACTGTTTCATTATACGCAAGCAAGTGATTAATCCCAAAGCATTAAAAGTCCAAAAAGCCACAATAGACGTATAATGTTCTTAACAGTTCTCAATAAACGTGCTAATTGATAATGCGAACATATACGCATTAAAGCGCTAAATAGTGTAATATGCGCGACTCAAAATGTCGTGAAAAAGAGGGTTAACATGCAGACTACAATGCCAGATATTGCTCATTCAGCCGATGCACTACAAACCGGTAAATTAGATTGGGTAGGAATGGGTAACATCGAGCTACCTTTAATGCTTGCAACAAAAGGCTTGCCAGAACAGCCTGTAACAGCAAAAGCTGATGCATTTGTAAACCTGCATAAAGAAGATGCTAAAGGCATTCATATGTCTCGCTTATTCTTAGCCCTAGATACGCTATCTTGTGAGCAAGCCCTGTCACCAAACACACTAAAACAACTGCTTGATGAATTTGTAACGACACACCAAGACATCAGTGATGCGGCAAAAGTGGTGATTAACTTTGAATTGCCACTACGCCGACCTTCTTTACTAAGCAAAAAACAAGGTTGGAAGAGCTACCCTGTTAGCATTACTGCCTCAATGATTAACCAAACGTTTTCTATAGAGCTGGCATTAGATGTTACCTACTCTTCTACTTGCCCATGCTCTGCAGCGTTAGCGCGTCAACTTATCCAAGACGCTTTCGCAGCAAAGTTTAAAGATAAAGAGATTTCTCACGAAGAAGTGCATGCTTGGCTCGGCACTACCGAGGGCGTATTGGCAACACCGCACTCGCAACGAAGTATCTCAAACATTAAAGTTAAACTTGATGATAACTGTCAAGAATTCGACATTGTAGGGTTAGTCAACTTAGTTGAAGATGAACTTAAAACCCCCGTTCAAGCAGCTGTGAAACGTGAAGATGAACAGGAATTCGCTCGTTTGAACGGCCAAAATCTAATGTTTTGTGAAGATGCGGCAAGAAAGCTCAAAGCACTGTTCGAAAAAGCAGGGTTTGCCGACTACTATGTCAAGATTAATCACTATGAATCTTTGCATGCTCACGATGCTGTGGCGTATGCATTCAAAGGCTTAGCTGGCGGTTATTCAGCTTAAGCCTGATTTCACTCCACAATTGGCAAGAACTTTGCTTATAAACATCATAGTCAAATTGTTGTTGTGGAGTGTTATATGGAGTTCGCTTTATTATTAGTTTTTGCATTGGTAGCTGGCGCGTCGATCGTCATTGCAAAATATACCGATGCAGGTGGCAATCCATACCCTTTCAATCGTAAAGAATCTGTCTTCAGTACTGTTGAAGCTACTTTCCTAAGTCTACTAGAGCGTGCTGTTGGCGATAAGTTTAAAATTGTCAGCCGTGTTAAGTTGATTGATTTAATCGAATGCAAGCCAGGTTTGTCAAAAAAAGCGCGCAGGGCTGCTTTAGCTAAAGCTAAAAATAAACAACTCGATTATGTGCTGATTGATAAAACCACACTAAACATTGTTGCGGCTGTCGACCTTGTTAATAATTCGAACAAAAGCGGCCATAAAGCCCAAAAAGATTGGTTTGTAACCGGTGCTTTAGAGTCAGCGAATATTCCGCATATTCGTATGAAAGTTAAAACCGGCTATAAGGCCAATGAAGTACGTAGCGCCATTTTGTATAAGATTGGTCAACAACCTCAACCAGTTCGCAAACCAAGAACACGTACTGAAAAGCCAGCAGTGCTTTCTCCTTCGCAAGCAAAGGCGCATTCAACTCAAACCCAGCTTGCTGAAATTTAATAGTTGCCATGTGTCACAAAAGCCCTTTGAATATTCAAAGGGCTTTTTTCTTTCTAAATGGATGCTTTACAAGCAATACTATGGTGATAAAGCTTTATATCATCACCGATATGAACAAGTTTTTTATAAAAGTGCGATAGGCTATACTAGCGAAAATTTTTTGAGGAATAGAAATCATGAAAGTAGGTATTATCGGTGCAATGGAGCCTGAAGTTGCAATTTTACGTAAGGCTTTACAAAACAAAAAAAAGCTAACTAAAGGCGGCTTCACTTTTTATACTGGTGAACTTGCTGGTCATACTGTGACTTTAGTTCAATCTGGCATTGGTAAAGTGGCAGCAACCGTTGCGACAACACTTTTAATTGATAATTTCAACCCTGACTGCGTCATTAATACCGGTTCTGCTGGCGGCTTTGACCCTGAATTAAATGTCGGTGATGTGGTTATTTCTAACGAAGTTCGCCACCACGATGTAGATGTGACAGCTTTTGGCTACGAGATTGGTCAAGTCCCACAAATGCCTGCTGGCTTTGCGGCTCATGCAGCATTAATTGACGCTGCAAAAGCGAGTGTTGCTACCCTTAAAGACATACAAACAAAGGTAGGTTTAATTTGTACAGGTGACTCTTTTATGTGTGATCCTGTTCGCATTGACAAAACGCGTCAAGATTTCCCATCAATGCTAGCTGTAGAAATGGAAGGCGCTGCAATTGCTCAAGCATGTCATGTACTTAACACGCCATTTGTAGTGATCCGCTCACTATCTGATATTGCAGGTAAAGAATCTCCACAATCTTTTGAAGAATACTTAGAAGTTGCTTCTGTAAATTCTTCTAAACTAGTGACTGAACTACTTGAGCAGCTAAACAACGCTAGTTTGTAATGATAGAAAGTCAGCAGTTTGAGGCTTTTCAAAGCCTCATTATTTTTATCTGCGCGATAGCAGCGGCTCACTCGTTACCGCTGCTGAATAGCTACAACCCAATTACTTTCTTTTCGCTTATTTTTGAGCGCATAGGTGCTCGTGTATTTAAGCCACAGAGAAGTAACTCATTGCAAAAAATAGCCGGTGTATTAGGTTTCTTTCTACCCATTTTTACCATTGTACTTATTGCAGCACTGATCAGTCAGTTTGCATTTTATCCAGCTTGGCTCGGGGGATTAGTCCTCTACTTTTGTTTAGATACCCGCGTGTTACAAAGAGCCAAACGCATAGCTGCGCTATTACAACAAAAACAAAAAGCAACAGCGAGACAACTGTTAGCACAAAACGTAGTTCGTGATGTCAATGAGTTATCAAGTATAGGCATTGCCAAAGCCTGCATAGATAGCACGGCCTTAAGAACGGTTCGCCACTACTATCTAGTGATTTTCTTTTACTTACTACTCGGCCCACTCGCTGCATTCTCTTTTAAATTACTACTGGTATGTGATCATGCTTGGCGAAAGCGCGTGCCGCCTAATAGCGCTTTTATAAAACCATTGCAGACAACCATTTTTTATATTGAATTTTTACCGCTCAGAGGCTTTATCTTTTTACTGGCCTTGTTTTTACAAGGTAAGAAAACTTTTCATTACTTCAAACATTATGCAAGGCACTGCTATCAAACGAATACTGGCTGGATCTTATCTCTATTTGCAGCAAACCTATCAATCCAGTTAGGTGGTCCGTGTAAATATCAAGGTGAGCGCTTTGCGAAAATGCGTATTGGCGCTGAACGTCACCCTGAGCCTGAAGATATAAAGCAGTGTTTAACATTTTTAGAAAGAATTAAGTGGTTTACTTTCTCTTTGATCGCTCTGATATGGCTTTTAGATTGGTTTGTTGCGCTTTATTTAAATACTTAAGCAAATAAGCATAAAAAACAAACATAAAAAAAGCTGGTTTAAAACCAGCTTTTTAATATTTGAAATAACGAGTGTTTAGCTTACTGTCACTTTTGCAAACTTACGCTTGCCAACTTGGTAAATCTGTGTAGAGCCTTTCTCAATCACAAGCTTACTATCAGTCACTTTCTCTTCACCGTTTAACTTAACGGCGCCTTGCTTAATCATTCGCATGGCTTCTGAAGTACTAGCTACAAGACCCGCTTCTTTAAGCAGCTGAGATATCATCGTTGAATCTTCATCAATTGTGATAGTTACTTCTGGGATCTCATCAGGTAAAGCATTCTTTTGGAAACGCTTAATGAAATCTTGATGCGCAGCTTCAGCGTCAGCTTCACTGTGGAAGCGCGCGATCATTTCTTTAGCAAAATCAATCTTAATGTCACGCGGGTTACGACCATTTGCAACTTCTTGCTTGAGCCCCTCAATCTCTTCAATTGAAAGTGCGCTTAATAATTCGTAATAACGCCACATTAATTCATCTGAAATTGACATGACTTTACCAAACATGTCGTTTGGAGCATCAGTAATACCAATGTAGTTGCCTAATGACTTAGACATTTTTTGAACGCCGTCAGTGCCTTCAAGTAACGGCATCATCAATACTGTTTGCGGCTTCTGACCTTCATCTTTTTGCAGCTCACGACCCATTAGTAGGTTGAAGCGCTGATCAGTACCACCCAGTTCTACGTCAGCTTCTAGTGCAACAGAATCCCAACCTTGAACTAAAGGATATAAAAACTCATGAATTGCAATCGCTTGACCGCCAGCATAACGCTTTTTAAAGTCATCACGCTCTAGCATACGCGCAACCGTTTGGCGTGCAGCTAGTTTGATCATACCTGCACTACCTAGTTGTTCCATCCAAGTAGAGTTAAATGCCACTGTGGTTTTTGCAGGATCTAGAATTTTGAAAACTTGTTCTTTATATGTTTCAGCATTTGCTAACACGTCTTCACGTGTTAATGGCTTACGAGTGACGTTTTTACCCGTTGGATCACCAATCATACCGGTGAAATCACCAATTAAGAAAATAACCTCATGACCTAAGTCCTGGAAGGTTTTCATTTTATTAATTAGAACAGTGTGACCTAAATGCAAATCCGGTGCTGTTGGATCGAAACCCGCTTTAATTTTTAGCTTTTTACCAGATTTCAATCTTTCCTTTAATTCATCTTCAATAAGAATCTCTTCTGCACCGCGCTTAATCTCGGCTAATGCAGTTTCAAAGTCCACCATTCGTCGCTCCAAAATATACAGTTTATCGCACGATTCTAGCCTATATTCAGATCAGTTTAAATGCACAAAACACTGGTATTCACGCTTTATTGCGTATATCCTGCAATATTATACCGATTTATCTTGACAGCAGAAAAGGCGCGTTATGGTTCACGTTGTTCATAAGCTTCCTAAAAAACACAAACTGCTTATTCTTACCTGCATTTCTGTCATGCTGATAATTGCTTTATGGCCGTCAGAAAAGGCAACTGCATCAAGAGACAGTGACAAAAAAGCACTCGAAGTTGGAAAACGTTACGAATTACCCGTAAAAGTTTCTGAAAATGAAGAACAGCTTACAACTTTAAGTTCACCAGCAGAAGTTCAAGTACCAGAAAAAACCACAATTGATACCCTTGAATTCAATGACTTTGAAGTAAAGCATGGCGATAGCCTTGCGGTACTTTTCAAACGTGCAGGCTTTTCAGCGCAAACTTTACATAAGTTAGTTAACACCAATGCTGAAACACGCAAACTGACTAAAATCCACCCCGGTGAAGTGTTAAGTTTTGCAAAAAATACCGAAGGTGAGTTAACCCACCTTAAATATGTGCTTTCGAAAACAGATACTTTGTTAGTATCGTTAGATGAAGAGCAAAAATATCAAACAGCGATTCACAGCAAAGAAATCGAAACAGTCAATCAAAGCGCTGGCGGTAAAATTAAATCAAGCTTCTGGACAGCTGGTATTTCGGCTGGCTTATCCGAGCGTCAAATTATGAACTTTGCAGACATCTTTGGTTGGGATATCGATTTTGCCAATGACATTCGCAAAGACGATACCTTTGCTTTGGTTTACGAGACCCATTATGTCGATGGTGAGCTGATCGGAAATGGTAAAATCATCGCCGCTGAGTTTATTAATCAAGGTGAACGTTTTAGCGCGATTCGTCACACCGACGGTAATTTCTACACACCAGAAGGCCGCAGTATGCGTAAAGCCTTTTTGCGCGCCCCAGTTAATTTTAAATATATCAGCTCTAACTTTAACCCGCGCCGTAAGCACCCTGTCACGGGTAGGGTATCAGCGCACCGAGGCATCGATTATGCTGCACGTGTTGGTACACCTGTTGTTTCATCAGGTAATGGTAAGGTGACTAAATCTGGGTATAACAAACTCAATGGTAACTATGTGTTTATCCAACATGGTAGTCAGTACGTCACTAAGTACCTACACCTAAACAAGCGTATGGTTAAAACAGGTCAGAAAGTAAAGCAGGGTCAAAAGATTGGTACTGTTGGTGCAACTGGTCGTGTAACTGGTGCGCATTTACACTATGAGTTTTTAGTAAATGGGGTTCACCGCAACCCGAAAACCGTTAAATTACCTAAGTCTGAACCGCTGCCGAAAACTGAACTGGCTAAGTTCAAACCAGTTGCCAAAGACTTACTTGCTCAGCTAGAGCGCTCAAGAGAACTTAGATTAGCACTGAATAACTGACTCTTTATAACTCTTACCAAATTAAAAAAGCAGCGCTGTAGCTGCTTTTTTAATGACATGAAATTACCTAGCCTAGATTATGGCTTCCGCTTCTCGCTTCTCGCTTCTCGCTTCTCGCTTCTCGCTTCTCGCTTCTCGCTTCTCGCTTCTCGCTTCTCGAGTTTAAAACCAACATAGTGATAGCAAACAAATTTCAGGCATAAAAAAACCCGCCGAAGCGGGTTTTTAAAACTTTCAGATTGCGATTATTGCGCAGCCATGAAGTCGATACCTTCTTGGATATCTTTGTTTAATGTTTCTAGCATGTCGTTCTTTGCTTTCTCTTCGAACGCGCTTAGCTCGCCGTAAGAAAGAATTTCTTCAACACCGTTTGTACCTAAACGTACTGGGTGTGCGAAGTATGCTGCGTCACCGTTCTCAACTGCAACGTATGCATAATCAACAACGTTTTGCTCGCCTTGAAGACCTTTTACTAGTGAGAAGCAGAAACGTGCTGCTGCTGCACCCATTGAAAGTGTCGCTGAACCACCACCCGCTTTCGCGTTAACAACTTCAGTACCCGCGTTTTGGATACGTGGAGTAAGTGCTGCAACTTCTTCTTCAGTGAACTCAACACCTTCAACTTGAGAAAGTAAAGGAAGAATAGTAGTACCTGAGTGACCACCAATAACTGGTACTTTAACTTCAGATACGTCAACACCTTTCAGTTCAGCAACGAATGCTTCTGAACGGATAACGTCTAGAGTTGTTACACCGAATACACGTGATGCTTCATAAGTACCCGCTTTTTTGAATACTTCAGCAACGATTGGTACAGTGCCGTTTACTGGGTTAGTGATAACACCAACTAGTGCTTTAGGACAGTTACGTACGATACCTTCAGCAAGTGTCTTGATGATACCAGCATTAACATTGAAAAGGTCAGCACGGTCCATACCTGGCTTACGAGGCATACCAGCTGGGATAAGAACAATGTCAGCACCCGCTAGCGCTGCGTCAAGATCATCTGCACCAAAACCTGCAACTTTAACTGCAGTTGGGATGTGAGATAGGTCTACAGCAACACCAGGAACAACTGGCGCTACGTCGTATAGAGATAGCTCAGAACCTGCAGGAAGGCCATTTTTAAGAAGTAAAGATAGAGCTTGACCGATACCGCCAGCGGCACCTAATACAGCAACTTTCATGTGGAATTCTCCATAATTTGAAGGTGGAATTGTGTGTGCTGTAAAGATAATGAAAAGTGCAGGTAAAAACAAATTTATCGACGCTATTTTAAGGTTTTTTTCGACTATAGTTGTAAAATATTGCTTTCAGCGTGCAAGCTCGCTTTACACTTCAAAATATTCATTCCTGTGTTTCTAAAAATGCCTTACCACTTAAGCAAATCTTGCAATCAATTCACTTTGTTTTTTAATTGCAAAGTTGGGTCTGGATTCAGAATTGTGTAAAATCTAAGTAATATTTAATAAACGAGTTCAATTATGCAAGCAAACGAGAAGCAAGAAGCGCTGATAAAGGCATTCAAAGCACTATTAAAAGAAGAAAACTTTGGCTCGCAGGGTGAAATTGTCGATGCCCTGAAAGATCAAGGCTTTGATAATGTAAGTCAAAGTAAAGTGTCACGTATGCTAAGTAAGTTTGGTGCGGTAAGAACTCGTAACGCAAAACAAGAAATGGTTTACTGCTTACCGGCAGAAATGGGCGTACCAACGGCAAAAAGCCCATTAAGACAATTAGTGATTGATATCATGCACAATGAAATGATGATCATCATCCGTACCAGCCCAGGTGCAGCTCAACTGATTGCTCGCTTACTAGACTCTCTAGGTACTGCTGATGGCGTATTAGGTACCATTGCCGGTGACGATACTATTTTTATTGCACCAGCTAAAATCTCTGAGATAGATGTAACACTTGAGAAAGTAAAAACCTTGTTCGACAACGTTTAACTTTCACCTAATTGCGCCATATTTTGCAGAAACTGCACAGATGGCGCAAAAAACGCAGCCCCCATATCGGCCTGACAATAATCTAGCCACGCATCGTAGTGTTGTTCATTTCCTACTCGTGTCGCTAACAACTTCTCAAAAGCACTGCCCTTTGCGGCACAACTCACCCATAAAGAGCCTTGCTCAAACACATCTCCGAACGGCATACTTTGCTCAAGCAACAGTGGTAAGTTGTCTGCATTGTTAAGCTCAGATAGAGCTGCGTGATTATTAGACAAAGGAACCTCTAGCTTTTTATTTTCTAAACGAGAGCGCCCCATAATAGCTTCTTGGTCATTCAGACTTAGTTGTTGCCAACGGTTTAGATCAAACTTCACTCGCTGCACATGAATGTAGCTACCTTGGTCTTCAAAGCTTTCAGGATCATGAACTAAAGCCACTTGACGCTTAAAACGTCCATGAGGCGTATTAGCGCCATAAATAAAGCCGTTAAAGTCTCTGCCATCTAAAAAACGAAAAGTGCGGATATGTGCAACCAATTCTACTTTGCCTGCCAACATATGCCTGACACTTTGAGCAAATAGATGATTCACATCTTCTCTGTCAGATCGGATCACATACAACAAATCAAATGGTTGAGTGTGCATTAGGTGCTCGTGAGAGCGAATATGCGGAAAGCTTTTTAACTCTTTAGGAATACATTCAGGATATATATGCGGCCAGTATTGTGCCCCAATGGCCACAAAGCTAGATACCATAGACTCAGAGAAACGGTCGCTCAACTCTGACTGTAAGCGTTCACATTGCCCTAATGCTGCTCTAACGGCTTCATCTTGACCATCCAGTACATTAAAAAACAAATGTAGTCCATGCAGATTTGCCTCTGCACACACTCCTGACTGCGGCTGAGCCATGGCACCCCAAGTTATAATAAGTAATGACTATGAAAAGAAATTTACCGCATGTGGCTTTATTTTAAAAGTCACAGGCTCATTAATATTCAGGGCATGTTCACTTTCGACTGGCACTTCGATAACTTGCTCTGCCACTTTTATTTGATAAATAAACTCAGTCCCTATAAAGCGCGATTGCAGAATTTCGACGTCATTTGTCTCGCCATTTTCTAGCTGTATATGAGCTGGTCGAATATAAATTTGTCCAGAGCCTTGCGCATTCCCACACACTTTGGTCGAAGTAAGTTTGCCAAATGCAGTGGTGAACTCGCATTTATCTTCAGCCTGCGCTGGAATATAAATGCCCTGCCCCAAGAATTCTGCCACTTCTTTACAAGCTGGCTGCTCAAACAATGTTTTAGCATCGCCTAATTGGGCTATTTTACCTTTATGCATTACAGCCAGTTTATCTGCAAAAGCAAAGGCCTCTTCTTTTGAATGACTCACAAAGATAGCTGAGACCTTTTGATCTTTTATGATCTGTCGAATGTCATTGATAAGTTGGAAGCGCACTTGCGCATCAATATTCGAAAAAGGCTCGTCAAGCAGTAACAAGTTGGGTTTATAAGCAAGCGCTCTTGCAATGGCGACACGTTGTTGCTGACCACCTGAAAGTTCATGAGGATAACGTTGTGCAAATTCAGATAAGTGCACAAGCTCCAGCATTTCATTTACGCGTACTTGTTTGTCAGCCTTATTAAACTTGTTTAGGCCAAACGCGATATTTTGAGCAACCGTTAAGTGAGGAAATAACGCATAATCCTGAAACATCATGCCAATATTACGATGCTGTGGCGCTATAAACTCCGTGTTGTCACTCATGGTTTTACCATGAATAACAATTTGACCTTGCTGAGGGATTAATAAACCTGCCACGGCTTTTAAAGTGGTGGTTTTGCCGCATCCACTGGCTCCCAATAAGCAAACAATTTCATTTTCGGCGACTTCTAAATCTAAATTTTCAATCACTTTTTGGCCGTCGTATTGATAGCTTAAGTTTTTTAGAGACAAACTACTCATGAATTATGCTGCTCCATTGAGCGATTAACAAAATACAAAGGCACTAAGCCAACAAGAACAATAAATAATGCAGAAATGGACGCAAGCTCTAACTGTTCGTCACTCACATATTGAAATACATGGGTTGCCAAGGTTTCAAAATTGAAAGGACGAAGTAGTAAGGCAGCAGGAAGCTCTTTCATACATTCGATAAATACCAATAACACAGCAGTTAAAATGCCCCCGCGTAAAAGTGGGATATGCACACTACTTAGCATTTGCGCAAAATTCTTACCCATACTTTGGCTTGCCATATCAAGCGACGGACTAATTCGTACATAGCTAGCTTCAACTGCGCCTTGAGCAATGGCATAAAAACGCACCACATAAGCAAATACCATGGCAAAAATAGTACCGCTAAAAAGCAGACCAGGCTCAAATGCAGTGCCTTCTAACCACTCATTTAACTTAGTATCAAGCAAAGTAAGCGGCAGTAAAACCGCAATCGCTAATACTGTTCCAGGTAATGCATAGCCTGTGCTTGATACACGCCCTGGCAAGGCCTTAGACTTTTGTTCACCAATGCGCTGATAAAACAATACGATAATACTTAAAGCGATTGCGATAACGCTTACCCATAAAGAAATCTTTAAGCTCTGCAAAGCATATAAGAAAAACTCAGCGTTCCATGCTTGATCGAAATAATCTATTGAATAACTGACGAGTACACCAACCGGTAAGGCAAAAGCAAAAAACAACACCACAATACAATAGATACTGGCAAGCCAAGCATACTTGCCTGAAAGCATATATAAATGCGTGTCGTTTACGGCACTTTGTCTTTCATGCACTGTGGTATTTTTACGGCTTATTTTTTCTAGTGTGATGGCCACAAATAAGAACAACAACATGATCCCAGAAATTTTCGCAGCCGCAGTCAACGAGTAATAGCCGAGCCAAGTATCATACACGGCCGTTGTAAGTGTGCTGACAGCAAAATAATGCACTGTAGCAAAGTCTGCCATGGTTTCCATACTGATCAAAGCAAGCGCTGCGACAATCGCGCCTCTTGCAAGAGGTAAACTCACCTTGAAGAAGCTTTGTAGTGGGCTCATACCCATTAGTTGGCTAGCTTGCAATAACTTGAATGACTGCTCACGCAAAGCAGTTTTAAAAATAAGGTAGAGGTAAGGATATAAAACCAATGCAATCATCACGATTGCCCCGCCTAATGTGCGAATATCAAAGAACCAATAGTCATCCGGCGATTGCCATCCAAACCAGTCTCTTAAGGCAATTTGTACAGGCCCTGCGTAATCAAATAAATCGGTATAGACATAGGCAATAATATAGGTTGGCATTGCTAAAGGTAGCATCAGCGCCCATTCGAAGTATTTTTTCCCGGGAAATTGACAATAAGCAGTAAGCCAGCCGAGCGGTAATGCAATTAAGCAACTTAAGAGGAGCACGCCGGCAATGAGTACTAGGGTGTTATAAATATAATCCCAAAGCACGGTATCCCACAGGTGGGTAAAAACATCAGAGTCGCCTTGCAGCGACTCGAAGATTAAAAATGCCAGTGGTGCTGATAAGCAAGCGCCTATCAGCCAAGCAAAAACCTGCCATTTAGACAGAGAAAATAATGATTGCATTAAAGATCAAATTTTACCTCATCGATTAGCTTAAGCGCTAAAGGACGGTATTTACTAATTTCTGACAATGGTAAGTTGTCTTCCTTAAACTCACCCCAAGATGCCACAAGTTCAGAAAGCGCCACACCTGGTTTAACTGGATATTCCATATTCATTGACGCATACATATTTTGCGCCTTATTGTCCGTCATAAACTCAATAAGTTTCAAGGCGTTTTCTTTATTTTTCGAATATTTAGTTAGGACAACACCCGAAACATTTAAGTGAGCGCCTCGATTTGTTTGGTTCGGGAAGTTGATATAAACAGAATCAGCCCATGGCTTTTGCTTTTCATCTTGCAGCATCTTGCCAAAGTAATAGCTATTACCTAATGCAAGATCACATAAGCCCTCTTTCACTGCTTTAACTTGCGCTCTGTCATTACCTTGTGGTTTTCTTGCTAAATTTGCTTTAACCCCTTCAAGCCATGATTTAGTCTCGGCTTCACCATGATGCGCGACCATAGATGCAACTAGCCCTAAATTATAAGGGTGCTTACCAGAGCGAGTACAAATTTTGCCTTTATACTTTACATCAGCCAATTCTTCATAAGTTAACGCATCTAATTTTCCTAAGCGCTCTTTTGACGAATATACGTTACGAACACGCTTGGTCAGTGCAACCCACTGGCCTTCTGGATCACGAAAGCTTGCAGGAATATTTTTGGTTACGGCGTCGCTCTTAATCGGCTGCGTTAGATCCATCGACTCTAACTGCATTAAAGCACTGAAGTTAGATGTTAAAACAACATCAGCACGGCTATGCTTACCTTCACGCTTAACTCTTTCAATTAGACCTTTTTTTGCAAAGACCACATTCGTTTTAATACCAGTTTGCTTAGTAAAATCATCAAGAATAGGTTGAATTAGAAAAGGCTGACGGAAAGAATAAATGTTGATTTCTTCGGCTGCCATAGCAGGCAAACACGTGACAGTTGAGAGTAGAATAGCCAATGCTTTTTTCATAAGGCCTCCAAAGCCAAACAATAATTATTATCAACTAATTTTAACTATTCTAGTTTCAAAGTACACCCTTTTACTGATTAAAAACTGTAACTTGTTTTTCTATTCAGGTCTAATTAGCAGCTTAATATGTAAGAGATCTCTTACTTTAACTGTCGCTTTGAAGTAAAACCTAGCTCAACAAAACAACAACAATAAAATTAATCATTATTTATCATAAACTTGAAAACTTACTACCAATTCAGCTCTCGAAATAATTAAATTTTTAATCTTTTTTAACTTCGCTATTCCATTAAACTTTTATCATATTTTCAGGAAGCCAGTGATGGCAGTAAATCACATGATGTGTAATGGACTGTAATAGTTAATTATTGCCAAATACGGTTTAATTAACTTATGGAACAACAGGATGGGCGCTCAAGGTGAGCCATACTGGATGTATATAGGATTTAATGGAGCCATGATGGCCTAATTTGTTATGGATAACGGCAGGAAGCTCGGATAAGGGCATATGGATGTTTGGCATGAAGCCAATGAAGGACACTACAGGAAGTAGTACTTGCTTAACTATAAAAATGCGAGTGAAAGGACATTGATTGTATGGAGTTGATCAGCTCAAAACACAAGCAGGACGCTTAGAAGATTCCGTCAACGCGGCTCATAGAGCCGCGTTTCTTCGTTTAGCGGCTATGAGTTTAACTTAAACTTCTTTTTCCTTTTAAGTAAGCATCTCTAAAATCAATAAAGTGAGCTGTTAACTTCTCTGCAGCAGAGCTTTCTCCTGCTTCAGCTAATATGACACACGCGACCTCTGCAGTACCTAGCTGATGAGCATGCGGAGCAACTCTAAGTTTATAATCTGATAGAGAATCAGGTGACACAGAAAGAACCGGGAAAGTATCTAAATACTCACTCTTTCTAAACATTTTCTTCGCTTCACGCCATGTTCCATCTAAAAAAATAAACAATGGCTTTTTAGACTCAACACGTTCAATTTTAGTAATAACGCGTTCAGGCTCTGTGCTATCAGCGGGGAAAACGACAATTGGCTGATAGCTTGGATCTTTTAGAAGCGATAGCAATGCCTCATCTGGCTCAGTCCTATCCCAACGGAAAGCGTAATTATCAGGCACCACATCTGCGATTAAACGACCCGTATTTGAGGGCTTAAAACTTTCATTGTGATACATTAATAGGCACACTGCACTTTGACATTCTTCGGCAACTTGAAGCTTGTCACAGATACACAAATGTTCAGAAAGCAAACAAGCTTCACAGCGGGATAGTTTCGAACCGCGCGCTTTAAACTCTCGCTTGGCCGCAGCAATTTGCTTTTGACGTAGAATTAATACTGAATTTTTCACTAATGCCCCTTAGATTACAAGCCTCATATTGTAATCAACTAAATTAATAAAAGCAGTAGGGAACTCAAATGAAGATACAAAACTCGCAAAGATTACGTTATCGACTCATGGATAAAAATGATGCCGATTTGCTATTCGAATTGGACCAAGATCCTGCAGTCATGAAATATTTAACGCATGGTAAGCCTAATTCGATGCAGACGATTAGAGAGGTTTTCATTCCTCGCTTAGATCAGTTCACAAATTTAGAAAAAGGTTGGGGCTTATGGCAAGTAAATACCTTAGAAGAGGATCTGTTCATTGGTTGGATATTAGTTCGTCCGATGGGCTTTTTTACAGGTCAGCGTAACGACTGTAATTTAGAGCTGGGCTGGCGCTTTAAGCAAATGAGTTGGGGCAAGGGTTATGCGACTGAAGCTGCACAACATATAGCTAATACACTCGCTACTGACAAAGCATACGCCGCTTTTTCAGCCGAGGCCCTTGAAGGCAACTTAGACTCCATCAATATTATGAAGAAACTTGGTATGCACTATATAAAGCATTTCATTCATCAAGATGAGCAAGGTCAGCATAACGCTGTACTTTACTCTAAAGAGCTGTAAGCTTTCCGACGAAAAGCAAATTGGCTACTGCAGAGGTGGGAATACTTGATTAAGAGTAAACCTCAGACCGTCTGGTTTATAAGCACAGTAGATATATATATTGCAGGCATAAAAAACCGACGCTCAATGGTTATTTCTCACCTCAAAAGTTTGATGTGGCGGACGCGGGACTTACTTTATGAGGAGTGAACCTCAGACCGTCTAGTTTATAAGCACAGTAGATATATAAGTTGCAGGCATAAAAAAACCGACTTTCGTCGGTTATTTCTCACATCAATTGGTTTGATGTGGCGGACGCGGGAGGATTCGAACCTCCGACCGCCTGGTTCGTAGCCAGGTACTCTATCCAGCTGAGCTACGCGTCCGTATATCAAATTCTCTATTTTTACCATCTTAGAAAGATGGCGGACGCGGGAGGATTCGAACCTCCGACCGCCTGGTTCGTAGCCAGGTACTCTATCCAGCTGAGCTACGCGTCCGTATTCTAGTTTTTTACATCTTAACATCTAAGATGCGAACGTTGTTCGTAGCCATCGTTGCTAAATAATCTATTAAGCTGAGCTACGCGTTCGGAACAAGTTATTTTATATCTTACTTTAGATACTCACATATTTAACCACTTTAAGAAAGTGGCGGACGCGGGAGGATTCGAACCTCCGACCGCCTGGTTCGTAGCCAGGTACTCTATCCAGCTGAGCTACGCGTCCGGAACAAGTTATTTTATATCTAACTTGAGATACCCATATATTTAACCACTTTGAGAAAGTGGCGGACGCGGGAGGATTCGAACCTCCGACCGCCTGGTTCGTAGCCAGGTACTCTATCCAGCTGAGCTACGCGTCCGTATTTGAGTTTGTTTTACATCTTAACATCTACGATGCGAACACTGTTCGTAGCCATCATTGCTAAATAAACTATCCAGCTGAGCTACGCGTCCGTCTTATAAGACAACCATTAAAATAATGGCGGAGAAGGAGGGATTCGAACCCTCGATAGGGCTACAAACCCTATACTCCCTTAGCAGGGGAGCGCCTTCAGCCACTCGGCCACCTCTCCGTCTTGTGGATGCGTATAATAAAGGCTTACGAAAATAAGTCAAACACTTTTATAGTAAATTATTGTCAAATGCTCATAGAATATGCAGCTTAGCTCAATACATCTAACTTATGTTTATCTTTTAAACTAACTGATTGAAAAGCACACTGAAATAATAGTTTAATGTGTTTAAATTTTTGTAAAAACAAAAAAGCCAGAAGAAATACCTTCTGGCTTTTAGAACTATAAGAACAGACTATGTTTATAAACCAGCACGCGCTTTAATTGTACCTATTAAAGCCGAACCACCATGGCCGTTGCCTTCTGCCCAAGCAATATCAGCACCATCGGCTAATTTACTTTTTGGTAAGTTCTTTACAATATACTCGCCGGCACCTACCGCATTACTAGCAATCGCATGACGTAACAGATTATTACCATTACATAACACACCATCGAAAATGTTCCTTATTTTTAGACGAGAGCTCTTAAGCTTTTTACGCAAACCACCTTTATCGTCTGCAGCAACATATTCACACAATGATGCAGCTAATTGATCATTGGCTTGTGCTGAAAAGCTAAAAGAAAAAGACGCAACAACCAGCGAAGCTGATACAAGTGCGGTAGATAATTTCATTTCGTCGACCCTTTAATACTTTGTTCGTAACAGAATACGTATATAATTGTAGCAATCAATATAATCTACCGCAACAAACTCATAACTTTTTATGTAAAGTTACAAAGGTATAGCCATACTTATTTCTTTCATCTGGCTTGTGAGTCTCAGACTCTACTTCTGTCCACTGATAGTCTTTTTCATAATCAGGAAATTGCGTATCGCCAGCAACTGTTAGATCAATAAAGGTCAAATATAAGCGTTCTGCTAATGGTAAGAATTGACTATAGATATTACCACCACCTATAATCATCACCTCTTCAGTGCCCTCTAACAAAGTCAAAGCTTCCTCTGGGCTCGAAACAACCTCTATTCCTTCTGCTTTATAAGTTGCATTTCTGGTTATCACAATATTGCGGCGCCCTGGTAATGGGCGACCTATTGATTCAAATGTTTTACGCCCCATGACCACTGGTTTAGCCATGGTAACACGCTTAAAGTGTTGCAGATCAGCAGGTAGGTGCCATGGCATCTGATTATCATCGCCTATAATACGATCATTCGCCATTGCTGCAATCATAGAAATAATCATTGTTACTCCCTAGGTATTTAGTATTAAAAAAGGGCTTTAAAAGCCCTTTTATTAAAAGTTATCTCTCGTAGATAACTTCCACATCATAATCATCTTCATCCCAGTCGTCATCCCAGTCATCGTCCTGCGCATTTTTCTTCGCTTCACGATGATAAGTATCCCACTTGAACTCAACTTCTTCTTCCACTTGCTCTTCTTCAAACTTATCTTTAGGCATACTCTCAAGTAACGCCATAATGTCATAGCACAAGGGTTGAGTATTCTTTTTGTTTGCAGCAGAGATACGATATACAACCTCGGCACCAAGATCTTCAGCGATACGCTCACAAGTTTCTTCTACTTCGTCTTCTGGAAGTAGGTCAATCTTATTAAGTACTAACCAACGAGGCTTATCAGCCAATTTAGGACTGTACTGATGTAGTTCGTTAATGATCGAGAAGGCGTTATCCACCGGGTCTGTACCATCAATTGGCATCACATCAACAATATGCAGCAGCACACGACAACGCTCTAGGTGCTTTAAGAAACGAATACCAAGCCCTGCACCATCTGAAGCGCCCTCAATCAGACCGGGGATATCCGCAATCACAAATGATTTACTCGCTTCTGGGCGAACGACACCAAGATTTGGTACTAGAGTTGTAAACGGGTAATCAGCCACTTTGGGTTTAGCTGCTGAAACACTTCGGATAAATGTCGATTTACCTGCATTTGGTAAACCTAGCAATCCAACGTCAGCAAGTAACATGAGCTCTAACTTAAGGTTACGAACTTCACCTGGCGTACCCAACGTTTTTTGTCTCGGCGCTCGGTTTACACTCGATTTAAAACGCGTATTGCCTAAACCATGAAAGCCACCTTTAGCAACAAGCAGCTTTTGACCATGCTGCGTTAAATCACCTAAGCACTCTTCAGTGTCTTCGTCAGTGACACGTGTACCAACAGGCACTTTTAGGAACAGGTCGGCACCTTTTTTACCTGTACAGTTTCGCGATTGGCCATTTGTGCCTCTCTCTGCACGATGGAATCGCTCAAACTGATAGTCAATTAATGTATTCCAGTTTTCATCAGCAACGAGATAAACACTACCGCCATCACCACCATCACCGCCATCAGGGCCACCATCAGGAACATATTTTTCACGGCGAAATGACACTATGCCACTGCCGCCGTCGCCAGCTTCAGCTCTAATTACAACTTCATCGACAAACTTCATGGTTTCTCTCTGTTTTGGGAGGTCTGATAGCAAATTATAACTCAAGCTATTGCTTCCTGCTTACTAGAGTTGTGTTGCTAGATAAAGACCTAAAATAATTTACATACAAAAAAAAACCCCGCCGTAGCGGGGTTTTTCTAAATCTTTACCGATTACTCAGCAACGATGCTAACGTATTTACGGTTTAAAGGGCCTTTAGTTTCGAAAACTACTTTACCATCTGCTTTTGCAAAGATAGTGTGGTCTTTACCGATACCTGCGTTAGAACCAGCGTGGAACTTAGTACCACGTTGACGAACAATGATGCTACCCGCTAAAACTGATTCGCCACCGAAACGTTTAACACCTAGGCGTTTACTTTCTGAATCGCGACCGTTACGAGTACTACCAGCTGCCTTCTTATGTGCCATCTTTCTGTACCTCTAAAAATTAAGCGCTAATGCCAGTGATTTTAACTTCAGTGAACCACTGACGGTGGCCCATCTGCTTACGAGAATGCTTGCGACGTCTAAATTTAACAATCTTAACTTTCTCACCGCGACCGTGTGAAACAACTTCAGCTGTCACTTTACCACCGTTTACGAACGGTGCACCGATCTCGATTTTCTCACCATCAGCAACTAGAAGTACTGAATCGAACTCAACTGCTGCACCAGTCTCAACGTCTAATTTTTCTAGACGAATTGTTTGACCTTCAGTCACACGGTGCTGTTTACCACCACTTTGGAAAACCGCGTACATATTTAACTCCGTTGTGCGCCCTCAAATCGACGCAACTTAATATTCTTCAATAGGGCGCGAAGTTTACGCTAATGTGAAACTTCACGCAACCCTATTTTGTAGATTTTGCATAAAAATTAGCTACGACGAGGGCGAATTACTATTTCGTGACAGTTTATCGAAAAATCCCTATAAACCAAAGTTATTTTTCGCCGATTTATCAGCTTTTGGGTAACACAAATCTGGCTCCCTAAAACGACGACAAAGCGCTTTTATGGTAGTTCAATAAACAGACAAACCACTAAGTTAATAGTTTTTTTGGTCTCAATTCACGACTAATTATCGAGCTTACGTAATTTTTGTAGTACAATTCGCGCGTTTTATCATTACCAAACTTGGCTCGGAGCAAGATGGATATCAAAGCTATCCAGACGTTAATTGCAGATGACATGCAAGACGTCAATCAACTTATTCATGCACAAATGCAATCTGATGTGGCACTAGTAAATCAGCTAGGCTTATACATTGTGAATAGTGGCGGAAAGCGCATTAGACCAATGCTTACCCTACTTGCAGCCCGTGCGCTCGGTTGTAATGACAACAAGCATATAACCCTCGCAACAATCATCGAATTTATTCACACTGCGACCCTACTTCATGATGATGTAGTAGATGAATCAGCACTTAGAAGGGGCGAACCAACAGCAAATGCAGAGTTTGGAAATGCGGCAAGTGTTTTGGTCGGAGACTTTATTTACACGCGTTCGTTCCAGCTTATGGTCGGCTTACAGAACATGCAAATAATGCAAATTCTAGCTGATGCAACCAATGTCATCGCAGAAGGTGAAGTACTTCAGTTAATGAACTGTAATGATCCGGATACCACTGAGCAGAGTTATATGCAGGTTATCTACAGTAAGACTGCAAAACTGTTTGAAGCAGCCACACAGCTACCTGCCGTTGTACTTGAACAAAGTATTGAAGTACAAGACGCCTTAAAGTTGTATGGTATGCACTTAGGCACAGCCTTCCAACTTGTCGATGATGTTTTAGATTACAGCGCGAACGCTGAGCAGATGGGTAAAAATTTAGGTGACGACTTAGCCGAAGGCAAACCTACATTACCACTTATTTATGCAATGCAAAAAGGCTCTGAGCAACAGGTGGCACAAATTAGAGAAGCCATTGAAACAGGTAATGGCATGCAGTTTTTAAATGACATTTTAGTAACCTTATCTGATACTAAAGCGCTTGATTTTGCAATGGATAAAGCACGTGGTGAAGCACAAAAGGCGATCGGCTATTTAAGTATTTTACCCGAGTCTGATTATAAACAAGCCCTCATAGCTCTAGCTAACTTATCTGTTTCTAGAGACCACTAACCAAAAGTTTTTACATTAAAAAAGCCAGCAAATGCTGGCTTTTTTAATGTAAATTCAGCGCTCTACTGCTGGCGCTTCAACAAAACAGTTGCCACTAATACAAACAGTACGGCTGGCATCGCTGCGCCGATAAATGCTGGGACGTTATAAACCATAACAATGGGGCCAAAAATCTCATTGCTTAAATGGAATGCTAAGCCTGTTATTACCCCCATAATAATACGCGCGCCCATACTAACAGAACGCAGAGGGCCAAAAATAAATGACAGTGCAACTAGCAACATCACTGCGATTGTTAGAGGTTGCATCACTTTTCGCCAAAGCGCCAAATCATAGGTACTGGTATCTTGATCATTCTGAGCTAAATACGATAAGTACGACATCAAGCCTTTAAAAGACAATGATTCTGGGTCTACAGAAACGACGTCTAGCTTCTCGGCTGTGAGCTGAGACGCATAGAGCATTGATTCACTATATTGAGTAGTAATTTGCTCATCCGTTACCATCATTTCTTCCACACCTTGAAACTGCCACCCTTGAGGAACACTTTTTGCGGCCTCCACACGCGTGACTTTTGTTAATGCCAATGAGTCATCAAAATGATAAATACTGACGTCTTTCAGATCACCCGTTTGCTCAACATTTCCGATATTTATAAAGTTATTACCATCTTTAGCCCATACACCCTGTTGCGCATTAAAGACTTCTCCACCGTATATGGCATGATTTCGAATTTGCTTTGCCATTTTTTCTGACTGTGGCACCCCCCATTCACCTAATGCCATCATACAGAGCGCCAGAATGATCGCCGTTTTCATGACCGAACCAATAATTTGTAGCCTTGACCAGCCTGCAGCTTGCATAACAACCAACTCACTGCTCGATGCCAGCGCACCTAACCCCATCAAACCACCTATTAGCGCGGCCATAGGGAAAAACACAACAATATCTGAAGGCATGCTATATAAGGTGTAAAGTAAAGCAGCAGCTATATCATAGGTGCCTCGGCCTACAGACTTTAATTGCTCTATAAACTTAATCAGCGTATTAATACCAACAAAGACCAGCAATGCAAAACTGGTTGTTTGTAAGATACTACGGCCTAAATACCAATCTAACGTTTTCATCATGCTGTTTGTGCTCGCTTAGCAAATAATGAACGTAACCAGACGCCAAATGGACGACCTTTCGCTATTAAATAAGCACCGATAAACAGTGCGCTAACATGTATCCACCAAAGCCCTACCGCAGTAGGTACTTTTCCTTCTGCAACTAGAAACTTACCCGCATTGAGAAGAATAAAATAACCTAGATATAAACCAATCGCAGGTACCAACTTGGCAAACTTACCTTGCCTTGGGTTTACCACACTCAAAGGAACAGCCATAAGCGTGAGTAACATAATCGAAATCGGTGTCGAAAGGCGGAGCTGAAATTGTGCAATGGCTTCAGGTGTGCCCAGTTCAAGCAACTGCATTGACGGGATTGCTTCTAGCTTGCGACGTTGATGTTCAATTTCTTGCTCTTGGATCTGTACTTGATAAGTGCCAAACTCAGTTTTACTTAACGCTTGGCTTTGACCGTCGGTTTCAAAACGAAAGCCATTATCAAGTTGTAATTGCTGCTCGCCAGTTTCTTGTTCAATAACACGCCCTGTTTGTGCATATACCAAGCGTGCGGCTTGTGAAGATTCTTTATCAGGTAGCTGAGCAACAAATACTTTGTTTAATTCTCTACCTTGTTGGTTGATATCATGGATAAATACCACGGCTTTTTCGTTGCCAGTTTGTTGAAAGCGCCCGGCCCTTAAACTCGACAAACCCGCATCTGCTTCAGCTTGTTCTTTTAGCTGGTATTCTTTTTCATTAGCCCAAGGTGCCACATACATACTTAACGCCCCCGCTAATAAAGCAAAAACCACACTTGATACCAGCGTTACACGCACCACATACCATTCACTCACACCGCACGCTTTAAGCACAGTCATCTCGCTGTCGGCATAAATACGGCTGTAGGCCAATATAATCCCTAAAAACAGACTTAAAGGGAGTATATAAACCGCCAATTGCGGGAGTTTAAGCGCCAAATAAGAAAGAATTAAATTGCTTGGTGTGCCACCATCACTTGCATCACTTAGTATTCTGACAAACTTTTGTGAGACAAAAATAGTCATTAAAGTGAGAAAGACAGCAATTTGCGACTTCAAGACTTCAGCTGTTAGGTAGCGAAAAATTAGCAAAATATGCCCCTATAAAACATCGTGTTTCACTGGAATAGTAGGAAAAATTGAGTAAACTGATTATTTTAGTCAGTTTATTATATGTCATCAAAACCAAATATCATACTAAGCATATTAGATAATCATGCATTTATGATATGGATAAGCGAAGACAGATAAAGTTCAAAAAGACATAATTTAGACTCAGGAGTCACAATGGAATTCAGCGTAAAAAGTGGTAGTCCCGAAAAACAACGCAGTGCCTGTATTGTAGTTGGCGTATATGAGCCGCGTCGTTTATCTCCAATCGGTGAACAGCTGGATAAGATCAGTGAAGGTTACATTTCAAATTTACTACGTCGTGGTGATTTAGAAGGTAAGCCTGGTCAAGTATTACTACTTCATCACGTTCCAAATATCTTAAGCGAGCGCGTACTACTTGTTGGTTGCGGTAAAGAACGTGAATTAGATGACAAACAATATAAACAAATCATCTCAAAAACTATCAACACATTAAATGAAACAGGCTCAATGGAAGCAGTGTGTTTCTTAACTGAGCAACATGTTAAAGGCCGTGATACTTACTGGAAAGTTCGTCAAGCAGTAGAAACAACACAAGACTGCTTGTATACATTTAATCAGTTAAAAAGCAAAAAAACAGATCCACGTCGCCCGCTTCGTAAAATCGTATTCAACGTACCAACGCGTCGCGAGTTAACCATTGGCGAAAACGCCATTGAGCATGGCCTTGCCGTTGCTGCAGGTGCAAAACTGTGTAAAGACGTAGCCAATATGCCACCAAACATCTGTAACCCTCGTTACTTAGGTGAGCAAGCTCAAGAATTAGAATCTTTTGACAACATTTCTGTAAATCTAGTCGGTGAAAAAGAAATGGAAGAATTAGGTATGCACTCATACCTAGCAGTTGGTCGCGGCAGTGATAACGAATCAGTCATGTCAGTAATTCACTACAATGGTGCGCCGGAAGAGCAAGCACCGGTTGTCTTTGTCGGTAAAGGTCTGACGTTCGATTCAGGTGGTATTTCAATCAAACCTGGCGAAGCTATGGATGAAATGAAATACGACATGGGTGGCGCCGCAGGCGTGCTAGGTTTAATGCGCACAGTTGCAGAGCTTCAGTTGCCGATTAATGTTATTGGTGTACTAGCAGGCTGTGAAAACATGCCAAGCTCAAACGCCTACCGCCCAGGCGACATCCTCACTACGATGTCAGGCCAAACAGTTGAAGTATTAAACACTGATGCGGAAGGTCGCCTAGTATTGTGTGACGCACTGACTTATGTTGAAGCTTTCGAGCCTGAAATCGTGGTGGATGTAGCAACTCTGACAGGTGCCTGTATTGTAGCTCTGGGTGCACACGCAACGGGTTTACTGTCAAATCACAACCCACTTGCGCATGACTTATTAAAAGCATCTGATCAAAGTGGTGACCGTGCATGGCAACTACCATTGTGGGATGACTACCATGAGCAACTTGAAAGTCCATTCGCTGACTTCACAAACCTTGGTGGTCGTGCAGCAGGGACTATCACTGCAGCATGCTTCTTATCTAAGTTCACCAAAAAGTACAATTGGGCACACTTAGACATCGCAGGTACAGCTTGGAAGAGTGGTAAAAACAAAGGCGCGACAGGTCGACCTGTACCTATGTTGACACAATACCTATTAAATCGTGTTGGACCAACTGAAACCCAAGCAGATTAACCGCTGTGAGTGATTGATGGTCAGTTCGTTCTGTGTCAAAATGCGGGTTTATTTTGAACGCTTATTTTAACCCTGTAAAACCGTTAAAATATGTAATTTGAAGCGAATTTATGACCATCAACGCACGATTTTATGTGTTAAAACAAAATAATGAGCCGGAAGTATCTATCCCGGCTCATTTTGATCTTGCCGCTCGCGCTGCTGCTAAGCAGTTTAGAGCTGGCCATCGTGTGTTTATCTACGTCGATTCGATTGATGACGCCCATCTAATTGATGAGCAATTATGGTGTTTCGAACCCGATAGTTTTGTGCCCCACAACCTGCAAGGCGAAGGCCCCAAAGGCGGTGCCCCTGTCGAGATTGGCCAAACACCCCCCGTTGGTAGACGCAATGTGCTAATTAATTTAGCCACCACCCTACCCGACTTTATAAGACGCTTCAGTCAGGTATATGATTTTGTACCGACGGAGCAAAACGCCAAGCAAGCCGCGCGTCAGCGCTTTGTGCACTTACGTCAGCTTGGCGCCAACATTTCAACTCAAGAAATTGAAAATTAAGCACTAATTAAGGTTCTGTGAAATGGATAAAACCTATAATCCACAAGATATAGAACAGTCTTTATATAAAGACTGGGAAGACAATGGTTACTTTAAACCATCAGGTAAAGGCGAAGCATACTCAATTATGATCCCGCCACCAAATGTCACAGGTAGCCTACATATGGGCCACGCTTTCCAAGACACCATCATGGACACGCTGACTCGTTATAAGCGCATGCAAGGTAACAACACGCTTTGGCAAGTAGGTACTGACCATGCGGGTATCGCAACACAAATGCTTGTTGAGCGTAAGTTAGCTGCTGAAGAAGGTAAAACACGTCACGACCTAGGCCGCGATGCATTTATCGATAAAATTTGGGAGTGGAAAAACCACTCTGGCGGCACTATCACTAAACAATTACGTCGTTTAGGCGCTTCTGTAGATTGGGACCGTGAGCGTTTCACTATGGACGAAGGCCTTTCTGAAGCGGTTAAAGAGGTATTCGTACGCCTTCACAAAGAAGACTTAATCTACCGTGGTAAGCGCCTAGTTAACTGGGATCCTAAACTACACACTGCGATTTCTGATCTTGAAGTTGAAAACAAAGACAAACAAGGTCACATGTGGAATCTACGTTACCCACTTGCTGACGGCGTAAAAACCAAAGACGGTAAAGACTACATCATTGTTGCGACCACACGTCCTGAAACAATGCTAGGTGATACAGGTGTGGCAGTAAACCCAGATGATGAGCGCTACCAAGACTTAATCGGTAAAGAAATTTTACTGCCTATCGTAAACCGTCGTATTGCAATTGTTGCCGATGAGCATGCAGACATGGAAAAAGGAACAGGTTGTGTGAAAATCACGCCTGCCCACGACTTTAACGATAACGAAGTAGGTAAACGTCACCAACTACCAATGATCAACATCTTCAATAAAGATGCTGCGGTATTAAGCGAAGGCGAAAGCTATACATTCGACGGTAAAGAGCTTGAATTAGATGCGCCAATTCCTGCACGCCTTCATGGCCTTGACCGCTTTGATGCACGTAAAGCGATTATTGCAGAGTTCGAAGAACTTGGTCTTTTAGAAAAAATTGAAGATCACAGCCTAACTGTACCTTACGGTGACCGTTCAGGCGTAGTGATTGAGCCACTTCTTACTGATCAGTGGTACGTGCGCGTAGCGCCTCTAGCAGAGCCTGCAAAAGAAGCAGTTAAAAATGGCGACATTAAGTTCGTACCTCAACAATACGAGAACATGTACTTCTCGTGGATGAATGACGTACAAGACTGGTGTATTTCACGTCAGCTTTGGTGGGGTCACCGCATCCCTGCTTGGTACGACAACGAAGGCAACGTATATGTTGGTCGTGACGAAGCTGAAGTACGCCGCGATAACAACCTTGCTGATGATGTTGCACTTAAGCAAGACGAAGACGTGTTAGATACCTGGTTCTCGTCTGCACTTTGGACTTTCTCAACGCAAGGCTGGCCGGCAAACACAGACGATTTAAAAACCTTCCACCCGTCTGACGTATTGGTAACAGGTTTCGACATCATCTTCTTCTGGGTTGCCCGTATGATCATGATGACCATGCATTTCATCAAAGATGAAGACGGCAAGCCGCAAGTACCATTTAAAACCGTTTACGTCACTGGTCTTATCCGTGATGAAAATGGCGATAAGATGTCTAAGTCGAAAGGAAACGTACTTGATCCTATCGACATGATCGACGGTATCGACCTTGAAAGCCTAGTTGAAAAGCGCACTGGTAACATGATGCAACCACAGCTAGCGAAGAAAATTGAGAAGAACACCCGTAAAACATTCGAAAATGGTATTGAAGCACACGGTACAGACGCACTGCGTTTCACCCTTGCTGCAATGGCTTCAACAGGACGTGATATCAACTGGGATATGAACCGCCTTGAAGGTTACCGTAACTTCTGTAACAAACTATGGAACGCAAGCCGTTACGTATTAATGAATACAGAAGATCAAGACTGTGGCTTCGCTACAGACGCTGAAAAACAATACTCACTCGCTGATCGTTGGATTTTAGGCCAATTTGAAGCAACTGTTAAAACCTATACTGAGCATTTAGAAAACTACCGTTTTGACCTAGCTGCAAATACCATTTATGAGTTCACTTGGAACCAATTCTGTGACTGGTACCTAGAACTTACTAAACCAGTATTGTTTAAAGGTAACGAAGCACAGCAACGTGGTACTCGTCATACCCTAATCACGGTATTAGAAAGCCTACTTCGCTTAATGCACCCGTTAATGCCATACATCACAGAAACGATTTGGCAACGTGTTGCACCGCTTGCAGGTATCGAAACTACGGGCACTAGCATCATGGTTCAAGGTTTCCCTGTATACAATGAAGCAAATGTTGATAGCCAAGCAATGGACGACCTAGAATGGGTTAAACAATTCATTCTTGCTATTCGTAACATCCGTGGTGAAATGGACATTAGCCCAAGCAAACCATTATCGGTATTACTTGCTAATGCCTCTGACGTAGACAAGCGCCGCTTAACGGAAAATGAAGCTTTCTTAGCGTCTCTTGCTAAACTTGAAGCGTTCACGCTACTTGATAACAAAGACGAAGCACCTGCGTGTGCAACATCATATGTTGGTAACCTTGAGATCATGATCCCAATGGCTGGACTAATCGATGTTGAATCTGAATTAGCTCGTATCGCGAAGCAGCTTGAGAAAGCAGAGAAAGGCTTAGCACAGGTTCAAAACAAGTTAGCTAACGAGAAATTCGTTAACAACGCGCCAGAAGCGGTGCTTGCTAAAGAAAAAGATAAGCTAGCCGAATACTCTGATGCTAAAGCGAAATTACTTGAGCAAAAAGCGAAGATTGAAAGTTTGTAATATCACTTTTAATCATTGCTAACACCATAGAAAACGCGAGCCTCGGCTCGCGTTTTTGTTTCTAAAAACAACAACAAACTGATACACTCATCGACAATAAAAACAACAAACGGATTAACCATGCTTAAACAGCTTTTACTCGCATCAACATTGTCTATCGCCAGCTTTTCGAGTCATGCAAATGATAATTCATCTTGGTCATTCGGTGCTGGCCACTTTGAACATGGTGGTGTTCTCGGTGCAAAATACACATATGATATAAATGAAAAACATAGCGCATTTGCTTCAATAGGCATTATTGGCTATGCATTGGGCTATGAGTATCATTTAAATGATCATGTTGATTTAGGACTAACCCTCGGGCAACAAGCTGCCTATGCAAGTGACGGCTTTTTAGTCGCAAAAGCAAATTATTACTTCAGTAACCAAGATAAAGAAGGCTTCTATGTGGGCGCGAGCTTTGGCGTAAAAGAAGAAGATGGTGAATGCTTTATTTTCTGCGAACAAGCTGATACTGAAAAGGTGAAGTCTATTGGTGGCATTCATATTGGCTACCGTTTCTAGAACCAAATAATATTAATTCTCATTTAGATTGACAATCTTTCGGCTCCTTTTTAAACTAAGCCTTATCTTTTAATGGAACATAAAATGGAGCCTTCATCATGTTCGTCATGCTTATTCTAGTCTCTTTGATGTTTGCAGGATTAAGTGTTTATTGCTTTTGTAAAGCCAATTACTGCGCCTGTAATAAAGCAGGACAATGTGATAATCCTATCAACCTTTTCTGGTTAGGCACAATTTTAGCTGCGCTCGTTTCTTTGGCCTCTAGCTGTTTTGCACTTCACACTGAACAGGGCACTATTCTATGGCTTATTATGATGACAAGCTGTCAACTCGGCGCGGTATTATCTGCAAAATGGCAAGCCCTAACACGCTCCGAAACACCTAAACTAAAAGATGAGACCTTAACAGGCGGGATAAATTGAGCTCATAATCACTAGGTCTGACACTGGCAACGACTTTAATTTCATCTTCGACTGCATGTAAATCAAGATCTTTTCCTGTGATGTGATGCTTGTGCTTAGTGTTATAGAATACTTTCACCTTAGGTTTCATAGGTGATTGTTTGTTCCCTTCAAGCACAAGTGCCAACCTATCATTCGTTAATCGCACAATAGTGCCGACAGGGTGAACCCCTAAGCACTTTATAAACTTTTGCACTAACTGTGCATCAAACTGATGCTTATTTGCCAGTAAATAACGTAATGCATGGATGGGCTCTTCACCGTTTTGATGAGGGCGCTCTGACGTCATTGCATCATAAACATCGACAATCGCCATCATCCTTGCTGGTTTGCTGATTTTTGAGCCCGATAAGCCTCTTGGGTAGCCTGAACCATCCACCCTTTCATGATGGTTTAAAATCATATCCATCACCAGCGGGCTGATCCCTGACTCCCCTTTTACCAGCCCCAATGATTGCACTACATGTTTCTTCAGTGCTTTAAATTCTAACTCATTGAGGTTTTCGGTTTTATTAATGATCCCTTGGGGTAATTTTGTATGGCCTACATCATGTAACATAGCACCTAGTGCTAACTGCTGAATTTGCTCATTTTTAATGCCTAGGTATTTAGCAAACACACTCATTAAAATGGTGCAGTTGATCATGTGACGCCAGTTGTAGCCATCTTTGTCTTTTAAACGGCTCAAAATCGCCATAGCATTACTGTTACGTAAAACTGAGTCGACTATTTCATTACTAACTTGATTAAGCAGAGAAACATCAAGCTTTGCACCTATGGTTAGGTCGTTATATAAACTTTTTAATTGCTGAGAATGTTGATCAAATTGTTGAATTGCCATAGCAAATTCCTGCTCTAAAGACTTTTCAGCAACCGCAGGTTTTACTGATTTTTTTATAGCAGAGTTAACGACTTTTTCAGGTGCTTTGCTTTCTTCTTTTGCTTCTGGAAGATACTTTTCCGGAACATCAATATCACTTTGAGAAAAGTCTATTTTTAGCTCCATTACCCCTTTAGAAAGTAACTGGGCAATAATCGCCTGATCCCGCACCATACCACGGGACTTTATTTTTATTTTGGCATCGCTGCGCTGTTTGCATACACTATCTACAAACATCCCAGGTTGTAATTCAGAGATTGGCAAAGAAACCAGCATAAGCACATAAATTTAACAAATTAGATACAAGAATGGTTTGTATCATTTTTCAACGTAACCCGTCTATCTTTTAAACTAAATTTAATACATTCGCCCTAGAAAAATCTTATAAAAAGTGCATTAAAAAAGGAGCTTTCGCTCCTTTTCGTAATTTCTGGTAAGTTCAACCTACTCTTGGAAGTAAGTGCCCCAACCGTCATATTCAACTCTGCATTCAATAGCAAGCGCAGCTAACTTATCAACATCTTCCATAATAACGTCAACGTCTAGCTCAGCTTCAACAACAACATCAAAGCCCCAGATCTTACTGCCATCTTCAAGCTCTAGCTCTGCTGGGTCTTCTACGTCATAGCCAAGTTTAAATGCAGCTAAAGCCGCTTCTTCTAATTGCTTAAAATCTTCACTTACAAAGTGATGTTCAACTTCGTATAGTTTTTCTGTTGAAGAGCCGTCTTCAATTAAAGATTCGACGATGTCTTCACTAATTTCGCGCCAGTTTTCCATTATCTTCTTTTACCTTGTCATCAAGTTGTGCAATACGTTCAGCCATCAGGGTATGTGTTGCACTAGCATGGTCTCTGGCACTGATTTCTTTATCAAGGGTGATCGGTGCCAATACATCAATATAGATTGTACCATTGTCCCAACGATTTAGCTTAATACAATCATGGGTTGAGTTCATACAAACCGGTACCACAGGCACATCAGCGTTCATAGCTGTATGAAATGCACCAGTTTTAAACGGTAATAAACCTCGGCCATAGCTTCGGGTGCCCTCTGGAAACATCCAAACAGATAAGCCATTACCTTTTATCTTTGCTACAGACTTGCCCAAGGTGCCCATTGCTTTAGAGCGGTTACCTCGATTAATTAAAATATTACCCGATAGCCAATAAAGCTGACCAAAGAATGGGATCCACTTTAAACTGTGTTTACCCATACTCACTGTATTTTCAGGAACTGCCGCAGGTAGAGTAAATAGATCATAGTTGTTCTGGTGGTTTGCAACATAAATGGCTGGGCCGACTGTTTGGGCACTGGGATCGACATTAATTTCCAACTTAACCCCTACCACTGTGGACATTTTGCCAAACCAGCTAGCAATAATATGCACATTATTTCTATGAAACGGCCTAATGATTGAGAGCAATAAACCAAAAATACAACTCAACACAATGAATAGCGCCATAGCTATTACACGTAAAACAGCTAACAAAACCCATACTCCTATTTAAATCAGCACCGCATTATAATCAATTAGCGAACACTTGTAAGCTCAAATGTACTTTTCTCGCATTTCAAAGTTCGCTGACTAACTCTGTGCTGTATTCAGGCATAAAAAAATGCCGCTAAAGATAGCGGCATTTTATGAAATCTATTCTATTTTAGTGCATTGCTGATTGCAGCTTCTTCATAGCTGACTTTTCAAGCTGTCTGACTCGTTCAGCTGAAACTTTATATTTAGCAGCTAAGTCTTGTAAGGTAGCCTTTTCATCAGCTAACCAACGTGAGCTAATAATATCTTGAGAGCGCTCATCTAAGGTTTTTAATGCTTCAAACAGGCGGTTTTGAGATTGCTCTTGCCATTGCTCTTCTTCAACAACATCAGCTAAATCGCCACTTTGATCGGTTAAGTATTGTACCGGTGAGAAGCTGCTTGCTGGTGCATCATCATTATCATCCGATGTTAAGTCGAAGCCCATGTCTTGGCCACTCATACGAGATTCCATCTCACGTACTTCTTTTTCACTTACACCTAACTCGTTTGCAACAGTCGCCACTTCATCTTGGTTAAACCAACCTAGACGCTTTTTATTCTTTCGTAGATTGAAGAATAATTTACGTTGTGCTTTAGTCGTCGCAACTTTAACGATGCGCCAGTTTTTCAATACATATTCATGGATCTCAGCCTTAATCCAGTGAACAGCAAATGAAACTAGGCGAACACCCACTTCAGGGTTAAAGCGTTTTACCGCTTTCATTAAACCAATGTTTCCTTCTTGGATTAAATCTGCTTGCGGCAAACCATAGCCCGCATAGCTTTTAGCGATGTGCGCTACAAAGCGAAGGTGAGAAACAATAAGTTGCTTAGCGGCTTCTAAATCACCATTTTGATGTAAGCGAGTCGCTAGTGCTTTCTCTTGCTCAGCATCAAGCATAGGAATTTGGCCTACGGTTTGTAAGTAGCCATCTAAACTTGCGCTTTGTTGTCCTGTTGTCAGGGCCATTGCGTAAATATCGTTACTCATTTTTCACCTCAGTGATAAACATTTTAGCTGATTTTAGCACTCTCACCTTAAGAGTGCTAACACCTATATAATACTTTTCTGTTCTTAATTGCAAGAAGTTTTATTCAATTTTGGAATTAAAAAAATAAACCAATGATAAATATAGAGAAAGTGATTATTGAAATTAATTTAAAAGTGTTTCAAGTTGTGAATTTAACGAAATGATATGACAGATAAATGACAGTTAAGTTCGTAAAAGTTGCTGAGAGTGCAATTTTAGCACTCTCTATTTATCTTCAATTAAACTTTGTCTGGCTCTATGTCTTTAATATATTTTCTAACGGAAATATAAGAACCACTAAAACCAAGACCAACTGCCAATGAGAGTAAAGTTAACAACTCGTTGCCATTTAAGCCGGTTAATACAAAATTACTTTGATACACACCTGCAACCATAACCACTGCTGACTCTAGCCACCATAGCATCATGATCACACTCATGAATGCGACAAATCCACCTATTACGCCATACCATATACCAGTCCAGATAAATGGCGTATGAATAAAAGCATTTGTTGCACCAACCAGCTTTAAAACTTGGATCTCTTCTTTCTTGTCCATAATAGATAAACGAATGGTATTACCTATAATAAGTATCACTGCACTGAGTAATAACAGTCCTACTGTAAATACACTTTCTTTTAATAGGCTTAAAAGTGCGTTTAAACGTTCTAACCAGCCAATATCTAACTTACCGAATTCGACCTCTCTTTCAGCTTCAAGTTTAGTCAAGAGTTGCTGGGCTGCTTGAGGTTTTCTGTAACGCACGGTCGGCGTCACTAACACCACATTCGGCAATGGGTTTTCATCTAAGTAGTCTAGCGCCTGTCCAAAGCCTGAAACCTGTTTAAATTCTTTTAGAGCTTGAGACTTCGAAATATAGCTGACGCTTTCGATCTCTGGGTAGAGTGCTAAGCGTTTTACCAATGTTTGCGTTTGCGCATCATTGAGCTCTTCTTTTACAAATAAAGATATCTCAGCGGCATCACTAAACCCGCTGCTCACTTGTTGTACGTTTTTCACGACCACATATAAAGTCGCTGGTAAGGTTAAGCTCAACCCTAGTACCAAAATAGTCATTAAAGAGGCGATTGGCGTTCGCCACATCTCACCTAAACTATTTACGCCTTGGCGAATAAAGTTCAGTAGCGAAAAGTACAGTGCGCTAATGCCATTACGGTTATTGCTGCCACCTTGAGAGTTACGACTTTTAAAAAGTAAACTCATAGCACCTCCTGCGCTAATGGATCTGTGATTAAGCGACCATGATCCAAAGTAAGGCTTCGATACTTCATTCTAGCGATTAACCCCAAGTCATGGGTGGCGATTAACACTGCGGTGCCATGACGATTGAAATCCTCGAAAAGCTTGAGAATCTCCATTGATAACTCTGGGTCTAAGTTCCCCGTTGGCTCATCTGCAAGTAATAAAGGTGGAGAATTTACAATAGCACGCGCAATCCCGACACGTTGTTGCTCACCGCCAGATAAAGTACTGGGCTGACATTTTACTTTATTTAAAAGTCCCACTTTATCTAACGCAGCATGAACACGTTTGGTGATATTTTTGTGGTGCATCCCCTCAATCACTAATGGCAGCGCCACATTATCAAACACGTTATACCTATCTAACAGTCGATGGTTTTGGAAAATAATTCCAATATCACGGCGTACGTAAGGGATTTGCCGATTTTTCACAACATTTAAGTCAACGCCATTAATATATACATGACCTGCTGACGGCCTTTCCATGACGCTAATAAGCTTTAACAACGTACTTTTACCAGCTCCACTGTGGCCAGTTAAAAACGCTAACTCACCATCAGCTAACTCAAAGCTGACTTTTTCTAATGCTCTATGGCCACCTGGGTAAGTTTTACTTACATTCTCAAATCGGATCATGTTAGGCCTACTCTAAATGTTATTATTTTGAGACCAAAAAGGGAGTTAATACTCCCTTTTATTTCTATGGTTAATCGTCTTGGCTAAATAGCGCCTCGATGAAATCATCACTTTTGAAAGTTCTCAAGTCATCAATGCCTTCACCGACGCCAATATAACGAATAGGGATCTGGAACTTATCGGCAACAGCAAAGATAACACCACCTTTCGCGGTACCATCTAGTTTAGTTAAGGTGATACCTGTTAAGCCGACCGCTTTATTAAATAGGTTAACTTGGCTGATAGCATTTTGACCAGTACCAGCATCGATGGTCAGCATGACTTCATGCGGCGCATCAGGGTCCAGTTTTTTCATAACGCGCGCAATTTTTTCAAGCTCTTGCATTAAGTTGTCTTTATTCTGAAGACGACCCGCAGTATCGGCAATTAACACATCAACATTACGTGCTTTTGCTGCTTGGAAAGCATCAAACACCACTGATGCACTATCAGCACCTGTATGCTGAGCAACAACTGGGATATCATTACGTTCACCCCAAACTTGTAACTGCTCAACTGCTGCTGCACGGAAAGTGTCACCTGCTGCCAACATCACTGACTTGCCTTCTTGTTGGAACTGCTTGGCAAGCTTACCAATTGTCGTTGTTTTACCAACACCGTTTACGCCCACCATTAAAATCACAAATGGTTTTTTATCCGCATTAATTTCTAATGGCTTTTCTGCAACTTTTAGCATTTCAGCCATTTCTTGCTTCATTAAGTCATAAAGAGCTTCACCATCTTTAAGTTGCTTCCTGTCAGCGGCATCTGTCAAGTTGTCGATCAGCTTCATGGTGGTATCGACACCTAAATCAGCGGTAAGCAGTTGCGTTTCTAGATCTTCAAATAGGTCATCATCAATTTTCTTACCTTTAAAGATAGAAGCAAAGCCAGAGCCAATATTTGCTTTTGTCTTTAAAAGACCTTTTTTAAGGCGAGAGAAGAAACCTTCTTTTTTAGGTTTTTCCGCTTTGGCTTTTTCTTCAGCTAATTTATCAGCTTCTAATCGAGCCTGCTCAGCGATTTCGGCTTCGCGTGCTAAACGCTCTACTTCTTCACGTTCGGCTTGTTCTTTAGCAACACGTTCTTGCTCTAGCTTTTCAGCTTCTAAACGCGCTTGCTCTGCTGCTTCTGCTTCTCGCGCTAAACGCTCTGCTTCTTCACGTTCGGCTTGTTCTTTAGCAACACGTTCTTGTTCTAGCTTTTCAGCTTCTAAACGCGCTTGCTCTGCCGCTTCTGCTTCTCGCGCTAAACGCTCTGCTTCTTCACGTTCGGCTTGTTCTTTAGCAATGCGTGCTTGCTCTAGTCTTTCAGCTTCTAAACGCGCTTGCTCAGCCGCTTCTACTTCACGCGCTAAACGCTCTGCTTCTTCACGTTCGGCTTGTTCTTTAGCAATGCGTGCTTGCTCTAGTCTTTCAGCTTCTAAACGCGCTTGCTCAGCCGCTTCTGCTTCACGCGCTAAACGCTCTGCTTCTTCACGTTCGGTTTGTTCTTTAGCAATGCGTTCTTGCTCTAGTCTTTCAGCTTCTAAACGTGCTTGCTCAGCCGCTTCTTCTTCACGCGCTAAACGCTCTGCTTCTTCACGCTCGACTTGTTCTCTTGCGATACGTTCTTGCTCGGCTTTTTCTTCAGCTAGTTTTTCAGCTTCCAAACGTGCTTGCTCAGCCGCTTCTGCTTCACGCACTAAACGCTCTGCTTCTTCACGTTCGGCTTGTTCTTTAGCAATGCGTTCTTGCTCTAGTCTTTCAGCTTCTAAACGTGCTTGCTCAGCCATTTCGGTTTCACGCGCTAAGCGCTCTGCTTCTTCACGTTCGGCTTTTTCTTTAGCAATGCGTTCTTGCTCTAGTCTTTCAGCTTCTAAACGTGCTTGCTCAGCCATTTCGGTTTCACGCGCTAAGCGCTCTGCTTCTTCACGTTCGGCTTTTTCTTGCGCCAACTTCTCAGCTTCTAATCGCGCCTGCTCTTCTGCTTGTTGAGCCTTTTGTTGCTCTTCATCTTTTTTGCCAAAGCCTAACCAAGACAGAAATTTATTCTTTTTTCCCATACCCGCTAAATACCATATAGATAAAGTCTGATAAACTAACTCGCCCTGGTAGAACAAAGCTTTTAGTTAGCCAATAAGAGTTGTACTGAAAACTTTGCCCAGTGTATCACGTAACACTAGGTAGTAAAAATGCTGCCTAGGTTAATTTAAGCACCAAATAACAATCAGTTTGATGTCAAAAGCATGAGAAAAAAATCAGCACCTCAACGAATCAAGAATAATGGCTTTATTAGGATCATTAGTGGCCAATTTCGCGGCCGAAAGTTACCTGTTAATGATTTAGAAGGACTGCGCCCAACGACTGATAGAGTCAAGGAAACGGTGTTTAATTGGTTAATGCAAGATACCAGAGGTGCCAATGTACTTGATTGCTTTGCAGGGTCTGGCGGCTTGGGGTTTGAATGTTTATCACGATTTGCAGCACATGCAACCTTTATCGAATTAAATAAAAAGGCAGCTGAACAATTAAAAAACAATGCCAATACCTTAAAACTAGATAACACAAACATAATAAACACAAGTGCCATTGAGCACTTAACTATTGAAAATCAAGGTGCTAAGTTTAATTTAGTTTTTGTTGACCCTCCTTTTAGAAAAGGGCTTGCAGAACCAAGCTGCCATTTACTTGAGCTGAATGATTGGCTTGCTGATGAGGCATTAATCTATGTTGAAGTTGAAAAAGAATGTACTTTTGATGCCCCTGAGAATTGGCAAGTATTAAAAGAAAAACAAGCAGGACAAGTACTTTGCAGACTTTATCAGCGAAATTAAGAAAATGCTAAGTAATTTGCTAAAATTTAGTCTTTACACGCGGCAATGCTTCAGCTTACAATACCGCACCATTTTTGAACCACGTGGTCAGTATTTGATCAGATGAGCTTAGCTCATAAATTAGGTAGGTGAATTTTTAATGCCAGTAATTAAAGTAAGAGAGAACGAACCGTTTGACGTAGCACTTCGTCGTTTCAAGCGTTCATGTGAAAAAGCAGGTATCCTTTCAGAAGTTCGTCGTCGCGAGCACTATGAAAAGCCAACAGCTGAGCGCAAGCGTAAAAAAGCTGCTGCAGTAAAGCGTCACATGAAGAAGCTTTCTCGCGAAAACGCACGTCGCGTTAAATTATACTAATCCGTTTTTGGTCTTGTATAAATGAGCCTTTTAATACAGCTAAAAGACGCACAAAAAGAATCTATGAAAGCAAAAGACAAGGTTCGCCTTGGTGCAATTCGTATGGTTCTTGCTGAAATCAAGCAGCGTGAAATTGACAATAAAACGACACTAGATGATGCAGGTATTACCTCTGTTTTAGTTAAGTTAGTTAAGCAGCGCCGTGATTCATATACCCAGTATAAAGATGCGGGTCGTGATGATTTAGCCGAAATTGAAGCCAATGAAATTGAAGCACTTGAAGCTTTCTTACCTCAGCCTTTGACTGAAGAAGAAATCTTAGCTTTGATTGATGCTGCAATCGCCGAATCAGGTGCAGCAGGTATGCAAGACATGGGTAAAGTTATGGGGTTAATCAAAGCAAAAGCAGAAGGTAAAGCCGATTTAGGTAAAGTTTCTGGTTTAATTAAGCAAAGATTAAGCGCATAATCCCTCATACTGATAGTATGTTTAAGTAAACCGAGCCACGCGCTCGGTTTCTTCGTATAAGCTCTAGAGTATTTATGGCAGGAAAAATTCCCAGACAATTTATCGACGAACTGCTCGATAGAACCGATATTGTTGACCTGATTGATAATCGTATTGGCCTAAAAAAAGCGGGCAAAGATTACCAAGCATGCTGCCCTTTTCATAACGAGAAAACTCCCTCATTCACTGTCTCTAGAGATAAACAGTTTTACCATTGCTTTGGTTGTGGCGCTAACGGTAACGCTATTTCATTTATGATGGACTACGACAAACTAGAGTTTGTTGATGCCATTGAAGAACTCGCTGCACTTTTAAATCTAGAAGTACCTCGTGAGCAAGGTTCAGGTAAACCTGAACGCAGCATGCAAGAAAAAAAGTCTGATTATGACTTAATGTTGCAAACAGCAAAATTCTTTCAACACCAGTTGAAACATCATAAAAATGCCACACAAGTCATCGATTATGTTAAAGGTAGAGGCTTATCTGGAGAAACGGTTCAAAAATACCTCATTGGTTATGCCCCTGACGAATGGAATGCATTAGGCGGACAACTAGCTCGCAATCCAGCACAAAAGCAACAACTACTCGAATTGAAACTCGCATCAGAAAAAACACCTGGAAAGCAATTCGACTTTTTCCGTAATAGATTGATGTTCCCTATTCGTGATAAGCGTGGTCGTGTCGTCGCTTTTGGCGGACGTGTGATGGGTGATGATCAAGGCCCTAAATACCTAAACTCGCCTGAAACACGCATTTTCCACAAAAGTCTTGAGTTGTATGGCTTATATGAAGCAAAGCAAGCGAATAGTAAGCTTGAAAAAATGCTCATTGTTGAAGGCTATATGGACGTTGTGGCATTAGCAGAACAAGGCATAAGTTACGCAGTAGCGGCACTAGGCACTGCCACAACACCAGAGCATATGCAAACTCTATTCAGAACAACCGATTTAGTCATTTGTTGTTATGACGGTGATAGAGCCGGTCGCGATGCGGCTTGGCGGGCACTCGAGAACGCTTTGAGCAACTTGAAAGACGGCAAGTCTTTGCGCTTTGTTTTTTTACCGGATGGTGAAGATCCAGATTCACTGGTGCAAGAAGAAGGCAAAGACGCATTTGAATCTCGCTTAGATCAGGCTGAAGATTTTTCCAAAGTACTGTTTCGCAAGTTACTAGAAAATTGCGATGTCACGTCCGACTCTGGAAAAGCCAAGTTAATGAGCGATGCATTACCGCTTATTTCTAAAGTGCCCAGTGAATTCTATCAAGAAAACCTGCTAGAAACATTGGCAAAGCTGATCGGTCGAACGAAAGAGCAGCTCGCTAAAAAGGTCGATAACCCAAATGAGCAACTTTCAATAGAAAGAAAGTTCAAAGTGACTCCTATGCGTGGTGCTATTGGTTTATTGCTACAGCACCCTAAGCTTGCTAGTAGTGTCGAGTATATGCCTGAACTTGCCGAAATGGCCATTCCCGGCATTCAACTGCTGCTCAACATACAGCACCTATGTTTGCAAAACATAGACATAACAACGGCACAACTTCTCGAACAATATAGAGATACACCTGAGTTTGATGCTTTAAAAAAACTGGCTGTTTGGCAACATGGTGTCGCTGATGAAAAGCTGGAAGATTATTTTAAAGATTCTTTTCAGTTTATTGAAAACCAGTGTTTAAATTACCGACACGAGACCCTATTAATAAAAGACAAAACCGACGGTTTAAGTAGAGACGAAAAACTCGAGCTTGCGTTATTAACTCAGGCACTTAAACGTTAGAATGACTAGCGAACATTAATCATTGCTGTTATAATGTTCTATTCACGTGCGTCTAGCTTAAAATGCTGTAGTGCTAGCGCCTGTTGTATCAACTTATCAGAGTGGAAGCATAATTCTCTATGGATCAATCTCCTCAGTCACAACTCAAACTTCTGATTCAGAAAGGTAAAGAACAAGGTTACTTAACGTTTGCAGAAGTTAACGATCACCTTCCACAGGACATCATAGATTCAGATCAAGTAGAAGACATCATTAGTATGATCAATGATATGGGTATCAAGGTTGCTGAAAATGCACCAGATGCCGATGAACTAATGATGCAAGAAACTACGACAGACGAAGATGCTGCTGAAGCAGCCGCTGCCGCACTTGCAACTGTGGAAAAAGAAATCGGTCGTACTACCGACCCGGTACGCATGTATATGCGTGAAATGGGTACTGTTGAACTACTAACACGTGAAGGCGAAATCGAAATCGCTAAGCGTATTGAAGAGGGTATCAACCAAGTACAAATCTCAGTTGCTGAGTACCCTGAAGCAATCACTTACCTGCTTGAGCAATGGGATAAATTTGAAGCGGAAGAAATTCGCCTGAGCGATATTATTTCTGGCTTCTTTGATCCTGATGCTGAAGAGACCCAAATCTCGGCTACACACATCGGTTCAGAATTAAGCGAAGAAGAGCTTGATGATGAAGACGATGACTCAGATGATGAAGACGAAGAAGAAGCAGATACAGGTCCAGATCCTGAAGAAGCACGCGAAAACTTCGAAAAACTTCGCGAACTTTATAATGCTGCACGCGTTATCTTTGAAACAAAAGGTCGTGCTCACCCTGAAGCGCAAGTAGCAATCACTGAAATTGGTGACCACTTCCGTACTTTCAAATTAGTACCTAAGCAATTCGATCGCATGGTTAACAACATGCGTGAAATGATGGACAAAGTACGTGTTCAAGAACGTATTGTCATGAAGCAAGTGGTACAAATCGCCAAGGTACCGAAGAAGACTTTTGTTAAGCACTTTGCTAACAACGAAACTGATATGGCTTGGGTTGACGCTGAAATTGCAGCTAACGAAAAGTACTCAGTAAAACTACAAGATGTTAAGCCTGAAGTAGAGCGCTGTATCAACAAATTGAAAGCGATCGAAGAAAGCACAGGTTTAACCATTGAGCGTATCAAAGACATCAATCGTCGTATGAGTATTGGTGAAGCTAAAGCTCGCCGTGCGAAAAAAGAAATGGTTGAAGCGAACTTACGTCTTGTAATTTCAATTGCGAAAAAATACACCAACCGTGGCCTACAGTTCTTGGATCTTATCCAAGAAGGTAACATTGGTCTAATGAAAGCAGTTGATAAGTTCGAATATCGCCGTGGTTATAAGTTCTCAACTTATGCAACTTGGTGGATCCGTCAGGCAATTACACGTTCTATCGCTGACCAAGCACGTACAATCCGTATCCCTGTACATATGATTGAAACGATTAATAAACTAAATCGTATTTCACGTCAGATGCTACAAGAAATGGGTCGTGAGCCAAGCCCTGAAGAGCTTGCTGAGCGCATGATGATGCCTGAAGACAAGATCCGTAAGGTATTGAAGATTGCGAAAGAGCCTATCTCAATGGAAACACCAATTGGTGATGACGAAGATTCGCACTTAGGTGATTTCATCGAAGACACGACAATTGAGTCTCCGATTGATTCAGCAACGATGGAAAGTCTTCGTGGTGCAACGAACGAAGTGTTAGCAGGCTTAACAGCTCGTGAAGCAAAAGTTCTTCGTATGCGTTTCGGTATCGATATGAATACCGACCACACATTAGAAGAGGTAGGTAAACAGTTTGACGTAACACGTGAGCGTATTCGTCAGATTGAAGCTAAAGCGCTTCGTAAGCTTCGCCACCCTTCACGCTCAGACTTATTAAAGAGCTTCTTAGACGTTAAAGGCTAAGAAAAAAAACTTATTTTGAAGGCCGCTATAAGCGGCCTTTTTATTAACTTATTATTTAGGAATACCCATGGCTTGGATCCAAATTCGCATTCACGCTAACAAAGAAAGCGCTGACCAAATCAGTGATTTACTTTTAGACGTAGGCTGTCCATCAGTCACTTTTATGGACGGCAGTAATACTCCGGTATACGAACCAAAGCCGGGCGAAGTCATCTTATGGCCAGAAACCATGGTGATTGGTCTGTTCGATGCTGCACACGATATGGACGTAGTTGTCGCGTATCTAAAAGCCAATGTTGCTGATACGCTTACTTACAAAATAGAACAGCTAGAAGACAAAGATTGGGAACGCGAATGGATGGATAACTTCCACCCAATCAAATTTGGTGAGCGACTTTGGATCTGTCCTAGCTGGCGTGATATTCCAGAACCAAATGCCGTAAACGTACTGCTAGATCCAGGCCTTGCATTTGGTACTGGAACACATGCAACAACCGCCCTTTGTTTAAAATGGCTAGAAAGCCAAGATTTGGCGGGTAAAACAGTGGTCGATTTTGGTTGTGGCTCAGGTATTTTAGGCATTGCTGCAATCAAACTTGGTGCTGAGCGCGTGATTGGAGTTGATATTGACCCGCAAGCATTGATTGCGTCTAAAGATAATGCAGAGCGTAACGGCGTAGCCGACCAGCTTGAAGTATATCTACCTGAAAACCAACCTGAGTTTCATGCTGATATTGTGGTAGCAAATATCCTTGCTCAGCCACTTCGAGAACTACATGAAATCATTCTTGGCTTCTTAAAGCCAACAGGTGCGATTGCCATGTCAGGTATTTTAGAAGAGCAAGCACAATCTGTTGCCGATGTTTATGCGCCATTTATTGACCTTGAAGCAATTGCGCAAGAAGGGGAATGGACGCGCGTAAGTGGTCAAATGAAAGCAAGTTAAGCAAAATACTCTGTCTGTAGAGTTAGTAACTTGTAACAGCTAAAGCCTGTGTTTAACAGGCTTTACGATTTTTTCACTTTCATGACCTAAATTATTTTTCTTCATACATGCTGTTTTTGCTTAAAAAACCACCAATAAGAAAGCCCCTTCAAACTGTTATCAAAAGTCAAGATATAAAGTTCAAAAAAAAAGCAATAATGTTCAATTATTAGCCTTTGATTTTTTCAAAAAAAACCGTAAACTTAGCGCCCCTTGAAACGAGGCAGATTTGGATAGCAGTGCGTATAGGTCCATACCAACTTGAAAACAACTTGATCGTAGCACCAATGGCTGGGATCACTGATAGACCATTCAGACAACTATGTCGTCGAATGGGTGCCGGTCTTGCGGTGTCAGAAATGATGTCTTCAAATCCAAAAGTATGGAAAACAGATAAATCGATGAACCGTATGGATCATTCTGGTGAGTCTGGTATTCGCTCTGTACAAATTGCAGGTGCCGATCCTGAGTTGATGGCACAGGCAGCCCAGTTCAATGTAGATAACGGTGCGCAGATCATAGATATCAATATGGGTTGCCCCGCGAAGAAAGTGAATAAGAAATTAGCAGGCTCTGCATTATTGCAGTATCCACAACTGGTTGAAGAAATTGTTCAGGCAGTTGTCGCAGCTGTTGATGTACCGGTGACATTAAAGATCCGTACTGGCTGGGATACCGATAACCGCAATGGTGTTGAGATTGCAAAGATAGCTGAACGTAATGGAATTGCTTCTTTGGCTGTGCATGGTCGCACGCGTGCTTGCATGTACAAAGGGGAAGCTGAATATGCCACTATTCGGGATATTAAACGTTCAATATCAATTCCTGTGGTTGCCAATGGAGATATTACCTCTCCAGAGAAAGCGAAGCAGGTACTGGAATATACGGGCGCAGATGCCATTATGATTGGTCGAGCCGCCCAAGGTCGTCCTTGGATTTTCCGAGAGATAGACCATTATTTGCGAACCGGAGAGCATATGCCTGCACCAGCATTGTCTGAAGTGCAAAGCATATTGATGGAGCACTTAGTGAACCTTCATCAATTCTATGGGGAGCCGATGGGAGCGCGCATCGCACGCAAGCATGTATCTTGGTATTTGCAGGCCCATGACCAAGAAGGTCAATTTAGGCGAGTATTTAATGCCCTTGAAACGCCAAAAGAGCAAATCGAGGCATTAGAGCAATACTTTAAAACACTAGCAGCTAACTAAGAAAGAGACATAAAGATGTTCGAACAAAATGTGACTTCTCCATTTATTACTAACGCTCACGTTCAGTCACAAGAGAAACCGCAACCTTTGCGCGATGCAGTAAAAAAAGCTGTACACCACTATTTAAAACAGCTTAACGGTCAAGACGTACAAGACGTTTACGATCTTGTTCTTTCTGAGCTTGAAGCACCACTTTTAGAAGAAGTAATGACTTATACTCGTGGTAACCAAACTCGTGCTGCGATCTTACTAGGTATCAACCGTGGTACTCTTCGTAAGAAGCTTAAAAAGTACGGCATGAACTAATTTCAGTTTCTGCTTGATGCTTGTACCAACCCTCAATAATACTTAATTATTTTGAGGGACTAAAACTGGCGCTAGCTTCGTTAAAAATTCCTTATTTAGAACAACTAAATTGCAAAATTTTTGCCTAGCTATCGACTAATTTTACTTGCCTCAAGATAAATCACTTGATTAAGAGGGTTGGTATTAATAAAAAAGCGCCTTAGGGTGCTTTTTTATTGCCTAAATTTTAACAATTTAGCACTGCAAGCAACTAATACTTAAATTTCAATTAACCATGCTTTGTACAAAATACCAACAGCATAAATTCAGTTTTTCTCACCCTCTTCTCTGCCTTTTTAATCGTTTTCTCATTCGTTTTAGGCTAAAATAGCCCACTTCTAAGCTAGCCCTTAAGTAATCATTGAGGAAACCCAAACCATCATGGATATACATCGTCCAATTCGTCGCGCGCTACTAAGCGTGTCAGATAAAACCGGTATTGTTGAATTTGCCCGCGCACTAAGTGCACAAGGCGTAGAAGTACTTTCAACTGGCGGTACGTTTAAACTACTAACAGAGAACGGCATTGCTGCCACGGAAGTATCTGACTACACAGGTCACCCAGAAATTATGGATGGCCGAGTAAAAACCCTTCACCCGAAAGTACATGGCGGGATCTTAGGTCGTCGCGGCCAAGACGAAGGCGTGATGGAAGAAAACAACATTTCGGCTATCGATATGGTTGTTGTTAACCTTTACCCGTTTGCACAAACTGTTGCAAAAGAAGGTTGTACTTTAGAAGATGCGATTGAAAACATCGACATCGGTGGCCCGACTATGGTTCGCGCTGCAGCTAAAAACCACAAAGACGTAACGATTGTTGTAAACGCATCAGATTACGATCGCGTTATTGCAGACATGCAAGCAAACGAAGGCTCAACGACGTACCAAACACGTTTTGACCTTGCGATTGCAGCATACGAGCACACAGCACAATACGACGGTATGATTGCCAACTACTTCGGTAAAATGGTTCCTGACTACACTGAAGAAGCTGCTGTTGAGACTAAGTTCCCTCGTACTATCAACATGCAATTCACTAAGAAGCAAGATATGCGTTACGGTGAAAACTCTCACCAAGATGCAGCTTTCTATGTTGAAAACAACCTTGAAGAAGCCTCAGTTGCAACTGCAAAGCAACTACAAGGTAAAGCGCTTTCTTACAACAACATCGCTGACACTGACGCAGCACTTGAGTGTGTGAAAGAGTTCGACAAGCCAGCGTGTGTTATCGTTAAACACGCAAACCCATGTGGCGTAGCGGTAGATGAAGACATTCTTGCAGCTTACGACCGTGCTTTCAAAACAGACCCTACGTCTGCATTTGGTGGCATCATTGCATTCAACCGTGAGCTAGATGCAAACACAGCAGAAGCGATTGTTTCTCGTCAATTCGTTGAAGTGATCATCGCACCAAGTATTTCTGCAGAAGCGACGCAAATTGTTGCTGCTAAGAAGAACGTTCGTCTTCTTGAGTGTGGCGAATGGTCAAGCAAAACGACGCAAGCTGACATCAAACGTGTTAATGGCGGTATTTTAGTACAAGACCGTGACCAAGGCATGGTTGAAATGGGTGACCTTAAAGTGGTTTCTAAGCGCCAGCCTACTGAACAAGAACTAAAAGATTTAATGTTCTGCTGGAAAGTCGCGAAGTTCGTTAAATCAAACGCAATTGTATACGCAAAAGACGGTATGACAATCGGTGTAGGCGCAGGTCAAATGAGCCGCGTTTACTCTGCGAAGATTGCTGGTATTAAAGCGGCTGATGAGAACCTAGAAGTAAAAGGTTCTGTAATGGCTTCTGACGCATTCTTCCCATTCCGTGATGGTATTGATGCCGCTGCTGAAGCGGGTATCACTGCGGTTATCCAACCAGGTGGTTCAATGCGTGACGAAGAAGTTATCGCGGCAGCTGATGAAGCTGGCATGGCGATGGTATTTACTGGCATGCGCCACTTCCGTCACTAATCGAGATGCGCGAAACATTCATCGTTTCGTGCTTTTTCTTTCTCCCAATTTCAAGTAGTCTGCTTAAAACACACTCAAAGTGAAGGACATAAAAAATGAAATTCGGTTTAAAAACACTTCTCGCTGCTAGCATTGTAACTGCTATTGCAGGTTGTTCTGCAACAGGTTCATCTACATCATCTAGCTCTGCACAGTTAACATCGGCAGTTGCTGATAGCGCACGTTCTGATAAGAACCGTGCTCGTGACCAATACCGTCGCCCAGCACAAACCCTTGAGTTTTTTGGCCTTAAGCCAAATATGACAGTGGTTGAAATTGCGCCTGGTGGTGGTTGGTATTCAGAGATCTTAGCACCTGCTGTTAAAGGCCAGGGTACTTTTTATGCAGCGCATTTCCCTGCTGATTCAAAAGTAGGTTATTACCAGCGCTCACTGGCTGGCTTTAAACAGAAAGTGGCTGAAGATACTCGCTTTAGCGAAGTAAAAATTACCGAGTTTGCACCGGTCACTCACTCAGACATTGCCCCTACTGGCTCTGCTGACATGGTTTTAACTTTCCGTAATGTACACAACTGGTACATGCGTGGTGGCGAAGACAGCACTTTAAGTGCATTTAAAGCATTTAATAAAGCGCTTAAAACGGGTGGTATCTTAGGTGTTGTTGAACACCGTTTACCAGAACACCGTGCCGACGAAGACCAAAAGTCATCAGGGTATATGAAGCAAAGCTATGTTATCGAAGTTGCTAAAAAAGCAGGTTTTGAATTGGTAGAAGCAAGCGAAATTAACGCTAACCCTCTTGATAGCGCTAATCACCCGAAAGGTGTTTGGACATTGCCACCACGTTTAGCTTTAGGTGAAGAAAAAGCTGAGCAGTATAAGGCAATTGGAGAAAGCGATCGCATGACCCTAAAATTCAAAAAGTTATAATAGGATAAATACGCCATGAATGTACTAGTCATTGGCAGTGGCGGCCGTGAACACGCTCTTGCGTTTAAAGCCGCTCAAAACCCTTCTGTAAGAACCGTTTTTGTTGCACCTGGTAATGCAGGTACTGCACTAGAGCCTAAGTTAGAAAATGTGGCAATTGGTGTTGAAGACCTAGATGCACTCGTTGCATTTGCAAAAGACAATAGCGTCGAGCTAACCATTGTTGGCCCTGAAGCACCATTAGTTATTGGTGTGGTTGACCGTTTCCGTGAAGAAGGTCTAGCTATTTTCGGCCCAACAGCGGCAGCAGCGCAACTTGAAGGCTCTAAGTCATTCACAAAAGATTTCTTAGCACGACACGATATTCCTACTGCGGAATATCAAACGTTTGAACAAATCGAACCTGCACTTACTTATCTAAAAGAAAAAGGCGCACCGATTGTTGTTAAGGCTGATGGCCTTGCTGCAGGTAAAGGTGTGATCGTTGCAATGACAGAAGCAGAAGCGGAAGAAGCAATCCGCGATATGCTTGCTGGAAATGCATTCGGTGAAGCGGGTAGTCGTGTTGTTATCGAAGAGTTCCTTGAAGGTGAAGAAGCCTCTTTCATCGTCATGGTTGACGGTAAAAACGTGCTGCCATTCGCAACAAGCCAAGACCATAAACGTGCATACAATGGCGACCAAGGTCCTAATACGGGTGGTATGGGTGCTTATTCTCCTGCACCAGTTGTAACCGCTGATATTCATGAGCGCATCATGAACGAAGTGATCAACCCAACTGTTGAAGGTATGGCTAGTGAAGGTGCTCCTTACACAGGTTTCCTATACGCAGGTCTTATGATCACCGCTGATGGTACACCTAAGGTAATCGAGTATAACTGTCGTTTCGGTGATCCTGAAACTCAACCTATCATGCTACGTTTACAGTCTGATTTAGTAGAACTAATTCAAGCGGCAAACCGTGAAGAGCTAGATCAAACTGAAATTAAGTTCGATTCACGTGCAGCGGTAGGCGTCGTGCTTGCAGCGAAAGGCTACCCTGGTAGCTATCCAAAAGGTGATGCTATCTCAGGTCTTCGTGTTGATTATGCTGAAGGCGAGAAAGTATTCCACGCAGGTACTAAGCAAGACGGCGAAAACGTTGTAACAGCAGGCGGTCGTGTCCTTTGTGCAACAGCACTTGGTCACACAGTGACTGAAGCACAAAAACGCGCTTATGCACTGGTAAACGAAATCAATTGGGACGGCGTTGAGTTCCGTACTGATATCGCTTATCGCGCCATTGCTCGCGAACAGTAATCTCACATCTATTTAGATGATTAAAGGCCCTTTATAGGGCCTTTCTTTTAACTAGCCACCAGCTTTGCTAGACTGCGCACTTAAATTTTCACATCTTTAGGGGCGTAAAGATGCAAGGTACACTGCGTAAACTAAAAGCAGATCACACTCAACCGATTCAATATCATCTTCCACTAGGCGATGAATTGGTTAATCTAAACCAATATTTTGGTAAAGCGATTAAGCTAACTTTCACAGGTAATATTTTCTGTTGCAGCTGTGGTAAAAAAACCAAAAAAAGTTACTCACAAGGTCATTGCTTTGTGTGTATGAAAAAACTGGCTAGCTGTGACATGTGTATTATGAAGCCTGAAACCTGTCATTTTGATCAAGGTACCTGTCGCGAGCCTGAATGGGGTGAAGCGAACTGCATGATCCCGCACTATGTTTACCTTGCAAATACATCTGGGTTAAAAGTCGGCATTACCCGCCATACACAAATTCCTACACGCTGGATTGACCAAGGTGCGACACAAGCGCTGCCAATTTTTAAAGTGCAAACACGCTTACAGTCAGGTCTCGTAGAAGTCGCTTTAGCCGAGTTCATTGCCGATAAAACCAATTGGCGCAATATGCTCAAAGGCGTCAGTGTCGATGTTGATTTAAAAGCCGCTGCTGCTGAGCTTATCCCACAAATTCAAGCTAAATTAGATGAGCTGGCTGAGTTGTTTGGTGCCACCGCCATTGAACAATTAGACGAAGAAGTCGTTGATTTAGATTTCCCTGTCACAGAATACCCGACCAAGATCAGCTCGTTTAACTTCGACAAAGATCCTGAAGTGTCAGGCGTACTTGAAGGCATTAAAGGTCAGTACTTAATTTTTGACAAAGGCGTTATCAACATTCGTAAATTCACCTCTTACGAAGTGGCTTTCGAAGCTTTATAAGGTAGTAAATCTCTTAACCTAAGTTCAGATTAAGTTACCCTTAATACAAAGCACCGATGCAGTTAATGCATTGGTGCTTCTAAATTTGAACTTGTATGCTCTTGATAGAAGCTCAACCATTGCGATTCACTTAAAGGCCGACAGAACAAATAGCCTTGCAAGTAATGGCAGTCTAGCCGCTTTAAGAACTCTTTTTGAACTTGCTTTTCTACCCCTTCAGCGACTACTTTCAACTTTAAAGCTTTTGCCATCGCCACAATGGCAGTCACAATTTCGCTATTACCATATTCATCAGGCACTTTTGCGGTAAAGCTGGCATCGATTTTAAGTACATCAATTGGTAATTTAGTTAAGTAGCTTAAAGCAGAGTAACCTGTGCCAAAGTCATCTAGTGCAATCGATACACCTAACGCTTTTAATTTTTTCAGCTCGCTCTTCGCTTCATGTAAGTTACTAATAAAGCTGCTCTCTGTTAATTCTATTTCTAAGCAACTTCCCGGTAATTGGTGGCGCTCTAGGGCATTTGCAACAGTTAACGCCAATTCACCTTGATGTAAATGCTGTGCCGACACATTGATTGCAATGCGCTGCAGTTGAACACCCTGATGGCGCCAAAAAGCCATTTTTTCGCAGGCTCTATTGATCACCCACTGATCCAATTTAGTGATTAACCCAAGCTCTTCAGCAAGCGGAATAAACTGAGCAGGTGAGATCATACCTAAATTAGGATCTTGCCATCTGAGCAAACACTCAACACTCGAAATATGCTCTTCGTTTAAACATTGTACTGGCTGGTAGTGAAGCTCAAACTCATTACATTCTAAAGCGTTTTGAAAACGGCTTAACATCGACAAACGCTCTAACGAACGCGCATTCATAGAGGCTTTATAGAGCTGAAAAGAGTTACGCCCCACCTCTTTAGAGCGGTACATAGCAACATCAGCGTGCTTAAGCAAAGACTCACTGTCTAAACCATCTTCGGGATACACAGCCGCGCCTATAGATGCCGTAGCCCCGACACTCATACCGATAATTTCAAATGGCTGCCCAAGCAAATCTAGAATATCACTAGCAAACGACACCACATTGGCCAAATCTTTTACTTCAGTCAATAACACCACAAATTCATCACCACCGAGTCTTGCTAATGTGTCGCCTTCTCGGAGCTGCCCTTTAATACGTTCACTCACTTTTACAAGTAATTCATCACCTGCACTGTGCCCAAGGGTATCGTTGACTTCTTTGAAGCGGTCTAAATCAATGAACATGACTGATAACTTTTGTTTATCTCTGTGTGCTGATGCAAGTGCTATTGAAAGTCGGTCGTTAAACAAACGACGATTAGGCAATCCAGTTAATTCGTCAAAATAGGCAAGGCGAACAATCTTCTCTTCAGCATTTTTACGTTCTGTAATATCACTAAAAATAGCAGCGTATAGCACGTCATCGCTGTAAGGCTCATTGATTTCTATAATAGTCAGCCACTCTACATAAATGTCGCCATTTTTCTTACGATTACAAACCTCTCCCTGCCATACTCCTTTTTCATTTAACTCATCCCACATTTGTTTATAGTATTCAGGCGGATGAATACCTGAGCTTAAAATATTGGGAGTTTTGCCTAATACTTCGTAGTCCTTGTATCCTGTCAGGGCACTAAAAGCAGGGTTTATCTGAATTATTTCACCTGAACTTCTGGTGATCATAATGCCATCTAGAGACGCATCTATAATGCGGTTTGCTAGGTAGAGGTTCTTCTCTGATTTTTGCAGCGCAAGGTCGCGCTGGGCGAGCACTTTTTCGAGTTCACTGCAGTATGCGGTTTCGATTTCGGTTAAGACATTTTTTAATGCCAGCAAGCCAATTACCTGCTCTGTGGTTGGCTCTTTGACTACTAAATGGCGAATAGAATTTGCAGTCATTAACCGGTAAGCATCAAACAAGCTATCTTTAGGAACCACTGACTGCATTGGGTAGCTGGCTAACTCCCAGCACGGCATACGCCAATCAGGGTTAAGCACCATATAAGCAATGTCTCTTTGCGTAATAATGCCATATTCACCGAGAGACTTATTATTTATGAGCACTGCTGTAACTTGCTTAATTCGCATCACATCAATGACTTTAGAGATGCAATCACTGCTATCTAAAATGGTCACCTTCTTTTCGTAATGATCTTCTATTGGCCTAAAATGCAGGTAATGATCTAACCCCTGATTACGCACAATATCTGACAATGACACTACGCCAACTGGCTCAAAGTGCTCATCTTTAACCAGTAGATGACGAATACCCAATTGGTGAAATTTGATGGTAGCTTCACTGAGGCTTTTATCAATTTGCACACTTTGTACTGGCGCAGCCATCAATTCCCCAATAGGGGTTTGCTGAAAGCCTTGCTGTGAAAAGTTGAGCTTAACGCAATCTGATTCGGTCCAGATACCTACAATTTTGTCTTCTTCCGTGACAAAAATAGAGCTAACTTTGTGCGCACGCATTTTTGTTACTGCACTAAATAATGAGGTGCTGATATCACACGATAGCAGCTGGTTGGTAAAGATATCTTTGACCTTTAGTTGACGACTTTCAGATGTCATTAAGCACTCCTCGCATTGAGTCAATCTTTGCCAGTATAATATTGGCTAAGAAACAAACTTTGATTGAGGACAAATTTTGACTATTCAAGCACTCCCTTTATTGCTCATAACAGAACAAAGCATTGAGTATATTGAAAGTGAGTCGTCACTGTCTGATGCGCTTTTCTATCTCTCAGAGGAACAAAAAAGGGGATCGATGTATATTCAAAATAGTGATGAGGCATTTAACCTGGCGTCAAGCCAGCGCACTGACGTGAACCTTGATAAGTTAACTACAAAGCTGCAGCAGCAATTAGCGCAAGACGGTCATTGCTGTATTGCGAAACTAAGCTTCACTTCTTTGCAAGATCTATATGACTTTGCCTGTGAGATTTACAGGCAAGACTAAATAGTCTGAGCTCTGAATAATAAGCCTTAAGCTTCAACCAAGGCTTTAATGTGCGTCACTGCACTTCTGCCTAGTGCAGAGAGTGCATAACCACCTTCAAGGTAAGAGACAATCCCTTTACACTCTGTTTGCTTAACAAGTTCAGCAACCTGCTCCGTTAACCATTGATAATCCGCCTCAGTGAATTTAAGGCTGCCCATATCATCTTCTAGGTGAGCATCAAAGCCTGCACTAATAAAGATTAGCTCGGGGTTAAACGCCCTTAACGTAGGCTCCCATTGCTGTGAATATAGCGCCTTCAAATCAACCCCATCACTGGCTATCGCCAATGGTGAGTTAATAACAGTGTCAGTATTTACAATGGCGGTATTAGGGTAAAACGGATACTGAAACAATGAGCAAAACAGTACGCTTTTATCGTCTCTAAAAATATCTTGGGTGCCATTACCATGATGTACATCAATATCTAAAATCGCGATACGTTTCACACCCTGCTGTTTTGCATAAGCGGCAGCAATAGCAACGTTGTTAAAAATACAGAAGCCAGAAGACGTTGACTGATTAGCATGGTGCCCTGGCGGTCTGACATTGCAAAATGCAGCATCAATGCTTTCAGCTAAAATTTCATCAACCGCTAATATACCCGCTCCGACCGCACGCTCAACTGCCTTCATCGAATCAGGGCATAGCCAAGTATCACCATCTAGCTCTCTTAATCCTTCTTGCGGAATTGAAGTCAGCACTTTATCGATTAACGCTCTGTCATGCACCAATGCTATATGCTCTAACTCTGCTTTAGGGGCACTTTTTTGAGCCACCGCAATATCCAGTCCAGATGCCAATAATCGGTCAGATACCGCATCAAGACGCTCTGGGCACTCGGGGTGATCCGCAATCATTTTATGTTTACGACAATGTGGGTGACTGATAACTGCGGTACGCATAACGGGTCCTTGCCAAGAAAGTTCACATTCAGTTTAACAAAACTATTTTATAACGCCTTTGCGACTTTGGTGCTAGTTAGAAGATTTAACTTATATCAATGCTAATACAAAAAAGCCCGACTAAGTTAACTTAGTCGGGCCTACAACAGCTAAAAGCTAATCTGCACGTTTGGCTTTTAAGTCCAAATTGTGGAAGTCAAAACTAAAGTCGGTAATGTGCGGGTTCACATATTCCATGCTTGCTGACTTTACTTGCTGTGCTTTATCCATTTCAAAATGGATATATGCATCTGCCTCTAATAGTGTGTTGTCCCAACGCACAATAAAAGTATTGCCAGTGTGATGCTCTAGTTTACCTTTGAGCATTTTAGTATGAGTAAAATCAATACGTAGTTCATCTGCCACATACTCAACAATCACATCACCATACCAATCGCTGGTTAGCGTACCTGTATAATTTTGTGCCGGTAACGCAGGTTGTATTTGTTCAAGCTTCACCGCACCAGCTTTGGCATAAGCTTCTTTTTTACCTTTGTGGAAGCGCTCAGCCGCTTTTGTCACATAGTCTTGATCTTCAAGGCCTAACGCATCTTCAAATACTTCATTAATAATGGCTGTTAATGCAGGGTAAGCTTGCTGGTTAGATAAAACCACTACACCCAGCTTTTTCTCTGGGATCATTGCAACCTGCGACACCATACCTAATATACCGCCACCATGACCGACTTTTTTGAAGCCATTGTAATCTTCAATCGACCAACCTAAGCCATAGCCTCTAAACTGCTGACGATACGCTTCAAAGGCACTTTTAGACGCCACACGCATAATATGCGGGTGCCACATTTGTACTTGCTGCTCAGGGCTAAACAATTGCTTACCATTTGGCATTTTACCGCCATCAAGCTGTGTTAATAACCACTGGCTCATTTCATTGACGTTAGATGCAATGGCGCCTGCACCACGAAAATCTTCTAAATAGTTCACAAAGAAAGGCGTTAGTTTACCTTCCATTGGAATATGACCTGTAGCCCAGTTTTGGTTGCCTTTAGCAATACGAGAAAAACCAGCACGAGACGTGGTCATTTCAAGCGGCTTCATCATTTTTTGCTCGACAAATTCTTGCCAGCTTAAACCACTTACACGGGCAACAACTTCACCGGCCATCACGAACATTAAGTTGTTATAAGCGTATTGACTGCGAAAGCTCGAAACCGGTTTTAAATGGCTGATCCCCTCAATTAGCTCAGACACTGCTTTATTAGTGTCAGGCCAGATCATTAAGTCACCCGCGCCTAACCCTAAACCACTGCGATGACTTAATAAGTCACGAATGGTCATTTCTCGAGTGGCATATGAATCATGTAATTTAAACTCAGGAATATACTTGATGACTTTATCGTCCCAAGTAATTTTGCCCTCATCCACCAGCATAGCCAACGCCGCAGCGGTAAACGCTTTAGAGTTAGAAGCAATACCAAATAACGTATTCGCATTAACCGGAGCTTGTGACTCTAAGTGACGGACACCAAACCCTTTTGCTAACACAACTTTGTCATTCTCTACCACTGCAATGGCAATACCCGGTATGTTAAATTGCGACATAGCGTCGTTGACAGCTTGCTCCACGTCTTGTGGCTTAACTTGTTGTGCAAATGCATTGAAGCTGCTTGTTGCAGCAACTAAACACATGGCTGAAAATAATGCCTTGAGTTTCATAATGTCCCTTGTTGTTGTTCTTTTATAATTTGTGGATGGCCCATTCTCTAGCAGCGCGTTCAAGATTACTATCGCTTTGCGATGCTTGTGCAGAGATCTGAGTTATATAATCTGAGTTAAATTGATGCTCTTGCGCGCCTTTTAGAACGTGCTCGACATACCAGTCAAAAGGCAGGTGCACATCTATAAAAGTGTTAGCAATGTAACTCTGAGCGATGAGTATTTCTCCACATGGACGCACAATTTCCACCGCTTCACGGTCGTATCTTTCACCTTCAATTGCATCTAATCTCGCAAGCTCTTGGTCATCGAGCGCATACAGTACACCGTGAACAAACACCTCGCGCTGCTTTGCAGGCACAATATTACACTTTGCTGAGCCGTCGGTAGAAAGCATATCAAACGTCAATTGATAAGCATGTAAAGTGCCCACACCGAGTAATTCTGCATTGGGTAGACGCGCAAATAGCCTAGAGGTAGACATATTCGAACCATAGGCAAAGTTAATGTGTTTCTTTTTCATTGCTACACCACCACTCGAATTGCCAAGGCAATCAGTACAACACCTATGCCTCTATCAAACCAATGTCCTGCTCGATGAAAAAAAGCACGCACAGGTTGCTTACTCAAAACCATACTTAAAAATGAGAACCATGCCCAAGTTGCTAATGCCATATAAAGACCGTATATCGCTTGCACTGAAGTCGGCGTTGTTGGTGCAATCACAAGTGTGAATAATGACATAAAGAATAAAGTCGCTTTAGGGTTCAATGCATTGACTAAAAAGCCGCGCTTAAATGCTTTAAATGCCGACTCAGCCTGAACATGCTCTGACGTTTCAACATTGCCATCACCAGATGCCGGCCTAGCTCTGAGCGCTTGCACACCCATATAGGCTAAATACGCACCAGCCACATACTTCAAAATAGTAAATAACTCAGGTGAGTTTGCTAGCACTAAAGCCACACCTAATAAGCAATATGCGACATGCACAAATATACCCAACCCGACACCAGCACTGGTCCATAAGGCGTTATTGCGCCCCTGCTGAATACTCTGCTTAAGTACGATGGCAAAATCAGGCCCAGGGCTTGCCACCGCAAAAAAATGCGCGATGGCGATTAATAAAAACTCATCAAGATAACTGAGCATGGCGCTTCTCTTCTAACGCTAACAAGTATGGATTGGCTGATTCATTTAGCAAAGCCTTAATCTGCTTTTGCGCCTGTTTATACATACTGCGCAAATGAGGTTTTAGATGCTTTTTACCATCAACTTGCGGCTTGAAATGACAGATCAGTGCGTGCATAAACACTGTCTGAGGTTCAGTAAGCGCCGCCTGCCTGTTGGCATAAGGGTTATAGCAAGAGCCACAGCCACCTTTAAATTGATAGACGGTATTGCTCATCATCACGCCAAAACCTAAATAACACGCTAATGCATCACTGGCTGCAGGAATTTGCTCTTTCCCCCCCGGCGGCATAACACCTTTTTGATAAACCATCATCAAAGCTAGGCTTCCTGCCAAGCTGGCAACGAGGTCTTGTGGTTGATTAATCTGGTTTGGGTTATAAGACAAACTCATTGGGATACTTGGCGGGTTAACGATCTGCGCATCCGCTCCACGGTTAGAGCTGACAAATTTAAAAGGTGCAATTTGCTGAGGCATCATTTGATTCGGGTTAACCAGTTGCACAGGCCATACTTGTAAGCCTGCGTAATCACGCACGCGCTTAAACACGGTTTGCGCCATTTGCTCAACACTTGAAACCTGATCTGGGAAAAACTGCCCTGTCGGCTCGATAACCTGTGTATGCTCTAAAAAATATTGACCATCAAAGTTATCGCATGCCCAAATAAAGGCATCAATTAACCAACTTTCTTCTTCTTTTGATACAAGGGGTTTTGCTTTAAATAACGACAACATATCTATTTTTCTTTGTTAGTCCAATTCCAAGCCTGAGTGTTATACAAAGGCACACTCGATAAAGCATGATGGTGACTACCACTGGTCTCTTTAGTCGAATAAGACAAATACAATAAGGTTTGCGTATCGGCATCGTAAATACGACGCACTTTTAATGATTTAAACAAAATACTTTTAGAGGCTTTAAAAACCACTTCACCATCTTTTGATAAATCTATTTGCTGTAACTGCTCGGCAGTAATTGGGCCTGTTTGTCGACAGGCAATTGACATATCCGAAGGATCTGAAAAATCTAAATCAGCTTCTATATGACTTATATGACAAGTCACGCCTGTTACAAGAGGATCTTGCTTCGCTTTAACCACCACATCTTTGGTAGTAAATAAACCTAAACTGACTTTAGCGGCGTCATCACTACAACCCATTAAGCCTGCAGTGATCAAAATAGCGCCGAGAGTGCGTTTTAAAAACATCTGACAATACATCTATATTCACATAACATAGCGTTATTTACGCATAATTAACGAGCGAAGTCATCTATGCCGCACTTTATCATTGAGCACTCAGACAACTTACATATACAGACCGAAGAACTGGTCGCAACCATTCATCAAGCTGCAATTGGCACAGCGCTATTTGATTTAACGACGGTAAAGACACGAGCGAATAGTTTTCAACATTTTCAGCTTGGTAATGGTAAAGCAGGATTTGTCCATGTCCAAGCCCATATCATGGCGGGACGTGAAATTGAGAAAAAGCAGTTTCTCAGTGAAACCTTACTGTTTGCTTTAGAAGATTTACTGGGCTATGACTACCAACTCAGTGTTCATGTTTACGATTTATTGCCTGAAGTATACAGAAAGAACTGATTTAAAATATCGGCTTTCGTATAATGCCATTACAATGCATTACAAAAGTGATTTAACATGAAATTTCCTTGTCGATTAGATAAATTCGTTAGCCATATAACAGAGTTACCTCGCTCTAAAGTCAAAGCGGGTATAAAAAAACGTAATGCTATAGTGAATGGAGAACTGATCACAAAGTTTGATCACCCAATCTCACAAGATGATCACGTTGAATGGCAAGGCGAGCATATAGCGTATCTAGGTATGCGCTACTACATGCTAAACAAACCACAAGATTATATCTGTGCCAATAATGACGAAATGCACGCCACCGTGTTCGATTTACTTGATGAACCCAACTTAAAAAACTTTCATGTTGCAGGTCGACTAGACATCGACACCACAGGCTTAGTCCTCATCACCAATGACGGCGATTGGTCACACAAAGTCACTTCTCCTAAGCAGAGGAAATTTAAAACTTATTTGGTAGAAACCCTAGAACCTATCAGTGATGAAATGCTGTCTCAATTAGAGAAAGGTGTCATGCTACATGGTGAAAAAGATGCAACTTTACCTGCTAAAGCAGAGCGCTTAGCGACGTACAGCTTAAGACTCTCTATTTGCGAAGGTAAATACCACCAAGTAAAACGCATGCTCGCAGCAGTTGGAAATAAAGTTGTTGAATTACATAGAGAAAATATTGCTGGCATCGAGTTAGATGAAACGCTTGCACCCGGTGAATACCGCGCTTTAAATGAGCAAGAAGTTCAACTGATTCGCAAATAACCATATAAGTATTCAGGGTTTATGAAAAAATATCACATCATAAATCCTGCATTTTCTCAATCCCCGCTTAACATCTACCCTATAATCATGATAGACATGAAAGACTGAACTAAGTTAGGAGTCCGTCGTGCTGTCAGGTATAACCTTAAGAATAAAAATAATTTTATTTACTGCGGCAATTTTCATCTCACTTTTAGTGGTTGCAGTGTTTGGTTTACAAACATTAAGCCGCGCCAGTGAAAGCGATAATATTGCACGCATCAATCAACTAATGAAAAGCACGGTTAATATCGTCGAGCAGTTTGAGCACTATGTAACCATCGGTGAATTAGATGAAGCACAAGCAAAGAAGCTTGCCACAGAAATGCTGCGAGAAAATAAATATCACGATTCGGAATATGTTTATATCGTTGATAATGATCTCAATTTCGTTGCTGCACCGCATGACCCTCAACTTCATGGAACCAGCTTTAATGATTTTAAAGATGCCAGTGGCGGCAGTATCGGTAGCATGGTAGAAAGACTCGTAGGCAACAAAACCAATCAGATCATCACCTATCATTGGACTTCTTTAAGAGAGGGTGAAATTGCGGATATGACTTCTGTGGTGCAAAAAACACGTTTGTTTGGTTGGTATGTTGGCACAGGCATTAGCTCCAAAGAAACCGATGAACGTTATTGGAATACTGCACAGTGGCTACTTACGATTTCACTCGTGATAGCAACTGCATTATCGTTTGCGCTTGCTAAATTTGGTTTAGGGTTATCTAACAAACTAGGCGCCGAACTCGATACTGTGCTTTCGATCGTAAAACGTGTATCTCGCGGTAACCTAAGCACAGACATCAACACCAATAACGCCAATGAAGAGAGTATCATTGCCGCCATGCAATATATGCAGCAGGGTCTGAAAGGCGTTGTCGATGGTATCCAACATGTTAGTACTGAATTGCAAGCACAAAGCCATGACGGTGAAGCTCGTTCCGAAGAATTAGAGCAACTCACCCGCAGCTTAAGTGAAGAAACCCAAATGGTTGCTTCTGCTATTACTGAACTGACAGCCTCGGCGCAAACTGTTGTTGAGCATGCCGAGCAGGCCGCTTACTCAGTACAAGAAGCCGAGCAACAAGGTCAAAATGCTGATAAGCAAACGTCTGAAGCGGCACAAGCAATCGCGCTATTAGAACAGCAAATTGATAGTGCGGGTAACAATATTCGCATTCTAGATGATGAAGTTAAGAATATTGCGAATGTACTGAGTGTTATTCAAAGCATTGCAGAGCAAACCAATTTACTTGCGTTAAATGCGGCCATCGAAGCTGCCAGAGCGGGTGAGCAAGGTCGAGGTTTCGCTGTAGTAGCTGACGAAGTACGCCAGTTAGCGCAAAGAACTCAATCAAGTACTGAAGAAATCCATACCATGATTGGTAATCTTCAGTCTGCGACACAAGAGGCTAAAAACTCAGTGAGCTTAAGTGTAGAGACGTCTGAAAAAACCGTGAAGATGTCTAAAGATGCCAGTGATGCCTTGCAGATGGTTGCCAACTCGCTAGGCGCTATTTCGCAGATGAGCCACCAAATAGCCCATGCAGCCAAGGAGCAGCTTGCAGCCGGTGAAGATACTGCTCAGCGTGTAGTCACAATTTCTGACACAGCGGCGCAAACTGCTAATGTATCTCACCATGCTCATAGCGCAACAGACAGCATTAAAGGGTTAACAAAAGACCTTGAGCATGAGATGGCTAAGTTTAGTTAATACACCACCGAGTTAAAACTTAAGCCATTTAAAAGGGTCACTGTAATGTGACCCTTTTTTAGGTTTAGTGATGTTTAGCTGTTATTTTATTTCAACTCGTGTAGAACGCATCACCACTTCATCATTTAGCTCAATACCGATACCTGGTGCTTCTGATGCTTTGAATACGCCATTTTTCGGCTGTGGATCTTGAATACACAGTTCTCGGTTCCATTTCTTAATCGCATAGGTATGGTGTTCATGAATTAAGAAATTCGGAATAGCCGTTTCTAAATGCAGCGATGCTGCCGTTGCAACTGGGCCACCACATACATGTGCTTGAATACGAACATCAAAGATATCAGCGTAATCACATACTTTCTTCGTCTCAGTGAAACCACCACATAGACCAATGTCTGGCTGTAATACATCTACACTCTGATCTTCTAAATATGGACGTACACCCCAGCGGTTATACAAACGCTCACCACCCGCAATTGGCACTGCCACTTTATCGGCAACTTTGGCATGTAAAGAGTGGTTTAAGTAATTCACCGGCTCTTCGTAATACATACAATCGAACTCTTCTGCGATCTCACCAATTTGAATGGCTGATGTTGCGCCTGGCAAACTGTGACATTCAAAAATAATGTCTACTTCATCTCCTACCGCTTCGCGAATCGAAGCCATACGCGCACGGTATAGCTTCATTTCTGCACGAGAGATAAGCTTAGTACGGTCGTAATAGGTATTACCGTCTTTGTCATACATGATAGGGTCAACTTTAACCGCGTCGTATCCCTCTGCTATCGCTTTATGTGCCGCTTCTGCATATTCATGAGGTTGCACAAGGGCTTTGAACTCATCATCCCAGTCAAACTGTAGTTGCGATGCATAGGTGCGAAGCTCTGGGTTTACCTTACCACCAAGAAGTTGATAAACCGGCAGATTTAATGCTTTGCCTTTAATATCCCAAAGTGCAGTATCAATGGCACTCATCGCAGCGTAAACTACAGGGCCACCGCCTAATCCCCAGAAACTTTCACGTAGCATACGTGACCAAAGCATTTCTGTTTGGAATGGGTCATGACCAATAAGAAAAGCTTCTGCCATTTCTTTGATCATACTCGCTGCAGCACTGTGACCTAAGTCATAGGCAAGGCCTGCTTCACCTACCCCACTGATACCTTCATCAGTATGAATACGAACAAAAACTGGAGTCCAAGCTGGTCTGTCTGGACAATGGATATCAAAAACTTCGACGCGAGTTACTTTCATGTTAGCTCCTATTCAGCAAAGCTGGGATCAAGGCGGTACGCTTTTCTAAGCATTGCAGGCCAGGCTAACTGCCCACCTGTGCTACCGCTATGAACGACATTTGCTTGATTATAAATATTATCAATGATTGGTTGAGGCACAGGCACGGCTTTTTGGCCCGTCGCTTGAATAGCAACTTGAATTTCACAAGCTCGCTGTAAATCATAAAAACGCATAAAGGCATCACCCACAGTTGGACCTACTGTCAAACCACCATGATTAACTAACAGCATATGATTGGTAGTACCTAAATCATTCTGTAGGCGCGCTTTTTCGTCTTCATTCACCGCTAAACCTTCATAATCGTGATAAGACAGCGAGGGCAATGAGAACATAGAATGTTGGCTTAATGGCAATAGGCCACACTCAAGGCTGGCAACAGCAATGGTTTCTTTTGTATGAAGATGGATCACACAGTGTGCGTCTTCTCTTACTTCATGAATAGCGCTATGAATGGTGAATCCAGCAGGGTTTATTTCAAATGGCGTGTCATCCAAAATATTTCCTTGTAAGTCGACCTTCACTAAATTAGATGCTGTCACTTCATCAAAACTCAAACCAAATGCATTCACCAAGTAATGATCTGTACCCGGTAAACGCGCAGACATATGCGTGTAAATTAAATCACCCCAACGCATATGCTCAACAAGACGATAACACGCAGCTAAATCAACACGAAGTTGCCATTCTTGTTCGCTGACTTTGTCTTTTAAGTTGAGTTTTGGTAGTTCAAACATAATTTGCCTTAAAATATTAACTTGGCTCAACCAGCCAATTTAGAAGTTTAGAAGTCTAAATGACTCTTGTTCGATGTTCAATAAAATAAAAACCACCGACATGCGGTGGTTTTTTCATAATCCAATGTGGATTACTTAACTTTTGATAGATAATCAGCAATCGCTTCTAGCTCAGCGTCAGATACATTTGCAACCATCGCCTTCATTGCCATAGACATGCCGTTAGCGCGCGCGCCAGATTTAATGTCTTTCATTTGGTTAAGTAGGTATGTTTTGTTTTGACCATTGATTTTAGGGTATGCATCCATGATAGGTGCTTTACCTTCAGCACCATGACATGTTTGGCACATTTTTGCCGTGTATAACGCTTTACCATCTGCAGCTTCTGCATTGTTTGCAAATGCAGTGAATGCAATGCCTGCACCTAAAACCAGATATTTTACTTTACTCATAATTTTCTCTTCTTGTGTGACTATATGAATTCTTTACTTGCCCCAATCACGACTTTACCAAGTTAAATCGTCTGGTATCTCATAACCCGCATATGGGTCGTCTTCATCGCTTTCAACTGTATCGTCAGCAACATGGAAAACAATGTATTTCTCGTCCACTTCAGCGATCTTACGTGCTGGTTCGTCTTGAAGTACATAAAACTTACCTTCAAGAACACAAATTGCTAAACGCCCTTTTGATAGGGATTGTTTAGTTTGCTCGTTCACATCCAACTCTTTTACTTTATTGTCGTAAGTAAAGTTGAATGTCACTTCACCACGAATTTCGTCTTGGTTGTGGTGCTCTAATATTTGCTTAACACGAGCAACTTGCTCGCGCTCTTTTAGCTCTGCTTGTTTAGCTTGATTTAGCTCTTCGGCTTTGCGCTGCTGTTCAAGCTTTGTTTGTTCAATATGCTTTTGTAAGTCAGATTGATCACTTGTCGCGCCTTTTTTCTTTTTCTTCTTTTGTGCTTTACGTTTTTCGGTTTTAGCAACTTTGGCTTTATGCTCAGTCGTTAAACCTGCTTTTAGTAATTGGTCTTGTAGAGAACCCATGCTGCAACTCCATGAAAATACAATTCCCAATATATTAACTCAGATACACGACACGACAAAGAGAGGTGCAACTGCAATCTAACTAAAGTAAAGCAAATAAAGTGTGATTTAGCGCAAAAAATTACCAACTAATTGATAAAGCTTTAAACTTAATACGTTTCATGCATTAACATGCTCTGCAATTTAACTTTATATTTAGCTAGTCTATTTAGGTTTAGCACAATAGTTTCTTATTTGCGCTGTTTTGGGTATCAGACTTCATGTCATTATTTAAATTACTGCTTTGCTCTGTCTGTACATTTTTAGTCTTATACGCCCCTCAGCCTCTACTACCTATTTTTTCTGAGCTATATGATGTTTCAATTGCAAACAGTGGAACATTAATGACTGTGACTATGCTCCCACTTGCCATCGCACCACTTTGCTATGGCGTTATGCTGAGCCAATTCAATCCATTGTCTATTTTGCGTATCGCCTTACTGATCCTTGCTGCAAGTAACTTACTTTTTGCCTATTCAGATTACTTCTCAGGACTATTAATTTGCAGACTTATACAAGGCCTTACATTACCTGCTGCGCTAATAGGCATGACAAGTTATATCGGCACCACTTTTCAAGGCGATGCACTACAAAAAAATATGACTCTGTATATTGGTAGTTCAATTATTGGGGGTTACTTGGGCAGGATGCTTGCAGCAAATTTTGCCGCATTTTGGCAGTGGCAGAACTTTTTCTACTTAATAAGTGTGAGCTTAGTTGTCCTTGCGTTAATCATTCCTAAACAACTCAGAAAAGAAGAAACCACTAAACAAAAAATAAAGCCCTGGCTTCATTTAGCTCATTTAAAAGACACTGTTCTTTTACGGCTATTCATCGCAATATTTTTCATGTTTTTTTGCTTTGCCGCATTACTGAACTTTTTACCCTTTATTGTACAAAACCAATACGGCATTTCGGATAGTAAAGAAATTGGTTTTATCTACACGGGCTACCTAGTTGGGGCAGTTTTATCTGTTTGTACCCCCTGGCTTAATAAGAAAATTAAAAACGCTTGGGCACTACTGAGCCTGATGTTCATTTTATATTGTGTAAGCCACATCATGCTTACAAGTCATATATTGAGCTTATTTATTATCAGCTTTACCGTTTTCTGTGGCTGTATGTTCGTTATACACGCAACCGCAGCGCCGTTAGCAAACAAAATTAGTTCCGCACCCGCTTCGGTGACTAATGGTGCTTATGTGTCTTTTTATTACAGTGGTGGCGCACTCGGGTCATTCTTGCCCGGGTTTATCTTTGAAGAATATGGCTATATCGCGTTTTTGGCTTGTTTATTAGTGTGTTGCTCACTCGGGCTTATTGCATGCCTTGCTAACTACAAACAAGGCACGTCTATAACTTGAGGCGCATGACTTGTATACTCAAAAAAACGCTCTAAATCTGCTTTGTTTAACACCCAAGTCTGATCATTGATAAACGGGTGACACTGAAATTGCTCAGCCTGCCATAGACTTGATTCTACCCATACTGTAACAACTTGTTCAGTATCGTTAAAAACCGCTAATGCAGAAACACAGCCCGGTTTAACACCTAAATACTTAGCTAACCGTTGAGATGATGCAAATCCCAATCGCGATAACTGTTGCTGTTTAGACAGCGCTTTTAAATCTACCTGATAGTCAGCAGGCACCAATAATAAAAAATGTCGCTTACCGTAGTTATCTCGTAAAAATAGGTTTTTTATTCTTTCACCAGCCCGATTGAGATTAAGTTCATCTGCATCTTGGCACGTGTTTAAAGGCGGGTGTTGGTATTTTATTGCATTGAGATTCAATTGTTTAAATAAGCTCTCTAACTCTGTTAACTTATTAACTTCAGTCACGACACTGGCCTCTTAATTGCACCTTTCGCTCTTTCCAATACACTTCTTCAATATCGTAACCTTGCTGGCAATAACCCTGTTCGTCTAGAGCCGTTTTTAGAAGCTGTACCGCACGTTCTTCTAAAGCTAACTTTAATGCAGAAGAGTCTTCGATATGCTCTTCATTTAAAAACATCTTAAACTCGGTGCGTGAGATCTCTTTTCGAGTATCTAACTTCACCCGAGCTTGTTTCTCAACGGACACAATGAAGGCAAATAATTTTGAACCATTATCAGCCAGACGTGTGTGTAATGTTTGATCTACAACCTTAAAAGGCTCATCAGGCTTTGTCATACATCCAGACAAAAAAATCATCATAAGTACGAACAGAAAGAGGAATTTCAACATAGTAAACTGACCAAAACGCTTATTATTTTGACCATCAGTGTAACAAAGCGCGTAAAAACTTTGTGATTTTTTTACCGCTAGTATTGACGAAGAAATAAAAAAAATATAAATTTCCAGCGTATCCAAACTGGAATATGGGGCTATAGCTCAGCTGGGAGAGCGCCTGCCTTGCACGCAGGAGGTCAGCAGTTCGATCCTGCTTAGCTCCACCACTTTCCACCTTTCATTAATTCTTCATTTTAAGTACATATTCTCCTAATCAGGTCTATGTTTAACTAAATGACTTTATCGTATTGTGCTGGTTAGCTCAGAGTGTCTTTTGCCAAAAAAATTAACTGACAATTACTTTATAAATCGTTATATATTTGTTTTATAACGCTCCTTTTAATAAATTTTTTTATTCTTGGAGTGGTATTATACCAATCCTCTTAATTAAGAGATTTATTTTGAGGCAAGGAAAACTGGTCGATAGCAAGGCAAAAATTTTGATATTTAGTTGTTCTAAATAAGAAATTTTTAACGAAGCAAGCGTCAGTTTTAGTCCCTCAAAATGATTGAGTGTTATTGAGGAGTGGTATCACAGTAACTAGCTAGTCATATTCACGTATGACTAAATGATAGGAGAGTGCATGTCAGCTATTTATATTGCTGGAATTGCCGTTTTTTCAGTCTTTGCGCAATGGTTAGCTTGGATCTTTAAAGTTCCTGCTATCTTATTTCTTTTATTAGTTGGCTTATTACTTGGTCCAGTTACCGGCCAGCTCGACCCTGACCTTTTACTGGGCGATTTACTCTTCCCTGTCGTGTCTTTATCCGTTGCAATTATTCTTTTTGAAGGCGCACTTACCCTTCATTTTCGAGAATTAAAAGGCATAGGTAAAATTGTTCGTAACCTCTGCTCAATAGGTATGCTTGCGACCTTTATCATTATTGCTTTAGCTGGTTATTATGTTTTACAACTAGATTGGCGCGTCGCGGCTATTTTAGGTGCTGTGCTGGTTGTAACAGGCCCAACAGTCATTGCGCCTATGCTTAATGCCATGCGACCAAATCAAGATATTGACCGTGTCTTGAGATGGGAAGGCATTGTAATCGACCCTATCGGCGCATTATTCGCAGTACTTGTCTTTGAAGCTGTCAGTCTGGTTGGCAGTGGCGAGGTATTTGGCCATACCATGTGGGCCCTATTCTCAACACTTGGGGTTGGACTTGGCATTGGTATCATAAGTGGCTGGCTCACTACCCTATTGATACGAAAAGAGTGGCTGCCTTATGAACTACATAAGTTTGGCATTTTAGCGCTCGTTTTATTCAGTTTTACGCTTTCAAACCATTTAAGCCATGAGTCAGGCTTATTAGCTGTCACTGTGTTTGGTATTTGGTTGGCTAATCAAGACGACCTAGAAATTGATTCTGTACTAGAGTTTAAAGAAGACTTATCTATGATATTAATCTCCAGTCTTTTTATCCTTTTGGCAGCGAGACTTGAAGTGAGTGATCTTATGCTACTAGGTTTAAATACCTTGGTCTTTATCGCCATTGTACTTTTCGTTGCGCGACCAATTTGTATTGCGGTTTCAACGTTTAATTCAGATTTATCGTTTAAATCTCGGGTATTGCTATCATGGATTGCCCCGCGAGGAATAGTTGCCGCTGCAGTGGGTTCTGTTTTTGCGTTAAGTATGATTGAAAAAGGCATTCCTGATGCCGAAAAAATCGTGCCGCTGATCTTCACAATCATCATAGTCACTGTGGTACTTCAAAGCCTAACTGCCACCCCCTTCGCTAAGTTTTTAGGTGTCCGCCAGCCAAGTCCAAACACTCTACTGATTATTGGTGCTAATCATGTTGCACGTGCAATAGGTAAAGGTTTGCAAGAACAAAATATCAGTGTGCATTTATCAGATCCTGCCTGGGAGAACTGTAAAATGGCACGTATGGACGGCCTACAATGTTACTACGGCAACCCACAATCCGAGCATGCTGAACGGTACTTACCCATGACGCAACTCAATAAAGTGCTAGCTCTATCGCCTAACCGTCACCATAATGCGCTTGGTGTACAGTATTTTTCTCATTTATTGAATGAGCAGAGCGTATATTCACTCCGTTCTTCTACCAACCACGCCAAAGCAAACAAGGACAGTGCAACATTTTTATCTCGCCAAATTTTATTTGGTGAACAAGGTAGCTTTGCCAAACTCAGTAGCCTGATCTCAAAAGGAGGCAAGATAAGCGCAACTAAGCTTACAGAAGAGTTCGATTGGCAAAAATATCAAGAGGTAAATAAAGAGGCTCTGCCCCTATTCATTATTGAAGAAAATACTAAAGATGATGAACAAATTGAAATTCGTCCGTTTGTAAGTGAACAAAAGTATGTGCCAAAAGACGGGGATAAAATCGTTGCTCTGCAGCCACCCAAGATGAGCGTACTGAAAGATTCATACTTGCAAAATGAATCTGAGGCTGTGAGTTAACAATAAATTGAGTCAGGTTACCAATTTTACATTGGTAACCTTGCCCTGCGAACCACGCTCGCAGGCATCTTCCTAGCAAGATCTGCCAATGCCGCTTCTATCTGCTTGTGAACTTTTTTGTCAGCTACTACTGAGTGAAATAACCATCGATACGCGTCTTCATAATCTCTTGGGCTGCCATGACCTTCATTGAATAAGCGCACTAAACGCATTTGCGCTTTTAAATCACCTTGCGCTGCAGCTTCACGCAAATAAGTAATGGCCATTGCCTTATCAGCTTGTACCAGCTGTCCCACATCGTAATACCTGCCTAACTGCTCCAGCGCTGAGGCTAAGCCCTGCTCTGCAGCTTGTTTCATATAATATAGGCCAAGCTCAACGTCGCGCTCTACACACACTGCATAGGCCAACATATCACCATACAAAAATTGATACGAGGGCAACGCCATGGTTTCTGCACGTGCTTCGATATCTTGCACGAGCTGACACTCATCGTCTTTGACTCGTTTTAAATGCTGGTTCTTTTTAATTAATTCAATTAATTCAGCTTGGCTGTAAAGCGGCACGGCTTTTAACTCTCCCGGCTGCGCAAAAGAGAATTGACTTATACTGGCTAATAGTAAGCCGATTAAATGACGCTTTTGAGACATAAACACTCACCCATATAAATGACGCTCAGATCATTCAATAAATATACCAAGGTTAATCAGCACGAAAAGATTCAGGCATAAAAAAAGCTGCCGAAGCAGCTTTTTCAACAAGATTGAATTACGCACCAAATGGGTTACGAACAATCATTGTTTCGATACGGTCAGGACCTGTAGAAATGATGTCTACTGGTACGCCTGTGATTTCTTCGATACGCTTGATGTAGTTGATAGCCGCTTCAGGAAGCTGCTCTACTGACGTTGCACCAAATGTATTTTCAGACCAGCCTGGCATTTCTTCGTAAACAGGTGTTACTTTCTCGTAGCCTTCAGCCGCAAGTGGTGTAACGTTTGTTACTGTGCCATCTTCTAACTGATAACCAGTACAGATCTTAATAGTTTCAACACCATCAAGTACGTCTAGTTTAGTTAAACAGAAGCCTGAAATTGAGTTGATCTGTACAGCGCGACGCATTGCAACAGCATCAAACCAGCCAGTACGACGTAAACGACCTGTAGTCGCGCCGAACTCATGGCCTTTGTCACCTAAGTGCTTACCTACTGGATCTTGCTTATCAAGACCATCGTAAAGTTCTGTAGGGAAAGGACCTGAACCTACACGCGTAGTGTAAGCTTTAACGATACCAAGTACATAATCTAGGTTAAGTGGACCGAAACCTGCACCCGTCGCAACACCGCCAGCAGTTGTGTTTGACGACGTTACATATGGGTATGTACCGTGGTCAATATCAAGAAGTGTACCTTGAGCACCTTCAAATAAGATGTTGTCGCCAGCTTCACGCGTTTGGTCAAGTAGCTCAGTTACATCTACAACCATTGCTTTTAAGATATCAGCAACAGCCATTGCATCGTCATAAGTCTTCTGGAAGTCAACTGGGTCTACTTTGTAGTAGTTAACTAATGTGAAGTTATGGTACTCAAGAATTTCTTTAAGTTTTGCAGCAAACTGCTCTGGGTTGAATAGATCACCAACACGAAGACCGCGACGAGCCACTTTATCTTCATATGCAGGACCGATACCACGACCAGTTGTACCAATCGCTTTTTCGCCACGCGCTAGCTCACGCGCTTGGTCTAATGCTACGTGGTAAGGCAAGATAAGAGGACATGCTTCACTGATAAGAAGACGCTCACGAACTGGTACACCTCGCTCTTCAAGCATACCCACTTCTTTCATTAACGCATCAGGTGCTAATACAACACCATTACCAATTACACACTTAACGTTGTCACGTAAAATACCTGACGGGATTAAGTGTAGAACGGTTTTCTCACCATTGATCACCAAAGTATGACCCGCGTTGTGGCCACCTTGATAACGCACAACAAGAGAAGCTTTATCTGTTAGTAGATCAACTACTTTACCTTTACCTTCGTCACCCCATTGGGTGCCTAGTACAACGACGTTTTTACCCATTGCAATATCACTTAGAAAAAATTAGGCGAGGATTTTACCAGAAAATGACAACGAAGATAACCGTAAAAGTGGTATTTTTTCTGTACTGTGGGCGCGAATAAAACAATGTTTTGAAATGCAACAAAAAAAGCCCTGAAAATTTCAGGGCTTTTTAATTAAGAAATACGAGCGCTATTTAATTACTTCGCGCCTTTCGCATCCTTCATATAGTCAAAGAACTCGCTGTCTGGTGATAGCACCATAACATCGCCTTTGTTATTGAAGGTTTTCTTGTATGCTTCTAAAGAACGAACGAAACCGAAAAATTCCGCGTCTTTATTGTATGCATCAGCGTAGATCTTAGCCGCCGTTGCATCGCCTTCACCTCGTACGCTTCGCGCATTACGCTCAGCATCAGCAAGCATAACCGTCACACGACGATCCACTTCTGCACGAATTGTTTCAGCTTTTTCTTGACCTTCAGAACGGTGCTCTTTAGCTACCGCAGTACGCTCAGCACGCATACGACGGAAGATTGACTCACTGACTTCATTAGGTAGATTGATTTGTTTTACACGGACGTCTAAAACTTCTATACCTAGCTCAGTTGCACTTTCAGATGCTTGTACCAAGGCTTCTGCCATTAACTCACTACGCTCACCAGAAACAATCTCTTTGATTGTACGGTTACCAAAGTTAGTTCTCAGACCGTTATTCACTTTTTGCTTAAGTAGCGTTTCAGCATATTGCTTATCACCACGCGCACGTAGGTAGTAAGCACTAAAATCATTCACTCGCCATTTAACAAATGAGTCAACGATTAGGTCTTTTTTCTCACTCGTAACGAAACGATCTGGTGCACCGTCAAGCGTTTGAATACGCGCATCAAGCTGCTTTACTTGGCTAAAGAAAGGCACTTTGAAATGAAGACCTGGGCCGTATACAACTGCATTGTCTTCACTGTCTTTTTGCACCTTACTAAATAGTAAAACAATCGCACGTTGACCTTCTTTAACAACAAAAACCGATGAAAATGACATCAACACGGCAACAATTAAGAGGATAGATCTAAAATTTCTCATAACGCTTATCTCCCGCTGTTGTTATATCTGTCATTTGAAAAACGGTCTCTAGCGCTATTCACAGTACTATTATTACGTGATTGCTGACCTAAAGTTTGACGTAATTGATTAAGGTCGCTCGCATTTGGTAGTGTCATCGCGCCTTGTTGACCACTGCGCTGCATGATCTTATCAAGCGGTAAATACATCATGTTGTTACCACCTTTGACATCAACCAACACTTTACTACTGCTACCTAATACTTCTTCCATCATATCGATGTAAAGACGCTGACGAGTTACTTCTTTCGCAGCTTGATACTCAGGTAAAAGTTGCTCGAATCGTGCTACTTCACCCTGTGCTTCAAGAATAATACGCTCTTTGTAACCTTCAGCTTCTTGCGTCATACGAGTAACTTGACCACGTGCACGCGGCTCGATTTCTCTTTCATATGCTTCTGCTTCACGAATGAAACGCTCTTCATCTTCTTGTGCAGCAATCGCGTCATCAAACGCATCTTTTACTTCAGCTGGCGGACGAGAGTCTTTAAAGTTCACATCAGTTACGATTAAGCCTAGGTTATACGGTTCGATAATCTTATTTAACTCGTCCCATGTACGTTGACGAACGACTTCTCGACCCGTTGTTAACACTTGGTCCATGCGTGAATGACCAACAACATAACGAAGCGCACTATCAAGCGCTTGTTGTAAGCTGTGATCAGCATCTGTCACGCTAAAGCGATATAGCGTTGGGTCTACAACACGATACTGAACTTCGAATTCAACACTCACTACGTTTTCGTCTTCAGTCAGCATGAAGCCTGAAGCCGATAACGAGCGAACTGCTTCGATGTCGATTGGGATCACTTGTTCAATAAACGTTGCCTTCCAGCGTAAACCTGGCTCTGCAATTCGGTCGAATTTACCGAACTGTAATACAATGCCTCGCTCGGCTTCTTTCACGGTATAAATACCACTTAGAGCCCAAACAACGATGGCAATTAGCAATACAAAGGTAATACCTGCACCGCCTAAGCCACCGTTACTACCACCAGGTTTGCCGCCAAAAATACCGCCAAACTTATCGCCGAATTTACGGAATACTTCGTCAAGATCGGGTGGGCCTTGATCTTTACCACCGCGCTTTTTCCACGGATCGTTATCATTGCCATTCTTACCCGGCTCATTCCAGGCCATAGCTATACTCCATTGTTATCTAAAATGAATTAAGTTAAATCTAACAAATATCTCGCATGACTTATATCTTTATGCGAAGAAAATCGTAACAGTCTTTGTTTAATCTGAAACGATGAACTGCTCGATATTTGCACCTTGTTCTTTTTTCAATCTTTCCCAATCAACTTGTGGGATGCGTACATTAAGCAGCCAATTACCTTGCTCATCATAGCTTTCTTGTTTTACGCCATTTAAATTAAACAGCGAACCACGTAATTTACCTGACGCAGGTGGTATACAAAGTGTGTGAGCAAACACTTTCTTTGCTAGTAGCTTAGAGATCGCCTCTAGTAGTAACTCGGTACCTTCACCAGTCTGTGCTGACAACCACACGCGAATTGGCACACCTTCATCGTTAAAGTCAATTCTTGGCTTAACATCTTCTAAGAGATCAATCTTGTTATAGACTAAAAGCTGAGGAATTTCATCTGCTTCAATCTCTTTAAGAACCGATTGTACCTCTTCTATGTTCTCTTTTCTTCTATTGTCAGCAACATCTATCACATGCAATTGTAGATCTGCTTCACGGGTCTCAGTCAGTGTCGCTTTAAATGCAGCAACTAAATCGTGTGGTAAATGTCTTATGAACCCTACCGTATCAGCGAATATTACAGGGCCAATATCGTCAATTTCTAACTTTCTAAGGGTCGGGTCAAGTGTTGCAAAGAGCTGATCTGCAGCATAAACTTCAGCATCAGTAACAAAATTAAACAAGCTAGACTTACCCGCATTGGTGTAACCCACTAACGACACAGTAGGCACTTCATTTCGACTACGCGCACGTCTGCCCTGCTCTCGAACCGTGGCGACTTTCTCAAGCCTTTTACGTATACTTTTTATACGCTCTCTTAATAAGCGGCGATCGGTTTCAAGCTGAGTTTCACCTGGACCCCGCAAGCCAATCCCGCCTTTTTGTCGTTCTAAGTGGGTCCAACCACGGATCAGGCGCGTTGAGATATGCCTTAGCTGGGCAAGCTCAACCTGTAGCTTACCTTCGTGAGTACGTGCTCGCTGAGCAAAAATATCTAAAATCAGCGTCGTTCTGTCTAATACACGACACTTACAGATACTCTCTAGGTTTCTTTCTTGAGAGGGGCTGAGTTGGTGATTAAAGATGATGACATCTGCATTGTGGATTTTGACAATCTCAGCGATTTCTTCTGCTTTACCAGTTCCGACAAACAGTTTGGCATGTGGTGCTTGGCGACTGCCTTGCACAACCGCCAAACTTCTAACACCAGCAGAAGATACCAACATTTCTAACTCTCTGAGATCTTCTCGATCTCCTTCGTTTTGAAAGTCGATATGAACTAAGATTGCCTGTTCGCCGGCTTCATAACGGTCAAACAAGCATTACGCTCCTAAAAAATTAATAATTACCTTCTTCGCTACCAGAATTCTCTGAGTTATCACCGCCTTGTGCAGATTGGAAATTTACTGCTCTAGCTGGCACAACTGTTGAGATAGCGTGTTTGTAAACCATTTGGTTCACTGTATTTTCAAGTAAGATTACGAATTGATCGAATGATTGGATCTTACCTTGTAATTTGATGCCGTTAACTAAAAAAATTGAAACAGGAATGCGTTCACGACGTAGTACATTCAAAAATGGGTCTTGTAAAGATTGGCCTTTTGCCATTGTCTTATCCTTCGTTTTAGGTGTTATTATATTTTCTTTGTTGAGAAAACTCGAACAGCTTGATTTATCAACTACTAATAGCTTAGCGAAGTTAGAACACGTTGCAAGTTTTCTTGCGTATCAGTCTCTAACCAAGTCACATTTGGCCATCCCCTCAACCAAGTTAATTGTCGCTTTGCGAGCTGTCTCGTCGCCGCGACTCCTTTAAATAACATTTCATCGTGATCGTATTCGCCGGCTAAGTGTTCCCACATTTGTCGATATCCAACACAACGTATCGACGGTAAATCTAAATGTAGGTCTTCTCGCTGATATAGGGCCAAAACTTCATTTTTAAACCCCTGATCTAGCATTATTTTAAATCTTTTTTCGATTCTTTCATGTAAGACTTTACGGTCAGAAGGGGCGATGGCGAATTGATGAAACGTATAAGGTAATTCAGGTTGCTTCTGTTGCTGCAACTCTGTCATAGTTTTACCCGTCAAACGATACACCTCTAGCGCACGATTAATGCGCTGAGAATCATTTTCGCTGATCTTCGCTGCAGCTTCTGGGTCAACCTCACTCAAAAGTGCATGAAGTGCAGGCCAACCAAGTTCATTGGCTTCTTTTTCTAACTGGGCACGGACTTGGTCATCCGCTTCAGGCAAAGGTGATAGACCTTCTATTAACCCCTTAAAATACATCATGGTGCCGCCGACTAAAATAGGCACTTTACCTTTCGCATGCAGCGCATCGATACATTCAATGGCATCACGTCTAAACTCTGCAACTGAGTAACTCTCTTTGGGATCGATAAGATCAATCAATTTATGTGGCGCTTGTGCCAGTTCTTCCGCATTGGGTTTCGCAGTACCAATGTCCATCCCTTTATACACGAGCGCAGAATCAACACTAATTATTTCTGTGTCTAAATGCTGACATAACTCAATTGCCAATGCTGTTTTACCAGCGGCGGTTGGCCCCATTAGGGTAATGACAGGTAACTTACTCACTGTGCGCCTTGTTCTAAAATTGTTTTAAACATATTACTGTCTAGTTTAACTGCTTTTGACTGTATTGCTGAAAGACATTGTGTATTGTTTTGTATTTTTATTTGTAAATTCGCAAAGCTATCACTGGCAAAATAACTACTTGGCGTTTGCTCATATAACCACTCAAGCCAATGATGAATATCGCTGAACCCTTTTTTGCTACAATCTAACGTACGATTAATTAACTCAGCCACATCTATGCTATACACATTGAGTGGTAGTTTTTTAACCATAATGTATTTTTCAAAAAACTGAATATCAAAGCCGAGTAAAGTCAACCAAGATTGGTTTTTCTCGAGCACTTGTTTATTTTGAGAGTCTAAATTAACGCGAACAGGTAACAACAGAGCTTTACCTGTCAATGCCGCATCTTGCTCAATATCAGCTAGCCAAAGAGGTAATAGAGCATACTTATAATGGCTTAACAGAATATGATTTTGCTTTTTAACAAACAGCATTCCCTCTGATAAAGGCATAATGTCGACTTCTGCACCAACTGTATTTGCTACATTGTCTTCAAGTGAATAAACCTCAGAAGATGTTTGAGTTTGCGGTGTCAGTGCTTGGTAAAACTCATTGGCATTATATTGATGCTGAGTTTGCTCAGTCATATTCTGGTTTACAGTTGCACGCCCCCCTGAGTTTGAAGTTGAGTTCGCCCTACTACTTTGCCCGGCACTTGATGAAAACTGGCTAGGTTTGGGCGTAAAATCAAACCCTGAGGGGACTGATACAAGAGGCTCAGATGCAGGGGTCAGCTCTGAGCGATAATTCTGCTGCCGAGCATCTTCGACATAATCGGGTTGTATCTCTGCACTCAAACTGCTTTGCTCTGGCATAAATACCGCTTGTTTCACAGCTTGCACAATAAAATCGTGCACTAAACGCGCTTGATGAAAGCGCACTTCATGCTTGGCCGGATGCACATTTACATCCACTTGCCTTGGGTCCAATTCAAGATAAATCACAAAGCCAGGCAGTTCTATTTGTCCCATCTGCTCTTCAAATGCTTGGCGTATCGCGTGCAAAATGAGTTTATCTCGCATCATACGACCATTTACATAGGTATATTGTGAGTTGCCATTATCTCCACACGGTAATACCCAACCGTATAGTTTTAGGCCTTCAGCACCAGATTCGATATATGCTGCGTCGGTTGCAAATGCTTTTCCTGCCACTTGTGCAACTCTGTCAGTACCCTGCTCTGGCGTTCTAGCACGATATTGACGAACCACTTTTTTATTGTGAGTCAGAGTAATTGCCACATCAAAACGACTTAACGCAATGCGTTTCACCAGCTCATCAATATGACTAAATTCGGTTTTTTCGGTGCGTAAAAATTTACGTCGAGCTGGGGTATTAAAAAATAAATCTTTAACTTCGATGGTGGTGCCATTGGGGTGAGCGGTCGGCTGTACTTGCACGGCCATGTCTCTCCCCTCAGCAAATGCTTGCCAAGCTGTTTCTTGCTCAGCAGGTTTTGAGCTTAAAGTAAGACGCGATACAGAACTAATTGAAGCCAGCGCTTCTCCACGAAATCCTAAAGATGAGATGCATTCGAGATCATCTAAACTTTTTAATTTACTGGTTGCGTGACGAGAGAGTGCCAAAGTGAGTTCATCTTTGACAATACCATGGCCATTATCACGAATGCGGATCAGCTTGTGACCACCGCGTTCAATGTCGATTGTGATGCGGTTCGCCCCCGCATCAATACTATTTTCGACTAACTCTTTAACAACAGAGGCAGGCCTTTCAACCACTTCACCCGCTGCAATTTGGTTTGCTAAACGGGCAGGTAAAATTTCAATGCTCATGCTAGTCTACACTTTAGGGATTTTTAATACCTGGCCAATATACAAGGTATTTTTACTCAGTTTATTGGCTTTTTTCAGCGCCGATACAGTGGTGCCATAACGCTGTGCTAACAAGCTTAACGACTCACCTCGCTTTACTTTATGTTGCATAGGTTTATTTTCTTTCAAGCGGGCAAACAGCGAGTCATCTGGCGGATTTTGCTGATAATGAGTACGAATAGCCTTAAAAATTGCACGTGCTAACCGCTCTTGGTGACGTGCCGTTTTTAGCATTTTTTCTTCTTTTGGATTCGAGATAAACCCAGTTTCAACCAATATAGACGGTATATCAGGCGATTTTAGAACCCCAAAATTGGCTGACTGAGGCGTTTTCTTATGCAGTTTGGCAACTTTTTTCAGCTCTCTTACCACTTCTTCGGCAACGGTAAAACCCGTTTTCATAGAGTGGTCCATCGACATATCTAATAAGGCTTTTGCTAGATAGCGCTCATTTGCCGTGTCTTTAATTAAATCAGCAGCGCCTCCTAGTAGCTGAGAGTGCTTTTCTCGGTCTTCTAGCCATTTACCAGTTTCTGACTGCGCGCGTCGAAGCGATAATACCCAAACAGAGGTGCCGTTGGGCTCTGGCCGAGTAAATGCGTCTGCATGAATAGACACAAAAAAGTCAGCACGCTTTTGTCTAGCTTTCGAAGTACGTGTATTCAGCTTTAGAAAGTAGTCACCAGTACGGGTGAGCCTTGCTTGCATACCCGGCTCTGCGTCTATCATTCTCGCCAATCTTTTGGCTATTGGTAACGTTATATTTTTTTCATAGGTGCCTGAAGGGCCAATGGAACCTGGGTCTTCGCCACCGTGACCGGCATCAATAGCAACAATAATGTCTCGATCAGTCACACGTTCTCGTTTTTTCTTAGTATCGTTCGCTTCTAGGCTTTTTTGCTTGCCATATAAGTCTATCACTAATCGATCTTTATAAGGCCCAGTAGGTGCCAAAGCAAAAATAACAGGTCGAGCAGTACGCGTTAAATCGAACACTAGGCGGGTACTTTTCGCACTTTTTGGTTTGCTGTAACGCAGCTTAGATAATACTCGGTGCTCTTTAGGAATTACCGGCAGCTTGTTATGCTTTTTTGTGTTTTCTAAATCAACCACTAAACGAAGCGGGTTCTTTAGCATAAAGTAGCTAAACTCGGGTTTGGCAGACATATCAAGCACGACACGGGTACTCTCAGGTGAAGGCCACACCCGAACCCCTTCGATGCTATTTTTTGCCCATGCTGATACACTCAGTAACAGGCAAAAGATGAGACTTAACTGTATTATTTTAATTATTCTTAGACTGTTCATCGTTTTGTAGTGTGTTTAGTATTGCAATACCTCGTTCAGACTCAGCTTCAATACTGATCTGTCTTTGCTCCCCTTGGTACTGCATAGTAATGTTTAAATCGGGAGTCGGAATAAACCCGTAACCCTTTTCAGGCCATTCAATCACGCAAATCGCTGTCGGTGCAAAATAATCCCGGATCCCCATATACTCTAACTCTTCAGGGTCCCCTAAACGATACAAGTCAAAATGATATACCGAACAATTCGATAATTCATAAGGCTCAACTAGGGTATAGGTTGGACTCTTAACCTTATCAGTATGGCCTAAGCCCTGCACAATGCCGCGTGTTAAGGTGGTTTTTCCTGCCCCTAGATCACCATGTAAAAAAATCACCGCGCCTTGTTGAACAACCTGAGCAAGCCTGCCCCCCATATTCACGGTTGCAGTTTCATCCTCTAACAATAAAGTAAACGTATTACGCATGTTTATCCTAATAAACGTCGAATATAAACGAATAAATCACTGGCTAGTAACCCCTTTTCACCGTCTTTAGCAGCTATCTGCGCTGCGAATCCGTGAATATACACCGCGAGTTGTGCAGCTGTGTTTTGGGCTAACCCTTGTGCAATTAAGGCAGCAATCATACCAGATAAAACGTCTCCCATCCCAGCACTGGCCATAGCTGGCGTTCCTGAGCGATTAATTGCTGTGCAATTGCCATCATATATCAAACTGCCCGGCCCCTTTAATACCACTGAAGCCATATATTCTTCATAGAGTAATTTTGCCACCTTGAAGCGAGCAGACATACTGCAATGCTCACCTAATAATCGCCTTGCCTCGCCTTCATGGGGTGTAATGACGCACCTTGGTAATTTTTTTGGCTGCTTTGCCAGTAAGTTTAAACCATCGGCATCTATCACCATTTCATCATTAAACTCTATGGCAGTATCAAACAGCTCCTTTGCCCAACTAGATTGTCCAAGTCCAGGTCCTATCACTAGGACATCGGCTTTATCCATAAGTGCCAATAAATCAGCTTTATTTTCAACGCCATGCACCATGAGCTCATAGCGCCCTTGTAGTACCATGGCAACATTATCTGGATGTGTTGCGACACTGACAAGGCCAGCGCCCGTACGTAAACAGGCCTCTGCCGCGAGCCGTATAGCACCGGCCATCCCTTTTCCACCACCAATCAATAACACATGACCACATTGGTTTTTGTAGGTATCAATGGCTCTAGCTGGGCTGTTCGCAAGGTGCGCGTGTTGATTAAAATACGTTGCAGATGCCTGAACAAGCTCGCTGAAAGCTTCTGCCACCCCCAACTCAGCTAAATAAAGCCGCCCACAATGCGCTGTTGCTTGACCCGTTAATAAACCTTGCTTTAAAGCGATAAAAGTCAGTGTGACATCTGCTTTAAAGGCACCAATAGCAACTTCTGATGAATTTGCATTAACACCACTTGGCACATCAATACTTACTTTAATTGCGGTGCTTTTTTCACATTGAGCAAAAATAGAAACAAGCGGAGCGCTTAAGTCACCTTTAAAACCTGTGCCAAATATGCCATCCACAATCACATCAAACGTTTGTTGCTGAGGCCAACCTGCACTGAATTCAACTTCACATAATTTAGCGTGTTGGTAGGCTTTTAACGTATCACCTTGCAATAAACTAGTAGGAAACACACTGTAAACGACAATCTGTCGGCCTGTTTGCTGTAAATGCGCGGCCAACAAGTAGGCGTCTCCCGCATTATTGCCTTTTCCAGCCAAGATCAAGATTCGTTCAGCATCAACAAACTCGACGTCAAACAAACTGAATAACGCCTCACCAGCTCGTTGCATTAATTGCCATAACGACAGTCCCATTTTTTGCGCAGCTTGTGCTTCATACGCTTGTACCTGTTGGGCGAGGTATGCGTATTGTGGTAAGTTAGCGGTGTATTTAGCTTCCAAGATTATGATTCCGTGACTGCCACTAAGATTGATTATATTGAACTTGCTGCAAAAATTAAGCAATGGGGTAAAGAATTTGGCTTTGCCGACGTTGGGATCACTGACATTGACCTGAGTGAACACGAAGCTCAACTGCAGCGCTGGTTAGATAATGGCTATCATGGCGAAATGAGTTATATGGCCGCCCATGGTATGAAACGGGCAAGACCCGCTGAACTTGTCCCGGGCACTCAGCGAATCATCAGTGTAAAAATGAATTATCTGCCACCTGAAGCGAGTTTTGCAAAGGCGCTTGGAAATAAAGAAACCGCCTATATTAGCCGCTATGCGTTAGGTCGTGATTACCATAAAGTGATCCGTAATAAACTGAAGAAGCTTGGACAAAAAATTGAACAGGAAGTTGGACAGTTTGGCTTTCGCCCTTTTGTGGATTCAGCGCCGGTACTAGAACGCCAACTCGCCGAAAAAGCAGGCCTTGGGTGGCGCGGTAAAAACAGCTTGTTAATCAATAAACAAGCTGGTTCATGGTTTTTTTTAGGAGAGTTATTTGTTGACTTACCCCTTCCTATTGATGAACCCAACAAAGAAGAAGGCTGTGGAAAATGCACCGCCTGTTTAACATTGTGTCCTACTGGCGCCATTGTTGAACCCTATGTTGTTGATGCTAGAAAGTGCATTTCGTATTTAACCATCGAGTTGCAGGGCCCCATTCCTAAAGAGTATCGCACTCTATTGGGCAATCGCGTATATGGATGTGATGACTGTCAGCTGGTTTGTCCTTGGAATCGCTTCGGGCAACTTACTCAAGAAGATGATTTTGCGCCACGCAAGAACTTAAAAGATCAAGAACTACTGACTTTGTTTAGTTGGACAGAAGATATATTCTTGAAAAACACCGAAGGTAGTCCGATTCGCCGAATTGGCTTCGAACGCTGGCAGAGAAACCTAGCTGTAGGGCTCGGAAATGCACCATTTAATCAAACCATCGTAGACGCTTTAGAATCCTCGCTTCATCAAAGCAGTGATTTGGTTAAAGAGCACATTGAATGGGCTTTAGAGCAACAAAGGCAAAAACAGCGCAATGAAGATAGAAAGCAATCGCGCTTGATCCGCATTATTGAAAAGGGATTACCGCGCGATGCTTAAGTAGTGGTTGCCCCACTACTTTTTATTGATTAGTGATAGATCCGCTTCGATTTCAGCAAAAGCAGTTCGAACCTTAGTGATTGACTCTTCACGTGCCACTGAGTTTTGAATCGCCTGATCTACATTGGTAAAGATAAACACCTCTTGGTCTTCATCTAACCCCATGGTTGGAATACGGCTTTCAAACTGCTCTTGTAATGAACGAAACACCTCTTCGTTATGCTTGCGATTATCGTCCAGTAACGACATTAACCCTGTGAACTTACTATGCACCATAGAAATCACTTCTGAAAGGTTTTGCTGCTGTTCCTGTAACTCCCTGCGAGTCAAAATTGACAAAAGTTGTTGCTCAGTCACACTCACAATAAAGCAAATATGATCACGAATACGGCCATGCTTTTCTTCGTCATCTTCAGGCATATTCAAAATTAATAGACTTAAATTTTCGTAATTTACCAGAATACGGTTTTGGAACTCATGTAGTCGGCCTTTTGACTTGAGGATCTCGAAAAGCTCCAACACAATAGGGGAACATAAACCTGATGACGCAAAATGCTGTCTATCGTCGTCGATCCTCAACTCCATATTACAATTCAAGCCAAAACTTGAGAGGCAGCTGATCAAGGCTTTTGCTAATTCAGAGACATCGTCTATTTGACCGATTTGCTCGATGTAATTAACAATTTGCCCCATTTCACTGCTCGTCGCCATAGCGCTAAATGCAGTACTTGTTGCATCTTCAACTTGTTGCTCCAGACTTTCTTTCTCAAGTAATATCTGGCCCAAATTACTCAGTTTGCTTTTCAATTCACCATGGGCAAAAGGCTTAACAATATAATCTTCTGCACCCACAGAGTAGCCTTCCATACGCTCTTCAACTGAGCCTCGAGCAGACACAAACATAACGACTATGTCTTTAGTAGCTGGGTTTGCTTTTATTTGCCGACAAACTTCGTAACCATCCATCCCTGGCATACTTACGTCGAGTAAAACCACTTGCGGAGAAAACGATTCTAAAACTTCCAAACATTCAGGGCCGCTTTCTGCAGTCACCAATTGTAAGTCCAAATCTTCTAGGATTTCTTCTATGATCTCTAAATTAAACGGTTCGTCATCAACGGCTAAAATTCTTTGTAATGCCATGAGCTATTCCTTTTCTTATACCCTGTAGAATAGTTATAGTCTTGGTTTTGCAAGTTTGCTAAACCATTAATTCATTTTGTTTCTTTAATGGTAACTCAATCATCACGGTAGCACCGCCATTATTGTTATTTTTAGCACAAATATAACCCTTATGTAGTAGTATAAACTCCTTACAAATGGCCAAACCAAGACCTGTACCACCAGCGCCACTGTTGGTTTTACTACTTTGAACAAACTTTGAAAATACCTGCTCTAATTCATCTTCAGGAATACCAACACCTCGGTCACTAATCGAAATATGAACCTTTTCTTCGTCTAACGTAATTGCCACGCCAACTTCACTGTCTTTTGGGCTGAATTTAAGCGCATTGCCTAACAAGTTTCGTATTACTTGATTAAGCTGCTCTTGATCGCAAAACAGCGGCAACCTATCAACGGGTGAATTAACCCGAATTTGTATGCCCTTTTCCATTGCTGAGCCAGCGACATCTTCAATGCCTGTTTTTATGATAGACATTAAATCATGATTACTTGGATTGAATGGGAAGTGGCCCGCATCAAGCTTTGAAAGGTCTAACAAGTTATTGAGTAATAAAAGTAAACGCTCACCACTGGTTTCTATTCGCGATAAATATTTTTTTAATTTATCGACAGGGGTTTCTCCGGCACCCAACTTATCTAATCCAAAGCGTGCAAAACTTAAAATGGAATGCATGGGTGTACGAAGCTCATGTGACATATTAGCTAAAAATTCAGATTTACTTTGGTTAGCTGCCTCTGCATCATCTTTCGCTTTTTGTAACTGTGCAGTTCGTGCCTGTACCTCAACTTCTAAGACTTCTTTTGCCTCTTCTAACAATTGTTGCTTTTTCTTAAGCTGCGTGACATTTTTTAATATCACTGCAAATGCCATTTCACCATGATGGTCAATTTCGGTAAAAGTGCCCATGAGTGGCACCGAGCCGCTTTCTCTGGGCAGTAATAACTCAAAATCAAAATGTCTATGAGCACCAACGCCTTGGATAGCCGTTTTAAGGCCTGAAGCAGTCTCTGTATCAAATAGCTCGAAGATCGAATGTTCCGGTAAATCTTCAGGAGAGAGCTTTAATAGTTCACCACAGGCATCATTCGCTTCGATGATTTTGCCATTTCGAGAGAACAACATAATTGGGTCAGGTGTATGTTTATAGATAACCCGAAGTAAACTATCTCTTTCAATTAAGGCGTCAACAGTATCTTGTAGTCGCTCAACCAGCTCTTGATTATGACGTTTGAGCAGTTCGGTTTGCCATAATTTGTGCAAAGATTGCAGTAGCTCACTCTCGTCAAATGGTTTGATCAGCACATCTTCAACGCCTTGACGAATGGCTTCCATCATATCAACTTGATTTGCTCGAGATGTAAATAACAGGCATCGACAATGTGGATACACCGTTTTGAGCGCATTAAATACCTCAAGCCCTGTATCTTGCTCTAAATTAAAATCACTGATCAGCAAGTCAATATCATTACTTTTGGCAATCTCAAGGGCTTCCTCTTTACAATGCGCGGTCAAAACTTGAAGTTGAGCGCCTCGTAGGCTAGTAGCCAGAGATTCAAGCCGCTCATGATAGTGATCAACTAACAACACTTTTGGTAACACCAGTCGAGAATCAATTCCTATCTCTAAAACACGCTCTAATAAGTTAGTAATTTCTTTGTTGGCAAAGAAAGGGTAAATCACAATACCATTAGGTAAAGCACGGTTAAACTGGCTAAAAACCTGTAAGTGCTCTGTATTGTCAGGCTTAGGGGCAAGTAATATTAATTTAGGGTGTGCGCGAAGAACAGATAGACTATCTAAATATTCACTGGGAATACCATGCGCAATGGCAACAACACCGTATTGGTTATAATCAAAAGCGTCATTTAACATGCGATAGTGAATATGTTCTACCTCACCACCCAGTAACTCAAATAGCACTTTTAGACGCATAGCCAGTACACTATTGCTGTCAATTATCAGTATTTTATTAGACATAGTTTATTCTTACATTCTATTTCCTTGCCAAACTAAAGTCCGCTGACAAGATAAACTCACACTTGAGCAAATCAGTGATTAATAATAAAAATCACAAATGCTTCCCTAGAATAGTCAAACTATAAGTCTGATCATCCATTTCTGCCACTTGAGGAAACTCACCCCATACAGCATAGCTATGCTGTTTAAATAACTTAATACTTGGAGTGTTATGCGAAAATACAAAACCAAGTAATACTTTCAAACCTATTTCTCGACCATGTTCTTCAGCAAATTCGAGCAGCTTTTTGCCTAACCCCTGACCACGTGCTTTGTGAGTAATATAAATACTAATTTCTTTACAGTTCTGGTAAGCCGGTCGCCCATAAAAATCTTTATAACTTAACCACCCAAGCACATCTTCACCATCGCAACAAACAAAAATAGGCGAGCGCCTATTATGACTTTCATACCAAGCTATTCGAGACTCAACAGTCACGGGTTCAGTGTCAGCTGTCACCATACGACTGGCAATGGTTTCGTTGTAAATGGCAACTATCGCCTCTAAATCAGATGCTTGTGCATAGCGAATATTCATTACTTTTACTCTACAATGATCGTGGTAAACGAAGAATTCGTATCTTAAACTAGTCAAATAAAAAATGGGAAAACATATGTGTAAGTATTTATTAAGTTTAATGATTTTGTGCTATACGCTGCTAACAAAACCAGTGCTGGCAAATAGCTGCGATGACTTCACGAATGTCACAATGCGAAAACTACACTCTGAGGAGTCAGTAAATTTTTGCGAATTTAAAGATAAACCCCTGCTGATTGTGAATACGGCTAGTAACTGTGGTTTTACAGGCCAATTTGAAGAACTTGAAGCTCTGCACCAAAAGTATAAAGACAAAGGCTTAGTAGTAATTGGTTTTCCTAGCGATGACTTCTTTCAAGAAGAAAACGATGAAGCAGATACCGCAGAAGTCTGTTACGTAAATTACGGGGTAACATTCACTATGCTCTCAACCACAGCGGTTCGTGGTGATGATGCCAACTCTATTTTTAAGCACCTCAATGCAGAGACAAGTTCACCAAAGTGGAACTTCTATAAATACCTTGTTTCAGCAGACAGAAAAACTGTGCAACGCTTTAACAGCCGAACTAAGCCGCTTTCGGCAAATTTAACTCAAGCAATTGAAAATTCACTATAACCGTTGCGCGAGAAAAAATTCTATCTATACTAGAATAAACTATGAGTAAATATTGCTCAGACTTAGAATTATGGAGAATATATGACAGTTGCCAGTGCAAGACATATTTTAGTTGAAAGCGAAGCGCTTTGCTTAGAATTGAAATCAGAAATAGAGCAAGGTGCAGACTTCGCAGAACTTGCAAAAAAACACTCAAGCTGTCCGTCAGGCCAAGATGGTGGTGAACTAGGTGAGTTTGGGCCAGGTATGATGGTACCAGAATTCGATAAAGTGGTTTTTTCTGCACCGGTTAATCAAGTACAAGGTCCAGTGCAAACTCAGTTTGGTTATCATTTACTAGAAGTAACAAGCCGAACTGAATAAACATCAATATATTCTAAAGCCGCTTTAGCGGCTTTTTTTATACCTACTTCAAAGGTATTTTTTCAATAAGCATAAAAGATAGGAGCCGATTTATGCACTTGTATGGTTCTGACACCTCTCCCTACGCACGCCGCATTCGTATGTTTGCCCAGTATCATAAATTTGATTTACCTTACACTTGTCTAGATATATTTGCGCAAGCAGACCGACAAACCATGGTTGAGCACAATCCGACCCGTAAAATCCCATTTCTTACTGATGGCGAGTTAAACATCGCGGACTCAGGGTTAATCATGCATTATTTAACTGAACAACACCAGGTACCTGAAATGACTTGGTGGCAAGCGAACCAACTAGTGCAGGTCGACGCTTGTAATGATTCATTAATTGAATTGTTACTTTGCCATCGTTCAGGTTTTGATACCTCTGAAAACAAACTATTCTTTAACCTTCAACATGAACGTATTGCTGCACTTTTGGCCTATTTAAATGAACAATGTGTGAAAGAAGCGTTTTTAGAAAGCAGTTATCTCAAGATCAGTTTATACTGCCTGCTAGATTGGATCTTGTTTCGTGATCTCTGTAATTTGCAAGACTTTGCAGCTTTGGTGGCATTCCATCAAGTACAAAGTAATTTGCCCGGTGTAGCACAAACTGATCCTAGACATTCTTGATAGCTTAAACAGGATAAAATGATGAGCGAAATCGAAATTGAATCAGAATTAGTCACATTTGTTGAGCAAGCCCGCCTTGGAGCGCAAGTTTGGGCTTTAGGCGCAGAAGATGGTGGCGTCGTTGTTTGCGAGTCAAACCAGTTTGAAAATGCGGATGTCCTTTTGCTATGGGATAGTGAAGAAAAAGCAAAAGCACAATGTAAAGACGAGTGGCAAGCATACTCACCTATGGTTATCGACCTAGACGAGTTACTAGACGAGTGGGTTGAAGATTTAAACGAAGACCAAGCACTATTTGGCTTAAACTGGAACGATGAGAACGTGTGTGTAGAAATCGAGCCTACAGGCTTAGCACGCGCTTTGTGTGACTAACGCAATCAAAGTTCCTTCGATAGCACGCACATAAGCTTGTGTGTGCTCTCCTCTGTGAATTGGTGGCATCAGTGGCTCCGCGCCAGCTTCAACCGCTTTATCATAACTTTCAATCACATTTTCACACTCAATACACAATTCAAACCCCAGTGCAGGCTGCTTTGGATGGCTACGAATATAACTTTGCTTAAACTGCGCTTGTGCCAAAGGGTGTGAGGCAAAGCCAAGTGTCACCATACCTGTATCTAACTCACCATAATCAGCCGCTTCTGTCAGCGCAGTAGTCGCAAAACCAAAAGCTTGATAGTAGAAATCTAACGCCTCTTCAACTGAGTCGACATAAATGATTGTTTTTAAATACTGCATGTTCAGAAGTAGATTAAAAATTGCTTAAACTAAGCATACTATTTGAACAGCAAAATACCAATCCTCAATAATACATAGGGTCTGTTGTTCTTTGCTCTTCGAATTTTGCTCTTTTTGAGCGGGCTTTGATCACGGCGCTCGGTTTGATGCTTAGTGGGCTAAGTACAATTCGAGCCATAATGAATAAAGTTCGCTCTGAAGAGCTCTTCGGGCAGCGCTTGATTGGTATTTCTACTGCGTTAAAAATCTCTTATTTAGAGTAACTAAATTACAAGATTTTTGCCTTCTTATCGACAAGCTCTCCTTGCCTTAAAATAGCTCACTTAATTAAGAGTATTGGTATAAAAAAGCCAACTTATTCAGTTGGCTTTAATTTATAAATAGCGTTTAAATATATAAAGTTAAATATACTTAGCTAAGTACTTTTTAAAGATAGGGTCTGTTTTCGCCAATTGCTTTTGCTCGTCTAGAATTTCTTTAAGCATAGCTTCAGAGGTTAATGGGTTGGCTAATACCACTCTGAAAACAACCGTAGGCTGATTATCGTATTGTGCTGGCGTAAGGCGTGTACGAGAGACAAATGAGCGCCCAGCTTCACGCTGACGCTTTTGCATGCTTGCAGTGAATCGGTTTAATGCAGCATAAATGTCGATTTTCTCGTCTTCATTCGCATTGGCAATTGCCTGCTTAATTGCCTTAGGTACATAACGGTAAGTTAACAAACATAATTCAGGCTCTGAAACCAACTCAAAATCTTCATCTTGTTTGATAAGCTCGGCAAAGTACTTTGCTTTCGCAATGCCCTTATCGATCAGCATTTCATAGCCTTTACGACCAATCACACGCAAACAGGCATGCACCAGCATCGCCATGCCTGGACGGCTTCCCTCTAGCGTATGACTCCCTAAATCTTTAGAGCCCTTACGAAGAATATATTCAGCGTGATGTTCGATGGCATCTGTGGCATGCGGATCTTTAAACAGCACCATACCTGCGCCCATAGGCACATACATTTGTTTGTGCGCATCAATGGTAATTGAATCCGCACGCTCAATGCCTGCTAATAATGGACGCGCATTGCTCGACAATAAGGTGGCGCCACCCCAAGCTGCATCAACATGGAAGTGACAGTTTAGCTCTTGAGCTAGATCAGCCATCTCATATAATGGGTCGATGTTACCTGTCTCCGTTGTGCCAGCAACCCCCACTAATGCCATGACCTTAATACCTTGCGCTTCAAGCTCTAACGCTTTCTCACGCATGGCCTGAACATCAACCTTGTTATTATCACTGGTCTTAACGGCAATAAAATTGTCGCGGCCAATACCTAGAACATCAGCGGCTTTACCGAGTGAGTAGTGTCCTCGTTCAGACACTAAAACCGCCAAGCCTTTGTAGCCATAATGCATCATAGCTGCAACCAGACCTTGGCTATTAATGCCTTTAAAGTCACCTTGTGGTTTTAATAAGCGATTTCGGGCGATCCAAAGTGCAGTAATATTGGCAACGGTTCCACCTGAACAAAACGCTCCTAACGACGTTTTTGCACTGTGCATCCATTTGCTATAGAAAGATTCATCGGCACCGTAAGCAAGGTGATGCATCATACCTAATACTTGACGCTCTAATGGTGTAAATGCTTTCGAGGTTTCGATTTTTACTAGGTTCTGATTTAACCCCACCATGAGTTTTGACAAGGGTAAAACAAAATGCGGCAACGCTGATGTCATATGCCCAATAAAGCTCGGGGAAGCCGTATGCACTGAATGCGCAACCAGCTGTTCCATAATATCTTGAGCATAGTCAGATACAAACATAGGCTGTTCTGGAATAGCAGCCAACTGAAAATCTTTTTCCACTTCGTGCAAAGGTTTTTCAATTGCAGCAATATTCTCGTTTAAAAAGCCCACCAAATTATTGGAGATTTCCAGTTCAATCTTGCTTAAAGTTGAATCTGGCGCTTCCGGCACCGTAAATATACGCATTAAAGTTTCATCAGAAGCTACAGCACAACGCTTAGGACCCATGTTTCTACCTAGTTAAACAAACCAACGATGGACGTAAATATCCTCATTGGCCTTATAATTCTTATATGACTAAACCGCTAACTGTACTTTAAGTTTTCATTAAAGTCTCGTTTTGCGCCTATAAAACTTAAACGCGCTTTCTATACTAGTGTAAAAGACGTAATCTTGAAGTGGACTTAAGTCAGATATTTGCCTAATATTTGTGAAAATAATGATCACTCTTCAAAGCTTTTTTTGCTTTTTAGAATAAGGACTAACAATGATCAGAAGGACCTCGCCAGCAAATATTCTCTTTGCAGGCTTCTTTATATTTCTAACTTGCTTAGTGGGTTACGTTTATTACACCTACGAAACAACACGTACAGCCATTATTAGTGATATTGATGAACGCTTACTACATGCAGCTAAAAGTGCACAGCTTTTGATTGGTGAACAATATCATGATGATTTAGCTGCAATTCAACCTGAACAATACCAACGTTTAAGCAAACAACTTTCGCTTTTGGCTGATACGCTCAATGTCGAGTACGTCTACAGCATGCTGTATGAACAGCCTTTTGTACTTTTTACTTCATCAAGCTACACCAAAGAAGATGTGCAAGCTAACATGCTTACTCGCTTTTTAGACCCTTACCCTGAAGCAACAGTCACAAACAAAAGTGCTTTTCGCTCTACTGAGCCTGTATTTGAGATTTCAGAAGACCAATGGGGGCGATTTAAAACAATTCTTGTGCCCTATATAAGCAATACAGGTAAAACTTACCTGGTGGGTGCTGACATAACTATGGATTCTGTGCAAGCGCAGCTCAATGCCAGCGTTACGCGTGCCATTCTCAGTGGTAGCTTTTTCTTTTTAATTGCAGTGTTGGTGGCTAGCTTTTACTTTATCCTATATCGCAAATCACTCACCACCGATCCACGTACAGGGTTTGGTAATCGCATTGCCCTTGAGCATGACATTAAACAACACAAAAGTGAGCACTTAAGTCTTGCCATTGTAGAAATACATGAGCTAGAAAATATCGTCAGTTTTTACGGGGCGAATGTGGGCGATCAGGTCATGAACAAAGTAATGGGTTACTTTGCTACTCAGTCTAACTCTGTGTATGTTTACCGACTCGCAACATCAAAGTTAGTGTTGTTTTGTGACAGTGAACGTGGCGAGCATTTTTTAAGTAATTTAGTACAACAGTTTCCTGCAAGCTCCCCCGTATTAAATCGGCCCCACCTTTATGTTCAGCTTAATGCAGGCATAGCGGAAGGGAATAAATCTTTACTGTTAGAAAACGCCTATGTTGCTTGTCGACAAGCGGTTCAGCAAAAAGAGTTAGTGTGTATTTACAGTATTGATAAGCATGAAGCTAAACAGTTGCAACATGCTCGCCTCGCAATGGCTAAAACACTTAACGATGCCTTTTCTCAAAATCGTGTGGTTGTTTATTTTACCCCGCGCTGCGCGCCGAACCATGACAATATATGCCAGTATTTATGTAATGCCCGTGTACTCGATGAGCAAGGCGGTATCATTACCGACAACGCTTTTTCTGAGGTGGTGAAACAGTCCCGCATGGAAGGGCAGCTCACGCGACATATTTTTTCTCAATGTATAACTCGCTTTAGAAAATCTCGTACCGCTTGGTCGATTGGATTAAGCTACCAAGATGCCTCTGATCCACAATTAATTGATTTCATTACACAAGAGCTGCGTCGCTACCCGCAACCAAGCTTAATCACCTTCGAACTTGATGAACAAGATATTCTAGATAACTTTAATGCTATGGCGGTTGCCATCAATATATTAAAGAGTAAAGGCGTGAAAATCTTGGTGAACTCAGTGAGCAGTGGTTTGTTGACCGTCAGTAGAGTGATGAAACTCAGCATTGATGCCATCAAGCTCGATGACGCCATTTCAACGCACCTAGAAAGTGATGAACAAGTCCTGTCTTTTATCGAGCATTTAGCGTGTTTATGTAAAGATAGAGAAATGCACTTGATCGTCGGTAATGTAGAAACCGAAATACAGTACGAACTACTCAGTGCGGCTGGTGTTACTTACTTACAAGGGAGTTATATTGGCAAGGCTACGCCACATATCAAATGCCCAGAAGAGCATGCGACATATCAGGCGAGTGCATAGACCTTTGGGCCCAATGTAAAAAAGGGCTAGATAGCCCTTTTTTAATGAGTTTGAAAACAGGCTTTAGCGCGAAAAATCTAACTTTAAACGCGTGCTAGATTGCCCGCTTGCCCAGTATTTACGCTCAAACGGCGTGATGGCAGTGTCACTCTCATAAGCTTCAACGGCAACTGGGTGGCCAGCTAATTCTAACGCTCGTGCAAACTCTTTAACGTAAATATCCCAATTAGAGCGCACTTCTAAGATACCGCCTAGCTTCACAATAAATGGGAAGACGGGGGCACCATGCCAACGTCTACCAATATGCTTGGCTTTAGGCCAAGGGTTTGGATATAACAAATAATGATGCGTTGGCTGCCAACCAGCTTCTAGCGCAAGGCGCCAAAAGTCGTTTAAATCAGCCTGAACTAAAATATAGTGCCCTGATTCAGTTTGCTTATATTCCACATCATGTTTATCTAAGCGATGCGACGACTTATCGATACCAATCACCAAGGCATCTGGGTGCAGCTTAGCTAAGTTGGCGGTGCTTTCACCTACTCCGCAGCATGAGTCTAAAATCAAAGGTCCGTTAAAAGCCTGAACCTTTTCATTGACCTCATCAAACGCTTTTTGCGTATGTTCGGCAATGGGCTTTTTAAACTCTGCCGCTAGGTGTTTTTGTACTATTTCATCGAGCTTTTCATGTAGCCCAAGTTGGTTTGAAACAATGCTTCTCGAATTTGCTTCGCTCATCAGTGACGTAACCCTATCCCACGGCGAATTAATGTCAGTGCCGTAATAAATAAACCAGTAATTAGCACTAATAATACCGCAAATGAGGTGTAAATACTGACATCTGACACACCTAAAAAGCCAAATCTAAATGCGTTCACCATATAAATGATCGGGTTTGCTTGCGACACACCTTGCCAAAACTCAGGCAACAGCGTGATAGAGTAAAATACCCCACCTAAGTATGTCAGTGGCGTCAGGACAAACGTTGGGATAATACTGATGTCATCAAAGCTGTTTGCATAAACGGCGTTGATAAGGCCACCTAACGCAAAAACCGCCGATGTCAGTACCACAGTGGCAATGATCACAAACACATTATGAATTTGAATATCAACGAAAAACAAAGACACAATTGTGACGATTAAACCTACTAGCATGCCACGAGCCATACCGCCGCCCATGTAACCAAGCACAATAATGTAATTTGGCACAGGTGCAACTAACAGCTCTTCAATGCTCTTTTGGAATTTAGTCGAATAGAAGCTTGATGCCACATTTGAATAGGAGTTGGTGATCACCGACATCATGATCAAACCAGGAACAATAAACTCCATATAGCTAAAGCCGCCCATCTCGCCAATGCGCGAGCCGATTAAACTACCGAAGATCACAAAATACAGCGTCATGGTGATCGCAGGTGGCACTAAGGTTTGCACCCAAATACGTAAAAAGCGGATACATTCTTTTATCCAAATACTTTTTAACGCGACTGAATAACGACTTAAACTCATGCTTCACGCCCCTGCTCTAGTAAACTTACAAACAATTCTTCTAATCGGTTGGCTTTATTTCGCATACTCAGCACAGTATTACCTTGCGCTGATAACTGTGAAAACACCTCGTTTAACCCTTGAGATTTTGCCACTTCAACCTCTAATGTGTGGTCGTCACTCATAACGAACTCATAACCCTCTAAGATAACGGGCTTCACAGGTGACTGTAAGTCGAGCACAAAGGTTTCTTTGTCTAACTTAGCAAGTAAAGCTTTGATTGTGGTGTTTTCAACAATCGTACCTTGGTCGATGATGGCGATGTTTTTACACAATAACTCCGCCTCTTCAAGGTAGTGAGTTGTCAGAATAATCGTTACCCCCTGCTCGTTGATTTCACGTAAGAAATCCCACATTGAGCGACGTAGTTCAATGTCTACACCCGCGGTTGGCTCATCTAAAATAAGCAACTTAGGTTCGTGCATTAATGCGCGCGCAATCATCAAGCGACGTTTCATACCACCCGAAAGCGTACGCGCTTGCTTGTCTTTCTTATCGAACAGGCCCAGCTTTTTTAAATATTTCTCGGCACGCTCATGGGCAAGTTTACGTGGCACACCATAGTAACCCGCTTGGTTCACTAAAATTTGGTTCAGAGTTTCGAACTGGGAAAAGTTAAACTCTTGCGGTACAAGACCTAGTTCTTGTTTCGCGTCTTCCAGTTTTGTATCAATTGAATGACCAAAAACTTCAACTGTGCCTGCGGTTTTATTTACCAATGATGAGATGACGCCAATGGTGGTTGATTTACCTGCACCATTAGGGCCAAGCAGCGCGAAAAAATCGCCCTGCTCTACTTGCAAGTCGATACCTTTTACCGCCTCGACGCCATTTTTATAGACTTTGCGTAAGCCTTGAATATTTAATGCGATGGTCATGTTATTTGTGGTCTCCATAACCCCAACGTTTAGTGAGTGTATGTTCGATATTAAGGTGGTCTAAAATTCGCGCCACCATAAAGTCGACAAGATCTTCGATTGATTCAGGCTTATGATAAAAACCCGGAGCCGCAGGCATGATGGTCACGCCCATCTGACTCAGCTTGTGCATATTTTCTAAGTGAATTGAGCTAAATGGCGTTTCGCGCGGTACTAAAATCAGTTGCCCACGCTCTTTAATCACCACATCAGCCGCACGTTCTAATAGGTTATCCGATGCGCCTACCGCAATCGCCGATACAGAACCAGCGCTACATGGGCAAACCACCATTTTTTTCGGTGCCGCCGAACCAGAAGCCACTGGGCTAAACCAGTTATCTTTACCAAATACTTTTACTTGCTCAGGCCCAGCTTTTACCAGCTCACTTAACTGTTCAGTACATTTTTGCTCATTGCCAGACAACTTTATGTTCGATTCGGTATCAAGCACCACACGCGCAGCGCTCGAAATAAGCACATAGACTTGGTAGTTCATTGCCACCAGCACTTCGAGTAGACGAAGACCATAGGGTGCGCCCGATGCGCCACTAAAAGCCAGAGTGATGGCCTCTTTATACTGTTTCATTTTTAAACCTTTAAGCTCGACGTTGGCAACCTAGCTAAATTTAGCCTGCAACGCTGCCAATAATTTTTTATGGATACCCGCAAAACCACCATTACTCATGATAAGAATATGCTGACCAGCTTGTGCATTTGCACACACCTTCTCAATAATAGACTCAATCGTGCTATCGCACTCTCGCCCTGCTTCTTGGGCTTGGGCCTTCAGCGACCAGTCTAACCCTTCAGGTTCGAATAAATATGCTTTATCAGCTTGTTCAAGTGACGCCAACAAGGTTTGTTTGTGTACGCCCATTTTCATGGTGTTAGAACGAGGCTCTAAAATAGCAACGACCTCATCACTGCCTACTTTGGCTTTTAAGCCTGCCAAAGTGGTTTTAATTGCAGTTGGGTGATGTGCAAAGTCGTCGTAAATACGAATACCAGCTACTTCACCGATCAACTCCATGCGGCGTTTTGGTGATATAAACTCAGCTAAGGCATCAATCGACACATCTACTGGAATGCCCACATGGCGTGCTGCGGCAATGGTCATCATGGCGTTTTTCACATTGTGCTCACCAATTGCGTCCCACTTCACAACCCCTTGTACTTCACCGTGTAAAAGTACTTCAAATTGCGAGCCGTCAGCTGAGAGTAAGTGATAATCCCAATCGCCTTTTAAAGTTTCTTGTTCACTCCAAAAGCCGCGCTCAACCACCTCTTGCAAGGCAATATCATCTGCCGGATAAATGGCTTTGCCTTTACCCGGTAAAGTGCGAATAAGATGATGGAATTGCGTTTGAATGGCGTTTAGATCCGCAAAGATATCAGCATGATCAAATTCCAGATTGTTCATGATCAGCGTACGAGGCAGGTAATGTACAAACTTACTGCGTTTATCAAAAAAGGCTGTGTCGTATTCGTCAGCTTCAATCACAAAAAACGGCGTATCACTCACGCGTGCCGACACCCCAAAGTTTTGCACTATGCCACCAATTAAAAAACCAGGGCGCAAACCTGCGTATTCTAAAACCCAGGCCAACATACTCGCCGTTGTGGTTTTACCGTGTGTGCCCGCCACAGCAAGCACCCAGCTGTCGCGCAGTAAATGATTCTTTAGCCACTCAGGGCCTGAAGTGTAATTTAAGCCTTGCTCTAACACATACTCAACGCATGCATTACCACGGCTCATGGCATTACCAATCACCACCATATCAGGCACTGGATTTAGCTGTTTAGGATCGTAACCTTGAGTGAGCTCAATACCTAACTCTTCAAGCTGAGTACTCATAGGTGGATAAACGTTTTGGTCTGAGCCTGTCACTTTATAACCCAAAGACTGAGCAATGGCCGCAATGCCGCCCATAAATGTGCCGCAAATACCTAAAATATGAATGTGTTTATTATTGTTGTTGCTCATAAACCAAGACCTTGGGTGAAGAATATATGGTTTGCCATATTACTTTATTTAAACTTAATGTGGGCAAAATGAATAAAAAAAATGCCAGTCTTAGACTGGCATCTTCTATCTTATATTTGTACCTATTCTCTCAAACAAACGCATTTATAACAGCACATAGAACAGGTTCAAACTCTAAGTATTTCGTATTGTACGTAGGCGGCAAACATATGAGACCCATGAGCATAGATTTCCTATGTGATTGGGCGATATATGTGAAGCCAACACCCGTACGATACGAAAGACGACGAGTATTAGGCTACGCCGTACTGGTCGCGGTACGCCTTAACTGCTTCTAAATGCTCGCCCATTGAGCCTTGCTCTTCTAGGTAAGTAATTAGGTCAGCAAGTTTCACGATTGATACCACTTGTGTACCAAAATCACGTTCAACTTCTTGAATTGCAGATAATTCAGCTTTACCTTTTTCCTGACGGTCTAAGGCAATTAAAACACCTGAAAGATCAGCACCTGCTGCAGCAATGATTTCCATTGATTCACGAATTGCAGTACCCGCTGTGATCACGTCATCAACTAACATGATACGACCTTCAAGTGGTGAACCTACTAAGCTGCCGCCTTCACCGTGGGTTTTTGCTTCTTTACGGTTAAAGCAATACGGTACGTCTTTGTTGTAGTGATCAGCCAGTGCAACTGCAGTCGTTGTTGCAATTGGAATACCTTTGTACGCAGGGCCAAATAGTAAGTCATATTCAATGCCAGCATCTTCAAGTGCAGCTGCATAAAAACGACCTAAACGCGCCAGATCACGACCTGTATTGAACAGACCCGCGTTAAAGAAATAAGGGCTAGTACGGCCAGATTTTAAAGTGAACTCACCAAACTTTAATACCTGCTTCTCTAGAGCAAACTCAATAAACTCTTTTTGATATGCTTTCATGTCAACTTAACCCTACTTAAATTATGCCAATGCTTGTTTTTGAATATCGATGATTTCGCGGATTGAATGCTTCGCCAAACCTAGCAGCTCATCTAATTCTTCAAATGAGAACGGTTCGCCCTCAGCTGTACCTTGTACTTCAATCAGCTTGCCTGTTTCTGTCATGATCACATTCATGTCAGTTTCAGCTTCTGAATCTTCTAGGTATTCAAGATCAGAAATCGCTTGGCCTTTGTAAACACCCACAGAAATTGCTGCAATCATAAACTTCAGCGGGTTATTGTTGATCATGCCTTTCGCACGCATGTTAGTCAGCGCATCAACCAATGCCACACATGCACCGCTGATAGATGCCGTACGCGTACCACCGTCAGCCTGAAGCACATCGCAATCAATTGTAATGGTGTTTTCGCCAAGCGCTTTTAAATCAACCGCTGCACGAAGCGCGCGCGCGATTAAGCGTTGAATTTCCATTGTGCGGCCGCCTTGCTTGCCTTTCGCTGCTTCGCGGTTATTACGCGTATGAGTAGAACGTGGCAACATACCGTATTCAGCTGTGATCCAACCTTTACCTTGGCCTTTCATAAAGCGAGGTACACCGGCTTCAACCGTTGCTGTACAAAGTACTTTTGTGTTGCCGAACTCAACCAGCACAGAGCCTTCGGCGTGCATAGTATAGTTACGGGTAAAGGTCACAGGCCTAATTTGATTTGCTGTTCTTTCACTTGGACGCATCCACGTTCCCCTATATTCAAAATTTTCAATATTATAAAGGGTCATGCGTTATCTTGCCACGGACATTTGTGTTAATTCGAGCTATAACTTACTCTCAACAAAAATGATGATTTTGTGACTGGGCAGAAATTGCACTTCAAACTGACCAGCCCTGTGGCTATAATGCCATCGGTTTTAATTTTATGATTTTAGGAATCTTTACATGATCCACAGTATGACCGCCTACGCACGCCGAGAAGTTAAAGGTGAATGGGGCACAGGGGTTTGGGAAATCCGCTCAGTTAATCAGCGTTACCTAGAAACCTTTATCCGAGCACCTGAACAATTTCGCGGTATGGAGCCGGTAATACGCGAACGCCTTCGCAAGCACCTACAACGCGGCAAGGTTGAAGTATTCTTAAAGTTTGCAGCCAACCCAGCCCATGTTGGCGAATTGTCTATCAACGAAACTCTGGCACAACAGCTAATTAAAAGTGCCCAGTGGGTTCAGTCGCAAAGCAATGGCGACCAAGCGGTAAGCACCATTAACCCAGTTGATATTTTACGTTGGCCGGGCGTAATGGAAGCCGAAGAAATCGATTTAGACACAGTAAACAGCGAGCTACTTGCTGGTTTTGATTTACTGGTTGAAGATTTCAAAGCCGCGCGCGCAAGTGAAGGTGAAAACCTTGAAACCATGATCACGACACGCCTTGATGCCATCATCGATCAAGTGGCGATTGTTGAAGGTCATATGCCAGAAGTGGCTAAATGGCAGCGCGACAAGCTAACTAGCCGTTTAGATGAACTTAAAACAGACATCGACGAAGGCCGCCTTGAGCAAGAACTTATTTACCTTGCACAAAAACAAGACGTCGCTGAAGAGCTAGACCGTTTGAAGTCTCACGTTAAAGAAACAAACAAGATCTTAAAGAAAGGTGGCGCATGTGGCCGTCGCTTAGACTTTATGATGCAAGAGTTTAACCGTGAATCAAACACCCTAGCGTCAAAGTCAATCAACACAGAGATCACCAATGCAGCGGTTGAACTTAAAGTGTTAATTGAACAGATGCGCGAGCAGATCCAGAATATTGAGTAACACTCATCTGGGGTATAGTCTAAGTAATAAGGCTATACCTCAATCTATTTCAGCTACTCACTAATTCAGCATACACTTGCAGCTCACCATTTATATCTTGCCAAGAGTTAATTAAAGAAAGTTGCTCCGCTTTTAACAGTTTAAATTCAAAATGTTCTTCATACGTCTTACTAATTGGTTTATTTAATTTCAAAGGCTCAGGGTAAAACTCAAACTGCCAATAGAAGTGTGTTTCTTGGCTATCTTTTCCAGAAATTGAAAAGTCAATTTGGTTCCGAGGTAATAACTTCACATGTTTGACGCGGTACAGGTAACGCCCATATTGTTCAGTATCATTTTCTGCATCTCGAACAGTCAAAACACAATAACGAATTTCCCGAATAATATTGCGATGAACATTTTGCCTGTTCGTTGCTACTAGCTGCGTATGGTACCCTGCTAATTGCCCTATTCTGGCTTGCATTAGGTACTGATTGGTTCTACCAAGTTCGTTAATAGGTGCCACCATTGTCAAGCCAAAATGTCGTATTGGATTAACACCATATGGAGCAATACGCGCGGTGTCTTCTATAAAATAGTAATCTACATTGCTAGAACTAGCATAGTTATGACCTTTTTTAGGGGCGCCTAAAGCATTTTCTAGGTATTGCTTCAACCAAACATTATGCTGCTGCTCTGCCACTCCACTTGGTAACAATGCAAACGCACCAATGCCAATTTCGTTAATGGCATCAGAATATGGGTTATTTTGTACATTTTGATCAGTAAAAAAGCCAGGGTACAACGCAAACGCGCCTTTTACTGGGCGACTTTTTGATGGGGCTTCAAACTGGTGCTTGGTTTGATGAATGATTGCGTCCCGATAGCGGTGCATCTGGTTGATTGCATCGATAGGTACACCATCCATGTTTTTAAACTGCTGACTATCAATACGATATTTGGCATCAAATAGTATAAAAAAGGATTCATTATTCGCTAGTGTAGCGCGGATCACAATATCGGGTTTGTGAGTTCCTAACCATGTGCGGTTTGCATCCCCTTTGGGATTAAACTTTGGCTCATGCGCGATTTCCAATCGCATCCCATCGCAATGACGAACCAACTCGAAAGCAGATGCCATTTCATCCTTCGGATTGTCGTTTATAAATTGTCGATGTTTAATCTCTCTAGCTGTTTGAGTTAATTCAACAAAACCCAACACTTTAACCAAGGAAAGTACTTCGGTAAAACACCAAACCTCATAAACTTCAGCAACTGATTTTACCGCTAAGTTTGCATCGCCTCGGGATTGCTCAAGATAATATTTTAGCTGTTGCCAAATCTGATAAACCTTCGCATAACCATTCGCCTGCTGCAATACTTTAGAGCTCGATGCTAAGCCCTCGAATTTCCCTACTTCTCGCCACATCGAATGTTTTAATGCGCACTCAACTGAGTGTTGCCAACTCTGTAAATGAAGTAAAAACGACTCAGAAAAGTTACTCTCTTTACCAGCATAAAAACCTAAAATATGTGTCAGCTTACTTTTAGTCTGCTGCAAAATATACTTAACAAACCGATTTTCAGGCGTATCTAATGCCAACTTTTGTGATGTCACCGCAATTTTTACATTGGCACGTTTAGAAGCAATCAGTTCGTTTGCCTTTTCTTGTTTTTTGACAGACAACGCACCTTTAAGTCGATCAAGGCCAATTGAGCGTGAAGTAGACTGTAATCGGTTATGAGGCGATACTAAAATGTGTTTAACCGCACGGTTAAATTGCTCAACCAAACGTTCAAATTGTGCGAGCCAAAATAACTCAAAATGCGCCCGTTTGTTACTTGATTTTGTATGCTGCTGCGTGGTTTTTCCCGAAACTGCATAACGCCAAAGAGGGTATATTTCATCAAGCTTTTGATTCATTAGCTGCAAATCATGCTCAATGATCATCTTAGTCGCGAACACAGTAAAACAAAGGCTAGACGAAAATATCTCTTCACCTTTACTGTATTCGATTGTGAGCTCACAGCGGCCAACATCATTACCAAAATTCAGCATAGCTTGTAACGCATTACGTCTAGGGCTTTTTGAAAAACTTTGTTCAAGTAATCGATATTTATGGGTGATGTTCGTTGACTGCGGATTTACGCTGTCTTTGAATTCTATTTCTACCCAATAAGCCTTGTTCTCAAAGAAAAACACCTGTTCTAGTACACCGCCATCTAAACAACTAAATGGCTTTTCATCTAAAAAAACAAAACAACCATGCGGTGCATTTAACCCACGGTATTCATAGGTGTTGGCTAATTTATTACGCAGCGCTCCAAGCTTGTCGCTGGTAATAAAAATATCAAAATCATCGTGCGAGTAGGTAATTATCTCTCGTTCTGTGTAAGCCATCTCTTTTGCACTTCCTTATCGCGGATTAAAGATTAAGGCCAGAAAGAGCAAAAGCCATTGTTGAGTTGCTTATTCATCCATTCGAGCTTTGTTTTGCTACGACAAGGTATATTCAGCACAGTCTCCGTATCGCCTTCTTTGCATTGCAATAAGTCTGGGCGCAAGTTAACAACCTCTGGTGTTGGCCAGATCTGATTTAACTCCGTTTCTAACACGTCCATCAACGCAACCAGTACATTGTTGTTATCTGCTGCGACTAATTTATCTTCATCCCCTTCAATACGAGGTAAGACTTTACACATTAAAAAGTCATCAAACACAGCCGCTAACTCCTTGGGGGTCTTAGGCGAAAACGCAATCACGCTTAAACACAGTTCATTAAAGGCTCTAAATGCCAGCTCAAAAGGGGTTTGCTTTAATACATTATTGATAGCTTTAAAAAATGCTTTGGTTTGTTCAGCATCATTATCTGCTCCAACATTTTTAAAGTCCTCCAATTTTGCGTGGCTTGTTACCGGATAACTCAACCTTTTAGCTATTGTGCGCCCACCTTCTACAAAGAACTCATCAATGTTATTTGGAAAAAACTCACCAAAATCAAAGCTCAGCGCTCGGTCAATTACCTTGCGTGAAAAGCCGTGAGTGGTTTCATCCATATTCACTGTGCCCGCAACAAGCAGGTTAAACGGAATACCTAAGCCATATTGGCAAATATGTGCCCACAGCTCATCGTATTGCGCGTTATCAAAACCTAGCGCTTCGCGTAGCTTTTCTTTGTCAGCAACTTCCTTAATGGTGGCGGGTTTTAATAGCGCATCACAGCTGTAGGTAAAGCTTTCACCTGTCCAACACCATTCGCGGGTTTCCAGCACCGATAAATAATCAGCAAAATATTGCTCAACAGGCGCAAGGTTCATTTCATCCAAGCACAACCAATGAGACAATACCTGCCCAAGCGCATCACGCTCACCTGTAACCACTAAACGCTCGCCTTGGTCTTCGCTCTCTTGCACTTCAACGGTTAAGTTACTATCCTCAATGGCGCGCCAAGCTTTAGCTATAAACTTCAATACATCGGTAGTGATGTATTCCGCAGCGCCATTTAGGCGTGAAATATATCCGAGTAAATCACTCGGCTCATGCCAGTCAGGGCGCACCGAGGTTAAACAATAAGTTTCAGCAAACTGCCCCGAGGTTTTTGCTTGCTCACGCACAAAACGGGTTTTACCTGTACCTGAGATGCCAGCAAGAAGCATGAAGGATTTGGGCATTTTAATACTTGGTCTTGTTATTTCTCTCGAAGGTATTGGATTGGATAATGTATCGAAATACGTTCGAATTTCATCATATAAGTCTTTATTTTGTACAAGCGAATACACCAAGTCACCAAAAATGCTGGATGAGGAGTTTGGTAAATTGACCATGGTTAAAACAACTGAACCGAAGCAATCTTCATTTGAGCGGACGCTTATCTTACCGGTATCACTTTTATTGAAGATTGATTTTCCACCGAGTCTATATTCGTTTTTCTCACCTTTTTTCTTTGGAAAAGATATAAATTGAGCAAGCAGTTTAGCATCTTGTCCGTTTAGAAAACCCAATGCCAGTAATTTAGCTTCAATCTCTTCTACATTTTCAGAAAATAGGTCTATCAAACTCATTGATGTTCTAATTTCATCCAAGACGTTAAAGTAGGCTATAACATCGAAAGCTGCATCATAGATTTCACATGCAAATCGGAAAATCTGATTTGGCATTACAGCGTAATTTATTGCACTTGTATTAGAAAATGCAGTGTAAGGATTAACAGTAAGTTTTCCTGATAAAATTCGCCCTTCTATCTTATCCCTGAGATTTCTGGGTAGTTGAATTTCTTTCAGAGTATTGGTATTCACTACAGCATTAGAGCTGTTACCACTATATTTCCTTAAATCGATTAACATTAAGCATCCTTATAGATATTCTGATATGCAATTTGCTATTGCGTCTATAACATCAACAGTCACACTATTACCAAACTGTTTATATGCTTGAACTTTTGAAGTACTTGGTTCAAATTCATCAGGAAACCCTTGCAATCGAGCAGCCTCTCTTGGGCTAATCTTCCGAGGATTTTTTCCAACCTGATCAATCAATACTTCACTACCATCTTTGTAATATCTTGCTGAGATAGTATTAGTGTACGGTGACTCTTCCGTAACTAAGCCAAAACCAAAGCCCTTACCATTTTTTTTGTTTTCAATTTTTCTACGTTGATGGCCTTCCCATAATCTATCAGAAATAGTTAATTTAGGATCTGGGTTTTTCTCTAACTTATCACCAACTTTAACTTCAATGCCTAGTGGTTTTGGGTACTCAAAACTTTTAACTTCGCCGTCACGCCATAGAACGATATATATGCGCTGCCTATTTTGCGGTACTCCAAAATCCACTGATTTAAGAACCATTTCTTTGGCTAAGGCTTGGATTTCCTTTGTAGAACCATGTTCAATAACACTTTTCGGGATATTACAGCTATATCCTATTTTGGTTAGCGTTTTTAAAATTACTTTGAGTGTGTAGCCTTTATCATGGCTAATTAAACCTTTCACATTTTCAAGCAACGCAAACTTAGGCTTTTTCATTTCTAGAATATTGGCTATGTCATGAAATAGAGTACCTCGGGTATCTTCAATCCCTAGTTTAAGGCCTGCATGCGAAAATGGTTGGCATGGGAAGCCAGCCAAAAGAACGTCATGATCAGGGATTTCATTTGCGGGTATCTTTGTAATATCACCAAATGGAATCTCGCCATGATTATTTTTGTAGGTTTGCTGAGCATGCTTATCAAATTCGGAAGAAAAAACACAAACGCCGCCGTTTTGTTGAAAACCGAGTCGAACCCCACCGATCCCTGCGAATAAGTCGATAAAACGAAAATTAGCGTCCAAACTAGGTTTTAGCTTTAAAGCACCAAACACATCATTAAAGAACGAGTTACGCGTTGTGTATAAATCAGCTTGCTGTAGCAAGCTGATTACACGTTCTTTGAGTTGTTCTGGCTTACTGATTACTGGATTACAGTAAAACTTGCTATCGGTCGCAATGGCGTGTAACCATTGGTCAATTACCGCTGCAATATCACTGTCTTGTGGCACATGCTCAAGTGCTAATGGCTTGATAATTTCTTCGGCTTGTAAAAGGACGTTTGCTTTATTGTTCATTATTAACTACTACTAAAAATTCTTGATGGATGGCTTTAGGGCGAAGCGTATTTTTTATACTTAGCATTTCAACTAGGTTGTACTTACCCAATGTTTTCAGTGTTCTTGATACATTACTGACCGCTCTACCTGTAAGTGTAGCCAGCTCAGTCACCGATTGCGGCTGTTGCTGGGCAATCACTTTTAAGAGTTGCTGGTTTTCTTTTGATAGTACACTAGCTACTGATTTCAGTGAGTCGAACCAGATATCGACGGGATAATTAGGATCAGGCGTTTGCCCTTTAATGCCAATAACGCAGCGCGATTGTTTTGCATTTTTCATTTCTTTACTCGTATAACTTACTAGAATCGTTTGCTAAATAGATTCCCTGCAAGTAATAAAACAACTCTTAGCCAAACATAAATACTGTACACTTATACATAGCCATCACATCTTATCAGCTGTTGATAATAGCGCAAGAGGTTTTCAGTTATGAAAATTACAATCACAGTTTATAATTTGTTGCCATAGCTCTTAAGTCAGTCAGCGTCTTTCTCATGCACACCTCTACCACCAGCACATTTAAAGCCAATCCAATCAAACGGTCATAGTCGTGTAAAACACTAATTGCTATCTCTCCAACCGGGCTCGCAACATCGATAAACAAACTTAAAATTACTTCTAAAAATAGTGGTGTTACCACAGCTAAAGTCACTGCGACGGCACGTGTCATCCATACCTTGTGGGCGACGATGTTTTTCTTCATTGCAAATACAATAGCTGTACTGAAGCTAATGCAAATAGCGATGGCGACAATCACCAAGGATATAAAACGCGTACCTAAGTCTGTTGGTGAAAATACTAGGTGCATCCACACGCCAGATATTGCCACTAAGCACGCAGACACAACGGCCAAGCGCCCCATTACTCTGTGCATCTTAGGTCGAGTTATGCGTAATCGAGTTGAGAACTGAGTGGGTAATGAAAAGAAGAAAACAATGCCGCTTACCCCATGCACCAAAATTGCAGCCGGAAGTTCAAAGTAACGGGCATTAATCAAACCTGATGCCTCTGCGATTGCATCAGGACCCAGTAAAACCAGCGTTACGATAAAAATTGCAGGTATAGCGGGCAGGCCAATTAAAAAGAATAATAGGCTGACTGCTTTCCAATTACTTGGTATTTTTTTGTACGTACTAGAGGTTGAATCAGCATGATTTTTTGAGTCTAAGAGTTGCAGATCTTGTTGCTTATTATTTGATATGTGTGTGTTCATAACATTGCCTTGTTTCTCGTTGTGCTTGAGGCAATCTTGTAATATCAATGCTAATGTGTCGTTCTAGCCTATTGATTAAGACTTTGTCGCAGACCTTAATCTAAATAGGCATGAGAAATAGAACACCATGAAGAAAAAACTAACCAACTGTAAAGTAAGGATAAAAAAGGATTACTTATATGCCAGCCGCTGAATTAAATTTACTGGCAATTAATATTGCGACTTTGAGCGTATTATTCTTTAGCGCTAACTTACTGGTTGTTCGAGCCGACAAAAACCATACTTATTTTCCGCTCGCTTTGAGTTTTATTGGTATCGCGATTGTCATTTCACAGCCAAGCCTCAAAGTACTCGCACCCGCTTTACAGCTTTCAACCTTAACGCTGGCATTACCCGCTTTATTAATTATCGCGCCCTGCTTTTGGCTATATGTAAAAGGCTTAACACACAGTGCGCCTTGGCGATTTAAAAAAGTCGATGCGCGGCATTTGGCTCTACCAGGGCTTGGGTTATTGATTAGCTTTATCACCTTTTTGTTGCCCGCAGATATTCATTACAACCTGCTTGGCAAAGGCGACACAGCGATACTAGAACAGAAATCGGCACTGTTTAGAAACTTTATCTATGGATTACTAATTATTACTTTTGTGCTGGTGTTGGGCTGGATTGCACAATCAGCGTTCTACTTGATTAAAATCGTCAAGCGATTACAACGCTACAGAACTCAATTAAAGCAGGTATTTGCTTCAACTGAAGCCAAAGAGATCAGATGGTTAAGTGGTTTACTGCTGTTTGTAGGCGTTGCTTGGGCTATCGCTGCAATCAATTTATTACTCGATAATTTGTTTATCGCCAGTGAATATACACAAGATATTTTTCAGTTTGTTTTGCTCATTACAGTTTGCTTTGTCGCCACTTGGGGATTAAGACAAAAACCAGGCTTTGAAGAGCTATTTTCTAACGAGTCGGTCGATGTTGAATATCAAGCGTCTTTAGCTATGGATAATGAAAACAGCCAAGTTAAAGAATCTGAAAATATTTCCTCCCAAAAATACAAACGCTCAGCTCTCACTGCGGAAAAGGCAGAAAATATTGCGAAGAAAATTGAAGTGGCGATGACCTCAGAGCAGCTTTATTTAGATGCTAACCTCTCTTTACCAAAACTTGCCAAACACATTCACACGTCGCCTAACTATATTTCGCAAACGCTAAATGAAACCTTAGCGACTAACTTTTTTGATTATGTGAATCATAAACGCATTGTAGCTGCACAAAAGTTGCTATTAGAGTCAGAACTAACGGTTTTAGATATTGCCATGCAAGTGGGCTTTAATTCTAAATCAGCGTTTTATAGTGCATTCAAAAAACATACTCAGTTAACGCCCAGCAGTTATAAAAAGCAAAATTTAAATCAATAGTAGAAGATTACATTGCAATTAGAGCAAGCAAAGTTAAAGCAGACTAAGTAATAACCCATTCTAACCAATTATGTAGAGGCGTTTTTATTGTTTTAACATTGTCGCTGTTTTGTTGTTGTTGAGCGTCTCTTAATGCTTGGCTTAGCTCTAAGTACTCAGATTTGGCACTCAATAAACGTGCTTTTAGCACATTAACTTGGTCTGTCTCTTGAGTGCATCTGTTTTTCATTATCTCCATCAAAGATGCTTCATTAATCTCAGCCTTTGCCAACGCTCTTTTAATATAAGCTTGCCACTCATCTTTATAACTACTCTCTAAGCGCTCTGGGAAAAGGTATAAGTCCATCATATCTTGATGAAGGTTTACGACATCACCTTTGTTATCAAATGCAATTCTAAGAAGTAGTAAGCTTTCAATTGAGAGCGTATTTAAGTAATTCATAACAGAACCTCTTTTTTAAACTCAATATAAATAGAGCTGGGTATTAGATCACTTCTAAAATTATTTACTCAGACTAATCTAACTAACATTGAGATGCGTAATAAAAATATTTCAGCGATAAACCGATATGTTTTTAAAGAAAATAAAACAAGCTTTAAAGATAGATAAACCCAATGAAACAATACCTGAAAAGCCACAAACTATTTCTTTATGGGAAGACACAGGTAAAGTTTTTTACATAGAAAATACCCTCAAGCTGACATATGAATCTAATAGTGGTTCTATCACACTTGAAAAGTTATCAATGCAAGCACTGCCTGATCTAATAAATAACATTTCACTCTTGCCAGAAAACTCCCCTCTTGCCATCAAGAACACTGCGAATCAAAAATCAGCATTCAATATCAGCCTATGCGGGGTCACTTGGCAAAAAAATGCAAATGCGACCAGAATAAAGGCTATACCTGATGCTGCATTATTGAGAAGCCAAACAGCCTGCTTTTCAAAATCACAGGCAATCTTTCGCCATGCTACATTGCTAGAACATGATGACTTACTCACCTCCTCTTTGATACAACCGAAAGCTGGACAATTTATTTATAACAGAATCACAGTTGAGCAATTTACCCAACAGATAAAAATAGCCAACAAGCGCATTTCTGAAGACCTGAGAAAGAAAGTGCTTATCAACCAAGATAATTTCGATAGTCCTTTTACAGAGCATGAATCAGAAGAAATAGAACGTTTAATTGATATCAACTTACAAAAGAAGATAACTTAGTAAAAATGTTTAAGGTTTAAAAAGATAATGAATAGAATAATTAAAAAAATTATAAAAAAAACTATTTAACTCCCCTCAACAGTGCCCAATAAGAAAACTCTTTAAGACTGCATATTTCAATAGTGGGAGAAAGATAAAGGTTAATTTGACAGATAAGAAATAATCATAACTGTGCACTTACTCTCGCAATATTTACATTATTGCAGGCCGTTTTGAGTAAAAATAAGACAGTCCATTTAACTACAAGAAACAATAATTATTTTTATTCGACAAAAGTATAATGTGCTCACCTCACGAACAAAGAGAATAGTTAAACTGCTGTTTAGCATAAAAATTCTCAACTCTTTCGGCAGACCTAAATCATTTTTGAATTTTTTCGATTAACGCATTTAAAAAGCAAAAGTCCCTATTTTTTATACTGTTATTTTTCGTATTTTTTATTGCTAAGATGCCCGCGTTTTTTACTTACAGAATTAGGAAGGACTTAGGATGAAGTTAAAAAATACCTTTATCGCTTTTTGTACCACAGGCAGTTTAGTGGCTTGTAATAGTATTTCTTCAGACTCAACACCGCTTTCTGCGGCTGCTCTAAGCGCTGAGCAAGCTGCTGCCACTGTTGTATTTATTCATGGCGCACATTTGCGTGGCTCTGCTTGGCAGCCTGTTGCAACTGAACTTGAAAGTGCACAAATTGCATCACATATTCTAGATTTACCCGGACGTGATAATACTGTTACGCCATCAAGCATTACCTTAAACCACGCAGCAAAGGCACTGTGTGAGCGAACTAATGCACTACCTCAGCCTCAGGTTTGGGTTATGCACAGTCAAGGTGGTGCGGTTGCTCACGAAGCGCTCGCATCATGCAATAAGGCTGAGATCAGTAACTTAATCTATGTCAGTGCCGTTGCGCCTATCGAAGGCGCTAAACCTTTTGCACTGCTAAACAAAGACGATGAAGACAATTACTTCAAAGGGGTCACCTATAAAGATGGCTGGATGAAAATCACCAATCAAGCAGAATATGTTGCGTCTTTTACCAACACCCAATCTCACTCTCTTAAGGCAAAAGTTTGGTCACAATCTGTCGATGAACCTGCTGTCACGGGCGAAGGCAAAGTGTACTTAAACAAAACTAAGTTAGACGCAATTCCAAAAGCCTATGTGTTTGCAAAAGAAGATAAAATCATCTCATATGCGACACAGCAAAAGATTGCTCAATCTATAGATGCGACAAAAACCTACAGTATTACGTCTGGTCATTTGCCTATGATCACACAACCTGTAGCTTTGGCAGATGCGATTAAATCAGCGTTAACACTTTAATTTTTAAATAAACTCAATCAATCGTTAAAAGGACTTTTTAATGATGAATAATACTCTTGCCCATAGTGGCAAGCCTATGGCGCTATTGAAAAGTGTCAGGGCACTTGCTGCCCAAAGTTTACCGAAAACGCCTTCTGTTACTATTGTTGGAGGTGGTATTGCGGGATTAACCAGCGCCTACGAGTTACTAAGACTCGGTGCAAAAGTGACCATCATTGAGGCTGATCCTGGTCATATCGGTGGTCGCGTTAGAACCTTACGAGAATCTGATACGCTTTATGCCGAATTAGGCGCAATGCGTATTCCAACACATCATCAGCTATCACGTCATTACATCGCTGAAATGGGCTTAAAGTTGAGACCATTTGTACAGGATAATGTCAAAGCTCACGCGATGATCCGTGGCCAAAAAGTCGCTCGGAGCGCTGAAGGTTTTGAACGCTTAAAACAGACCTTCGATCTGACCCCTAAAGAGCGCAACATGAGCGTAGATGATATGTGGGATCTTGCCGTCACAGAAGTACTCAATTCTTTATCGGATAAAGAAAAGCAGTCCCTATATGACAAAGAGTTAAGTACTGACAGACTGAAAAAACTTGATGCTATGTCGCTAAAAGATGCCTTTAAACAAGTGGGATTAAGCTCAGAAGCCCTTGAGTATGTCTCGTCAATTTATGGGGTTTCGACCTTGCTACATACTGCTTTTTCAGAGCATTTACGCGAGCAACTTGAGCGAGTTTGGTTTGAAGGTTTTGACGAAATCGTCGGCGGTACGGATTTACTCGCACAACGTCTTTATCAAAATATTGCAGGTAAAGTTAATTTTCTGGCGGGAGCCAAAGTCGTCGACATTAACAATCAAGCCGATAAGGTATCTGTGTGTTACCAGTCGAGAGATAGAAACAAACACACCATAGAGTCTGATTATGCTATTTGTACGTTGCCTTTTGGCGTATTGGGCAAAATAGACTTTCATAACAGCATAAACCCAAAGAAAGCGCGTGCATTTGCACAAGTGCACTATGATTCAGCCACTAAAGTATTGATCAGAACAAAGAATCGTTTTTGGGAGCTAAAAGAAGGGATCTATGGTGGTAGCACCATCTATGATGTCGGCCTAGGACACACTTGGTATCCAGCTGATAATGCCATTGCTAAAGATACTTCGGTATCAAACTCGGCAAGTTACCTACTCGCCTCTTATACCTGGGGTCAACACGCACGCCGTGTTGATACGCTCAATAACTTCGAGCTAAAAGAGCTGATCTACACCGAGCTGAAAAAAGTACACCCCTATATCACTCGAGATGACATTTTAAGTGTCTTGCGATGGAGCTGGAGTAACCATACTCACTCAGCGGGTGCCTATGCTTTTTTCAACCCCAGAGATCATCAAGATTATTATGCACTCATGCGTGAACCTGAGCAGCGCTTATGCTTCGCGGGTGAGCATTGCTCTGTCTATCACTCTTGGATCCAAGGCGCTTTAGTCTCAGCGCTTGAGGCCGTGCAATACATTCACAAACACGCTTAAATTTTTTACCAATTAAAGTAGTAAGCCAAAGATAAGTTTTGGTAATAAGGAAATATCATGTCTTATACAGTCGCTGAGTTTATTACACTCAGACTTAAACAATTAGGGTGTCACCATGTTTTTGGTGTGCCGGGTACATCATGTTCAGATTTTATCGACAGCTTAGTTGCCGATCCTGACATGCACTTCATCAATACCGTTAATGAACTAGAAGCAGGTTATGCCGCCGACGGATATGGCCGACAAGGCGCCTTAGGTGCTGTTTCAGTTGCGTATGGGGTTGGTACGTTAAGTATGGCCAACGGCATTGCCAGTGCATTAACAGAGCGCGTGCCTCTGGCGGTGATCAACGGCGGTCCAACCGATAAAGACTTAAGCCTTGAGGCCGAATACGATGTGTTATTCTCGCACTCAACGGGGTTTGGTAAAACCGATTTACACGTGTTCAAAGAGCTGACGCTCGCCGCTGAAGAGATCCGTGAATTAGACGGTGCTGCAGATAGAATAGATGCTTTGCTGATCACTGCGTTAGAGCAATCTGGTCCAGTGTATATCGAGATCCCTCAAGATTTGTGGAAAAAGCCGATTGGTCACTTCTCTGCGAACTTAAGCTATTCAGCAAAACGCCACACTGCGGGTAAGCAACAGTTTGTCCGCGCCCTTGAAGACAGACTAGCGCATGCCCAAAAGCCTGTGGTGTTATTGGGTGCTGAACTAGTTAGATTTGGTCTAATTGATGAGGCAATGCAATTTGTTGAATCTCAGGGACTGCCTTTCTATACCACCTTGCTGTCTAAGTCTTTAGTAAGTGAATCACACCCTCTGTTTTGCGGTGTGTATGACAGTGATTTAGCTCCTTCAACCATAACACAAGGTGTTGAATCATCTGACTGTGTGATTGCACTTGGCTGCTTGTTTGGCATTGATCACCGTTATATGGTTATCTCACTGAAAGAGAAGCTGATCCGTGTGGCATTTAATAAAGCCATGGTAGGCAGCCATGTACTGCCTAAACTCTCTTTGGGCGCTGCAATAGAAGCCATCAATACGTTGCCACCCCTTAACTCACAAGGTAACACCGTACCCAGTGTCGCCGGATTAAGTTATCAGCAACGCCGCGAACAATGGCAAAGCAAATTTGCCAGCGATCCATATTCAGGCACTTTGGGGCATGATGGAATTTTTGCTGCCATCGGGGATTTCTTAAATACCACCCATGCGCCTTATTACATTAGCTTAGATACTTGTTTGGCAAGCTTCCCGGGCGCGGATATACCTGTGACCGATACACAGTGCTTCTTAGCTAACCCGATTTGGCTTTCAATTGGTCAGGGCACTCCCGCCGCCATTGGAAGTTATTTTGCAACGGGTAAACGACCGCTTATTGTGACTGGTGACGGGGGATTCCAAATGGTGTCACAGGCATTCTCATCCTTTGTACAAAACAATATCCCAGCCATTATTGTCATTGTTGATAATGGCTCATATGCGATAGAGCAGTTCTTAATTGACGGTTCGTTCTTTACTGAGCCTGGTAAAGCACCGTTGGATTACGTGATGCTCAATGGTTGGAAGTACGAAAATATGCCGCATGTATACAACGGCGGCATTGGCCTTCGAGTCAATACCTATGAAGATCTACTTGGTGCACTGCAACATGCACATGCCCGCGATGATCAACCTTGTGTGATTGCAGCACAGATCCCAATGAAAGATCTCCCAGCTGAAAACCGTGCCTTTTTAGGTATTTAATCAAAACCGGCCGGTAAAACATCATACCGGCCACGTTAACACAAGGGTAAAAGGATGACATTGTCGCGACGCGCTTTTTTAAAAAGCGGTTTTGCTGCTGCCGGATTAACCAGTCTTGATGCGTTTGCTTCGCCTTGGATAAGGGCCTTGCTTAATGAATCAAATAGCTACCATGCATTGTATTTAAATAAGTATTTATTTAATGATTTTACTGCATTATTAGCAAAGCAACTGCACTTATATCAAGATGCTGAAATACACACTCAAGCATTAAAGTGTGCGGCAAACATGCAAGATGAAGCGCTGATATACCAGCGTTTGTCGGCTATTCTAGCCAGCAGTAACCTCAATATACAGTTGCTTAATATGCATCGTTTGCAAGATCAGCAAGTGCGCTTCAGCCAATATTTGGCAGAGTTAATTCAGCATCAACGGTTCTCTGGGTATATCAGCTTTGGTCTACCCAATAGTGAGTTTGATCCAATCAATCACTTGCCATTTTTTAATGGTGCAACTTATACCATGACGCACACCTTAAGCGAGCAATATACACCATTGCCACGAGCAGATTTCACTGGAGTAATTCACCCAACAGAGCTATTCACTCAAGCAAGCCATATAAATGCGCCTAAGACTGAGTTAGCCGCTATTTATAATGGCCCTCACAACTATTCAAGCAATGAGTTTGCTCACATGATGCTCAATATAAAGCAGCACATGCCCTCTGGTGGCAAGTTAATCATGCCAATATTCGACGTGCAACACACCGCACAAAAACATCTGGTCTCGGTATTTAATGATTGGCAAAACTTACTTCATGGCCGCTCGTGGCAGAGCGCAAAAACGCATAGAAATAGACTGCAATCTTTAGACGCATGGCATAGAGAAATGGCGGTCTATGGCTACAAAGTGCATAAGGTTATTCCGCTCGAAGAAAGCACTATGCTGCCGGAATATCTCAGTATTTACGAAAAGGTTTAAATATTATGGAACCATCAAATAACAAAGGACTATCAAGACGTGCTTTCTTAAAAGGCACCGGTGCAGGAATGGGATTGTTAGCCAGCAGTATGCCCAGCTTTGCACTCGACAACGTGTTTAACAATCACAATGGCGCGGTTGCCACCGCACAATTAAAAAATGCAGGGCTATTGGAGCAAGCACAAACCAATATGCTCTTCAACCAACTAACGGATGCGCTTAATTTCAAACAATCTGAAACAGATAAAGTACTCATTATCTTAGGGCAAGTGAGTGAAAAAGCATTCCCCTATAGTGTTGATCATAAATTAGTCAGCGCTTGTTTGACACGCTTACAATCAAAAGGCATCAACAGAAAACACATTACTATTGCCTATCATGCGCCAGAGGGGCTTGCGAGTAATTCGCCATTGCTTAAAGCGATTGCAGATCCTCAAACAGATAAGCAGTTTCATAAAGCGCAACTTGTGAATGTTGCTAATAATAGTAACTGGTCGACTCTGACTATGCCCAAAGCATTACCAGATGTAAAACTACTGGCGCAGGCAAGGCAAGCCGATCATATTCTGTTCTTAGATCAACTGACAGATAAAGAAGGAGTGATACATTCCCCGCAAAATGGATTAGCTAACGTTTTATTTGAACCACAGTCTTTGGAGAAATATCGTAATCGGCTTGATGAACTATTTGCGATGCGCGACATACAAGAAACTATTTCAAATAAGGTACGTTTACTCGCTTACAATGCCTCTCGATTTATTGCGCATTCCCCTGAGTCAGGTGTACACATGCATCATGTTCATCCGGGTATGCTGGCTATCTCAAATGATATTACAAGCCATCAATTATTCGCTGAAAACTACTTGCATAGTGTATTGAATAACACGCCTAAACTCAGACATAGCGCGCAAACGCTTAATTGGTTTCAATCTGGCGTGAGTCGTGATCCTATGACCATTGAGCAAATAGAAAAGACCATGCAAAAATCTGGAGTGATGCTGAATAAAGTGCAGTTAGTCTAGGTCGTCATTTATGGCGACAGAATTTTTTTGCTCTGAGCCACTTTTATCGAGCTAAAGCCACGACCTCTAGATCAAATTAATATGTACCATGTAGGTCGTCATTTATGGCGACAAGGGTTTTGCTCTGAACTGATTTTGTCGGGCTAAAGCCACGACCTACAGATCAAATTAATATGTACCATGTAGGTCGTCATTTATGGCGACAGAATTTTTTGCTCTGAACTGATTTTGTCGGGCTAAAGCCACGACCTACAGATCAAATTAATATGTACGATGTAGGTCGTCATTTATCGCGACAGGGTTTTGCCCTGAGCTACTTTTGTCGGACTAAAACCCCGACCTACCACACAACCAGATTGTAGGCGCGATTTTATATCGCGCTTTTTTATGACAAACCGAGACTTTGCCTCACTTGTCGCATTTGCTGCTGTAACTTCAACTGGATCTCACTCACTTGCTGGCTAGAACTATTTACTTGGTCTTTCATACTCAACATAGCTTGACTGAAATCATCCACCAAACCACTTTGTTGTTGAGCAAGTTCCATGGCATGACTTGCAACTTGATTCGCTGTCTGAGCACTTTCTGCAACCCCTTCAGAATTACGTTTTAACTCTTGCGCATGTTCAGTCTGCGCTTGCGCATCTTGTGATAACGCGCCCATTTGCTCAGATACTTTCTTAGAGTTTTCGCCCAAGGTGTTTAACTGCTGATGAATGTCAGACAGTGAATCTTGCGTTTGTTGTGCTAGCTTTCTCACTTCATCGGCAACAACGGCGAACCCACGGCCGTGCTCGCCCGCTCGCGCCGACTCTATGGCTGCATTTAATGCTAGTAAATTAGTTTGTTCAGCAATGGTACGGATCATTTCAACCACTGTGCCTACTTCTGAAACACCCTTTAATAATTCATTTAAGCTATCTTGCCCTTGCTCTACACGCTGCTCTGTTGAAGAGCTCGCTTCAAGCATGGCATCGGCAAATTGCACACTGTGTGACATGGCTTCAAAGGTACTATTGGCATTATCAGATACCTGGGTATTGATATCGTTGGCTTGCTCGCCTAAATCTCTAATATTGTGCAATAGCCCCTGAGTTTGCTCGACTTGATTATAAGTGTTCTCAGATTGCTGACTGATCTGTGACAGGCTTTCGCTCATCTGGGCCATAAACTCATTCACTAAAGTCAGCATTTCTTGGCGCTCTTGTGCTTCTAGTTGTTGGCGCTGAATGAGCTGATTAAAGTAACCAGCTATCTCACCCACTTCAGTGTCAGGGTTTTTACTGTGGATTTGTTTCATTTCATTTGAATTGATCAAATCAGCAAAACCATCTCTAAGCTGTCGCAATGGATTAAGCACTTGGTTTAACTGCACAAAATAAACACCTGCAGCGAGTAAAATTAACAAACCAATTGCCACACTGAATAATACCAAAACATTCAATTTTAAATCGTCTTGACTGGCTTTTAAGTCACTTTCAGCCGATAGCACAATATCAATAATAGTTTGAATATCTGCTCGAAGTGCTTTTGTACCCGCTTGACGAGATTGTGATTGCGCAAAGGTATTTTGTACGTCTTTGCCAAAACGATTCGCCCAACTAGAAAGCTCTGATTTGATTTCATCGGCTAAGTCTTCTGCTTCTTCGCCAAAAAACAACGCGTCTTCGTCGACTTCGCTCATAACCCCTAGGTTTTCTAAACGATCGATTTTATTGGCGATAGATTGCAAAGTCGAAATGGTATTTTGTAGGCTCTTTTGCGTATTTGCATCCGGGTTGATTGATAAGTGATAGGTAAAAATACTCAATTGGTTCACTGCTTGAAAGTAATCAGACGCTAACGCGTAATATTGTTTTTTGACAGGGCTGTCATCTGCTTTAGATGCATAACTAATTAAAGATGATGCTGAGCCACTCATTTGTCTCAAGGCATTATCGAGTAGTGCCATCTCGTTGCCAGACAATTTACCAATCGCACGATACTTTCCGTTAATATCTGAATCTAATGCATCTAACTTATTGCTCATGGTCGCAGCTAATTCATCAGGTAATTGACCAATATATGCTTGTTTGAGCTTGTTGATAATGTCTGAAGACTCAGTTAAATACTGACTATCGCCGCTGCTAAGATAGCTTTCAACGCTACCTGATAGCTCCACCAATACAGTGTTTTTGAGTTGGTTATATCCTGTGTTCTGCTGATCTAGTGTATTTAATAAATTCGACGCCCAAAACAATACGCCAGCCAAAAATAAACTTGCCGACGTAAGCAAGATTGCCAGCCATCGAGTAAAAACAGAAACACGCATAACACCCCCTTTGTTCCAAATTTCGGCGCTAGCGTATTACCCTTTTATGACAGTTTGATGTAATTTGTTCAACAAGAGAGCGAACTAAGTAAAAAGCATACTTTTTACTTATCCCTATATAGGATAAAAACTCTATTTCATTGCTGCTTTTACGTATACATCAAAACGGTTTTTCTTAGTGGTGATTTGCATACTCGGCTTTTGCTCATCGAGGAATGGCGCGTAGTCAGGGCGTTTCACGGCAACGCGTTTACTCGCCAATTGCATAGCAAAGGATAGTAATGCATCTGCATCGTGATCGTCTCCCACTAAAGATTGGAACACACGCATTTCTTTTTTCACCAGTGCCGACTTTTCTCTATGTGGAAACATAGGATCAAGATACACCACATCCGGTTCAATCGAGGTACTATTTAAAAGGTCATGACTAGAACCAAACGCCATATCCACTTGCGCTTTCATCCACTCACCTATTTCAGTATCTTGGTAAGCACGCACTAGGCCATCATAGAGTAATGCTGCAACCACAGGGTGACGCTCATGCATGGTCACTTTGCAACCTAGTGCAGCTAATACAAAAGCATCTCGACCTAAACCTGCGGTGGCATCAAGTACATGCGGTATCGCACCTTTATTTAGCCCCACAGCTTTAGCAATTGCTTGACCTTTGCCACCGCCAAATTTACGTCGGTGTGCACTGGCTCCAGTTACGAAGTCTACTCGAATGGCACCGAGCTTTGGTTCATCACTTTTGAATAACTGCAATCCATGCTCATCAAACTGCAACTTAAACAAGCTTTTATTTGGCACATCATTGGCATTACACTGCTCTGCCCATTTGGCTAATTCAAAGCGTTTTTCGATTTCATCAAGGTAAGGACGATTTTCAGGATAGGGGGTATGGATTAGCAAGGGCAAACTCCTTATAGAACAGCTTGCCCATTATAACGTTGAAACGCTTATTTATACCAACTCTCATAATACTTAATTAAGAGCAGAGGATTAGAAAAGCTCAATATCATCTTGAGAGGCAACTTGGTCTTCACTCCAAGGCTGACTCAACTTATTAAGACTAGTATGAAGTGCCTCTCGCGTTTCTGTGAGCAAAGCGAGTTTTTGTTTGATGACATCAATCTCTTCGTTCAAAAAGGCGAAATGCTGAGAAACTTCTTTTAATTGCTCTAAATTTGCAACTTCTTCAGCGACCAGTAATTGCCGGAAGTTATCTGATTGCATGCTGTGGTGCATATCTAAAAAAACTAACTGCTGCGCAATGTCATCACATACTTGACCTATGTGCGCTACTTGCTCGATTGCTTGCTCACTCTCTTCCATATCTTGAATTTTGGCATTCGTCGCCTCCAAAATATGTGGCAGCAAGTCTTTGTAACGGCCGTACATACCAGGATCTTCGGTCGGCATATTTTTGATCAGCAAAGAGACTTTAGGGTAGTTAATAATGGTACGACGACCAAAATCGACAAAACGACTACCTTCACGATTTTGCTCTAACAGTTCTTGCTCAATAGGCTGAATAGCACCTTCAGCAGATTTAAACGCCTCACCTTGTTGATGCCAAAATGCGACCGCGACTTCTAGCTGTAAAGGCACAAAGAACTCAAAGAAAAAGCTAGATAAACTTTCTAGATCATGGGCGTGATAAGACTGACCAACATAACGCATAATCCGACCCATATCACCCGAATCTGTCATCGCAATTTCGGCGGTGATCTGCGCTTGCTCCATATCTTGTTTAAGGCGCTGAGACACTTGACGATAGTCATCAAGTACATTGATTCTGGCAAGCAACTCTTCTCGGTTAAAAGGTTTTACTATGTAGTCTGCAGCACCAGAGTTATAACCTCGCATACGCTCAGAGATATCTGTGCGAGAAGAAAGAAACATCACTGGAATTTCTTTGGTTTGTGACGCTTTTTTTAGCTTTTCACATACTTCAAAGCCGTTCATGCCAGGCATTTCTACATCAAGAAGAATAATATCGGGTTGATATTTAAGGGCTAACCGCAATCCTTCATCACCATTTTTAGCTCGGATCAATTTACAGCTTTCAGCCAACGCGTCTTCGATGATCTTATGCACTAACTTGTCGTCATCGATAGCCAGCACCAGTCTGCTCATACCATTTCCCTTAATAAATCATGTCTTTAAATAGCATAGCTGGAGATGATAATTTTGCGAACCCCAAAAAGCATAAAAGCGCCCGAAGACGCTTTTATTTTTATAACTACATCAAACTCTGAGTAATTATTATGCAAATTTGCAATCTTGGCGCAGGGTCTACCCCGCGCTACAAAAATTTTACGCTATTCCACTATGACGGAGTAATGCGTCAACTTGTGGTTCTCTACCTCTAAAGCGCTTGAATAGTTCCATTGGCGCTTCAGAACCGCCTTTTTCTAGAATATTCTGCAGAAAGTCTTGTCCAGTTTGTGAGTTAAACACGCCTTCTTCTTCAAAACGAGAAAACGCGTCTGCCGATAAAACTTCCGCCCATTTGTAAGAGTAATAACCCGCGCTATAGCCACCTGCAAAAATATGACTAAAGCCATGTTGGAAACGGTTAAACTCAGGCGCTTTAACCACGGCTGTACGCTTACGCACCTCATTTAAAGTAGACTGAATTTGACAACCTTCTTCGGCCTTATAATCAGCATGAATATGGAAGTCGAATAAACTAAACTCTAACTGGCGTAACATCTGCATGGCCGACTGGAAGTTTTTCGCAGCCAATAATTTATCAAGTAACTCTTTAGGTAATGGCTCACCAGTTTCAAAGTGACCAGAGATAAAGCTCAGCGCCTCTTCTTCGTAGCACCAGTTTTCTAAGAACTGACTTGGTAACTCTACGGCATCCCAAGCAACACCATTAATACCCGCAACCGCTGAAGCGTCGATTTGCGTCAACATATGGTGAATACCATGACCAAACTCGTGGAATAAAGTGGTCACTTCGTTGTGAGTGAATAAAGCAGGCTTGTCGCCGACGGCTTTATTGAAGTTACATACTAAGTATGCCACCGGTGTTTGCAGCTCGCCATTGGCACGAATTTTACGACCCATGCAGTCATCCATCCACGCGCCACCGCGTTTGTGCTCGCGAGCATATAAATCTAGGTAGAAGTGGCCACGAAGAGCATCATTTTTATCGTGCACAGCAAAAAAGCGAACATCTTCATGATAAGTATCAAAATCAGAAAGCTCAGTAACTTTAATGCCAAATAGCTTATTAACTGTGGTGAACAAGCCTTGTAATACTGTATCTGCCGGGAAGTATGGACGTAACTGTTCGTCTGAAATGGCATACTTAGCTTGCTTTAACTTCTCGCCAAAGTAACCGTAATCCCAGGCTTGTAAATCTGTCATTTGATATTCAGACTCAGCAAATGCTTGTAGCTCTTTTAACTCTTGTTCAGCTTGTGGTTTAGACTTAGCCGCTAAGTCATTTAAAAACTCAAAAACCTGCGCCGGACTTTCAGCCATTTTTGTTGCCAATGATTTATCTGCAAAGCTGTCAAAACCTAGTAGCTGAGCTAATTCATGACGTAACTTTAGCTCTTCAGCCATAAACTCTGAGTTATCAAACTCTCCGGCATTCGGGCCCTGATCGGAAGCGCGAGTGCTAAATGCGCGGTACATTTCTTCACGTAACTCACGGTTATCAGCGTAAGTCATCACAGGCAGGTAAGACGGAATATCTAAAGTAAACACCCAGCCTTCAAGTTCTTTGCTTTGTGCCGTATGCGCCGCTAAGGCAATTGCTGACTCAGGCAAGCCCGCAAGCTCGCTTTCATCTGTAATATGCTTTTGCCAAGCTTGCGTGGCATCCATGACATTATTACCAAACTTTGCCGCAAGCTCTGATAAACGTGCTGAAATTTCGCCATAACGCTTTTGTTTATCACTATCTAACGCGATACCCGACAAAGTGAAATCACGTAGCGCGTTATTAATTGAGGTCTGCTGGGCAATACTCAGTGACGCAAATTCTTCTGAGTCTTTTAACGCTTTATAGGCTTCATATAAACCTTGATGCTGACCCACATAGGTTGAATATTCTGAAATAAGTGGTAAACACTCATCATAAGCTTTGCGTAAATCTTCAGAGTTAACCACTGAGTGCATGTGTGATACTGGCGACCACATACGAGAAAGCTTGTCATCCGCCTCTTCAAGTGGCACCACCAGCCCTTGCCAAGTGAATGCTTGTTTTGCCAATACTTCGTCAATGGTTTTACGGCAATGTTCAATTGCCGCTTTTAGTGCTGGCACTACATGATCTGGTTGAATTTTCGAAAATGGCGGTAAACCTTCTAGGCCGATCAGTGGGTTACTCATAAATGCTCTTTCCTTTAATCTGTTCTTATAAAATATGCGCTTTCGTCATATATTTACCGTATTAGCATTGAAATTGGGGCAAATGCCGCAATTACAAGTTAGACTGAAATATTCTTGATACTTCGCCTTTCTATTACAGAATAGCTTAGAACATAAAACCAATTTTTAAGGAGTTTTTATGGCTCAACATTTTGATTATATTGCCATTGGTGGCGGTAGCGGTGGTATTGCATCGGCTAACCGTGCGGCAATGCGTGGCGCAAAAGTCGCTTTAATTGAAGCTAAACATATGGGCGGCACGTGTGTAAACGTCGGCTGCGTACCTAAAAAAGTGATGTGGCACGGCGCACAAGTCGCTGAAGCAATTAAGCTTTACGCACCAGATTACGGCTTTGATGTTGAACTTAAAAACTTCGATTGGGCTAAGTTAGTAGAGAGCCGTGAAGCCTATATTGGCCGAATTCATAAAGGTTACGAAGGTTATTTAGCAAAAAATGGCGTAACCGTGATCAACGGCTTTGCTAAATTCGTTGATAACAAAACCATCGAAGTGAACGGTGAGCACTATACGGCTGATCATATTTCTATCGCGGTAGGTGGTCGCCCTTCTGTTCCGAACATTCCAGGCGCAGAATATGGTATCGACTCAAACGGCTTTTTCGAATTAGATAAGCAACCACATCGTGTTGCTGTAATTGGTGCAGGCTACATTGCAGTTGAACTTGCTGGTGTTCTAAATAGTCTTGGTACTGAGACACATCTTTTTGTCCGTAAACATGCACCACTTCGTAGCTTCGACCCCTTGGTTGTTGAAACACTCACTGAAGTGATGGAAAAAGAAGGCCCTACACTTCATACCAACGCCACACCAAAAGCGCTGACAAAAGAAACTGATGGCTCTGTGACCTTGCATTTAGAAAATGGCGACACTCATACGGTTGACCAAGTTATTTGGGCGATTGGTCGTGAGCCAGTGACTGATTTAATCAATCTACAAGCCACTGATGTTGAAACCAATGAGCGTGGTTTTATTAAAACCGATGAATACCAAAACACCTCTGTACCGGGGATCTATGCACTGGGCGACATTATGGAAGGCGGTATTGAACTTACGCCTGTAGCCGTAAAAGCAGGTCGTATGCTGGCTGAGCGTTTATTTAACCCTGAACTGCCAGATGCAAAAATGGATTATGAACTAGTACCAACAGTGGTATTTAGCCACCCACCTATCGGCACAATCGGCTTAACCGAGCCACAAGCGATCGCACAGTACGGAGAAGAAAATGTGAAAGTGTACACTTCTACGTTTGCTGCTATGTACACCGCTGTGACGCAACATCGCCAACCTTGCAAAATGAAACTAGTTTGTGTGGGCGAAGACGAGAAAATCGTTGGTTTACACGGTATTGGTTTTGCGGTTGACGAAATGATCCAAGGTTTTGCTGTGGCAATGAAGATGGGCGCGACTAAAGCAGACTTTGATTCTGTAGTGGCGATACACCCAACGGGTTCTGAAGAGTTCGTTACTATGAGATAGTCACTGCCAATTATTCATCCATGAAGCACCGCCCGGCTCGACGTCCTTTGTCTCGCGTTCGAGCCTAAAATAGCTGCATGCTTTCGCTATTTTCGAGCGGCTCTCACCCTACTGATTCTGAATAATTCGTTACCATGAGATGGACACTGCCAATTATTCATCCATGAAGCCCCCTGGCTCGACGCCCTTTGTCTCGCATTCGAGCCTGAGCTACCTACTTTCTAGTTATTAAGAAAGTTGATATCAATTAATCTTTCATATTTTTTTAACTGAAAGTTTTTATGTGACGCCAATGAAGCTGCTAGAATAAGCGTAACTTTTCTGCTCTCAATACAACAAGGTTTTCATAGATGAAAAAACGTATTGCTTTAGCACTTTTAGCAAGTGCAACGTCTGCAGCTGTGTCGGCTGCTGATACTCGCTCTCAAGGTATGGGTAATGTCGGTGTCGCTTCTGCAGACTACCTATCCTCAGTGTTAATTAACCCAGCGTTGATCAATCGCCATTCTGATGAGACTGACGATTTCGGCTTAATTTTACCTTCTGCAAATGTATTTGTTCGTGACGAGCAAGAGTTGCGTGACCATATCGATACTTTCCAAGATAGCTTTGACGAACTTTCAGACTTACTAGAGCTAGCTGAATCAGGCGGTAATGTTACCGTTGAGCAACTAGATAAGGCTCGTAGTCAGCTATCATCTGATTTGGCCATGCTAAATGGTGGCATTAATATCGAAGCAAATCTAGCATTAGCGCTTGCATCTCCAAGCCGCATTGGCGGTTTTGCGCTGTATGCCAATACAGATATTGATGCAAATGCAAACCTATTCATTTCTGGAGATGATGTAAATGTAATTGCAAATGCACAAACGCCTGAAGAACTTGAAGAGTTAAACTCCCGCTTACAAGTTGTCGGTGCTGCAATTAGCGAAATTGGTTTTGCTTATGCTAATCAGTTTACTGTTTCTGATAAGCAAGTATATTGGAGCATTACACCAAAGTTCCAACAAGTTGATTCATTTAACTACGTATCGAAAGTAAATGACTTTGACGAAGATGACTTTGATGCAAACGATTACACGAAAACAGAGAATAACTTCAACTTTGATATTGGCTTAGCAACTGAGCTAACTGAAAGAGTCACTGTAGGTTTCGTGGCTAAAAACCTCATCGAAAATGACTACGACTCTGTATCAAGCCAAGGTATCACGCCTTCTTACAAAGTTGGGCCTGAGTTTATTGCAGGTATCTCTTACAATGGTGACATTGTTACTCTTGCAGCTGATGTTGATTTAACTGCACCTCAGCATTCAAGCCTAGCAGAAGAAAGCCAGTTCGCACGCCTTGGTCTAGAGTTAAATGCGTTTGATTGGGTACAAATTCGTGCGGGTTACCGTCACGATTTCAATGGTGATAAAGAAGACAGTTACAGTGTAGGTTTTGGATTTAGCCCATTTGGCGTTGTACGCCTAGACTTAATGGCACAAACATCTGGTGAGAACGACATAGGTGCTGGCTTACAGCTTAGCTTCACGTTGTAATTACTCTGGCTATGGGCATAACACCTTCATTATGCCCATAGCTTTACTTTCTGCCCCTGATTAATTTTCCACCCAGCTTGCTACTTTATCTATTACCCAAACCTTTGATCTTACAAACTTGACTAATGTTGTACTTTTAAGCAATCTGAATGTAGTTAGGTTACATATTTAACTAAACTAAAGTATTAGAATCACGCTTTACAAGGTGGGTAACGTGTTTAAACTTGCACATAATGGCAAAATTTTGATGGATATCGCTCAAGCCGCACCTCCAAGTGAAGGCTTCATTCTCGATGCGTTAAAACAGTCCCCGTTTGCGCAATGCCAGATTGATCACGAAAGCATAAAAGCGTATTTCAAAGGTGATCAAACAGAAAAGATTTTAGCAGTCGCCATTAAGCATGACGCCACATTTAAAGTCGATATCTGTGAAGATAAAATGCAAGCAATAGGTACAATTACAGTTGCCTTTGGCGGTAAAGCCATTTCACTCGAAGAAGCTAAAAAAGCACTGATTGCCGCTGGTGTTACCCGTGGTTTCAAAAATGTCTATCTTGAGAATTTACTTAAGAAACAACACCTAGCTCAGCCTGGAGATGAAGTTTCAGAAATGCTTGCACAGGGAAGAATGCCAACCAACGGCGAGCCTGCGACGTTAAAACTTCATGTATGCACGTTAAAACAACGCTTAAAACAACCAAAACTTCTTGAAGATGGTAGTGTCGACATGCGCGACTTTGGCGCTTTAGCGAGTGTCGAAAAAGGCACATTATTAGCAACACAAATTCCCGCTACAAATGGCACTGATGGCTTTAACGTTTTAGGAGAAACCTTACCTGCTAAACCTGGTGATACTTTTCAATTAACAGCCGGAGAAGGCACCGAAATCTCGAGTAAAAACTCTTTACAACTGATTGCAACACTATCAGGCTGCCCGAGCGAAATTAATAATGGCTTGAGAGTGGACGATGTTTTTACGATTGATGAAGTCAGTGTTAAAAGTGGCCACATTGAATTTGATGGCAGTGTAATCGTTAGCAAAAGCGTTGCACCAAGTATGAAAATCATCGCCAAAGGTGACGTGACTATTTTAGGCAGCGTGGAATCGGCCGAAATACAAACTAAAGGTAACATAGAAGTTAAACAAGCTGTGATTGGCCACCTCGATCACCAACATAACGATAAAGGACTAACCTGTAAACTCATTGCAGAAGGGAATATTGAGATTTCTCACGGCCAATATGCTTATCTTGAAGCAAATAATATTACTGTACATAAACAAAGCAACCACTGTGACTTAAAAGCGTTTGATACCATTACCATTGGCGATGGTGACAAGCCAAATGGTAAGCTGATCGGTGGTGAAATCATTGATGCCCAGAGAGTCATTGCTGGAGAGATTGGTACGTCATCAGGTACTAAAATGCATATCTTCTTAGCACGCAGTGGAATGGCATTAACGGCCAAAACGGATGAATGTGTAAAAGAACTCTCTAACGTTGAAGAACAGTTAAACGCCCTTCAACAAGCCGTTGAAAAAGCAGATCATTTAAAAGACACTGACAAGAAGAAAACAATTATGCAAAAGATTTTAGCAACTCAGCAGCATTATTGTCAGCAAGCAGAGCTGTTAGAACAAAAACTTAGCGAGTTAGATCATCACTTACATGATTTACTCGGCAGCACACAGTTAACGGTTAATAAAGCCTTAAACAGTGACGTCGAGATACATATCTTCGATCGCGTTTATAAAACACAAAGACAATATCCTCCGTGTACAGCCAAGCTCATCGATAATGAAGTAAAGATTGAGTTTTAAACTAAATTTGTTTTTGTTAGTTGGTTCATAAAACTTATCTTCATAAATAAAGGCATACCAAACGACCCTTGTACACCAGAAGGTTACGGCTTTAGCCCGACAATCTTAAAAACATGTCGCCATAACTACGGCCAAATTAACTCAAAATAGACTCTTAAATATATTCTAAGCCCGCAGGCGCCGACTTTATGCCGCGCACAAAAAAGCGCAGGGTAAACCTGCGCCTACAAATCATCATGTCAACTCGCTAGCTAAATAAACCCGACGTAAAGTCGGTGCCACCAAACTTACAACACACCTTCAACTTGCTGCTTTAGTTCATCGCCCCACACTCCTACTTGCACCTGTGCAATATGCTGTTTTTGTAGCATCAGCATCACTAAGCGTGACTGCCCAATACCACCGCCTATGGTTTGCGGCATCTCTCCAGCCACCAGCTGCTGGTGCCAATCTTGCTCTAAACGAGCATCATCTGAAGTGATGGCTAACTGATGCTTTAACGACTCAGGGCAAACACGAATACCCATAGACGAAATTTCAAATGCATCTTCAAGTACTGGGTTCCAAACTAAGATATCGCCGTTTAAGCCCTGATATTTATCACATGTTGCTGTAGACCAATCATCATAGTCAGGTGCACGCACATCATGAATTTCTCCGTCGCCTAATGCACCGCCAATGCCAATTAAGAATACCGCACCATACTCTTGAGCAATAGCCTTTTCGCGCTGCTTAGCGGTAAAGTCAGGATACATTTGGCGTAGCTCTTCACTGTGCACAAAAGTAATTTTTTCTGGTAAGAATGGCGTTAAACCAAACTCGCTTGCCACCATTTGCTCAGTTGCTTTGATTGCAGAAAATAATGTTTCAACGGTAGATTTTAGTTTTGTTAGAGAACGCTCACTGTCAGCGCAAATGATTTTTTCCCAATCCCACTGGTCGACAAAGACAGAGTGAATCGGCGATAGCTTATCTTCATCAGGACGCAAGGCTTTCATGTGTGTGTATAGCCCCTCACCAACAACAAAGCCATGATCGCCTAAGGTTTTGCGTTTCCATTTAGCCAGTGAATGCACCACTTCAAAACTCGCTTCTGGTAATGTTTTTACCTTAACCGACACCGCTTTTTCAGTGCCGCTCAAGTTATCTTGAATGCCGTCGCCTACTTTCGCCAAAATAGGCGCTTGAACTTCTAACAAGCCAAGCTGGCTTTCTAGTTGCTCCGAGAAAAAACGTTTCACGGCACTGATCTGTTTTTGTGTTTCTAGATAACTTGTTTTCATATTTGGTTCCTCATTCCCAATATTCGATGACACGGAGTCTGCAACCCAGCTCGCTCTGTGCTGTTAAATCCATCGTCAACAAATTTGAATATAAAAACAAGATCCAACAAAAAAAATACCTTTACGCTATATTTTTCATTAAAAATTTAAGGTAAATTTTAATGATTCATAAATTATGAGCCTTTAAAAGCATGGAAAATTATCAGATCGATAATCTTGATAAATCGATTTTGCACGCATTAATGGATAATGCGCGTACACCTTATGCCGAATTAGCAAAACGATTTGCCGTGAGTTCGGGAACTATTCACGTTCGAGTTGAGAAGATGAAGCAAGCGGGGATCATACTTGGTACGCAAGTCACCATAGATCCAAAGCAACTTGGTTATGACGTTTGCTGTTTTATTGGCGTTAACCTAAAACATGCAGGTGACTACCCGAGCACCATTGAGCAGCTAAGAGGCTTTAACGAAGTGGTAGAAGCTTATTACACCACGGGCAACTACAGTATTTTTATTAAAGTTATGGCACGTTCAATCGATCACCTACAAGATGTTCTGATCAATAAAATACAAACCATAGAAGCCATTCAATCAACAGAAACACTGATTTCACTGCAAAACCCAATTTGCCGTGAGGTAATGCCCTAAGCGCGATAAACGCGTATAATCGGCACAATTTTTAGAATTAGAGTAGTAACCGTGGACAATAAACGTTTTCATCGCGTAAAGCAGGTTTTAGACAGACGCCAAACCGACTTAACGGTATGTTTAGATGAAGTGCATAAGCATCATAATTTATCCGCCATAGTGCGCACAGCTGACGCTGTAGGCTGCCACCATGTACATGCTGTATGGCCACAAGATCAGCGTCGCTTAACGAACAACACATCTGGCGGCAGTAAAAACTGGGTTGAGACCCATATGCATGATGATATTGATCAGGCAGTTGCTGCGATCCGCGAACAAAACCCTGGTATTCAATTATTGGCAACCAACCTCAGTGATGAAGCCGTTGATTTCCGCGAGATTGATTATACCAAGCCGACGGCTGTGATCGTGGGTCAAGAACGTCTAGGTATCTCAGACAAAGCACTTGCCCATGCCGATAAGCACATTGTTATTCCAATGGCTGGTATGGTGCAATCACTCAATGTATCGGTGGCTGCTGCACTGATTTTATATGAAGCACAAAGACAGCGTGAAGAAGCTGGCCTTTACGATCGCAACGATATGTTAGATGCTGAGGTTAAACACAAACTCTTGTTTGAAGGCTGCCATCCTATTATTGCGAATCGCTGTGTGGAGAAAGGCTTACCTTACCCTGCACTCGATGATGAAGGTGAAATTGTCGCAGATGAAGCGTTTTGGAACACGCTTAAGTTTAAACAAAAGTAGTCATATAAGAGTCAATAAGGAATAGTATGTCGAGCCCTAATTTAGCCAACTACCCGATCACTGAGCTCAAAGGTGTTGGGCCTAAAGTTGCCGAACGTTTAGCTAAATTAGGCATTGCCTCTGTGCAAGACATGCTATTTCATTTACCACTTCGCTACGAAGACCGCGCACGCACTTATACGATTAATGAGTTAATGCCGCATACTCATGTCAGTATTGAAGCTGAAATTGAGCACAGTGATATTACCTTCGGTAAACGTCGCATGTTGGTTTGTCACGTTAACGATGGGACCGGTAGACTTACACTGCGCTTCTTTAATTTTAATGCTGCGCAAAAGAATGCCATGTCACCCGGTAAAATTATCCGTTGTTTCGGAGAAGTAAGACGGGGACGTGCTGGGCTTGAAATGGCACACCCAGAATACAACATTCGCAGTTGCCCATCTGAGCCGCAAGATCCGAACCTCGCAACCCTAACCGCGGTTTACCCTACAACCGAAGGCTTAAAGCAGCTGAGCATTCGTAGTATTGCCAACAAAGCACTCGACTTGCTCGATAAATATGATTTAGAAGAATATTTACCGCAGCAATATCGGCCTAATCAACTGAGTTTAAAAGATGCGGTATTGCAACTTCATCGACCACCTCAAGATACCGACTTGAGTTTACTCGAATTAGGTGAGCACCCCGCGCAGCAGCGTTTAGCGTTTGAAGAACTGTTAGCGCAAAACCTCAGTTTATTGCAGTTGCGCCAGAAAGGTCAGGCAGTACAAGCGGTGTCTTTACCACCGACAAATAAACTCGAACCTGAATTTTTAGCTCAGCTACCGTTTAGTCCAACCAATGCGCAAAGTCGCGTCGTGGCAGAAATAAAACAAGACTTACAGCAGCCTTACCCTATGATGCGTTTAGTCCAAGGTGATGTGGGCTCTGGTAAAACCCTAGTCGCCGCGCTCAGTGCTTTGACTGCGATTGCAAAGGGTTACCAAGTGGCATTAATGGCTCCGACTGAGATTTTATCTGAACAGCATGGCATTAGTTTTAAGAACTGGTTTAGTAGCTTAGGTATAGAAACCGCTTGGTTAGGTGGCAAAACCAAAGGCAAAGAGCGTACACAAGTACTGGAAAGCATCGCTTCTGGTAAAGCCCAGATGGTGATCGGCACCCACGCGCTTTTCCAAGAACAAGTCGAATTTCATAATCTGGCATTGATCATCATAGATGAACAGCACCGCTTTGGTGTGCATCAACGTTTAGCGCTCAGAGAAAAGGGTAAATTTAATAGCTGCTACCCGCACCAATTAGTCATGACTGCCACGCCTATTCCGCGTACGTTAGCTATGACCGCTTATGCAGATTTAGAAACGTCTGTCATTGATGAACTGCCTCCGGGGCGCACGCCAATCACCACAGTTGCGGTGCCAGATACGCGTCGAGAACAAGTCATACAAAGGGTGAAGAGTGCCTGTATAGAAGATCAGCGGCAAGTCTATTGGGTGTGTACGCTTATCGATGAATCTGAAGTTTTACAATGCCAAGCCGCAGAAGACACTGCTGCGCAACTAAAAGAATTACTGCCAGAATTAAAAATAGCCCTGGTACATGGCCGAATGAAACCACAAGAAAAGCAAGAGATCATGGCGGCTTTTAAAGCTGGTAAATACCATGTATTAGTTGCGACAACTGTGATTGAAGTTGGGGTCGACGTCCCCAATGCCAGTTTAATCATTATCGAAAACCCTGAACGTTTGGGTTTAGCCCAACTCCACCAGCTAAGAGGCCGTGTTGGCCGAGGTGCCATCGCATCGCATTGCCTCTTACTATATCACGCGCCACTGTCTGTAACAGCACAAAAGCGTCTAGGTGTTCTCAGAGACAGTAATGATGGTTTTGTGATTGCAGAGCGGGATTTGGAGATTCGCGGCCCCGGCGAGGTACTTGGCACTAAACAAACCGGCTTAGCAGAGTTTAAAGTGGCCGATTTAAATCGTGATAAACACTTGTTACCACAAGTGCGTGCTCTAGCTTTTACTTTGATGCAGCAGCAGCCTGAGACGGTGAAGCCGCTGGTAGCCCGCTGGCTAGGTGGTAAATCAGAGTTAGCTATGGCCTGATGTCTAGCTTATAAAAAACGCAGGATAAACCAGCGCCTACATTTAAAGGAAGCACATTAATATCTACTTTCCGATAGAGTTTATGTAAGTGCTGACTTTTTGTCGCGTAATAAAGAACAAAATAAGCTCAGCCTTATAGCTCAGTAGATACGGTTAATAAAATTCAAGAACCGACTCATATCAATGCCTTTCTAAAAAACGCTGCCAATGCACTAATGAATTGATCACGCGCACGGGTGAAATGATCTTCTTTAATAACTGTGGAGACGGTTCTTTTTGTAGGTCGTTATCTTTTAAGCCCAACAAATAGTGAAATGCAGGTTTGTTTAAGTGTTGAATGGCTGAAATACGAATTTGCTGCTCGAAGTTCAAACGCAAGCTACTGACCGAGGTTTTATGACCTTGCTGGTCTATACTTGGAATATCACACTTTTGTAAATACCCTAAACGCTTACCTTCACCAGAAAACCAAATACGCACTTTTTCGCTGTAACGTCCTGTTTTAGCTGGCAGGTCAAACAGCAAACGCTGTTCGTTTTGGCTTTTTACAAACTCTAGGTAAGGTTCCAACCCTGCCTGCCAAAGTGCAGTATGGATAGGTACTACTCTAGATTGAATTTTCTGGTGTGTCGCAAATTTAAAACAATGCACGCCCTCAATTTTTACCACATCATCAAGCGTTAAATTGCCAATTTCATCGCTATAAGCACCGGTATAGTAAGCAATCAGAGGCAACCAGAAGTGCCAATGCTTTGGTTGCTCGCGCTTTTGCTTTTCATCACCGTAAATATATCCATGGAACAAAGTATGTAGTTCCATAGCTGAAAATGCGCGACGACCAAGGTGTACTTTCATAGACTTACGGTAACCTTATTTATAAATAAGAAACACTATAAGTTTAAAGGGATTATAAAAAAGATAAACCACCAATTTTAAATTTCTTTAATCTGAATAGGTGTTTACCTATGCACTTTTCTTAACAATTGCTTAGCTATGGCATACCCACCAGCAACTTCTAGTAAGAAGAATCAACAGGGTATAAAAACAAAAAAAGCCTGCTAAGCAGGCTTTGGAGATGTTGTTTGATATTCTAAATTTAGTTGCGGTTAAAGCTCTGCGCCTTCCGCTAAACCTTTATCTTCACCTTCTTCAGGTTCGATAGTTGCTTGAAGTAGAAGCATGTCTCTTAGCTTACCTTCAATCTCGTTAGCGATCTCAACATTCTCTTTTAAGAATTTAATTGAGTTAGACTTACCTTGACCAACTTTGCTGCCGTTGTAGCTGTACCATGCACCTGATTTTTCAACCAACTTGTGCTTCACACCTAGGTCAATTAACTCACCTTCTTTAGAGATACCTTGACCATACATGATGATAAATTCAGCTTGCTTGAATGGCGGTGCAACTTTGTTCTTTACAACTTTAACTCGAGTTTCGTTACCCACTACTTCATCGCCATCTTTCACTGAGCCAATGCGACGAATATCAATACGTACTGATGAGTAGAACTTAAGTGCATTACCACCCGTCGTTGTTTCTGGGTTACCGAACATTACACCAATTTTCATACGAATTTGGTTGATGAAGATACAAAGCGTATTTGAACGTTTGATATTTGCAGTTAGTTTACGCAAAGCTTGTGACATTAGACGCGCTTGAAGACCTACGTGTGCATCACCCATATCACCTTCAATTTCAGCTTTAGGTGTTAGTGCTGCTACCGAGTCAACAATCACCACATCAACTGCACCTGAACGAACTAGCATGTCACAGATTTCTAATGCTTGCTCACCCGTGTCAGGCTGAGAAACAAGTAGCTCGTCAACGTTAACACCCAGCTTTTCTGCATAAACTGGATCTAATGCATGCTCAGCATCAACGAATGCACATGTTTTGCCTTGCTTTTGCGCTTCTGCAATAACTTGAAGAGTAAGCGTAGTTTTACCTGATGATTCAGGACCATAAATCTCGACAATACGACCAGTTGGTAAACCGCCTATACCTAATGCGATATCAATACCTAGTGAGCCAGTAGAAATTGCTTCAATGTCTAACGCTTGGCTATCACCTAGTTTCATGATTGAACCTTTACCAAATTGGCGTTCAATTTGTGATAACGCGGCATCTAGTGCCTTTTGTTTATTGTCGTTCATTTGCTTCTCCAATCTTGCGTAATGCCAGTAAGTATACTGTATGAAATTACAGTATCAAGCATATTTTTATGAATTTAATAGCTCGATTGACTTTTCTAAAGAAAAAACAATAGCTTGCTCTCTAACCTCAGCTCGATTTCCGGTAAAAACACAATGATAAGTGTGCTGTTTTCCCGACAAAAATAGGCCAAACCATACAGTACCTACCGGTTTTTCATCACTGCCTCCTGTAGGTCCTGCCACTCCCGAAATTGCAATGGCAAGATCTGCATTGGCAGCTTCTGCAGCTCCAGCACACATTTCTAACACAGTTTGTTCACTCACAGCCCCATAGGTTTGTAGGGTACTCTCAGTGACACCTAGCAATGCTTGCTTCGCTTCATTACTGTAGGTTACAAAACAGCGGTCAATATATCGCGAACTTCCAGATGTATCGGTAAGCGCATAACTCACCCCTCCACCTGTACATGATTCAGCGGTAGTGATCGTCAGTCGTTTATCAGCTAAAATAGCGCCCAACTTTGACGCTAGAGTACTCACTTGTTGCTGTAGCTCCATCATTATCCTTTTAGGTCATTGCATGTCGATAGATTTATATTCAGAACATACTATAAAACAACAAACTCCCATGATGCAGCAATATCTGCGGATCAAAGCGGATCATCAAGACATTTTACTGTTTTATCGCATGGGTGACTTTTATGAATTGTTCTTTGATGATGCAATTCGTGCAGCACAACTACTCGATATTTCACAAACTCATCGCGGCAAAGCGGGCGGCGCCCCTATTCCAATGGCCGGTGTGCCTTATCATGCGGTAGAGAATTATCTTGCTCGCCTAGTGCAAATGGGGGAGTCAGTTGCTATTTGTGAGCAGGTTGGCAATCCTGCAACTAGCAAAGGACCGGTTGAGCGAAAGGTAGTACGTATTGTCACACCGGGTACGGTCAGTGACGAAGCTTTGTTACAAGAGCGTCAAGACAACTTACTTGCCAGCGTTTATCAAAATAAACAAGGCCGATACGGCGTCGCTTATCTTGATATTAACTCAGGCCGTTTTAACATTGTTGAACTAAACACCGATGAAGCATTGGTTTCGACGTTACAGCGCCTGCAGCCCGCAGAATTACTCTACCCGGAGTCATTCCAAAATCTATTTTTACTTGAGCAAGTCAAAGGCGGTCGTCGCCGCCCTGATTGGGAGTTTGATTTAGATACAGCTAAACATTTGCTTTGCCAGCAGTTCGGTACACAAGATCTAATCGGCTTTGGCGTTGAAAAAGCCCATACAGGCCTAATCGCAGCAGGCTGTGTGATGCAATATGTTAAAGATACACAACGCATTGCTTTGCCACATATTCGCGCCATTACCCTTGAGAAGAACGAACATGCGGTGATCTTAGATGCGGCAACGCGTAAAAACTTAGAGCTTACAGTCAACCTATCTGGTGGGATCGAAAACACCCTAGCACAAGTATTAGATAAAACCGCGACACCGATGGGCTCGCGCTTATTAAAGCGTCGTATTCATACACCAGTTCGTGATCGCAACGAATTAAATGCCCGACTAAATGCCATTGCCAGCTTGATCAACAGCCAAATTTGTATGGAGCTCTATGACAGCTTAAGACATATTGGCGATATTGAGCGTGTAGTGGCTCGTCTTGCGCTATGTACTGCCCGACCTCGCGACTTAACGCGTTTGCGCGGTGCCTTGCAAGCCCTTGCACCATTGCATGCTTTACTCGATGAAGCAGCCGATCCACGTGTAAAGCTGATCTGTGATCAATCTCCTATATTACCTAAGTTACAGTCACTCTTAGAGCAAGCGATTATTGATAATCCGCCCGTACTGATCCGTGATGGTGGCGTAATTGCTACTGGCTATAACGCTGAACTTGATGAGTGGCGAGCACTGAGTCAAGGTGCCACAGATATTCTTGAAAAATTAGAAGTGCGTGAACGTGAACGGACAGGAATAAGTACACTTAAGATTGGCTACAACAAGGTGCATGGCTTTTACATCGAAATCAGCCGTGCCAACTCTCACCTAGTACCACCTGAATATATTCGTCGCCAAACGCTTAAAAATAACGAGCGTTATATCATTCCTGAACTAAAAGAGCATGAAGACAAAGTATTAGGCAGTCAGAGCAAAGCCCTTGCACTTGAAAAACAATTATACGAGCAGTTATTCGAATATATTGCGCCTTACCTAGAACAACTGCAATTAATGTCTTCAGCACTCGCTGACTTAGACGTATTAAATACGTTAGCTGAACGCGCACAAACGCTCGACTACTGTAAACCAGAGTTAACGCTAGAAAGTGGCATCGACATCATTGATGGTCGTCACCCGGTTGTTGAGCATGTTAGTCAAGAGCCATTCATTGCCAACCCAGTGAAACTCAATGAGCAACGTAAAATGTTGATCATCACAGGTCCTAACATGGGTGGTAAATCGACCTATATGCGTCAAACTGCGCTTATCACTTTAATGGCACATATTGGCTCTTATGTACCTGCAAGTGAAGCACGCATCGGTCACATTGATCGTATCTTTACACGTATTGGCGCGAGTGATGATCTTGCTTCAGGTCGCTCAACCTTTATGGTTGAAATGACCGAGACCGCTACGATTCTAAACAATGCGACCGAGAATTCATTGGTATTAATGGATGAAATCGGCCGTGGTACCAGTACCTACGATGGTTTATCTTTGGCCTATGCAACCGCTGACTACCTAGCGAGTAAGCTCAATGCTAAAACCCTCTTTGCAACTCACTACTTTGAGCTAACGGAGCTAGCAGAACAACAGACTGGGCTTGTAAACGTGCATTTAGATGCGGTAGAGCACAACGATACTATTGCTTTTAAGCACACGGTCTTAGATGGAGCTGCGAGTAAAAGCTTTGGTTTGCAAGTTGCAGGGCTCGCTGGTGTGCCTAAACCCGTTTTAGCCATGGCAAAAGAGAAATTAAAACGCCTAGAGCAGCATGAAAGTGTGATTGACGAGCAAAAGCCAACCACTCAGTCACAAGGTCAATTACCATTAGAGCCTGTCATGCAAGAGTCAGAAGTTGAACTACAACTTGCACACATTGATCCTGATGATCTGACACCTCGCCAGGCACATGAGTTACTCTATAAATTAAAAGACTTACTCAATTAAGCGACGAATTAGTACCACAAAAAAACCACTTCAATTGAAGTGGTTTTTTATTTTTTAATAAAGCTTATTGTTGCTCGAAAAGGCTATCTATATTTAAGCCTTCATGCTGTAGAATATCTTTTAAGCGTCTAAGGGCTTCAACTTGAATTTGTCTTACACGCTCGCGTGTTAAACCAATTTCTCTGCCGACATCTTCTAGTGTTGAAGGTTCATACCCCAGTAAGCCAAAACGTCTTGCTAGCACTTCACGTTGCTTAGGGTTAAGCTCACCGAGCCAATCAACAATATGCATATTGATATCATTGCTTTGAACTTCATTTTCAGGACCATGCCCCTTTTCATCTGCAATAATATCTAGTAGCGCTTTATCATTTTCACCACCTATTGGTGTATCAACAGAGGTGATTTTTTCGTTCAGGCGAAGCATTTTTGTGACGTCTTCAACTGGACGATCAAGACATTCTGCAATTTCTTCTGCAGTTGGCTCATGGTCTAGCTTTTGTGTCAGTTCACGCGCTGTTCTTAAATAGACGTTAAGTTCTTTAACAACATGAATTGGCAGGCGGATAGTACGAGTTTGGTTCATGATCGCACGTTCGATGGTTTGCCTTATCCACCACGTTGCATAAGTTGAAAAGCGAAAGCCTCGTTCTGGGTCAAATTTTTCAACCGCTCTGATCAGGCCCAAATTGCCTTCTTCTATTAAATCAAGAAGCGCAAGGCCACGATTATTGTAGCGACGAGCGATTTTGACCACTAATCTCAAGTTACTTTCGATCATGCGTTTGCGCGAAGCCTCACAGCCCTTAAGTGCTCTACGCGCGAAATAAACTTCTTCTTCGGCACTTAATAGAGGGGAAAAACCAATTTCACCTAAATACAACTGGGTTGCATCTAAATTCTTAACGGTTTCTTCTTTTGCAAAAACATCATCTTCCGTTTCGACATCTTCCAAAAGTTCCATTTTTTCGTCATCTAGTACTGCTTCATCAACTTCAGCTTCTGCAGTGACTAGCTTCTTAGTCTCTTTCTTTGCTGTTTGAGCCATATCATCCTCCCAAGCGAGTGAGTGGTATTAATCCATCATACAGTCAGTCATAAAGCATTCAGGGTAAGTACTTCTTTGGATTTACCGCTTGGCCTTTAAAGCGAATCTCAAACCTCAAAGCCGTTTGCGTTGCATCCGTATTTCCCATTTCGGCAATTTTCTGCCCAGCTTTAACTTTTTGCTGCTCCCGAACAAGTAGTCGATCGTTGTGAGCATAGGCACTTAGGTAATCATCACTGTGTTTCAGGATGATTAAATTACCATACCCTCTCAACGCGCTTCCTGCGTATACGACTGTCCCTGCTGCTGCCGCACTTACTGATGTTCCTAATTTATTTTTGATCTGCAAGCCTTTATAACCTTGCTCTTTGTTAGAAAAGCGCTTGGTTATTTGCCCTTTGGTCGGCCATTGCCAATCAATTTTGCCATTCTTTTTCGATGCTGCTGTGTTTACTTTTTGAGTGGCTTGTTTTTGAACATACTCCCGTTGTTTTGGCTTCGCAAGATCTTTTTTTACCAAGTTGTTATTTTTTTGTTTCTTATCAATAGTCTCTGTTTTAACAACTTTGCGTGGAGTGCTTTTTTTATTACGCGTTTTAGGTTTAGCTAGTACTAACTTTTGACCTGGAAAAATTGTGTATGGTGGTTTGATATTATTTAGGGCCGCAATCGTACGCACGTCCCTATTGGCGGTAAAAGCAATGGCAAACAGCGTATCGCCTTTTTGCACCGTGTACCGATTGTTTCTGATGATGATTTTACGTGATGATAATGAATCAGCATAAGTCAACGAAGTGACGGGTGCAGGTGTGTGCGTTGATGAACACCCTGCAATAAACACAATTAGTAACAAAATAATGAACATGTTCACTGCTTGCATTCACTTACCCAGTAATGTTGACGATTAACTTATTAAAAATAACAAGATAAGAAGAGGTTAGGCAAGGTCATAACGAAATTTCTCCCGCTATTAACGGGACAAAGCGTACTGGTGCCATTTTATGTTCAATAAATTGCTTACCTTTTCGTACTACAAGCGTTAATACTTGTTCTTCTTCACCAATGGGAACCAATAAAGCGCCGTCGTCTTCGAGTTGTTCAAGTAAAGCTTGAGGTAGTGATTTTGCCGCTGCAGTGACAATAATCCCAGAAAACGGCCCTTTCGTTTGCCAACCTTGCCAACCATCACCGTGTTTCATGGAGACATTGTATAAATCAAGTTGATGTAAACGTCGCTTTGCTTGCCACTGCAGTGATTTAATTCGTTCAACGCTAAACACCTGCTCGAACACTTGTGCTAACACCGCGCTTTGATATCCAGAACCCGTACCTATTTCAAGCACTTTTCCTTTCACACCAACTTGTCGCAAAATCTCTGTCATCTTTGCAACAATAAATGGTTGAGAAATAGTTTGCCCATTACCTATGGGCAATGCCGTATTTTCATAGGCTTTGTGTTTTAACACATCATCGATAAAAAGGTGTCGCGGGGTATCTTTAATTACCTGTAGCACCTTCTTATCTTGTACTCCCGATGCTTTTAATTGCTCAGCTAAAGCCTCTGCACTGCGGGCATAGTTGCCAAGCACTTAGTTAGCTCCTTCCAGCCAAGAAGACATCGCATCGATACTCTCGTGCGCTGTCATATCAACCTTAAGTGGTGTCACTGCAGCATAGCCCTGATTTACAGCATAGAAGTCAGTGCCTTCGCCTGCATCACTTTCAGAGCCAAGTGAGCCATACCAAAAAACACTTCGCCCCCAAGGGTCAATTTGTTCAGTCATGGTGTCGGCTTTATGACGTGCGCCTAAACGCGTTACCTTAACCCCTTTTAACTCTGCTAAAGGAATATCTGGCACATTAATATTGATAATTTGATCTTTAGGAAGCGGATGGGAGCTTAATTGGTTGATTATTTTCATTGCCACTTCGGCTGCGGTTTCGTAATGCGCTTCTTGTTTTGAGCAAAGAGAAACAGCTATTGCTGGCAACCCTAAATGACGCCCTTCTGTGGCAGCTGCTACAGTACCTGAATAGAGTGTATCATCACCCAAATTAGCCCCATTGTTAATACCTGCCACAACTAGGTCAGGCTCTTCATCTAAAAGCTGGTTTACACCAAGATGAACGCAATCTGTCGGCGTGCCATTAACAGAGTAAAAACCATTTTCTAATTGTGTTGCACGCAATGGATTTAACAACGTCAAAGAGTTACTTGCGCCACTACAGTTTCTGTCTGGGGCAATAACGGTCACTTCGGCAATTTTGCTCAAGGCTTCATACAGTACAGAGATCCCTTTTGCGTGAACTCCATCGTCGTTACTGAGTAAAATCTTCATCGTTCTTCCTTATTTGTAAATGCGCTTTTATTCACATCAACGTAATTAACAAGCTCTCTAAGCACTGCTGTTGCAAATGTCCCTTTAGGTAGTGCAAAACGTAATTCAATACTGTCTAAAGACAAGGTTTTCACTTCTAGATCTATGGGGATCAATCTTAGAGCACGGCGCTCATTTTTTAATCCTAATTCGGCAAGGCCATGATGCCAAGCACTAAAGGCTTCAAGAAACTCTTTTTCTTGCGCAATTAACCCTTTTTCACCTTTACCGACCAGAGGCGCCGACAAGCAAATATCTCCAGAGGTTAACCTTGCGATGTTTTCATCGCTGATATCATCTTCAAAGAACGCATTAGAGCCGTCTAGCATAAAGATTTCTCTATGCCAGGTCTTAGCTAAGCCATGCTCTTTAACTCGCATACTCACAAGCTGATTGAAAATGTGCGAACGAGCAGCAGAAATAACAATACTACGTAACTTTCTATCGCGAATATGTTCACCCGCAAACATACGCTCAGCCATAGTAAGGTTATGACCATCATGACCAAAGCGTTGCTCGCCAAAGTAGTTTGGCACGCCCTGACGCACCGCATTAATGCGTGACAAAATATCTAACAGCTTATCAATGTTCCGTAAGGTGATCGTAAAGCGATTTCCAGAGTGACAACCTGTTCTAAGTTTTCGATTATGCCGCTTTTGCTGAGCAACAAAAATAAAGTCATCGTTTAGTTCGGTAAAATCAACATCTTTCTTGATAGGGACAGGTACACTAAACCACTGACTGCAAACACCATGGCGATCTTTCAGTCCCGCATAGCTAACATTTTTTACATGTGTTCCAGCTTGTTTTGCGACTTTTTTAGCGACATCTAACGTGTTTATCTGCTTCTTAATTATGTGTAAACAGACATGCTCACCTTCGCCGGTCAGTTCAATATCCAGCATTTCGTCTACAATGAAGTCTTCTGGCTGACTTTTAAAATCAGCGACAGCTTCAGGCTTGCCATACAGATAGTGCAATTCCATTATGCTTTAACCAATAACACAACTGCGTGGGCTGAAATGCCTTCTTTACGACCTTCGAAGCCCATTTTTTCTGTTGTTGTAGCTTTTACATTTACCTGTGTCAGTTCTGCCTGGCAATCAGCAGCTAGGTTGGCTCGCATGTTATCAATATGCGGTCTCATTTTTGGTGCTTGCGCAACAATAGTGACATCGCAGTTACCCAGCTTATAGCCTAGCGCTGTAACCTGTTCCATCACTTGTCTGAGTAAAATACGGCTGTCTATATTTTCAAACTCAGCAGACGTATCTGGAAAGTGTTTACCAATGTCGCCAAGTGCCATTGCACCGAGCAAAGCATCACATAGAGCATGAATAGCAACATCACCATCAGAATGCGCAATAAAGCCTTGCTCAAAAGGAATTTTCTCACCGCAGATCGTTAACGGACCTTCATCACCGAATTTATGCACATCAAAACCGTGACCAATTCTAATCATTTTCTTCTTCCTGTTCTTTTAATAAAAACGCGGCTAAGCGTAAATCTTCTGGTGTGGTAATTTTAATATTATCACTGCGCCCTTCAACGAGTAACACAGGCTTACCTTGCAGCTCCATGGCTGAAGCTTCATCCGTAATAAGTTTGGATTCTGATAAACAGGACTTCAGAGCCTCTTTTAGCGCCTGATAGGGAAATAACTGAGGTGTAAGTGCATGCCATAAATCAGCACGAGGTACGGTCTCTTCGCTATATTGCTGCCCGCGCTTAATCGTGTCTTTGACCTTAGCCGCAAGAATGCCACCTTCTTGCTTTTCAAAACAGCAAGCAATCAAGTTTTGAATATCTTGAATTTGCACTATTGGCCTTGCAGCATCATGTACTAAAACCCAATCAGGCTTCAGTGTCTCTAGTGCATTTAGTGCGTTTAAAACAGAGTCTGCTCGTTCTTTTCCACCTTCAGCAGTTTGCACTTTGGTCGAACTAAATTGCTGTGTGTTGAACAACTCATCTTCAGGGTTAATTGCTAGCATGATGGTATTGAGCTCACTCATAGAACTGAGCTTATTAACGGTGTGCTCTAAAATAGACTTATTATTTATTTTTAAATACTGCTTTGGGATCTCGGCTTGCATACGACTGCCAACACCTGCAGCTGGTACAACAGCAGCAATAATAGGAGAATTCTTCATGTTATTTATTCGGTAAGACTCTAATGAAGGTTTCATTTGGCTTGATCATACCAAGCTCATGTCTTGCTCTTTCTTCAACGCCTTCTAAACCAAGTTTAAGATCGTCAATATCTGCTTTTAACAGCTTATTTCGTTTAATTAATTTCTCATTCGCTACCTGATGCGTGTCTACAACACTTTTCAAGCGCGTATAATCTTGCATACCATTATGGCCAAACCAAAATTTATACTGAAGAAATAGCGCAAGGCTAAGGAGTAGAAACTGAAATATACGCAAAACTGCACTTCCCAATAACAAATTAATCAAACATTACGTTTTATAGAACGAACATTTTTCCAATTGATCATACTGGCTAATAGCATCTCGCGCAAACTAAGCCTTCTTGGTGGCACTGCTTTATTAAATTGCCATTGATGACCACAACAAGCTGCTGCCATGATCTGTTTGCTTGGCTTTAGCACTTGTAGATTAGGGTTTGATTGAGAAGCACCCGAGAAGAAAAACCATCCACTTAAGTTGCTGTGAAAACTATTTTTGTCAACTTGATCAATACAGTCTAAGGTCAAAGACTGATAACCCGTATGCTCTTTTAGCACAGGAATTACTAATCCTGTTTTAGCATGCTTTTTATAAAATGAAGCGTTTTGCTCGAGATCTTGAGAGGGCAGCTTTTTCTGAGGCGCAAGCCAACCACCATTTTGCGAATCCAACTCTAGTGGAACATCACCTTGCACTATATGCCGTGCAGCGCGTTCAACATAGAAGGGTAAACTGGCTAATGATTTACGTAGCTTCTGGTCATTATGAACAGCTACAAGCGCTGGAATTTCTCTGGCGTAGAAAACATTGACCAGCTCAGCAAACATTAACCGTTCTTTTTCATCGTTCCATAGATGAGCTTGTTGCACACTCTGCACTGCCATCCCCTTCTTAGGTTATTGCAGTTTTTATAGCATGTGCAACGTATTACTGCTAGCTCTTAGGTTTATTACCCAGTTTAACATCACCATTTTCTAAGAACTGTGCAACTGTATCGCGCTTTTTACCAAGCAACAAACAACCATCAGCAAGGAACATAAAGTTTTGCCAACAACGTTTGAAAACTTCAAACTGAGTTTCAATCACACAGTCTCTACTTAAACAAAAATAGACCGTAGTATTGTTTTCCCATTTTAAAAATTCATTTATGGCCTCTGGAAGTTCTTCTACACCCGCTTCCCAGTCTTTTTCCCAGTTCAAGTTTTCTTGCCATGAACTTGCTTGCCCTGCCCATTCACTTTCAGAGAAGAAGTCGGGATGATCTTTTTCACGACTAACCATAGTAGACCAAAGCACTGCTGAACGTGTCGGAGACATTAGTTTAATCTTTTCAAGATCAGTCGGGGCAATTTCCAAGTCTTGATGCCTAAACACCCAAGCCTTTTTGAACTCATTAAGGGGAATATAATTCATTATGACCTTTTAATTTTGCTCGCGGTTAGTGAGGTGCGATTATCACTATGTTTAAATGAAAAGTGAATGATAATTTTTTATTTAATTTTTTAAGATTGAAAACGAAAAAACCCCAACTCGAGAGAGTTGGGGTTAAGATTTGGTGCCTAGCGATGTTCTACTTTCACATGGGAAGCCCACACTATCATCGACGCTGTTTCGTTTCACTTCTGAGTTCGGCATGGAGTCAGGTGGGTCCAAAACGCTATTATCACTAAGCAAATTCTTTGAATTTGTTTGTATTATTATTTTTAAATTAGGCCCTGGCGATGTTCTACTTTCACATGGGAAGCCCACACTATCATCGACGCTGTTTCGTTTCACTTCTGAGTTCGGCATGGGTTCAGGTGGTTCCAAAACGCTATAGTCACCAGGAAATACTGG